>NZ_JAKSYO010000209.1 GCF_022829635.1 Methylobacterium sp. E-066
CCCCAACAATTCCAGGCCTGTTGGTGCCACAAAATCGTGACAGAGCGCCCTAGTTCTGTAAGCAAGATCTACAGGAATCCATGTGTAGGGTCTGGTTCAAGGCGAGAGTACTGGTTCGGTATGCCGATTGCTGCCGTGTCGGAGACAACACCGCCTCGGTCGAGGCCCTGTCCCGGATCGGCACGGAGGTGACCGGAACGGGGACGGGCGCAGGAGTGCGGTGGAGGGCGGCACCGGCCGCACTCCGACAGGTCAGGGAGCGTGGCGCATGTTCGACTTCTCGACGCGCATGAGTGGTGAGCAGCCGATCCGCATGGTGCTGCCGCAGGTCGAGCCCCGTCAGGAGAGCCGGCCGGAGGCGCGCGTGATCCTGCGCCGGCTGTGGCGGGGCAGCGGGTTCATCGTGCTGGGTGCCCTGTTCATGGTGGCGGTCGCGGTGGCGCTGCTCGGCCTGATCCCGCCGCGCTACACCTCGGGGATCCAGGTGCTGGTCGATCCAAGCGACCTGCGGGTCGTCGAGAACGACGTCAACGCCCGCCAGCCCCAGGCCGATAGCGGCGTCTCCATCGCGGAGAGCCAGGTGCGGGTGATCCAGTCGGACAACGTCCTGCGCCGGGTAATCGCCACCCTGCATCTCGACCAGGACGACGAGTTCGTGCTGCCGGACGGAAACAACCCGACGCTGGCCTGGATCAAGGGCGCGCTCGGCATGCTGCCCCCGGCCGCGAGCCGCGACCCGGTCAACATCGCCCTCGACACGCTTCAGACCAAGCTCAGCGTCCGCCGGGCCGAGCGGACCTTCGTGATCGACGTATCCGTGCAGTCGCGCGATCCCGAGAAGGCCGCCCGGATCGCCAACGCCATCGGCGACGCCTACTTCGCCGAGGAGAGCGCCGCCCGCACCGACACCGCCCGGCGCGCCTTCGACGCGCTGACCGGACGGCTCGGCAACCTGAAGCGCGATGTCGAGCAGGCCGAGGGCGAGGTGGTGCGCTACCGCGAGGCCCACAAGCTCGTGGCCTCGAGCGGCCGCCTGCTCACCGACCAGCAGCTCGGCGACCTGAACCAGCAGCTCGTCACCGCCTCGATCAAGACCGCGGAGGCGAAGTCGCGCCTGGACCAGGCCCGCAAGATGCGCACCTCGGACCCGAGCACGGCCCTGCCGGAGATGCTGCAATCCCTGGAGATGCAGGCGCTGCGGCAGCAATACGCCACGCTCTCGCGCAACACCGCCGAGCTCGCCACCCGGCTCGGCGAGCGCCACCCGGCCATGGCCGAGCAATACGCCCAGCAGCGCGACCTTCAGCGCCTGATCCAGCGCGAGAAAGAGCGGATCATCGACACGACCCAGAAGGATTACGACCGCGCCGCGGCCAGCGAGGCGGCGATCCGGACCAATCTCGACCGGGTGAAGACCGAGACCGTGAGCAGCGACCGCGCCTATGTCGGCCTGCGCGAGCTGGAGCGGACGCTCGAGGCCCGCCGGGGGGTCTACGAGGCCTATTTGAAGCGCGCCCGCGAGGCGAGCGAGCAGGAGCGGCTCAACACCACCAACGTCCGGATCATCTCGGTGGCGACGCCGGCCCGCCAGCGGACCTTCCCGCCCTCTCCGAAGATCGTGCTGCCGGTGGCCCTGGTGCTCGGCCTGCTGCTCGGCGGCGCCATCGCGCTGGCGCTCGGCGCCGACAGCGACCGCCGGCGGATCCGCCGCGCCGCCATCCGCCCAGGGACCAGCTTCCGGGCCGCCGATGCGTGATGTCGAGGCCCCGGTCCCGGTCGATCCCGCGGCGGCCTGGCTCGACCAGGCTGCCCCGGAGCCGTCCGCCGTGGGCACGGTGGCGGTGCCGTCCACGACCGTCCGGCTGTTCGGCTACAGCTTCCACACCGGCACAGCGGCGGCGATCGTGGACTCCGTGGCGGCGCGGTACGCGGACGGACCGCGGACGATCGTCACCGCCAATGTCGACCACGTCGTCCAGCTCGCCGAGGATGCGGATTTCCGGGGCGCCTACGCGCGCGCCGCAGCCCGGACCCTCGACGGCATGCCGCTGGTCTGGCTCGCCCGGGCGGCGAGCGGCCGGCCGGCCGTGCGGATCACCGGCCACGACCTCCTGGCCTGCATCCTGGCCGACCCGCCGCCCTTCGCCCGCCGGGTGTTCTTCGTCGCCGCCCGCCAGGACGCCGCCGACACGCTGACCACCCGCCTCCAGGCCGCCGGCCTCCCGGACGGCGCGGTGGCGAGCGCGGTGCCGCCCTTCGGCTTCGAGGACGACGAATCCTACGGCCGCTCCCTGGCCGAGCGGATCCGCGCCCACGGCACTACGCTGCTGGTGATGGGCGTCGGCGCGCCGAAATCGGAGATCTGGGTCGACCGCCGGGGCCGGGCGCTCGGCAACCCGGTGGTGTTCTGCGTCGGCGACGCGCTCTCAGTGGCGGCGGGCTGCCTGCCCCGCGCGCCCTGGCTGATGCAGCGGCTGGGCCTCGAATGGGTCTTCCGCTTCCTCTGCGCCCCGCGGCGGCTGTTTCGCCGCTACTTCATCGAATCCTGGCGCTTCATCGGGATCGCCGTACGGGACCGGGCTTCGTCGGGACGGCGGGATTGAGGGGGCGGGCCGGCGCCCGGTGCACCCGTTTCATCCCGTCCACGCCCGCAACCGTCATTGCGAGCGGAGCGAAGCAACCCAGGGAAACGCCACGTTCTGAGATCGCGTGCTGCCCTGGGTTGCTTCGCTGCGCTCGCAATGACGGAGAGAGGCGTATTCCGTCACTCCAAAGCGTCGCTCGACTGTCCTACGCAAACAGCTCCGGCCGCCGCAATTGCAGTGCGAACAGCAGCAGCAGCGACTTCATATCGGTGAGTGCCCCGCGGCGGATCATCGCCACGAGCTCCGAGAGCGGGATCTCATGGACGGCCACCGCCTCGCCCTCGGCGGCGAGGCCGCCGCCGGCGCCTGTGCGGTCGGATTCCGCGTAAGCTGCCAGGAACAGGTCCATCCGCTCGGTAGAGATGCCCGGCATGGTCCAGGCGCTGGCCACGAGATCGAGCGCGCCGAGGCGCAGACCCGTCTCCTCGATGGCCTCGCGCCGGACCTCGTCCTCGGGGGCGCCGTCGTCGAGCAGGCCCGCCGGCACCTCGACATGGCTCGGCGGCCCTCCGGAATACAGCACCGGCGCCCGGAACTGCGAGACCAGCGTCGCGACCCGCCGCACCGGGTCGTAGGGCAGGACCGCGACGGCCCGGCCATGATCTTCCATCTCGCGGGTGATGCGCGTGCCGTCGTCCTGCATCACCTCGGCCACGAGGTACCGGGCCCACCCCTCGTGCACGAGGCGCACGCCCCCGATCCGCGGTGCCATGCCGTCTCCGCCTCATCTCTGGGAACGGGACCGATCGCTCAGGAATGCGGCGGCTTCACGGAGGCTCTCATGCGGAAGCACAGGCGATCGCCGCTCCGCTCAGCCGAATCGAGCCGGGCGCCCTCCTCTCGGACGAGGTTGGGGATGTCGATCATCGCCATCGGATCGGTGCAAGTGACCACCAGCACCCGCCCGGCGGCGAGCGCCCGCAGGGCCTTACGGGTGCGCAGGACCGGGAGCGGGCATTTCAGCCCCGTGAGGTCGAGTTCGACGCAGTCCGCCTCATCATCCAGCAAACGAAGGGCTCCCGAGCCGACCTCTTTACCACTCGTGATAGCCGAACAGCGGGCCGTGATAGCTATCCGGCGCGAACACATAATAGGTCGGGCCGTAATAGCCGTATTCCATGTTGCGGCCCGGGGTCGGCGCGTAGGCGTAGCCGTAGCCGAACGGCACCGGATAGCCGTACTCGCCGTAATAGCTGTATTCCGGCCGGACCACCCGCGCCTCGGCGGCGATCCCGGACCCCACGGCCGGGCGTCCGACCGGTGCGGCGCGCGGGGCGCGATACGGGCCGAGATCCGCCGCGGAGCAGACGCTTCCGGCGGTCATAAAGGCTGCGAGGCCGGCCACGAGAGCGGCGGTGAAGCGGGTCATGGCGGCGGTCTCCTCGACAAGGCGATTCGGCCTCGGAGGGATCCGATAGCGTGGCCTGCCGCAGGTTAGCCCTGCCGGCCTTGTTCGAAGCTTGCGGCGCACGTCTAAGATGCGGCGGATCGCTGGCCCTACCCGCGGCAGCCCCCGAAAGTCCGCAACCAAAAACCCCCGGCCTCATGGAAGCCGGGAGTTTTTATGCAGTCCGGATCAAGGCTTACCAGCCGTAATCGTAATAGCCGTAGGCGGGAGCGGGGGCGTAGCCGTAGGCCGGATAGGCGTAGCCGCCGACCGGGGCGTAGCCATAGGCCGGGTAGCCGTAGCCGCCATAATAGCCGTAGCGGGGGGCGGCGCTGGCCGCCAACGCACCGCCGATGATGCCAAGGGCGGCGCCGGCCGCTACAGCGCCGGCGACTCGGCCGCCATAGCCGCGGCGGTAGCCGTAGCCGCCATAATAGCCGCGGCGCCAGCCGACAGTGTCCACCGTGGCGTTCTGGCCGCCGACCTGCACGGCGCTCTGCGCCGGCAGCGGGGCCGCCTCGGCAGCGGTGAACGAACCGGCGATCATGGCCAGGGCCGAGGCGCCGGCGACGACGGATGTGGTGATGCGAGACATGGACACCTCCTCCACGCGCTGAACGATCGGCGTGTGAACTGTCAGGTATCGCACTTCGTTCCAGGCCACGGTGCGCGGCCGCACGGCGCCCCGGATCGACGCGTCAGAACACGCATTCCGTGAAGGCCGGGCGCACGCAGGCGCCCCAGCGGCCCTCGTAATCGGCAAGCAGATCGTCGGCCCGGGTGCGCCCGGCTGTGACGATCGCCTCGAGGGGCTGGAGGTAGATGGTCTCGTCGCGGCCCTCGGCGTCGCGGCGGGCCCGAGCGCGCAGGCCCGAGCGGGCGATGGCGAGGGCTTCGGCGGCCACGGCCCCCAGGGTGGTGTTGGCGACCGGGGTGGCGAGCCCAAGGCGCGGCGCGGTGGCTCGGGCGGCCTCCCGGTTGGCCTGATTCCAGCCCTTCACCAGGTCGAGGGCGGCGTCCAGCGCCGCCTCGTCATAGAGCAGGCCCGCCCAGAACGCGGCCTGGGCGGCGATCATGCCGGGATCGCCGACATCGGCGCCGCGCATCTCCAGGAAGCGCTTGAGCCGGACTTCGGGGAAGGCTGTGGAGGCGTGGTTGGCCCAGTCGGCCACCGTGGCGTACTCGCCCGGGAGTTGCGCCAGCTTACCGGCCATCAGGTCGCGGAACGAGGCGCCCGACACGTCGTGGTAGATGTCGCCGCGCTTGACGAAGTACATCGGCATGTCGAGCAGCCAGTCGACATAGGCCTCGTAGCCGAAGCCCGCCTCGAACGCGAAGGGCAGCATGCCGGTGCGGTGGGGATCGGTGTCGCGCCAGATCTCGGAGCGGCGGGACAGGAAGCCATTCGGCCGCCCATCGGTGAAGGGTGAATTGGCGAACAGGGCCGTCGCCACCGGCTGGAGCGCCAGGGAGGCGCGCATCTTGCGCACCATGTCGGCCTCGGAGGCGAAGTCGAGATTCACCTGCACGGTGGCGGTGCGCAGCATCATGTCGAGGCCAAGCGAGCCGACCTTCGGCATGTAGCCGGCCATGATCTTGTAGCGGCTCTTGGGCATGACCGGGGTCTCGTCCCGCCGCCAGCGCGGGCTCATGCCGAGCGTCAGGAAGCCGATATCGAGGGACTCGGCCGCCCGCTTCGTCGCCGCGAGATGGGCCGCGAGCTCGGCCGCGGTGCCGTGCACGTCCGGCAGCGCCGCCCCGGACAGCTCGAACTGCCCGCCCGGCTCGATCGAGATCGCCCCGCCTTCCTCGGCCGACAGGCCGATGATGTTGCCCAGATCGAGGATCGGCTCCCAGCCGGTCTCGCGGGCCAGCCCCTCCAGCAGGGCGCGGATCCCGCGCTCGCCGTCATAGGGCACCGGCTCGCGGCTCTCCCGATAGAACGGGATCTTCTCGTGCTCCGTGCCGATGGCGAATTGCGCGCGCGGCTTCTCGCCCGCGGCGAACCACTCGATCAGCTCGGCGCGCGTGGTGAGCGGCGTGGTGTCGTTGCTATCGCGCGCCATGCGCTGCCTGCCCGTGCCTGTGAAATCGTCGCTTGGGATAGGAGCACACCGGAAACCTCCGGCGCGTCCGTCCTGTTCAACCCCGCCCGCGAGCGAAGTCCGGACGGACACCCGCGCCGGCTCCAAGAGCGCGGCGCGGGCGACATCCATCCTGGGACATAATCGAGGCGCCGGGAACCGACAACGCGGCGCCATGGACCGCGGGGGCCGTTCGCCCCAGTTCGGCGGCACAATCCCCGGGGCCGCCGCTCTCATGTGCGCCGGCACACATGGCTCCGGCCGGCCCTGCCCTCAGCGCGCGTCGCCCAGCACCGCCTGGACCAGGGTCAGCACCGCCACCGCAGCGGTGTCGGCCCGCAGGATGCGCGGCCCGAGAGAGAGCGCGACGGTGTTGGGCCGGGCCCGGATCGCCGCCCGCTCCTCCTCGGAAAACCCGCCCTCCGGCCCGACCAGGACGGCGAGCGGCGGCGGCGCGGCGGGATCGGCGGCCTCGCGGAGCGCCCGGACCGGGTCACTCACCGGGGCGTCCTCGTCGCAGAACACCAGCAGCCGCTCGGGGGCGAGACCCGCGAGCGCCGGCCCGAGTTTTTCCGGCTCGGGACAATCCGGGATCGCCAGGATGCCGCATTGCTCGGCCGCCTCGACGGCGTTGGCGCGCAGGCGATCCATGTTGATCCGCTCGCCCTGGGTGTAGCGGGTGATGACCGGGCGGATCGTCCCGGCCCCCATCTCCACCGCCTTCTGGGCGAGGTAATCGAGCCGCGCGCTCTTCAACGGCGCGAACAGGTAGTGCAGGTCGGCGCGCGGCGTCTGCGCGCGGTTGCGTTCGGCGACGTGGAGGTCCGCGCCCTTCCGGCCGGTCTGCACGAGGTGCGCGCGCCACTCGCCATCCCGGCCGTTGAACACCAGAACGGGATCGTCCGGGCCGCGGCGCAGGACGTTGAGGAGGTAATTGGCCTGCGCCCGGTCGAGCGGCAGGACCACGCCGGCGCCGAGATCCGATTCGACGTGGAGACGTGGGGCGGTGAAGTCGTAGGCCGGCATGGCCGGGTGGTCGCGCGGTCGGATGGCGCTGTCAACGCGGGCCGCGGGCTCGCGCAGCCCGCAAACCTGTTGCGAAAAGGTTACGAAGCTCGGTTTTTGGCGGTTCCCCCACACCAGCATGGCCTCGCCGGTTTGCCGCTCGATTGACGCCACATTCCTATGGCGAACCCAGGGGAACGAAGTGGAGCCGGCGGTGCGCGGGCTCCGGCACGGCGTCGAGGGAGTCGCGGGATGGCATACGGGAGCTTGGGTCTGGGGGCGGCGGCACTCGTCGGCGGCCTGCTGTTCGGAACGACCGCCTTCGCGCAGGGCGCGGCACCGGAATGCGGCGCGATCCAGAAGACGCTGGCCGACCGCAAGGCGCTGGTCGCCCGCGCCAACGTAGCCTCGAACAGCAAGAAGAAGATGACCCCGCAGGAGGCCTGCGCGCTGTTCGGCAAGCTTCAGTCCAACGGCGCCGAGGGTCTGAAGTGGATCACCGCCAACAAGGAATGGTGCTCGATCCCGGATTCGTTCGCTGAAGGCTTCAAGGCCGATCACCTCAAGGTCAGCGGCATCCGCACCAAGATCTGCAGCGTGGCGGCCCAGGCGACCAAGATGGAGGCGCAGGCCCGCGCCCAGGCGCAGAACGGCGCCAGCAGCGGCCTGCTCGGCGGTCCGGGCTTGACCGGCAGCTTCAAGCTGCCGCAGGGCGCATTGTAAGATCGTCTGAGAGGATCACGGGTCCGGCGCGGATCCCTCTCTGCGATGGCGTAGAGCGAGCGTGCGCGTGGGACGACCGGAGATCCGACCGATGAGCGGGACGGCGGCAGAGGACGGGCGTCCGGCCGATGCGGTGACCGGGCACTGGGTCGAGCGCGCGGCGCCGCGGCCCTGGCGGCCCTATCTGCGCCTGGCGCGCATCGACCGGCCGATCGGCTGGTGGCTGCTGCTTCTGCCGTGCTGGTGGTCGTCCGCCCTGGCGGCGATCCGGGCGGATCTCTCCTTTCCCGATCCCTGGCACTGCCTGCTGTTCCTGATCGGGGCGGTGGCGATGCGCGGGGCGGGCTCGACCTACAACGACATCGCCGACCGGGACCTCGACGCCCAGGTCGAGCGCACCCGCCAGCGCCCCCTCCCCTCCGGGCAGGTCCGGCCGCGCCACGCGGCCCTGTTCCTGTTGGCCCAGCTGCTCGTCGGCCTCGCGGTGCTGCTGCAGTTCAACGAGCAGGCGGTGATCGTCGGGCTGTGCTCCCTGCTGCCGGTGGCGATCTATCCGTTCATGAAGCGGGTGATGCCGATACCGCAGGCGGTGTTGGGGCTGGCCTTCGCCTGGGGTGCGCTGATGGGCTGGGCGGCTCTGTTCGCCCGCCTCGATGCACCGGCGCTGCTGCTCTACGCGGGCACGATCTGCTGGGTGGTGGGCTACGACACGATCTACGCAGTCCAGGATATCGAGGACGACGAGATCGCCGGGATCCACTCCTCGGCCCGCTTGTTCGGCCGGCATGTGCGGAGCGGAGTCGGCCTGTGCTACGCGCTCGCCGCGGTGTTCATCGCGCTGGCGGCCAGGGGCGCGGGCGCGGGACTGGTCGGGGCAATCGGGGTCGCGGCCTTCGCCGCGCATCTCGGCTGGCAGGTCCTGTCGCTGCGGGAGCGCGACGGGCGGGGAGCGCTGAGCCTGTTCCGCTCGAACCGGGATGCCGGCCTGATCCTGTTCGTGGGTCTCTCGGCGGACGCGCTGCTGCGCAGCCTGTCTTGAGCTTCGGCAGTCCGATCAGGTGCGGGCGATGATCTCGTTCTCGCCGCGGTAGATTTGCGGCCGCGCCGGCAGACGGCCGGTCTTGCGGCGGGCCAGGAAGCGCGGGCGGCGGGCACCGAGACCGGCATGCCGGCGGCGGATGCGGATGCGCCCGAGGATCAGCCGGCCGATCTGCTCGGAGACCGGCACCAGCACGCCGTCCTCCCGAACGATCATCCGCACCAGCCCGGCCCGGGCGGCGATATCGCGCCAGATGGCGACCACGTCGTCCTCGTCGAAGCAGCCGAAGCGGTTCAGCTCCTCGCCCTCGGCATCGACCAGGATCAGGCTGAAGCGGTCGGCGCCGCAGATCTCGGCATCCTCGGTGGCGTAGGCCAGGGCGATGCCGGCGGCCTTGCGGGCGCCGGACACCCGGCCGATCACCGGCAGCGGCGACGGGACGAAGGCGAACATAGCTGCGACCCCTTGGGTATCCATGGCAGGTCCTTCGGCAGGTCCTTCGCGGCGTTCGTCGGTGAACGAGGACGTGTTCATCTGTCCGGATCCCTGGAGCAAGTGGCGACCCGTGTCGGGCCGTCCGTTATGCCAAGCAAAATCGCACCCGAACTCCTCCGCACAGCTTAATCACCGTCGTTAAGCGATTCTGGACGGGGATGTCATTTGAGGAATGCTCAATGCTTCCTTGAATGCTCAACACTTCCTTGCGAAGATCGATCAGTCTCGATCGATCCCGGTAGCAGAGTGCGGATCCTTGTGGCCGTGCCGGCGGCGCCCTACAACGGGAGCGACCGGGCGGCACGGCCCTCCGGTGTTCTCAGATCTCCTTCCGAGCCGGCTCAGCACGTCCGACCAGCCGGGCGGAGGCCCCAACGTGGCCCGATCCGGGCCTGACGCATGCCCCGCGGAGCGCGATGCCCGAGCCCATCACCGACGCGGCCGTCTCCGCCCTGATGCCGGACCTGCGCGCGGTCATGCGCGAGGCCGCCGAGATCGCCCGGCCGTATTTCAAGCTCGGCGGCCAGACTTCCGCGCGGATCTGGTCGAAGGCCGGCGGCTCTCCGGTGACGGAAGCCGACGTCGCGGTCGACACCTTCCTGAAGATCCGCTTGAGCGCGCTGGTGCCGGCGGCCGCATGGCTATCCGAGGAGACCGCGGACGATCCGGCGCGCATCGGCCACGACCTCGTCTGGATCGTCGATCCGATCGACGGCACCCGGGCGTTCCTGTCGGGCCATCCCGACTGGTCGATCGCGGTCGCCCTCTTGGCCGGCGGCCAGCCGCGGATCGGGTTCGTCCACGCTCCTGTCGGCAACGCCGATTACGAAGCGGTGCTCGGATGCGGCGCCACCCGGAACGGCGAGCCGATTCGGGTGGATGCCAAGGAGACTTTGCCGGGCGCGCGCATCACCGGGCCGAAGCCGATGCTCGACCGACTGGCGCGCGGCGCTGGCGCCGACGTGGATTTCGAGCGGATCGACCGCATCCCGTCGCTGGCCCTGCGGCTCGCCCGGGTGGCGGAGGGCTCGGTCGATATCGGTTTGATCTCGGGCAATGCCCGCGACTGGGACATCGCGGCGGCCGACCTGATCCTGCGCGAGGCGGGCGGCGTGGTCTGCGACCTCAAGGGCCAGGCGACCACCTACAACCGGCCCGATCCGGTCCACGGCGAATTGCTGGCGACACCGGTCGCCCTGCGGGATCCGGTCCTGGCGGCCTGGGATCGGTAGGGCACGGCCCCGTTCGGCTTACGCGCGCGGCCCCTTTCCCGGACACTTGGAACGCCAGTGGAAGGTGATCCGGGACCCAGCAGGCGAAGCGCGGCGCAGCGGCACGATCTGAGAGCCGACGATGCCGCTGCGCGGTGTTGTGTGCTGGGTCCCGGGTCGCATTCCGCTGGCGCTGCATGCGCCCGGGAAAAGGGCGGCGCGAAAGAAGCACCGCTGCTGCGCGACCCATCGCGCGCAAGAGCCGCGCTCGATCTGAGATCGAACGCGGCTCCATACGTCATGAGCGTCTGAAAAATCCCAAGCGGAACGTCGGCCCTCAGGCCGCCGCCGCCTCGCGGATCACCACCGCGTTGGGCGCGAGCCCGAGACGCTCGGCGAGATGCCAGTGCAGTTCCCGCGGGGAATGGTAGTTGTAGGACCGGTCGATCAGGTTGCTGAGATCGGCCCCGGTCTCGGTCGCGGACTTGGCCCGCGCCAGCCGCCCGACCCGGAAGGTCGGCGCATCGGTGACGGGGGAGCGGACGCCGCGGCGCCGCGTATATTCGAACATCATTATAAAGCGTGTCTTTTCTTTTCTGGACCGGACGTCTGTGCGCGCCCGGCGTCGTTTCTGCTGGTTGCCTCCGACGCCCCCGTCGCCCGGACAGTCTCGCCCGGGTGGAAGCGTCGGAAGGGGAAGCCGCGTCGTGCGGCCGGTTCAATCCCGTTCGCGGATCAGGCCGCCTGAAGGTTGCCGGCGGCGTCCTTGCCGCTGCGCTTGTCCGTCAGGACCTCGTACGAGAGCCGCTGGCCCTCGACCAAGTTACGCATCCCGGCCCGTTCTACGGCAGAGATGTGAACGAACACGTCTTTGCCGCCGTCGTCGGGCTGAATGAAGCCGTAGCCCTTGGTCTCGTTATACCATTTCACAGTGCCGGTATTCACGTAGGGTACCTCGTTCGTCCATAGGTCATGCACACGGCGAGAATGCCGCGCGATGCACCACGGTCTTGCTGGGTTGGCCAGTGTGGCAGGGCGCGAGACGCTGGTCGCTTGAACGCGCCGGTCTCGGTGGGAATGCCCCCCGAGGCTCTATTTAGGCGCTGCCTGCGGCGGCAACAAGGCATTTTGCACGCGGCGTCTCGGTCGCAGGTCGAGCGGGGCCGGCGGGGCGGCGCGGCGCCCCCTGTGATTTCCGGCACTTCCGATGCATATACGGAACGCGGACAGACAGTTAAGGCGCGTGGCTCCCGGGCGATACATGGCAGGCATTTCGGTCTCGCTGGATGGCGCGAACATCCAGCTTTCCTTCCAGAAGGACGATCAGGCGACGGCGGTGGTGATGGATGCCCGCGCGGCCCGCGCCCTGGTGCGCGCCGTCGGGCAGCTCCTCACCGCGATCGACGACAGCGACGAGCCGGACCTCGGCGAGGGCCTGGGCGACGAGGAAGTCGCGATGCTCGACGTCACCTCCTCGGCGATCGAAGTCGGCACCGACGAGGAGGGCCAGGCCGTGGTCGCCCTCCAGGCCGGCGCCCTGCCGCCGTTCCAGCTGCGCCTGACGGACGAAGAGGCCCGCCACGTGGTGACGAGCCTCTCCGAAATCCTCAGCGCGCCGCGCGACGTGCGCACCTCGCACGGCGGCCACTGATTACATCCGGGTGCCCGGATCGGTCGGCGTGCCCGGAAAGACGTCGGGCTCGGAGCCCGGTCCGCCCGGCTCGCCGATGCCGGGATCGTTCACCGGATAGGGCGTGCGCGGCCCGGTCGGCCCGATATCGGGCTCTTCCTCGGGCGTGGGCGGCAGAGGCGGCAGATCGCCGGGCGTAGGCTCGGGTAGGCCGGGATTGGCCATGGCGGTCTCCTGATGGTTTTCGGGATGCCGGATCAACGGCCCGCCCCTGCATGGGTTCCGCGCGCCGGCCTTCCATGTCGCGCCCCTCGGAACAGCGCGAACCGGCCTCCGTTGACCGGGCAGACCCCCAACAAGGAGGCTCGCCATGCCCGATATCCGCCAAGCCAAGATCCTGATCCTCGCCACAGACGGCTTCGAAGAGAGCGAACTGACCGTGCCGCAGGCCAAGCTGGCCGAGGCCGGCGCCACCGTCTCGGTGGCCGCCCCGCAATCGCGGGCGAGCAAGGGCACGATCCGCGGCTGGGACAAGACCGACTGGGGCAAGGAGGTCGCGGTCGACCTCGATCTCGACCGCGTGGACCCTGCCGCCTACGACGCCCTTGTCCTGCCGGGCGGCCAGATCAACCCGGACAAGCTCCGGCTCGAGCCGAAGGCGCTCGCGGTGATCAAGAGCTTCCTCACCTCCGGCAAGGTCGTGGCCGCGATCTGCCACGCGCCGTGGCTGCTGATCGAGGCCGGCGCGGCCAAGGGCCGCGACCTGACCTCGTTCGCCTCGATCCGCACCGACGTGATCAATGCCGGCGGTCGCTGGTACGACAAGGAGGTGGTGACCGATCAGGGCATCGTCACCAGCCGCAGCCCCGAGGACCTGGACGCCTTCTGCGCCAAGATCGTCGAGGAGATCCAGGAAGGCAGCCACGGCAGCCGCCAGCTCGCGGCCTGAAAATCCGCGCGGCTGACGGCGTCGATCGTCAGCCGCGCGCGCCGTCGCCGGTGACTTCGAGCACGGCGCAAGACCTGATCGGCCGTCCGTACTCGTCCGTCCCGTCCACCGTCACCCGGTGGGCGCCCGGCGCGAGGTCGTCGGGCAGGCGCGCGGTCCAGATATGGGTCGAGGGCGTCGCCTGGACCCAGCTCTTCTTGGTCTCGGGATAGCGCGCGTAGAGTTCGGTCACGAACGGGTCGAGGCGCCGGGTCCGCGTCATCGGCTCCGGCGCCCGGTCGCCGACCCGGAAGGTCAGGCTCGTGCGCGGGCCGCCGTCGAAGACGTTGACCACGAGGTTGGTCGAGGCCAGCGCGTCCTGCGGAACCGGCGGGCGCAGCGCCTGCATCGGATGGCTCGCCCGGACCATCTCCGGGGCGGCGGGGCGCAGCTCGCTCTCGAAGGCGATGCGCATCGTCGCGTCCGGCTCGCCCTGCGCCGGGACGTAGCGGGTCGTGTAGGCGGTGCCGCGGATCGACAGCACGTGGAAGCCGTTCGGGGTGCCGTCGCGGCTGTCGGCCGAGGGGATGCCCGTGCGGGTATCCGGCCCGCTCCACCACGAGCCCGACACGGCGGTCATCACGTGGTGGTGGTGCCCCTCCGCGGGGTAGTGATGCTCGGTGGTATGGGTGTGGCCGGCGAGGCTCAGCACCTCGCGCCCCGCCAGCACGTCGAGCAGCGCGGCCCGGTCGATGGTCGCGCTGCGCGGATCGTCGCCGGTATCCGTGACCAGGGGAATGTGGGTCGCCAGCACGATCAGGTCGTCCGGCGGGATCTCGGCCAGGAGATTCTTGAGGAAGGCCAGCGTCCGCTCGCCGATATGGCCCCGGTAGGTGTTCGCCCCCACGGGGACCGGCGGCCCCATCCACTCGACGTTGTCGAGCATCACGAACAGCACCCGCCCGTGCCGGAACGCGTAGTTCGGCGCGCCGAACACGCGCTTCCAGGTCTCGCGGCTGTAGCGGGCATCCGGGGCCTGCATGTTCAGGTCGTGGTTGCCTGGCAGGCTGTACCAGGGCAGCCCGATCCGCCCGACGATCCGGTTCGAGCGGCCGTAGAGCGAGAGGTCGTCGAACAGCACGTCGCCGGTTGTCAGGCCGAAGGCCGCCGGGATCGCCATGGCCCGGGCGACCGCGGTGTCGCGCACGTGGTCGAGCTCGAACCGGCTCTCGGGCTGCGGATCGGTGAACAGGATCACGTCGAAATCCGCCGGTTCGTCGGCCTTCGTCAGGGTGAAGTCGATCGAGGCTGGCCGCGGGCCGGTGGGCGCGAGGCCCTTGTAGCGCAGCCCAAGATCGGCAGGCGTGCCGCCGGGCTGGTGGATGTAGGAATGCCGGGGCACGTTGTCGGCGTCCCGCGGCAGGGCGTAACCCGGCGGCTTGATCACGAAGATCGCGCCATCCCCGGCCAGCGGCAGCCGGTAGCGGCCCTGCCCGTCCGTGCGCACGACCTCGCGGCCGTTGGAGACCAGCGCGCCGGGCAGCGGCGCGCGCTCGGCGCCGGTTGTCTGGACGGCGTAGACGATGCCCGTGGCCTCCCCGGATTCCTGCGCCCCGGCGCGGCCGGCCACGAGCCCAAGGGCGGCGGCACCAGCCACGGTCTCCCGGCGGGTGAGGCGTCCGGATGCTGGGATCGAATCGCGCGACATCGGGGGCTCCTGCTCGGCGGCAAAGGCCAAGCAGAGGCGTTTGACCGCCCGATGACAGAGCGGTCCCGAAACGCGCGAGGCCCGCACCCCGGATAGGGTGCGGGCCTCGGACGAAACCGCAGGCGTGAAGCGCGGTGCGCTTACTCTTCGTCGCCGGGCTCGAAGGTCTGGGGCAGCGGCTCGGCGCTGGCGACCGGGGTCGGCGCCCCGATGGTCGACGGCACGTTCACGCCGTCCCGCTTGTAGATGTCGTCGCGGAACTGCACGAGGCCGTCCGGGGTCGCCCAGGCGGTGATGTAGGTCCAGTAGACCGGCACGGGCTGGGCGATGTTGGCGTCGACGCGCTTGCCGCTCTCGATGGCCTGTTCGACCTGCTCGCGGCCCCAGCCGGGCGTGTCCTTCAGCAGCCACGTGATATACTCGCGCACGTTCTGAACGCGCACGCAGCCCGAGGAGATGAAGCGGAAATCGTCGCCGAACACACCCTTGGTGTTCGTGTCGTGCATGAACACGCCGTAGGGGTTCGGGATGTTGATGCGGACGATGCCCATCGAGTTGAAGTCGGCACCCGATTCCTGCCGGTAGGTGAAGCGCGTGCCCTCATCCGAGTTCCAGTTGATCGAACGCGGCGAGACTTCGCCGTTGCCCGACAGGATGTGGATCTTGTTGTCGGTGAGGTAGTTCGGATCCTTCTGCATCTTCGGGATCAGGTCCTTCTTCACGATGGAAGCCGGGACCGTCCAGGTCGGGTTGAAATTGATCTGCGTCGCCTTGGTGTTCATGATCGGCGACTGGCGGTCGATCTTACCGACGCCGGCGGCGTGCAGCGTGACGACCTGGCCGTTCTCCACGGTCTCCACCAGGGCGGCCGGGATGTTCATGATCACGAAGCGCCGGCCGAGATCGCCCGAATAGGAGCGCAGGCGGACGACGTTGATCTCAAGCTGGTGCAGCCGCACGTCGGCGGGCACGTTCATCGCCTGCTGGGTGGCGAGGCTCATGGCGCCGGTCTGGCTGAGGCCGTGGCGGGCCTGGAACCGCTTCACGCCGGCCGCGACGTAGGAATCGTACACGCCCGAGCCGCCGGCGGCGGGATCGAGATCGCCGGTGACGATCAGGCGCTGGCGCACCGTGGCCACCGCCGGGCCCTTCGCGCCGACGCGCAGGCGCTCGGCACCGGAGACCGGCCGCCAGCCGCCGCGGGCGACGATGTCCTTGTAGCGCTCGAGCATCTGCTCGGTGGCCGACACCGTCTGGGGCGACAGGATCGGCACGGTCTCGCGCTGCACCTGCATGCCGGCGGGCGAGGCGTAATCCTGCGCCCATTCGGCCTGGGCGTAGTTGCCCTGGTCCCGGGCCTCGGCGGCGCCGATGGCGAGGGTGCCGAGCGCGGCGACGCCCAGCATGGCGGTGAACCGGTTTGTTGCCTTGATGCGCATCAGTCGCTGGCTCGTGTCCGGAGTTCGTCAGATCATGGCGAGAGCGGGGGTACTCGGTCGCCACGGTGTCGGGATGGGCTTAAGACTCCCTATCGAAGGGGCCGGATTGTGGCATTGGCGTGCGGCAACGCACGTCGCGTTCGCTTGCGGCGCGGCGACAACAGTCACCGGCGGCCCAGTGTGGCAGAGATGCCACCGCCGGGGCGATCCGTGCCTCACGCCGCCGAAGGTGCCGGTCGCCAATTCCCAAAAAACCAGGATGGAAGCAGGCCCATGAAGATGTTGTGCACGGCCCTCCTCGGCCTCGGCCTGTTCGCGGGCGCCGCCCAGGCGGATCCGATCAAGGCCGGCGACCTCACGATCGAGACCCCGTGGCTGCGGGCGACGCCGAACGGCGCCAAGGTCGCGGGCGGCTACGTGCGGATCGTCAACACCGGCACCGCCCCCGACACGCTGACGGGCGCAGCGGTGCCGTTCGCCACGTCGGGCGAGATCCACTCCATGTCGATGGAGGGCGGCGTGATGAAGATGGCCCCGGTCCCCGGCGGCCTGACGATCAAGCCCGGCGAGACCGTGGAGCTGAAGCCCGGCGGCTATCACCTGATGTTCGAGGGGCTGTCCGGCGCCCCGAAGGCCGGCGACACCGTCTCTGGGACGCTGACCTTCCAGCGCGCCGGCGCCGTGCCGGTCACGTTCTCGGTAGCTCCGGTCGGCGCCAGCGCGCCCGGCGGCGGCCACCAGCATCAGCATTAAGAGCCTGTTTGACCGCATGCTCGCAGTCGAATGATGGTTCCGCTGATGGAGATCCCAATCTCTCCCCTCATCCTGAGGTGCTGCGGAGCAGCCTCGAAGGAGCCCTCCAGGGATCGCGCGGCTGGCTGGAGGGCTCCTTCGAGGCCTCCGCTTCGCTCCGTCGCCTCAGGATGAGGGTGAGGATGGGAAAGACCGGTCAAACAGGCTCTCAGAGCCGGCCGGGGCCATAGATCCGTCGGATCCACACGTTGCGCGTGTCCTGACAGGGACCACGCAACTGGATGCGTCACGGTCGAACACCCTGTTCAGGGCGTGATCGACTTGCACCGGGGCGATTCCGACACCGGCCGCTGGCCACGCGTATTCGCCGGTGTCCAGTTCTCCTTTCGAATGCTTGCACACGAGGGCGCGCGCCATATCTTAACCATCGGCCGGCTCATTAAGGTTAAGAAAGATCTAACCCTGATGCTGCCGCGGTTCGGCGCTAGGATTGCGGCGTCGTCCGAGAGCCATGGCCGGAATGTCCCGGTCCGGTACGGCTAGGCCCGTCGGCGGCACAGGAGAGGCAGCATGAACGGCTTCGATGTCACGTTCCGGGACGATCGGGACTGGGTCGATTTCGGCAAGACCTACGTCAATTCCGTCGCGTTCAAGACGCTGTTTCGCGACGGCATGCTGCTCGTCGAGGAGACGGCGGCCTATCTCGATGGCGAGGGCCGGGACGAGTCGCGCCTCGTGTCGCGCGACGCCACGCTGAGCTACGCCGCCGAGAGCATGCGCCTCACGACGCTGCTGATGCAGATCGCGTCCTGGTTGCTGGTGCAGCGCGCGGTCGCCGAGGGCGAGATGACCCCCGCGGAGGCCCTGCAGGAGAAGCACCGGGTCAAGCTCGGCAGCACCGAGCCGCCGAAGCAGGCGGATTTCTCGCTCTTGCCGATGCGGCTCCAGCAGCTGATCCTGCGGGCGCGTCGCCTGCACACCCGCATCCTGCATCTGGATTCCCTCATCACCGACGACAGGCCGACGCCGATGCCGGTGGAGAGCCCGGTGGCAGCCCAGCACGGGCTGCTGCGCATGGCGTTCCGGTTCCGTGAGGGGTGAGGACGGCCGCGCGGTTGAGACGACAGCGCCAACCGCGCGGGATACCCGTCAGAAGGCCGGCAATTCCCCCGGCCGGTTCTCCGTGATGTATTTTCGGATCGTGTCGTTCTGGTAGGCGCGGACGAGCTTGGTCACCCAGGGGGCGTTCTTGTCTTTCTCCCGCACCGCGATGAAGTTGTTGTACGGGTTGTTGACCGACGATTCGATCGCGATGGAATCCTTGCCCGGCTTCAGGCCGGCTTCGACGGCGTAATTCGTGTTGATCACCGCGGCGTCGACATCGTCGAGGCTGCGCGGAAGTTGGGCCGCGTCGATCTCGCGGAACTGAAACTTTTTCGGATTGTCGATCACGTCGAGCACGGTGGGCAGGATGCCGACGCCGTCCTTCAGCTTGATCTGCTTCTGCGCCTGCAGCAGCAGCAGGGCGCGACCACCGTTGGACGGATCGTTCGGGATGCCGATCGACGCGCCGGTCTTCAGCTCGCCGAGGCTTTTCACTTTCTTGGAATAGAGGCCGATCGGCGAGACGATCGTGTCACCGACCGGCACGATCTTGTAGCCCTTGGACTTGTTCTGGTTCTCGAGGAAGGGCTTGTGCTGGAAGGCATTGGCCTGAAGGTCGCCGGCGTCCAGGGCCGCGTTCGGCAGGAGGTAGTCGGAGAACACGACCAGATCGACGTCGAGCCCCTCCTTGGCGGCGATGTCCTTCACCTTCGCCCAGACATCCTCGGAATCGCTGAAGATGCCGACCTTGATTTTCTCGCCGGCAAAGGCCGGTGCGGCGAAGGTCAACAGGATGGCGAGGACGGAAAACAGCCAGCGTTTCATGGATGACGACCCCGAAAACGTCGCTCGCAGCTTTCGAGCGCGTGAAATGATGGTTTGGGCTTTTCTCTATGGCCTGAGAACGTGCCGAACGATGATCCCGCCGGAAACAACAGCAGCCTGCAGATCTCTCCGAGATCGCGATAGCCGAAGATCGTTTGCCGGTCAGATCATCGACAGCATCGGACATTACGACGGCTTGGCTTGACCGGAAAAGAGGCCGCGGAGATCATGACTACCGGCCGAAGCGGTCGGCAGCCGCCTTGAGAGAAGAAAATTTTCTCTCTCCGAGGCAGATGAAGATCAAACTCACGAGCCGCTCAGAAAAATCGCGACAGAATTCCGCTGAAAAATCCGCATCGCGCCCTGCGGAGGCACGGTGCGCGCCAAAAGAAACGGGCGGCCCCGCGAGGGACCGCCCGTTCTGATTCGGGTCGGCGCGATCCGCGATGGATCAGCGCTTGCCGAGGTTGCCGAACCGCGAGTTGAAGCGCGAGACGCGGCCGGCGCGATCGAGCATCTTCTGCTCGCCACCGGTCCAGGCCGGGTGGGTGAGCGGATCGATGTCGAGGTTGAGGGTGTCGCCCTCCTTGCCGTAGGTCGAACGGGTCCGGTACTCGGTGCCGTCCGTCATCACGACCTTGATGAAGTGGTAGTCGGGGTGCTCGGTCCCCTTGGCCTTTGCGGCCGCGTCCTTCGCCATGACCTGTCGTTCCTGTTCTGGCACGCCGGCGGGGAGCGCAGGAGGCGCCGCCCGGCCCGGAATGCGGAAGGTGTCACCGGTTGCACCGAACCGTGAGTTCGTGGCAACGGCACGTCCAAGCCGACCGTGGTGGCGGCCCGCGGCCATTGAACACGCGCAATCGGATGAGGGGCGGCGTATATCGCAGCCTCTCGCCGGGAACAAGCGCCATGGACCGGGTGGGAAGAGACGCGTGAGGCGTGATGGCCCGTAAGACGAAAGCGGCCGCGGCCGGCCGGCCCAAGGCGCCCCTGAGCGCGCTTCGGCCCCTGCTGCCCTTCGCCCTGCGCTACCGCGGGCGGATCGCCGCCGGTATCCTCGCCCTGATCTGTGCCTCGGCCTCGACCCTGGTGGTGCCGATCGCGATGCGGCGGGTGATCGACCACGGCTTCACCGCCGACGGCGCCAACGTCATCGACGCCTACTTCCTGGCCCTGCTCGGCGTGGTGGCGGCCTTCGCGCTGTCGAGCGCGGCCCGGGTCTATACCGTGGTCACGCTGGGCGAGCGGGTGGTGGCGGATCTGCGCAGCGCCGTCTTCGCCCGGCTGACGATCCTCGATCCGGCCTTCTTCGATCGCTCGCAATCCGGCGAGATCGTCTCCCGGCTCACCGCCGACGCGACGCAGATCAAGGCGGCCTTCGGCGTCTCGATCTCGATCCTGCTGCGCAACCTGTTCCTGTTCGTGGGCGCGACCGCCATGATGGTGATCACCAGCCCGCGCCTCTCCGTGATGGTGCTGGCCGCCATCCCGGTGATCGTCTTCCCGCTGATCCTCTCCGGCCGCGGCGTGCGGCGGCGGTCGCGAGCCGCCCAGGACCGGCTGGCGGATGCCTCGGCCTACGCCGCCGAGGCGGTCGGGGCCGTGCGGACCATGCAGGCCTTCGGACGCTCAGGCACCACGGCCGCGAAATTCGCCGCCGCGTCCGAGGAAGCCTATGGCGCCGCCCGGGATTCGATCCGGGCCCGCGCGCTGCTCACGGGCGTCGCGATCTTTCTGATCTCCGCCTCCGTGGTCGGGGTGATGTGGTACGGCGCCCAAGGCGTCCTCAACCACACCATGACCGGCGGCGAGCTCTCGCAATTCGTGCTCTACGCGGTGTTCGGCGCCGGTGCGCTCGGCCAGCTCTCCGAGGTCTACGGCGACCTCGCCATGTCGGCCGGTGCGGCCGAGCGGCTCACCGAGATCCTGGGGTCCGAGCCGGCGATCCGCGCGCCCTCCCCGACCCTGCCGCTGCCCGAGCCGGCGCGCGGCGCCGTCAACTTCGAGGCGGTGCGCTTCGCCTACCCGACCCGACCCGGCCACGCCGCCCTCGACGGGCTGACCTTCGCGGCGGCTCCCGGCGAGCGCATCGCCATCGTCGGCCCGTCCGGCGCCGGCAAGTCGACGGTGCTGCAGCTGCTCCTGCGCTTCTACGATCCGCAGGGCGGCCGCGTGCTGGTCGACGGCACCGACATCGCGCAGGTCGATCCGGAGGCCCTGCGCGCCCGCATCGCCCTGGTCCCGCAGGACCCGGTGGTGTTCTCCGGGACCGTCTCCGAGAACATCCGCTACGGGCGCCCCGAGGCCGGCGAGGCCGACGTGCAGCGCGCGGCCGAACTCGCCAACGCGCACGGCTTCGTCACCGCCCTGCCGCAGGGCTACGATACCCAGGTCGGCGAGCGCGGCGTGACCCTCTCCGGCGGCCAGCGCCAGCGCATCGCCATCGCCCGGGCGATCCTCAAGGATTCGCCGATCCTGCTCCTCGACGAGGCGACCTCGGCCCTCGACGCGGAATCCGAGCGCGCTGTCCAGGCCGCCCTCGACACGCTGATGCGCGGGCGCACCACCCTGGTCATCGCCCACCGGCTCGCCACGATCCGCGCCGCCGACCGCATCCTGGTCCTCGACGACGGCCGCATCGTCGAGACCGGCACCCACGAGAGCCTGCTGGCGCAGGGCGCGCTCTACGCCCAGCTCGCCAGCCTGCAATTCACCGACGCCCTGGACGAGACCGCCCGCGGCAAGGGCCTTCGGACCCGCGGCGAACGCATCCCCGCCGCCGAGTGATTTTGGGACTTGGCTGCGTCGGGTTCGGGGACGGAGGGCGTCTGTCCGTCGCCCGGGGTCGGGACAGGAGCGATGGCGCGGTGTAAAAACACGCGATGACCCGTCTCGACCTCGCCCGCTTCCCGCGCCTGCCGTTCCTCGCGCAGCCGACCCCGATCGAGCCCCTGGACGGGCTGATGCGCCACCTCGGCGCGGCCCTGAACGGCGTGCGGATCTTCGTGAAGCGGGACGACGTCGCCGGGATCGGGCTCGGCGGCAACAAGCTGCGCAAGCTCGAATACCTGCTCGGCGCCGCCAAGGCCGAGGGCGCCGATACCGCGATCACCGTCGGCGCCATCCAGTCGAACCACGCCAGGCTCACCGCGGCGGCCTCGGCGCAGGCCGGGCTCGCCTGCGAGCTGTTCCTCACCCGCAGCGTGCCCCGCCAGGACCCGGACTACACGGGGAACGGCAACCGCCTGCTCGACGACGTGTTCGGCGCCACCGTCCACGAGCTGCCGGGCGAGGCCGACTCGCTGGCGGCCGCGGAGGCCCGGGCTACCGAGTTGAAAACGAAGGGCCGCCACGCCTACGTCTTCCCCTCCGGTGGATCGAGCCCGACCGGCTGCCTCGGCTACGCCAACGCCGCCTCCGAGATCCTCAGCCAGGCGGAGGCCATGGGCCTCTCCTTCGCGCAGATCATCACCGCCAACGGCAGCGCCGGCACCCATGCGGGCCTCGTCGCGGGCCTCGCCGCGATGGGCCTCGACCCGGTCCTGGCGAAATCCTTCGCGGTGCTCGCCGAGGAGGGCCGCGCCCGGGCCGAGGTGCTGGAGAAGGCCAACGCCACCCTGGCCCTGATCGGCGCCGAGCGGCGCGTGTCGCCCGAGGACATCAACCTCGACGGGCGCCATCGCGGCCCCGGCTACGGCATCCCCACGGAGGGCATGCTGGAGGCGGTCCGGCTCGTGGCGCGAACGGAAGGCAAGCTGCTCGACCCGGTCTATAGCGGCAAGGCCTTCGCGGGCCTGCTGCACGACGTGCGCGCTGGGCTTTACCCGGCGGGCTCCTCGGTACTGTTCCTGATGACCGGCGGCACGCCGGGGGTGTTTGCCTACAAGGACACGCTGGCTGGCCGGGGAGCCTGAGCCGACTCCCCCTGCCTCAGGCGGCGCGGACGGTGCGGCTCAGCCGGCGGCCCGTCTCTTGCCGATCCGACATGGCCGCAATCGGGGCCGACGCCGCGCGGACGTCGTGAGTCGGTTCCGCAACGCGGCCGCCGGCAGCCAGATCCTGATCGGGCGCCGCCGCGATCCGGCATGCCTGGGAGGCGATCGCGGCCTGTTCGGCCAGCGCCTTCACCCGGGCAGCGGCGCCCCGGAAGCCGTCTCCGGCCGCAGCGCCTTGCGCCGCCGCAAGGGTGGCTCTGAGCGCCATCACGCTCGTCTGCGCGGCCATGGCCGCGATCGAGCCGGGCGCGCTCGTCGCGGGCGCCGGGACTTCACCCACGCCCATGCGGCTCAACCCATCCTGGAAGACCTGAACCGCCGCCGCGATCGCGTCGGCATCCGCGCGCTGCTCGATGAGGATCACCGCAGCCTCGGGATCATCCAGGCTGTGGCTGCGCGCGGCAGCGGTCAGGACGCCCTGGCGCGCGGTGAACCGCGACCGCGCGAGAACCCATCCGCCGCCGCTCACCGCGACGACCAGAGCGACGAGACCGCTGAGGGCAAGCGGATCGAGCATTGCTGGTGCCCCCGTTGACGGAACGCCCCAGCTCGGACCCGCAGCCAGCAGCCCGCCAAGCACCGCGAAGACGGCGACGAGACCCGCGCACCTGGAAAGGGCAAGCTTGGACATCCGTGACCCCATCCCCACCTGGACGGCACGATGGGTCGAAATGGCTAATTCCAAGTTAAACAGGGCCGATCCGGATCAAATGTGATCGATTTTTGTTTTTTTCTTGAAATCACATCGATAAAGTTCTTGGAGCTTGTTTGACTGGTCTTTCCCATCCTCGCCCTAATCCTGAGGTGCCGAAGCGCAGCGGGCGCCTCGAAGGAGCCCTCCAGCCGGCCGCGCGATCCCTGGAGGCCTCCTTCGAGGCTGCTGCGCAGCACCTCAGGATGAGGGGAGAGATTGGGATCGCCATCGGCCGAACCATCATTCGACTGCGAGCGTGCGATCAAACAGGCTGTTACAGGCGCGGATTAAATATCCGCTTGATGACGGCGCATCGAGATCCAGGCCCAAAAACGTCACCGGCGATTCAACACCCGGGACGCAGGACTTGGCCCCCTACCGCTCCGTGAGCTTCATCTCGATCCGGCGGTTCTTGGCGTAGGTCTCCTCGGTCGTACCGGCGTCGAGGGGTTGGAACTCGCCGAAGGCGCCGGCCAGGAGGTGCTGGGGCGCGATTCCCTTGCCGGCGAGGTACTGCACCACCGCGATGGCCCGGGCGGCCGAGAGGGCCCAGTTCGAGGGGAATTGCGCGGTGTTGATCGGCCGCGCGTCGGTGTGGCCGTCGACCCGCAGGACCCAGGGCAGGTCCGCCGGGATCTGCTTGGCGAGGTCAGCGATGGCCCCCGCGATCCGGTCGAGTTCCGGGCCGGCCTCGGGCTTCAGGGTCGCCGAGCCGCCGGGGAACAGCACCTCGGATTGCAGCACGAAGCGGTCGCCGACCACGCGGATGTCCGGGCGGTTGCCGAGGATCTGGCGCAGGCGCCCGAAGAAGTCCGAGCGGTAGCGGGCGAGCTCCTGGACCTTCTGAGCCAGGGCGACATTCAGCCGGCTGCCGAGCTCGGCGATGCGCACCTGCGATTCGCGGTCGCGGCTCTCGGAGGCAGCGAGCGCATCCTCCAGCGCCGCGAGCTGGCGGCGCATGGCGCTGATCTGCTCGTTCAGCAGATCGACCTGGGACAGTGCCCGTTTCGTCGCGCCGCGCTCGGCCTCGAGCTGCTTGTCGAGGGCGCCGGCAGCCCCCTGGCTGACGGTCGCGGCCTCGGCCTGGGACTTGGCCTGGTCGCGCTCGACCTCGACGCCGGCCAGCGTGGTGCGGAGGTTGCGCACCTCGTCCTCCTGGTTGCGGCGGTTCGAGCGTTCCAGGGCCAGCAGATCGGTGAGGTCGGCGATCTGGCGGTTGAGCTTGACCAGCGTGGCGTCCCGCCCGGTCAATTCCTGCGACAGGAAGAACTGCCCGACCACGAAGACGGTGAGCAGGAACACCACGGCGAGCAGCAGCGTCGCCAGGGCGTCGACATAGCCGGGCCAGACGTTGAGGGGTCGTCGGGACCGGGCCGCGGTCGAGGCCACTACACCCGCTCCCGGCCGAGCCGATCGAGCACCTGCTTCAACTCACGCTCGCGGCTCGCCTGGGCCTCGACCCAGTCGCGGATCATCTGCTGCTCCGCGCGCATGTGCTGGACGAGGCCCTGGATGCCCTCGGCGAGGTTGGTCATGGCGAGCGTCGCGGCCCGGCCGCCACCGCCCTCGGAGGCGATGGCGGTGAGCCGCTCGATCGCCTCCTTGAGGTCCTGGGTGCCGGCTGCGGCCGGCCGGATCGCGCCGGCTCCCGCGGGCTCGGCCACCGCCTGGCCGGAGAGGAGCCAATCCTGCAATTCGTTGTGGAAACGGGCATGGGCCTGGCCGGCCTGCAATTCGAGGAAGCCGGTGATCAGCGAGGAGGCCAGACCGAACAGCGAGGCCGAGAAGGCGAGCCCGATGCCGGAGAGCGGCACGGCCAGGCCGGATTTCAGCTCGTCGAACATCACCCCGGCATCGCCGCCGCCGCGCATGCCCTTGATCACGCCGCCGACCGCCGAGAGGGTGTCGATCAGGCCCCAGAACGTGCCGAGCAGGCCGAGCAGGATCAGGATGCCGGCGATGTAGCGCAGGATTTCGCGATCCTCGTCGAGGCGGGCCGCGATTGTGTCGAGGTAGCCGGAGGTCCCGGGCAGGAGCGCACCGGTCTTCCGGCCGGCGATCATCGGCACCATCGGCGCCAGCAAAGCCGGCGGTTGCTTGGCTTGGCCGCCGCTCGCCACCGCGTTGACGTAGCCGACCTCGCGGTAGAGGCGAAACACCTGCCCGAAGGCGATCAGCACCGCGATCAGCAGCACCCCGAGGATCAGCCCGTTGAGCCCCGGATTGGCCAGGAAGGCCGGCGTGATCTGCCTGAACAGGATGAAGGCCAAAAAGCCCACCAGGATCAGAAAGATCACCATCCGCCCGAGATAGATCCCGGGCCGTGCCAGCGGCTGTATTTTATTCTCGTTGTCGTCGCGGGCGGCCATCGGTCGCTCTAGCCTGGTCTCACCATGAAGCCGCCGGCAGGCGGGATCCGTCGCGGCCACTGTGGGGGCAGCCCCGCATGCGATCAAGTCTCGCCACGGACACGCTTGTGCGGCGTTCGCGCGGTTTGGACCGGATCACAGACGTGACGTGTCCCATCACGCGCGCTCCCGTGCAGCACAACTGGGCCATAGGGCGTAGCGCCTGTTTGACCGCTCGATACGGTTCCGGATCGAATCGCTCGTCCAGCGCCACCATTGCCGTGCAGCCCGTCAGCCAAAAACCGTAGGCCGGCCTAGCCGCCCATCCCCGCAACAACGTCTGCGATATGCGGCGGCGGTGGCGCCTCGACAGTGATCGCGTCGCGCTTCGGGTAGAGCGGGATCGTCAGCGTCCGCGCGTGCAGATGCAGGCTGCCGCCCCGCGGGCCGCTGCCGTAGATCGAATCGCCTAGGATCGGCCAGCCGGAGGCGGCGCAATGGACCCGGAGCTGGTGCGTGCGGCCGGTGATTGGCTTCAGCTCCAGCCAAGTGCGACCGCCGGCCCGGCCGAGGACGCGCCAATGGGTCAAGGCCGGGTCGCCTGCCGGGTCGGCCTTCATCCACCAGGAGCGCGGATCGTCGGAGCGGCGGGCGAGCGGCAGGTCGATCCGGCCGGATTCCGCGTCGGGGCCGCCCTCGACCACCGCCCAGTAGGTCTTGTCCACGGCGCTGCCGGAAAACAGCTTTCCCAGCCGGGCCAGCGCCTTGGCGTGGCGGCCGAGCGCGAGGCAGCCGGAGGTGTCGCGGTCGAGCCTGTGCGCGGCCTCGGGACGGCGCGGCAGGCCAAAGCGGAGGCCGTCGAGATGATCGGTCAGGGTCTCGCCGCCGCGCGGGCCCGGATGGACCGGCAGGCCCGGCGGCTTGTCGATGACGAGCAGCAGGGCATCGCGGTAGAGGAGGCGGGCACCTATGTCGAAGGTGAGTGACATCCGGCCGGGCTAGTGGCTCAAGGCCGGGTGGGCAAGGTGGGGCGAGGACGCGATTTCATGGCGAGCGAGGACAAGCCCGGCTGGTTCGGGCGCCTGTTCGGGCGCAAGGGCCAGGGCACGGGCGACGGTACGGCCGAGGAGACGACCGAGGAGACGACCGAGACGGGGCTGCCCGCCGAGGCGCCGGCCTCGCCCTCCGAGGGCCAGCCCGACTACGCCACCGGGGCCGAGGACGTCGCCCATATCCCGCTGCCGCCCGACGAAACCGAGCCCCCCGTCGCCGACGTGGTCGAGGGTGCGGATCTGTTGCCGATCGCAGGCGAGCCCGAGCGGCCCCCCGCCGGCACGGCCGGGGACGACCCGGCCCACGGCGCCGACCCGGTCGATACCGGGGACGCGAACCGGGAGCCCGTGATCGAGCCGATGCCCGACATCCAGCCGGTGGATTCCGCCGCCGCGCTCGCCCACGATGCCGGCGCCGGGCCGGACCGGGAGCCCGAGGCCAAGGGCTGGTGGACCCGGCTCACCTCCGGGATGAAGCGGACCTCGTCGGCCCTGTCCGACCGGGTGACCGGCCTGTTCACCAAACGCAAGCTCGACGCCAATACCCTGGAGGATCTGGAGGACGCCCTGATCCAGGCCGATTTCGGCCTGGAGACCGCGACGCGGATCTCGGATGCCGTCGGCAAGGGCCGCTACGAGAAGGGCATCTCCCCCGACGAGGTCCGGGCGATCCTGGCGACGGAAGTCGAGCGGGCGCTGGAGCCCGTGGCGGTGCCGCTGTCCATCGACAGTACGAAGAAGCCGTTCGTGATCCTCACCGTCGGCGTCAACGGCGCCGGAAAGACGACGACGCTGGGCAAGCTCGCCTCGAAGCTGCGCGCCGAGGGCCGGACCGTGATGCTGGCGGCCGGCGACACGTTCCGGGCGGCGGCGGTGGAGCAGCTCAAGGTCTGGGGTGCGCGCACCGGCACCCCGGTGGTGAGCGGCGGCGAGGGGGCGGACGCGGCCGGACTCGCCTTCGACGCGCTCAAGCAGGCGGCGGCTGCGGGAACCGACGTGCTGCTGATCGACACCGCCGGCCGGCTCCAGAACAAGGCCGGGCTGATGGCCGAGCTGGAGAAGATCGTGCGCGTGCTGCGCAAGCAGGACCCGGACGCGCCGCACGCGACGCTCCTCGTCCTCGACGCCACCGTCGGCCAGAACGCGATCTCGCAGGTGGAGCTGTTCTCCCAGGCGGCGCCGGTCTCGGGCCTCGTGATGACCAAGCTCGACGGCACGGCGCGCGGCGGCATCCTGGTGGCGCTCGCGGCCAAGTTCGGCCTGCCGGTGCACTTCATCGGCGTCGGCGAGGGCGTGGAGGATCTGGAGCCGTTCGCGGCCCGGGATTTCGCCCGGGCGATCGCCGGGCTGGAGAAGGATTAGTGCACCGTCCAAGACCGCGGCGACCGGCAGCCCTTTCAAGGTGTTTGACCCGGACTGTCCTGCTTGGAGAAGACCCCGAGGCTTCGCAGAAGCCGCGCTATCAACCACTTCGTCATTCCGGGGCGCCGCAGGCGAGCCCGGAATCCAGAGCCGTCAACCGCGCTAGGCCTGCTCCACCGGCGCTTCTGGATTCCGGGCTCCGCTTCGCGGCCCCGGAATGACGGGGTAAATGCTGGGACCTTCGATGACGATGGTCCTTATACCGGCAAGCCGTTCTCATCGTAGGCCGGGATCTCGTCGATCGAGCCCGCGCTGAGACGACGGCGCATCGCCTCGTCGGCCGCGAGGCCCTCAGCGATGCGGCGCTCCGCCTCGTCCTCCACCCGCTCCCGCTCCCGCCGGAGCAGCTCCAGCAACAGGTCCGGCGCGGCGCGGTGGGTCGTTGCCGTGAGGTCGGCCAGCAGCGCCTCGACCTCGGCGTTGTCGATCGTGATGGACATCGTAAGCCCCGCGTTCCACACAGCCCCGAAACCGCCAGCCCGGCCTCCAGCCTAGCGCGAGAGCCGCATCCGAGCCAACTGAGGCGCATGCAGATCGAATCCGTTCCTCCCCGCCGCCACCTGCCGCCCCTCATGAAGCTGGCGCTGGAACTCGGGCCGCTCGTCATCTTCTTCCTGGGCAACGCCTATTCGGAAAAACTCGGCGTCGCGCCCGATCAAAAACTGTTCGTAGCGACCGGCGTGTTCATCGCGGCGACCGTTGTGGCGCTGGCGGTTCACTTCGCCCTGGTGCGGCGGCTGCCGATCATGCCGCTCGTCTCCGGCGTGGTGGTGGTGGTGTTCGGCGGGCTGACGCTGGCGCTTCAGGACAAGACCTTCATCATGGTCAAGCCGACCATCGTGAACGCGCTGTTCGGCACCGTGCTGCTCGGCGGCCTCGCGTTCGGGCGCTCGCTGCTGTCGGTGGTGCTCGATTCGATGTTCAGCCTCACCGAGGAGGGCTGGCGCAAGCTCACATTCCGCTGGGGTCTGTTTTTCTTCGTTCTGGCGGCGCTGAACGAGGTGGTGTGGCGGACCCAGACCGAAGACTTTTGGGTCAACTTCAAGGTGTTCGGCATCATGCCGCTCACCGTGGTGTTCGCCCTGGCGCAGACGCCGCTGCTCACCCGCTACGAGCGCAAGGAGCCGCAGCCGGGCGAATAAGGCTCTTGATCGAGCATCATCTTATTCCGAAAGCCGGCGGCCACCTTTCGGGATGATGCTTTAGCGCGCGTCCGCGACCTTCCCGGCCGCCCGGATCCGCGTGAGCACGCTGGCGTAATTGTCCGGCGTGAGGATGCCGACGAGCTTGTCGCGGATCACCCCGTCCGGCCCGACCACGAAGGTCTCGGGCACGCCGTAGACGCCGAAATCGATCGCCGCGCGCCCGTCGGCATCGGCCCCGACGGCGGTGAACGGCACCCCGTGCCGGGCCAGGAAGCGCTGGCCGGCGGCCGGGTTCGGCTCCTTGT
Source organism: Methylobacterium sp. E-066 (assembly GCF_022829635.1). Taxonomy (GTDB): domain Bacteria; phylum Pseudomonadota; class Alphaproteobacteria; order Rhizobiales; family Beijerinckiaceae; genus Methylobacterium. The sequence goes on from NZ_JAKSYO010000209.1 coordinate 29,938, forward strand.
AGTCGATGCCGACCAGCCGGATGCCGGGCTCCCGAGCGAGCCGCATCAGCATCGGGTGCTCGACCTGGCAGGGGGCACACCACGAGGCGAACACGTTGATCACCGTGATCTGGCCCTTCAGGTCGGCGCTGGACAGGCCCGGCACCGGAGCGTCCCCGACCGTGAGCCCGGGCACCGCCGGCAGGCTGAAGCTCGGCACCGGCTTGCCGATCATGGCCGAGGGCAGCGCCGCCGGGTCGGCGCCCGAGCGCAGGCGCAGGAACAGCACCGCAGCCAGCGCGGCAAACGCCAGCACCGGCACCACCAGCAGCAACGAGCGGCGGACGGGGGGCGGCCGGTCGGTGATGTCGTCGCCGGTCACCGCCGCTCCTCCCCGAAGCCTTTGAGGGCGCGCCGCTGCGCCCGCCGGTCGCGGATCGCGTTGCCGATCAGGCCGGCCATGACCAGGGCCGTGAAGCCGTAGGCGGCGACGATGAAGCCGCCGTGAGAGCCGAGATCCATCGATACGATCCTAGACCGGCTGCCCGACCGGCATCCCGGCGGGCTTCGGCGTGAGGCGCGGCTGGGTGCGGTCCAGGCGCTCGGCCTCGCGGATCGTCAGCGTCCGCACCCGGCGGCGCATGATCTCGGTGCGCATCGCGTAGAGGTGGAGCGTGGTCCCGCCGAGCGTGGCCGCGCCGATCATGATCAGCAGTGGGTAGAGCATCGACGGGTCGATGCTGGATCCACCCATGCGCAGGATCGAGGCCGGCTGGTGCAGGGTCGACCACCAGTTCACCGAGAACTTGATGATCGGCAGGTTCACCGCGCCGACGAGGGTCAGGATCGCCACGGCCCGGGCGGCGCGGTTCGGCTCCTCGAGGGTGCGCCACAGGGCGATGATGCCGCAATAGATCAGCAGCAGGATCAGCATCGAGGTCAGGCGCGCGTCCCAGACCCAGTAGGTCCCCCACATCGGCTTGCCCCAGAGCGAGCCCGTGACGAGGCAGATCAGCGTGAACGCCGCCCCGATCGGCGCCGCGGCGCGCTGGGCGACGTCGGCCAGGGGATGGCGCCAGACCAGGGTGCCGATCGCCGACAGGCTCATGGCGCCGTAGAAGAACACCCCGAGCCACGCCGCCGGGACATGGATGTACATGATCCGCACGGTCTCGCCCTGCTGGTAGTCGGGCGGCACGGCGAAGAAGGTCAGGTACAGCCCCAGGCCGACGAGTCCCACCGACAGGACGGCGAGCCACGGCACCACGGCGCCGGACCAGCGCATGAAGTGACTGGGATTCGATAGGCGGGTCCAGAGGGAAGGCGTCATCGCGGCTCGGTCTCGGACAGCGTCCCGGCGGTCCGGTTTCGGTGTCGCGGCATCGCGTCCGAAAATCCGGCCTCCACCGTTTCCGGACGAGCTTTAGCGCAGGGTGCGGTGCAGCAACAATGCGTCCCTTCCCCGCCGATACTGCATCGGCGTGCACAGCATCCGCCTGCGAAAGGCGGTGCGGAACGCGGTCTCGGATTCGTAGCCGACCGAATAGGCGATCTCGGCGACGCTCGTGTCGGAGCGCCGCAGCCGGTCGGCCGCACGCTGCATCCGCCAGCCGGTGAGATAAGCGAGGGGCGTCTGCCCGACCACCGCGCTGAACCGTTCCGCAAACGTCGTGCGCGACATGCCGGCGCATGCGGCGAGTTCCGCCAGCGTCCAGCGCCGCGCCGGTTCGGCGTGCAGAGCCGTGAGCGCCCGGGCCAGCCTTGGATCGGCGAGCGCCCCGAGCCAGCCGGTCGGCCGCTCCGAGGCGAGCCAGAGCCGCAGCACCTGGAGCAGCATGATCTGCGCGAGATGGTCGGCCATCAGCGCGCCGCCCGGCGCGCCCTGGCGCAGCTCCGCGGCCAGCTGGTCCAGCGCCCAGCGCAGGATCGCGGCCTGGTTCGAGGCATCCCGGATCGGCACGATCGCCGGCAGCGCATCGAACAGCAGCCCGGCCGCATCGCCCGCGAAGAAGAACCGTCCGCCGACCAGGAAAAAATCGCCGCCGCCGTTGCAGGTCGCGACAGTGTCCACCGCTTGCTCGTAGATCGTGGCGGACTCGATCGCCGGAAGCGCCAGATCGGTGGCGAGGCGGAACGGCCGGCCCCGGGTCAGCAGGAAGCAGTCGCCGGCCGCGATCCGGACCGGCTCGGCCTCGCCCTCGACCGCCACCCAGCAGGCGCCCCGCACCACCGCGTTGAACTTGATCCCGTCATGGGCGGGGAAGCGGATCGCCCAATCGCCCCCGGCATCGAGGCCGGCGCTGAAGGCGCTGCGGGGCCTCAGCAGCGACAGCACGTCGGAGAGCGGATCCATAACACGAACCGGACGCCCGCGCAGGATTCGCGGACGGCGCAGCATGGAGCGTCCGCCGTCTTCCGTCGATCATCGCGGCGATCCGGCGGCCCCTCTGCGCCGCCGCGGAGCAGGATCATGATCGATCAGCAAAAACCGCTCGGCTCGGGCTTCAGCGCCCGCAGCACCGCCTCCGATGTCCTGGCCGGGCGGGATCTGACGGGCCGTTTCGCCGTCGTCACCGGAGGCCATTCGGGCCTGGGCCTCGAGACCACCCGGGCGCTCGCTGCCGCGGGCGCCGATGTCCTCGTCGCCGCCCGCAATCCGGACGCCGCCCGGATCGCGACGCAGGACATTTCCCGGACGACGGTCGACGCCCTCGACCTGTCGGACCTCGCCAGCGTCCGGCGTTTCGCCGAGCACGTCCTGGCCACCGACCGGCCGATCGACTGGCTCATCAACAATGCCGGCCTGATGGCGTGCCCGGAGATGCGGGTCGGGCCGGGTTGGGAGGCGCAATTCGCCACCAATCATCTCGGCCACTTCGCCCTGACCAACCACCTCCTGCCGCTGCTCGGGGCCGGCGCCCGGGTGATCGCAGTGTCCTCGGCCGGGCACTACCTCTCGCCGATCCGCTGGGACGACCTTCACTTCACGTCCGCTTACGACAAGTGGCGCGCCTACGGCCAAGCGAAGACCGCCAACGCCCTGTTCGCGGTCCATCTCGACCGGCTCGGCCGGGACCGGGGCCTCCGCGCCTTCTCGCTGCACCCGGGGAAAATTTTTACGCCGCTCCAGCGCCACCTGACCCAGGCCGAGATGATCGCGGAGGGCTGGCTCGACGCAACTGGTGCGCCCGCGGACCCGACCTTCAAGAGCCCGGCCCAGGGCGCCGCCACCCAGGTCTGGGCCGCAACGTCACCGCTGCTCGACGGGCTGGGCGGCCTCTATTGCGAGGATTGCGATGTCGCCGTGCGGGCGGAGGCGGCCGGTGAGCCGTTCGTCGGCGTCCAGGCCTATGCCGTGGATCCTGAAGAGGCTGAGCGGCTGTGGGCGCTGTCCGTCGATCTGACCGGGACCGGGTTTCTTGGGCGCCCCGGTTGTCCCACCTCGTGATCACGCGCCTCCTGGCGCGGTCCGGGATACGCGCAGGCCGGGCATTGCCCGCTGCTCTCCGGTGTGAGCCAATCAACTTGGCCGTAATCCCGTCCCAGAGGGGTGGATTTGCGACGGTCCGCTTCCGGGCGAGAGTTGGCACAAGCACACACCGCCGTCGTGCCCGCTCACGACCCCAAGCAGACCCTCACTATGTCCGCTACGTGGCATTCTGGCTTGCCGGTCTGCTATGATTGATTCGGTTAAGAAAGTCCGTTTTGGATGATCCCAACGAACATTCAAAACAGACCGATGGCTATGGTCCGCCCGGGCCATACCCAATTTGTACCGTTCCAATGGCCGTTTGAACGTTTTCAGCTCGCGACTAAGCTCTCCTTGCAACTTTCAGCGGTAGCGAGCTGGCGAGGATGGGCGCCGTCAGTGAGCCTCTCTTGCGCAGACACCCTACCAGAGATTGCGCAATGCGCTCAATGTGGCATATTTACAATCTAAGGTTGAGAAGTCTTATTAATTTATCTCTATACTGTGAAGTCAGATGTAAATATCATGCTCCTCGACGCATCCAGTATCTAAGTGGATTTGGATCGAGCGTTGGTTTGATGGAGGCGAATGATGAAATGTTTTGTTTTCGTCATCACAGCAGCAATGATCCCTTTGTGTGCTCACTCGGAAGATTGCACTGTATATCAATCGCAGATCTCAAATATTGAAGGAAAATATAAGCCAATTTATGAGGATTATCAGAAAACAGGCAATCAGATTAAAGGTGAGGCTACTGCTGAGTTCGAAGTAACTTGGGCAGATACTACAATACAGTTTGGAACTCCTACCGTTACCATAAAAGACCAGAAAATTACACTTGGCGTCCCACAGGTAACCATGAAAATGCAAGAAATTATATTCGACACGCCTAGTGTTGTGATGGTTCCTACAAAAACTGGGCAGTATCCTGAATTTACATGCGACCATGCCGTTATACCTAGTTGTACAGTAAAATGGAGTGATATAATCACAAATTTACCCAAAACATTTATGCAGCGGCAAAATGTTAAAACGCTAATACCAGAGTTTAATTTTGCAGATACGTCATTTGTTATGGGTATACCTGAATTTAGTATACAACAACAAAAGTTCATTATTGGCCTTCCTCAATTTAAATTAAAAGAGGCACACCTCAACGCAAGCAAAATGAAAAAACAGAGTGAAGAGCTTACTTCGAGTATATCATCTACCAAGTCACAACAGATAAAAGAAGTTTCTAGTGACACAAGCCAGCTTTTTACATGCCTTAGAACAGACTTAAACGCTCAGAAAGCAAAAGCTTCTGCTGCTTTCGAGGATGGAATTAACAAACTCAATGCGTCAATTACTTACATCAAAACAATAGGCGCCGATCCAACTAACGTCGTTGGTTCCGATGGTACAGCAGTTAATCTACCACAACAACTTTCCGAGCTAATAAAAAAGAGAGAAGCTGCTTTTACCCAATTCGATGCTGGAATGAAAAAATTAGAGGATAGTGAAAAAACTACCCTCGATCAAATGGCCAAGGATGTCTGACATATTCTGATATGTATTACGCGGAGGAGGGAAGTAAACATTTCCCTCCTCACAGGCGATTACCCCTGGAAATATGTCCATGCCCATAACGGACTGTGGGCGCCGAATGAGCTATGACCACACCCCATCGCCACGCCTGCGGCAGTCCCGTCTTTCATAATACGCATTCTCGGCAAGTTCAGTTTGATCAAAGTACCCAAGGTGCTTTGGACCTGCGTTGGAATCGACTTGCATTATGTTCGGCTGGATTACGGCAGCCGCTTCAAACGAGCGGACTCCACGGAATTCCTGGCCCTCAACCCGAATGGCCTCGTGCCCGTGATCGAAGACGCAGCGGGGACCCTGTGAGAGTCGAACACGATCTGCCGCTACGTCGCTGGGGTAGCCGCTCGAACCGATCTACTCCCCGCCGATCCGCGTGGACGCGATCTCGTCGAACAATGGATGGACTGGCAAGCGACCGAATTAAACTCGTTTTGGCGTGCAGCCTTCCTCGGCCTCGTTCGTCGCGATCCAGCACACACTCATCCCGACAGGGTCGCGGCGGGGGAAGAGGCTCGGAATACGACGATGAGCATTCTGGACCGATATCTCATTTCGACGGGCCCTTTTGCGACTGGCACCACTTTCAAGCTCGCCGACGTAGTCCTCGACCTCTCTGTGAACCGTTGGCAAATGACCCCTATGGAGTGCCCTAGCTACCCGGCTATCGCTGCCTACCACCAACGCCTCGCCGACGTTCCGCTACCGTCTGCACGGTGTGAACGGCATACCCTAAGCTGCGAAAGCCATACTCAACCGTACTGACTTGATCGACTGCTTCGGCTCGGAAGCGGCTGAGAGGGCCGGTTCGCTAAAGGCGCACCCAAATCAGACCAACCGCTGCTGGCTTGAACGTCCGGTTACGGCCGCGGCGCCGAAGGCCGCTTCCCACCCCGAGCCGAAGTTGCCGGACGGCTGACGAATGACCGCTTGTGGAAAGCGCGCACTGCGATTCAGGCGGCCGGGTTGAGTCGCAAGCGGCCATTCTCAAGCGGATCCGGTGTAGTCCCAAGTTTGCTTCGCTGTACTCGCAATCACGCTGAGAATAGCGAGCAAACCCATCAGCCTTCCCACCCGCGCCCTCATCCTGAGCAACCGTTATGCGGGCTCGGCCGCGGCACGCCATGGCGTGCCGCGGCCGAGGACGGTGTTGGCGTAGATGAGCAGCTTTCGGGCGCAGGCGATGAGGGCCTGCTTGTGGGTCTTGCCGCGG
>NZ_JAKSYO010000210.1 GCF_022829635.1 Methylobacterium sp. E-066
CGCTCCGCGTTCCCTGGGCTCTTGTGTTGACGCCAACGGATTTGCTCCGATGCCGAATGCGGCGCGGGTCCCCTCGCCCCGCTCGCGGGGAGAGGCCCGCACGGACCTCGTCGTCCGTGCGGGAAGCGCAGGCGAAGCCGGCGCGGCGGTGACAGCGCTTGAACGGGTGAAGCCCGTTCTGACTCGCCCCCCCACCCTCGGCTGTCGCCTCGCCGCGCCGGCGTCGAGGTCGTCGCGGCCCTCTCCCCGCAAGCGTGGCGGGGCGACCACAGGGGGGAGCGACCGGGGGCAAGACAGGTAGGAAGCGCCCACCCCGCCGCCTACTCCGGCGCCGCGCGCCGCTGCCGCCCGCGCGTCCTCGCTCTCC
>NZ_JAKSYO010000211.1 GCF_022829635.1 Methylobacterium sp. E-066
GCATGATGAATCCGCGTCGGTTCTGCGGGCGGCGCGGCCCTGCCGCGACCGATCCCGGCCGACCCGGATTGTGGGCTTGAACCGCGTTAGGGTTCGAGACGGAGAGGCGGGCGAACTTATAAGGATCGCATGAGGAACGGCGGGGGTGAGGCCGTGCTCGGCACCGAGCCAGCAGGCCGCGAGGGGCCCGCTTGCTCGTACGGACCATCGGGACCATAAAACTCCGGAAAGGGCCCCGGTCCCCTCCCCCCTGCCGGAAAGGGACAGGGGGAGGGATGCGCGTTTTCCGGAAAAGGCTGGTCCCTCACCCCAGCCCTCTCCCGCACGGGAGAGGGGGCGCGTCGCGCCCCGCACAAGCCGGCGTGTGACCCCTTTGACCAGCATGGGAGAGGCGCCCCAGCCTCGTTCGGCAGCATAGTTGGGCCGCTTACTTCAAAGGGGAGGGCGCACGCCCTTGGCCGTCCGCCCGGGCCGAGCCAACGCCGGCAAAATTTGCCGCGCGGCCGATCCTGCCGGCCCTAAGCCCACCCCGGCCCTTGAAATTAAAGACAAAATTCTGGAACGCGCCGTGCCTGCTCTCACAGAAGGACTTCGCGAGGGCGTATCATGTCGGTCGGTTCGGTCACGAGCAGCAGTCTTCAGCGGGACCTCATCAGCGCCCTGCGGCAGACGCGGGCGGCGTCCGCGCAGCAGACCGATGCGAACGCCTTCGCGGTCGCCAGTCAGGGGGCAAGCCCGTCGTCGGGCTCGACCACGACCTCCGGCAGCACCGCCTCCGGCCCGGCCCTGTCGAGCGACCTGATGGCCTCGCTGCTGCAGGTGCAGTCCGATTACAGCCAGATCACCGCCCAGGGCGGGTTCGCGCCGCCCGGCAGCGCGTCGAGCGTCACCGAACAATCCACCGCCGATCCCGGCGCGGAGGACGGCCAGGACTCGCAGAATCCCGCGCCGGTCCATCACCATCACGGCCATCACGCCCGTCCGGTGGCGACCGATGCCGCGAACGCCACGGGCGCGAACCCGACCGCCGGCGACAGCACGGCCGCAGCGGCGTCCTCCGGCACCGCGACCGGCGACGCGAACCCGTTCAGCGGGATCGAGGACGGCCTGCAATCGTTGCTTCAGCAGGTCACGAAGGCGATTGCCGCCTACGCGACCACCGGACCGGTGGGGCTGGCCGCCACCGCGCTCACGACCACCTCGAAGACCTGACCGCGCTGATCGGAGATCGCCATGCCTCTCACCGTCCCGGTCATCCTCGGCAGCGTCCGCTCGGACCGGATCGGCCTCCGGGCGGCGCGGTTCCTGATCGCCCGGCTCGAGGCGCGCGGCCATATCGCCCCGTTGGTCGATCCCGCCGAGCTCGGCCTGCCGCTCCTCGACCGCATGTACAAGGAATACCCGGCCGGCACCGCCCCGGAGCCGCTGGAGCGGCTTGCCAAACTCTACCGCGGCGCCGATGCCTTCCTGATGGTCTCGGCCGAATACAATCACGGCGTCCCGCCGGCTTTGTCGAACACCCTCGACTACTTCCTCGAAGAGTATTACTGGCGCCCCTCGGCGATCTGCTGCTATTCCGCCGGTCAGTTCGGCGGGGTCCGCGCGGCGATGCCGCTCCGGGCGATGCTGGCCGAACTCGGCATGCCCAGCATCCCCTCGCTCCTGCCGATCCCGCGCCTTCAGAAGGTACTGGACGCGGATGGCACCCCCACGGAGGCCTGGATCGAGACGGCGACCGCCAAATTTCTGGACGAGCTGACCTGGTACGCCGAGGCCCTGCGCGCGCAACGGCAGACCGGGACGCCGTACTGACGGCTCTTCGACGGATCCGTCCCAACCGCGACCGTCGTCGCGCGCAGCGAAGCCATCCACGGGTTTGCCACGTTCGGGCATCGCGCGATGGCGGTCTCCTGCAATCCGGTCGACACCGCCCTCGCGCGGTTGTGACAGGTCACGAATATCCACCTTCCATTTGAATCCGCAGCTCGAAACGCGCATCGATGCCCGCGGCATTGAAGTCGAAAGACCCGTCAACAGGACAAACAACGCCTTAACTCTTGTAATTCGTCGGACAAACGGCAGTTCATCCCAAAGTTCAGCAACCATCCAGATCCCGGCGCAACACCCCGCGGATTGAGAAACAGTATTGCGCTGTTGCAAAAAGGTGGCTGCGGGGTCCGGGGAAGTATGAGATCTTGCCCGCGTTCCCAGTCGCGGACCCAATCTGATGAAACTCGACGAGAGGGCGCTCCTTCAGGAGCGCGTGCGCACGCTTGTCCTGCGTCATGCCCTCGAGGCGGCGCTGGAGCGCCTGGCGGCGGCCACCCGCGAGACGGGTAAGGAAGCCGCAGCCGAATTCCAGAGCCTGGAGCAGTCCCTGCTCTCCGCCGCCCGCAGCATCGCCGATCGCGCTACGAGCCAGAAGCTGGCGGTGCTGGTCGCCGTGGAAGACGCGAGCGCGACGCTCCGGAGCGCCTTCGACAACGCCCATAGCCGCCTCGACGCCCTCCAGACCGAGCAGCTCTCGGCCGCCGCGCCCCTGAACGCAGTGGCGGCGTAGGGCCAGCAGGGCCGGCTCCCGTTGCGGGCCGGTGCTTGCAATCTGAGGCGCTGGTGCATGGCGCCGCGAGTCTATGATCTATGGGCAGCACGGGCTGCCGCCGGGGCCGGGCACGCAACCACGCGCAGACGGCGCGGGTCGGTCGCCCTGGCGGCCTCAGTGATTGATGGATCGGTTTTGCGAGCCACAACGCGCCCCCTCTCCCGTGCGGGAGAGGGTTGGGGTGAGGGATACGCCTTATCAGGAGGAACCTGTCCCCTCACCCTGTCCCTCTCCCGCACGGGAGAGGGGACCCGCGCCGCATCCGGCGAAGGGGTAAAGCCACGGGCCCCACTAGGAAGAGGGGCCCGTCGCATTCTCGAAAAGTCCCTCCGCCTCGAACCTGCGGCGCTCATCGAAAAGCGTGTAGGGAGACGGAAAGGGCGGCGTTCCGCGCGAAACCCGACCCGCCAAAACTCACTGCTTGGCGCGGTTGATGATCGCCCAGAGCGCCTGGGCCACGGGCTCGGTCACGGTGCGCCGGTACTTGCGGTGCACGAGTTGGCCGTTGTGGAACACGTCCTGCTCGACATAGAGCCGATCGCCATCCCACCGCACGATGTTGTCGGATTCGATGGTCTCCTCGACGCCGAGATCCCCCCGCAGGATCGAGTTGCCAGTCTGGGTCAGCATACGCGCGTCCTCGTTCACGCTGTTGGTTCGGCGCAGGGAAGCAAAGTCGCGGCGTGCGCGGCGAAACTCCCGCAGAGGGTCACCATAGGAGCGTGCACCTGCGGGCGCCAGCGACGGCGCGGACGCAATCGGAGGTCCGTAACCCGGACGGATCGAGTCGTCAGGCACGTGCGCCCCGAGATCCGCCGGCATCGGTGAGCCGGCTTAACGTTACCCATGTGCGCTTCAACACGCCGCATCCTGCGCAGCAATGCGATGTTCTGCTCACGCTGCAGGTCTGCACGCAGGTCATCGCCTGGGTCGGCTACGCCGCGACGGAGGCGCTCATGTTCGCTCGCCCGTTCCGATACGTCGCCCCGGCGCTCGCGGCCCTCAGCCTGATCGCGCTGCGCCTCGCCAGCCCGTTCCTGACGCCGGCGGCGCCACCGCCGCCCGGCGCTCCCGAGGACCGGCGGGTCGTCTTCCGGCATTTTCTCTAGAGCATCATCCCGAAAGGCGGTTTCCGGCTTTCGGAAAAAGATGATGCTCGCTCAGCCGCGCCGACTGAGCACCGCGCCCGGCACCGGGCAGGCGGGCAGGGACGAGGGGCCCAGCACGATATCGCCCTGTTTCGGATTGTTGACCGTGAACGGCGCGGTCTCCTGCGTGCCGAAGAAGCCGCGGCCGAGCTGGGACGCGAAGAACTCGTCGCTTCCGAACCGGACGAAGCAGCGGTCGAGCACCGCCTCGTAATCGAAGCTCGCCTGCGTGACCGGGCTGCCTCCGGCCTCCGGAAGCCCGCAATAGGCCGAGATGGCGATCTGGCCCGGCCGCGACAGCCGCACCGGCAGCGACTGGCCCGGCAGCAGAGTCGCGGGCGGGCCGCCGTCCTGGCGAGCGACCAGAACGTAGGTCGAGCGGTTGTAGATCCGGCGCAGGCAATCCGCGGACGCATCGGAGACGACCGAGATCGTCCCGGCCAGACCGAGCACGAGGCCGGCCAATCCGCATCCAATACGCTTCGTCACCGCACATCCTCCGCCGATCGGCCGATCCATCAGCAAAGCGGCCGGGCATGACTTGAACAGCGCCCGGCGCCGCCGCGCAAGGCGAACGCGGCAACAGAGCCGGCGTTCGATGCGGCCACGGCGAAATCGCCCCGGTTCAGCGGCGCTCGTAGAGCAGGCGCGCCCGGATCGTGCCCGGGATCGCGCGGATCTCGGTGAGCAGCGCCTCGGCATCCGCGTCGGTGGCGTCGGTCTCCAGCACCACGTACCCGACCTCGCCATCGGTCTGGTAGAACTGCGCGGCGATGTTGACGTGGCCGCGGGAGAACACGTCGTTGAGCCGCCCGAGCATGCCCGGCAGGTTGCGCTGGACGTGGATGAAGCGCGTGCCCGTCGGCCGCGCCGGCAATTGCACCTGCGGAAAATTCACCGCGCCCACCGTCGAGCCGATATCGGAATAGTCGACCAGCTTGCGCGCGACCTCGGCGCCGATCCGCTCCTGGGCCTCTTCGGTCGAGCCGCCGATATGCGGCGTGAGGATCACGTTCTCGATGCCCTGGAGCGGGCTGACGAACGGCTCGGCGTTGGAGCCCGGCTCCACCGGGAACACGTCGATGGCCGCGCCCTTGAGATGGCCGTCGCGCAGGGAAGCCGCGAGGGCGTCGAGATCGACCACCGTGCCGCGGGCGTTGTTGATCAGGAAGGCGCCGGGCTTCATCGCCCGGATCTCGGCCTCGCCGATCATGTTGGCGGTGGCGTCCGTCTCGGGGACGTGGAGCGAGATCACGTCGCACTGGCCGAGCAGGTCGTGCAGGGTCTTGGTCGGCTCGGTGTTGCCGTGGCGCAGCTTGTCGGTGTGGTCGTAGAACAGCACCCGCATGCCCATCGCCTCGGCGAGCGTCGAGAGCTGCGTGCCGATATTGCCGTAGCCGACGATGCCGAGCGTCTTGCCGCGGACCTCCAGGGAGCCAACCGCCGACTTGTCCCATCGGCCTGCATGGGCGCCGACCGAGCGCGGCACGATCCTGCGCAGCAGCATCACGATCTCGCCGATGGTCAGCTCCGCCACCGAGCGGGTGTTGGAGAACGGCGCGTTGAACACTGGGATGCCGCGATGGCGCGCCGCCTCCAGATCGACCTGGTTGGTGCCGACCGAAAAACAGCCCACCGCCAGCAGCCGGTCCGCCGCCTCGAAGGCCGCCGCGTCGAGTTGGGTGCGCGAGCGGATACCGAGCATGTGCACGCCCTGGAGCGCCTCGTGGAGGGCGTCGCGGTCGAGGGCCTTCGGCAGCCGGGTCAGGTTGGTGTAGCCGGCCGCCTGCATCAGCGCGACGGCGCTGTCATTGATGCCTTCGAGCAGCAGGACCCGGATCTTGTCCTTGGGCAGGGAAAGCTTGTCGAGGGTCATGGGTCGCGTTCGTCCGGCGGCGGGACGGTCTCGCGCAGCAATGCCGGGCCGTTCCGCGGGTCTGTTCGGCGGCAGCGATACGAGGCTGCCCTGTGCGATGCAACATGGCGCCGGGCACGGCAGGGCTGCACGGCAGACGCGCACGACCGGCGGCGCGATCCGGCTGGAGGCTAGGGGTGCCGAAAATTCGAGCACCGGGAGGTCCGACGACTGATACACAGATCGGAACCACTGGCCGATCTACGCCTTTTAGGCTCCATTACTATATGCGCTCACCCGACAGCACCGCTCCGTGCTGGCTTCGTCCACGGTTTCTCCCAATGCACGTCCGCACCGGCTTCACCATCGCCTTCGACACGCTCGGCCCGACGCCGATGAACCTGCTCCTCAACGTGCGCCCCGAGCGCCGGAGCGACCTCGTCACCCCGGAGGTGATCACCTTCGACCCGCCGGTCGCGGCGCGCCAGCATGTCGACGCCTTCGGCAATGTCTGCACCCGCATCGTCGCCCCCGGCGGCCGGATCACCATGGCGGCCGATTTCACCATCGCGGATAGCGGCCTGCCGGACGTAGAGGCGCCCGAGGCGCGCCAGATCCCGGTCCAGGATCTGCCGGACAACGTGCTGATGTACCTGCTCGGCTCGCGCTACTGCGACACCGACAAGTTGTCGGGCATCGCCTGGTCGCTGTTCGGCTCCACGCCGGAGGGCTGGGCGCGGGTCCAGGCGATCGTCGACTTCGCCCACAACCGCCTCCGGTTCGACTACCAGCAGGCCGACGCCACCCGCACGGCCTTCGACGGCTACACCCAGCAGGTCGGCGTCTGCCGGGATTTCGCGCATCTCGCGATCACCCTGTGCCGCTGCATGAACATCCCGGCCCGCTACGCCACCGGCTATCTCGGCGATATCGGCGTGCCGAAGGACCCGGCGCCGATGGATTTTTCGGCCTGGTTCGAGGTCTACCTGGAAGGCCCTGAGGGCGGGCGCTGGTACACGTTCGACGCCCGGCACAACCAGCCGCGGATCGCCCGGATCGTCATGGCCCGCGGGCGCGACGCCACGGATTGCGCGCTGACCACCAGTTTCGGGACCGCCTACCTGGTGCAGTTCGACGTGCGCACCGATGAAGTCGACGACGAGCAGGCCGTCCTGGCGCGGGCCGCCTGATTGGGCGGCAGGGTGGGGGCTTCCTAACTGTCTTGAGCGCCGTCGCTTCCCCCTGTGATCCCCTCGCCCCGCTTGCGGGGAGAGGGCCGCGACGACCTCGTCGTCGGCGCGGCGAGGCGACAGCCGAGGGTGAGGGGGCGAGTCAGGACGAGCTTCATCCGTTCAAGCGCTCTCACCGCCGCTCCGGCTTCGCCTGCGCTTCCCGCACGGACGACGAGGTCCGTGCGGGCCTCTCCCCGCGAGCGGGGCGAGGGGACCCGCGCCGCATTCGGCATCGGAGCAAATCCGTTGGCGTCAACACAAGAGCCCAGGGAACGCGGAGCG
>NZ_JAKSYO010000212.1 GCF_022829635.1 Methylobacterium sp. E-066
CGATCTGGCCGAGACCACGGCGTTGATCTGGCCCTCGACGCCTCTTCCGCCCCCCTCCGTGGGCTCCGGTCTTCACCCGGCACCGAATGAGGCGCAGGTCCCCTCTCCCGTGCGGGAGAGGGACAGGGTGAGGGATGCGACCTCTCCGGATGGACCTGATCCCTCACCCCAACCCTCTCCCGCACGGGAGAGGGGGCACGTTGAGCCCTACGCTGACCGATCTGCGAACCTCGTAGCCATCGCAGAGGGGGGAGGGGATGTGCCGGCAGGTCTCGGCCACAACAACCCGCCCCCGCACGTCCCGACCCTCGCCGAGGTCGTGGAGACCCTGGCGACGATCCCGAAGCGGGAGCTGTCCCGCCATCTCGCCGAATGGCTCGACGCCCTGGACGAGACCGGGCGCTGGGCGCTGCTGAAGCTCGTCACCGGCAACCTACGCGTCGGCGTCTCGGCGCGGCTCGCCAAGACCGCGGTCGGCGCGCTGGGCGGCCACGAGGCGGATGCGGTCGAGGAGGTCTGGCACGGGCTGACGCCGCCGTTCGAGACCCTGTTCGCCTGGGTTGAGGGGCGGGCCGAGCGGCCCGAGACCCTGAACCCGGCGCCGTTCCGGCCGCCGATGCTGTCGCATCCGATCGAGGAGGAGGCCGATCTCGAGAAGCTCGAAGCGGAGGCCTTTTCCGCCGAGTGGAAGTGGGACGGCATCCGCGTCCAGCTCGTCGGCGGGCGCGACAAGGCCGGCGTCCAGGTCGCCAAGGTCTATTCCCGCACCGGCGAGGACATCACCGGGGCGTTCCCGGATCTCGCCGAAGCGATCACCTTCACGGGGACGCTCGATGGCGAGCTGCTGATCCTGCGCGAGCGCCGGGTCCAGAGCTTCAACGTGCTGCAGCAGCGCCTGAACCGGAAGGCCGTGACGGGAAAGCTCCTGGAGGAGTTCCCCGCCCATGTCCGGGCCTACGACCTCCTGACCCTGGACGGCGACGACCTGCGGGCGGAGCCGTTCGAGACCCGCCGGGCGCAGCTGGAGGCCCTGGTCACCCGCCTCGACCACGCCCGGATCGACATCTCCCCCGTGGTCCCGTTCGCGGATTGGGAGGCGCTCGCCGCCGCCCGGGCGGACCCGGCCTCCGTGGGCGCCGGCGAGGATGCGGACGCGATCGAGGGCGTGATGCTCAAGCGCCGCAACAGCCCCTACCTGCCGGGCCGTCCGAAGGGGCCCTGGTGGAAGTGGAAGCGCGAACCCCATATCGTCGATGCTGTGATGATGTACGCCCAGCGCGGCCACGGGAAGCGCTCGTCGTTCTACTCGGACTACACGTTCGGGGTCTGGCGGGAGGCGCCGGAGGGCGGCGACGAGTTGGTCCCGGTGGGCAAGGCCTATCACGGCTTCACCGACGCCGAGCTCGCCAAGCTCGACCGCTACGTCCGCAACAACACCACCAAGCGGTTCGGGCCGGTGCGCGAGGTCACCCACGGTCACGAGGCCGGCCTTGTCCTCGAGATCGCCTTCGAGGGCGTGCAGCGCTCGACCCGGCACAAGTCCGGCGTGGCGATGCGCTTCCCCCGGGTCAGCCGCATCCGCTGGGACAAGCCCTCCGCGGAGGCCGACCGGATTGACGTGCTGGAGCGGATTCTGGCCCGCGGCGAGCGCGAGATCGCGTCGGGGGCTACGCTGACGGAGACGGATGCATGAGGCAGGGCAAGATCGGTCCGGTGGAACCGCTGGCCTCCGGCGCGGTGGAGCGCCATGCGAGTGGCCGCCTGACCATCGCGACCCAGGGGCCGGGCTTCACGGATTTCACCGGCGCGGTGGCAGAGTTCGTGCGCGGCAGCGGCATCCGGGACGGGCTCGTCACGGTGTTCTGCCGGCACACCTCGGCGTCGCTGACCATCCAGGAGAATGCCGACCCGGACGTGCAGACCGACCTGATGACCGCGCTCGACGGCTTCGCCCCGCGCGGCGCCCATTATGTCCACGGTGCCGAGGGACCGGACGACATGCCGGCCCATATCCGCACGTTGGTCACGGATTCCGCTCTGAGCATCCCCCTGGTCGAGGGCAGGCTAGCCCTGGGCACGTGGCAGGGGATCTATCTGATCGAGCACCGCGACCGGCCGCACCGGCGTGAGATTGTTGTGAGTGTCATCGGGGCCTGAGCCCAGAGATCCATGTTCGGTCCAATCCTGGCAGCGGTCAGGCAGCAACATTCGCTGACACACCGCCGATTAACCCTGCGGCGCGTCTATAGGCCCGTCTAGGATCGGTTTTTTGGGCCGGTCTCGGGAATGGAGACCCCGATGAGCCTTTACGACGCGCTTTCAAACTCGATCTCCGGCGCGTCGGCACAGTCCTACGCCCTCAACAACATCTCCGGGAACATCGCCAACACCCAGACGGCGGGGTTCAAGACCACGGAGACCAGCTTCGCCGACATGCTCGCCCAGACCGCGCCCAAGACGCAGTCGAGCGGCGGCGTCTCGACCAGCACCCGCGACACCCTCGGGATCCAGGGGACGGTCCAGTCCACCGGGGTCGCGACCAACCTCGCCATCTCGGGCAACGGCTACTTCGTGGTCCGGTCGAACACCGGCACGCCGCAGAGCCCGAGCTTCACGGGCGAGACCGCCTATACCCGGCGCGGCGATTTCTCCCCGGATTCGAGCGGCTATCTGGTCAACGGCGCCGGCTATTACCTGTTTGCCGGTCCCTCGGCGACCGCACCGGTCCAGGTCCCCACCGGAGCGGACACCCTGGCGAGCCTGACGGTCTCGCCCGCGGGCACGCTCACCGGTACGGCCGCGGATGGCAGCACGCAGCCGCTCGGTTCGCTGACGCTGGCGCAGTTCGGCGGCCAGGACAACCTGACCTCCCTCGACGGCGGCACCTACGTGGCCAACGGTCGGTCCGGCGCGCCGAGCTTCGGGTTCGCCGGCGCGACCATCGCGGCTGGTTCGGTGGAGCAGTCGAATGCCGGCATCTCGGACCAGTTCTCCAAGATGATCGAGACGCAGCAGGCCTACACGGCCAACACCAAGGTGATGAGCGCCGCCGACCAGATGCTGCAGGACGCCATCGCGATGGATGTGTGAGGCCCGAAGGCGCGCCTCACAGGAATTTCAGCGGGTCCGTCTCCGG
The DNA here is from genome assembly GCF_022829635.1 of Methylobacterium sp. E-066. Taxonomy (GTDB): domain Bacteria; phylum Pseudomonadota; class Alphaproteobacteria; order Rhizobiales; family Beijerinckiaceae; genus Methylobacterium. The sequence continues at coordinate 3,137 of NZ_JAKSYO010000212.1, forward strand.
CGGGGGTGGGGCGACGTCGTTGCGGTTCCACCAGCCGCCGCCGAGCGCCACGAACAGGGCCGCGCTGTCGCCGTACTGGGTGGCGCGGGCGCCGGCCGAGGTGACCAGCGCCGAGAGGTAGCCCTGCTGGGCGATCAGCACCTGCGTCGAGGTGACGGCGCCGGCCGTGTACTGCTTGCGGATCAGCCCGAGGCTCTGGTTGGTGGCGCTGACCGCGGCATCGGCGGCGGCCACCGCCTTGGCGTCGGCCTGGAGCGCCCGCAGGGCGTCCGCGACGTTCTGGAAGGCGGTGATCACCGTCGCCTTGTACTGCGCCTGCGCCTGGGTCAGCGTCTCCTCCGCCGCCCGCTGGCGCCGGAACAGGGTGCCGGCGTCAAAGATCGGCGCGGTCGCCTGACCGATGATGGTGAAGAACGCCGCCCCGGGATTGGTCACCTGCGCGAGCCGCACGGCGCTGGAACCGCCCGTGGCGGTCAGGCTGAATTGCGGCAGGCGGTTGGCTACCGCGACGCCGACACTCGCGCTCGCCTGCTGGACCAGGGCCTCGGCCGCCTTCACGTCGGGGCGCTGCTGCACGAGGCGCGAGGGCAGGCTCACCGGCAGCTTGGTCGGCAGGCGCAGGGCCGAGAGCTGGAAGGTCTCCGAGACCTCGTCGGACGGCAGCCGCCCGGCCAGCGCGGTGAGCAGGTTGCGCTGCTGCGCCAGCTGCTTCTCCAGGGGCGGCAGCAATTGCTGCGACAGGGCGAGCGCCGCCTGCTGCTGGACCACGTCGGCGCCGGCGATCTGCCCGAGCGAGAGCTGCTTGTTGAACAGCTGCAGCACCTCGGTCTGCGCCTGGATCACCTTGCGGGTGGCGTCGATCTGCGCCCGCAGGGCCGCTTCCTGGATGGCGGCGGCGACGACGTTGCCGGTGAGGCTGAGATAGGCCGCTTCCAGCTGGAAGCGCTGGTTCTCGGTGGTGGCCTCCAGGGACTCGATCTGGCGTCGGTTCCCGCCGAACACGTCGGGATTGTACGCGACCACCGCCTGCGGCGTGGAGAGGCTGTAGAGGTACCGGCTCTCGTTGTTGAGCGGCGATTGCAGGTCGAGGCCCGGCGCCAGGATGCCCTGCGCCTGCGGGGTCGCGGTCAGGCTCGGATAGAGCGTGCCCTTCTGGGCCAGCACGTTCTGCTGCGCGATCCGGAGCGAGGCCTGCGCGGCCTCCAGGGTCGGGTTGTTCGCCAGCGCTTGCTCGACCAGCTGGTTCAGCGCCTTCGAGTGGAACAGGGTCCACCACTGGCCGGGGATGTCGGCGCCGGAGACGAAGCTCTGGTCCGCCGAGCCGCCCTGGCGGGTGCGGATGTTGTCGGCGGCCGACGGGTTCTTCAGCGGCTCCTTGGTGTAGCGGCCGACCGGCGGCGCCTCGGGCGGCACGTAGTTCGGGCCGACCGCGCAGGCCGACAGCGACAGCGCCGCCGCCAGCATTGCGGCCGCGCGACCGCACCGGTTCGGCGCCAACTCCACCATCATGCCCCCGAAACCCCTCCTGCGGTAGAGCGTCCCGGCGCACGGCCAAGTCAATCCGACGGCGGCGCGATCCCGCGCGCCGGATCGGCGCTGTGGTGTTCCGGTCACGTGTCGTCCCCCGGCTCGCGCCGCCCCGATCCGGCTCATGCCGCGGCCCGATGCTCCGTCCGCGCCCGCGCGTTCGGGTTCGGTCGGCGCCGGGAGAACAGCGAGATCAGCACCGGCACCACCACCAGGATCAGGTTCGGGGCCAGGATGATGCCGCCGACCACCACCAGGGCCAGGGGCTTCTGCACCTGCGAGCCGATGCCCGTGGACACCGCCGCCGGCAGCAGGCCGACGCAGGCGGCCACGCAGGTCATCATCACCGGGCGCATGCGCACGATCGCGGCGTTCCACACCGCCTCCTTGCGCTGCCAGCCCTCGTCGAGGAGCTGGTTGTAGTAGGCCAGGAGGATCACGCCCTCCATGGTCGAGATGCCGAACAGCGCGATGAAGCCGATCGCCGCCGAGATCGAGAACGGCGTGCCGGTGAACGACAGGGCGAAGATGCCGCCGATCATCGCCATCGGGATCACCGAGAGCGTCAGCAGCATGTCCGCCACCGACGAGAAGTTGATGAACAGCAGGAGCGCGATCAGCAGCAGGGTGACCGGCACGACCAGGCTCAGCCGGGTCGCGGCATCCTTGAGGTTGGTGAACTGCCCGACCCATTCCATCCGGTAGCCCGGGGGCAGGTCCACCGCCTCGGCGACCTTGCGCTGGGCCTCGATCACCGCGCTGCCGAGGTCGCGCCCACGCACCGAGAACTTCACCGGGATGTAGCGCTCCTGGTCCTCGCGGTAGATGAACGAGGCGCCCGAGACGAGGTCCACGTCGGCGATCTCGGAGAGCGGCACCTGGATCACGCCGCCATTGGGGTTCTGGGCGCCCACCGCGATGTTGCGGATGCCGGCGAGCGACGAGCGGTATTCCTTGGCCAGCCGCACCCGCATGGAGAAGTGCCGGTCGGAGCCGTACTCGTAGAGGTCGCCCGCGGTCTGGCCGCCGATCGCGGCCTGGATCGTGGTGTTCACGTCGCCGATCGACAGGCCGTAGCGGGCGGCCTTGTGGCGGTCGACGTCGATCCGCACGGTCGGCTGGCCGAGGGATTCGAACACCGCCAGGTCGGTGATGCCGGGCACCGTGGCGAGCGCCGCCTTGGCCGCGTTGGCGGTCTTGGTCAGCTGGGCGAGGTCGCTGCCGTAGATCTTGACCGAGTTCTCGCCCTTCACGCCCGAGGCCGCCTCCTGGACGTTGTCCTCGATATACTGTGAGAAGTTGAACTCGATCCCGGGAAACTCCGCTTCGAGCTTCTTGCTCAGGTCGTGGATCAGCGCGTCCTTGTCGAGGCCCTTGCGCCATTCGTCGATCGGCTTGAGCGGCGCCAGGATCTCGACGTTGAAGAACCCGGTGGCGTCGGTGCCGTCGTTGGGCCGGCCCTGGTGCGAGATCACCGTGACGACTTCCGGGACTTCCTGGAAGATCTTGCGCAGGCGCTGGACGTAGGCGTTGCCGGCCTCCAGCGAGATCGAGGACGGCATGGTGCCGCGCACGTAGAGGTTGCCCTCTTCGAGCCGGGGCAGGAATTCCAGGCCGAGGTTCCGGGCCGCCAGCCCCGAGACCAGCAGCACCGCCAGCATCACCGACAGCGCCAGCACCCGGTTCTTCAGGCCGAAGGCCAGGATACGCTCGTGCCCGGCACGCAGGACCCGCACGATCAGGGTGTCGCGCTCCTCCAGCTTCCGGGGCAGGATCAGCGCCGACAGGGCCGGCGACACCGTGAAGGTCGCGAGCAGGCCGCCGACCAGCGCGTAGGCGTAGGTCTTGGCCATCGGCCCGAAGATGTGGCCCTCGACGCCGCTCATCGTGAAGAGCGGCAGGAAGCCGAGGATGATGATGATCGCCGAGAAGAAGATCGCCCGGTTCACCTCGATGCCCGCGATGGCGATGGTGCCGAGCCGGCCCTCGAGCCCCCCGGGCGCCTCCTGACCCTCGGTATGCTCGGGCTCGGCGAGGTGGCGGAACACGTTCTCGACCATGATCACCGTGGCGTCGACGATCAGGCCGAAATCGATCGCGCCCAGCGACAGCAGGTTGGCCGAATCGCCGCGCACAACCAGGATCAGGATCGCGAAGCCGAGCGCGAACGGGATCGTGGCCGCCACGATGATCGCGCTGGTGAGCGAGCCGAGGAACAGCCACTGCACGATGAACACCAGCACCACCCCGAAAACGAGGTTGTGCATCACCGTGTGGGTCGTGGTGTGGATCAGGCCCGAGCGGTCGTAGATCCGCTCGATCTTCACGTCGGGCGGCAGGATCGTCGAGCCGTTGATCTTGTCGATCTCGGCCTCGACGCGCTCCAGGGTCGGCAGGCTCTGGCCGCCGCGGCTCATGAGCACGATGCCCTCGACCACGTCGGACTGGTCGTCGTGGCCGACGATGCCGAGACGCGGCGCGTTCGACACGCGCACCTCCGCCACGTCCCGCACCAGCACCGGCGTGCCGTTGACGAGGCTGATCATCGTGTCCTTGATGTCGTCCATGTCGCGGATCAGGCCGATGCCGCGCACCACCGCGGATTGCTGGCCGACATTCAGCGTCTGGCCGCCGACATTGATCGAGGCGTTGTTCAGCGCGGTGGTGAGCTGGACCAGGGTCAGGCCCTGGGCCTGGAGACGGTTCAGGTCGACCGCGACCTCGTATTCCTTGGCCTTGCCGCCGAAGGCGGTCACGTCGGTGACCCCCGGGATCGCCTTGAACCGGCGCTGGAGCACCCAATCCTGCAGGGTCTTCATGTCCATGGGCGAGTAGCCCGCCGGGCCGACCAGCTTGTAGCGCATGATCTCGCCCACAGGGCTCGTCGGCGAGATCTGCGGCGTGGCGCCGTTGGGCAGGGCCGGGGCCTGCGACAGGCGGTTGAGCACCCGCTGCAGCGCCTGCTCGTACGTGTACTCGTAGTTGAACTGGACCTTCACGTCGGACAGGCCGAACAGCGAGATGGTGCGCACCACCTGGGCGTTCGGGATGCCGGCGAGCGCCACCTCCAGGGGAATCGTGATGTAGCGCTCGATCTCGTCGGCGGATTGCCCCGGATTCTGGGTGATCACGTCGACCAGCGGCGGCACCGGGTCGGGATAGGCCTCGATGTTGAGCTGCGTGTAGGCGCCGTAGCCGATGCCGAGCATCACCACGAACAGCAGCACCACCAGCACGCGCTGGCGCAGCGAGAAGACGATCAGGCTGTTCATCGCCCGGGATTCCCGCTCAGGACGCCTTGTCGCCGGTGGCCGCCCGGTCGATGAACAGGGCCCCCCGGGTCACGATTTGATCGCCCGCCTGCAGGCCCTCGACGACCTGGGCGTTGTCGCCGTTGATCACGCCGAGCTTGATGTCCCGCGCTTCCACGGCGCCGTCCTGCCGGGCCACCCAGACATGGGTGCGGTCGCCCTCGTACACGATCGCGGCCACCGGCACGCTCGGGCTGGGCTCGCCCTTGCCGGTGATGATCGTATAGGTGGCAAACATCTCCGGGCGCAGCACCCGGTCCGGGTTGTCGACCTCGCTGCGCACGGCGAGGCGCCGCGTCGCCGGGTCGAGGCTCGCGGCCATGTAGTTCACCCGGGCCTTGAACACCCGCGCGCCGAAGCCCGCCACCTTCGCCTCGACTTCCTGGCCGATGCGGATCTTCGGGATCTCGCTCTCCCGCACGTTGGCGACGAGCCAGACCGTGGACAGGTCGCCGATCACGAAGACCGGGTCGCTCGAAGCCGAGAGGAACTGCCCGGTGCCCACTTTCCGCTGGACGATGGTGCCGGCGATCGGCGCCCGGATCTGGGTCTCCGGGCTCAGGCGGCCGTTCTTCTCGTAGGCGGCGATCTCGGCGTCGGACTTGCCGAGCAGCCGCAGGCGGTTCTTCACGGCGTCGAGGGACGCTTCCGCGGTCTTGAGGTCGCTCTGGGCGGCGATGACGTCGTTCTGCGCCGACTGGTAATCCTTCAGCGCCACCGCGTGCGCCTGGAACAGCTCCTGCTGGCGCGCCGCGATGGTCTGGTCGAGCTTCAGCAGGGCCTGCTGCTTCTGGAGGTTGTTCAGGGCCGCCTGGTAGTCGTTCTGCGCCTGGACCATGTCGGTGGCCTCGAGCGTCAGCAGCACGTCGCCGGCCTTCACGTCGTCGCCCGCCCGGGCCAGCACCTTGGTCACCCGGCCCGCATAGGGCGAGACCACCGGCACGTTGTCGTCGTCGTTGAGCGCGATCCGCCCTTCCGCGGAGCCCTCCGGGCGGAACACCTGGGTCGCCACCGGCAGGATCTCGAAGGCGGCGCGCTGCTCCTTGGTCGGGCGGAACACCCGCTCGACGGCGCCGGCCTTCTCGACCTCGATCCCCGCATCGGGGTTGCCCGCTCCGAACAGCGCCGCGACAATTCCCGAGGCGGCCTCGCGGGCACGGTCCGAGAACGCGAGCGCCAGGCCGCCCGCGGCCACGAGCAGCACGAGCACGATCAGGAGCCGCGGCGGGCCGCGCCTGCGCGCGGGACCGGCGCGGGTCTCGTCCTGGTCAATCGGATTGCGGGCGTCCATGCGAAAGGTCTTCTGGGGCCGGGCGAAGGAACCGGGATGGCGGACGAGGTACGATTCGCGCAAGAACTCCGTCCGCTTCAATGCGATCGGTGGCGCTTTTCTAAGGCAGCCGCCCCGCGGCGACTCAGGGGGCGTCGCGTCCCTAGAGCAAAGCTTGACTGATCCGCAATCGATTGGGAGGCCCTGGTCGCGAAACCGTGTGGCTCCGTCTTCCTTCGCCGGGATTTGTTACAATATGACAACGCTCGCGGGCCAGCAGCCCCGAGTCCATCCCGCAGATCCGATCGAAGAATCCGCCATGACCGACATGAGTTCTGCTTCCGCCCCATCGGGTTCGACCGCCGGCAAGATTCCGGTGACCGTACTCACCGGCTATCTCGGCGCCGGCAAGACCACGCTGCTCAACCGGATCCTCACGGAAAATCATGGCAAGCGCTACGCCGTGATCGTCAATGAGTTCGGCGAGATCGGCATCGACAACGACCTCGTCGTCGGCGCGGACGAGGAAGTGTTCGAGATGAACAACGGCTGCGTCTGCTGCACGGTGCGCGGCGACCTGATCCGGATCATGGACGGCTTGGTGAAGCGCCGGGGCAAGTTCGACGCGATCATCGTCGAGACCACCGGGCTCGCCGACCCGGCCCCCGTCGCCCAGACCTTCTTCGTCGACCAGGATGTCGGCGATGCCGCCCGTCTCGACGCGGTGGTGACGGTGGCCGACGCCAAGTGGCTGTCCGACCGCCTGAAGGACGCACCGGAGGCCAAGAACCAGATCGCCTTCGCGGACGTGATCCTGCTCAACAAGAGTGACCTCGTCTCGCCGGCCGATCTCGACCGGGTCGAGGCCGAGATCCGCGGCATCAATCCGCTGGCCACGCTCCACCGCACCCAGAACTGCGCCGTGCCCCTGGAGGCCGTGCTGGAGCGCAACGCCTTCGATCTCGACCGCATCCTGGAGGTCGAGCCCGAATTCCTGGAGGAGGGCCACCACCACCATCACGATTCCGAGATCCAGTCGATCTCGGCGAAGATCGACGGCGCGGTCGATCCGGAAAAGTTCATGCCCTGGATTTCGAACCTGACCCAGGTCCAGGGGCCCGACATCCTGCGCTGCAAGGGCATCGTCGCCTTCCCGAACGAGCCCAAGCGCTTCGTCTTCCAGGGCGTGCACATGATCCTCGACGGCGATGTCCAGGGGGATTGGCGCGCGGACGAGCCCCGGGTGTCCCGGGTGGTGTTCATCGGCCGCAACCTCGACCCGGTGGCGATCCGCGAGGGATTCGAAGCCTGCCGGGTCTGACCCGGGGTCGCCCGGGGCGGCCCGAACACGCGCCGTCGGCAGCTTCGGGTTGCCGGGGGCGCCAAACGGCGTCTGTCAACGCCTGTATATCGACCGGCTACCGGAGCGATTATCCTTGAGATAGCGTATCGGATCGACTCGATACCGACCCGAGGGCTATTCGCTATGGTACGTCTGCTTCTGGCCGCCGCCGCCGTGCTCGCTTGCGGCGCCGGAGCGTTCGCCACGCCGGCGGCGGCCCTGTCCGCCAAGGATTGCTCGACCAAGTATCAGGCGGCCAAGCAAGCCGGGACGCTCAACGGCCAGACGTGGAACGACTTCCGCAAGGCGGAATGCGGTGCCGAGGCGTCCGGCACGACGGCCAACACGGTGCCGAACCCGGTGGCGCCGGGCGCGACCAAGACCGCTGCTCCCACTCCGGCTCCCGCGCCGGCCGCCCCGGCGGCGAGGCCTCCCGCCGCCGCACCGGCCGCCGGCGCCGCTGCATACCCGTCCGCCGTCGATCCGAAATACGCGAGCGAATCCGCCGGAAAGGCCCGGATGCATACCTGCCTCGACAGCTACAACGCGGCCAAGTCCGCCGGGACGCTGGGCGACGCGAAATGGATCCAGAAGGGCGGCGGCTACTACTCGGTCTGCAACAAGCGGCTGAAGGGCTGACGACGAGCCCGATCAGCCGCGAAGCCGATTCTCAACCATTGGATGTCATGGACTCCGGTGCGGGCCTGCGTAACCGGCCCGCGGAGTCCGCGTATCCATGGCTCACACCGCAGCGCCCGGCATCCCGGTCCCGGCAGGCTTCGCCTCCGGGATCCCGCTCCTCGCGGTCGTCCGCGGGCTGGCCAAGGCGCTGTTTGCTGCCTTCATCTTCTTCGCCTGCTTCGCGTTCTCGGAGACCTCGCCCTACGACGCGGTGGCGATCCCGACGATACTGCTGTGGCTCTGCCTCGGCGTGCGCCTGCACCGGGGGGCGGTGCCGCTGCTGGCGCTGCTGCTGCTCTACCTGGGGGCGATCGTCATCGCCCTGTTCCCGTACCTGAACGAGGACTTCCCGGTCACCTGGACGATCCAGCTGATCTACCTCGTGGTCACCTGCATCTTTTTCGCGATGTTCTTCTCGGAGGACACGCAGGCCCGGATGGAGCTGGCGCTCAAGGCCTACACGGTAAGCTGCGTGTTCTCGGCGGCGCTCGGCATCGTCGGCTACCTGCAATGGCTCGGGATCGAGGACCTGTTCTACAAGTACGACCGGGCCTCCGGGACCTTCCAGGACCCGAACGTGTTCGGCTCGTTCCTGACTTTGGGTGCCCTCTACCTGATGCACGGGCTGCTCACCGGCTCGGCCCGGCGCCCGCTGGTGTCGCTCGCCGGCCTGCTGATCATCATGGCCGGCATCTTCCTGTCGTTCTCCCGGGGCTCCTGGGGCGGCAGCGTCGTCGCCGTGCTGCTGATGGTCGGTTCGGTCTATGCGGGCAGCGGCTCCGTCCGCCTGCGCCGCCGCATCGTGCTCCTGACGCTGGCGACCATGGTGCTCGGCACCATCGCGGTGATCGGCCTCCTGTCGGTCGAGCACGTGCACACGATGTTCGAGACCCGGGCGGCCCTGGCCCAGGACTACGACCAGGGCGAGACCGGCCGCTTCGGCAACCAGGTCCGGGGCCTGGCGATGCTGCTGGAGCGCCCGTTCGGCATGGGGCCGATGCACTGGCGCCTCGTCTTCGGGCTGGAGCCGCACAATTCCTATATCGGCTCGTTTGCCAATGGCGGCTGGCTCGGCGGCGTGGTGTTCGTCGGCCTGGTGCTGGCCACCAGCTTCGTCGGCTTCCGCCTGCTGGTGCGGCCCTCGCCGGTCCGGGCACACGCCCAGATCGTCTGGCCGGCGCTGCTGATGTTCTTCCTGCAGGCGTTCCAGATCGACATCGAGAAGTGGCGCCACGTCTACATGATGCTCGGCATGGTCTGGGCGCTCGAAGCCGCGCGGCTGCGCATGTCCCCGATGGGCGCCGGGCCCGCTTGAAACGCGGTCACAGGCAGGTCATCGCTCCTGCGAGGACGCTGGCGATTGCCGAACGGCATATTCGCACCCGGAGACCGTAGGTGAAAGCACACCCGGACGATGAGGCGGCGCGGCTCGCGGCCTTGGACGCCCTCGGCATCGTCGGCACGCCGACCGAGCCGCATTTCGATGCCGTGTGCCGCACCGCCCGCCGCCTGTTCGGCGTGCGCAGCGCCTTCGTTGGGTTCCTCGACGAAACCCGGCAATGGCTCAAGACGCCCTGCGCCGACGTGCCGACGACGATTCCGCGGGATCAGAGTCTCTGCCAGCACACGATCCGCAGCGACGCCATGCTGATCGTGCCCGATGCCCAGGCCGATCCGCGGTTTCGCGATCTGGCCCTGGTGGCTACCCCGGACGGGATCCGGTTCTATGCCGGCATCCCCTTGAGCCTGGCGCCGGGGCTCCGGATCGGCACGTTCTGCCTGATCGACTCGGAGCCCCGGGACGGGCTCTCGGAGGCGGACAAGGACGCGTTCCGCGACCTCGCCGAGATCGTGATCGCCCATCTCCGGCTGTCCGAGGCCGATGTGCGGCGCAGCCACGAGATGGCGCAGGCCGCGATCCGCGAGGCCCTGATCCGGGAGCAGCACCGCGAGATCAACGCCCGGTCCGAGGCGCAGGCGGCGGCCAACCACCAGCTCACCATGGCCGAGCAGCTCGCCAGCGTCGGCAACTGGCGCGTGGACCTCGCCGACGGGCAGCCGGTCTGGTCGGAGAGCCTCTACGCGATCGCCGGCCGCGATCCCCGGGGACCGGCGCCGGCGCTCCCCGCCTTCGCGCAGATCTATCACCCCGACGACCGGGAGCGGCTGGAGGGCATCGTTACGGACGCCATCGCCCGCGGCGCGAGCTTCGATTTCGAGGCCCGGCTGCTGCGGCCCGACGGCGAGGTCCGCGACGTGGTCGTGCGCGGCGTGTGCCGCGGCGAGAACCCCGTGACCGGCCTGATCGGCGTGCTCATCGACGTGACCGAGCGGCGGCGCGCCGAGGACGAGGTCCGCCGCAGCGAGTTGCGCTACCGCGGCCTCGCCGAGACCCTGCCGCTCTTGATCTGGACCATGCGGGTCGGCGACGGGCAGGCCACCTACGCCAACGCGCAGTTCCACGCCTATTACGGCCCGATCGGGCTGGACCGGGCCGAGCGCCTCGCCCGCAACCACCCGGAGGACGCCGCCGCCATGGAGGCGGCCTGGCACGAGGCGATCGCGACCGGGATCGGCTATGGCGGCCAGTGGCGGATCCGGCGGCACGACGGCGCCTACCGGTGGCACAAGATCTCGCTGATCCCGATCTATCTCGACCCGGCCGACGGCGCCGTGGTGGAATGGCTCGGCACCGCGCTCGACGTCGACGACATCGTCACCGCCCGGCTCGCCGTCGAGGAAGCGCGTGGGCTCTTAGGGATCGCCCTCGACGCGGCCGATGCCGGCACCTGGGACTGGGACATGCGCACGGGGTTCGCCACCCTGAGCCTCGAGAGCGCGCGCATGCACGGCCTGCCCGATACCGGCCGGGCGCACACGATGGCCGCGGCGGCCTGGACGGCGCTCCTACATCCCGAGGATGCCGGCGATGTCTGGAACGAGATCCGGCGGGCGGTGGAGACCTCCTCCGCCTTCGTCGCCGAATTCCGGGTCGGCGAGCGCTGGATCTACGCCCGCGGGCGCACGCAATTCGGTCCCGAGGGCCAGCCCCAGCGCATGGTCGGGCTCCATCTCGACATCACCGAGCGCAAGGCGGCCGAGGCGGCCCTGCGGGACGCGACCCGGGACGCGGAGGCGGCCCGCGCCGAAGCCGAGCGCGCCAGCGCGGCCAAGAGCGAGTTCCTGGCCGCGATGAGCCACGAGATCCGCACGCCGCTCAACGGCATCTTGGGCTACGCCGACCTGCTCCTCGACGAGAGCGCCATCCGGGACGAGGACCGGCGCCGCCTGGAGCTGATCCACAGCTCGGGGGCGGCGCTCCTCACCGTGGTCAACGACATCCTCGACTTCTCGAAGATCGAGGCCGGCGAGCTGACCCTCGACCCGGTCGGCTTCCCGCTGGCGCAGATCGTGGACGATACGGTCTCGATCGTCCGGGGCAGCGCGCTCCGGAGCGGCCTGCGGATCGAGGCGGAGATCGATCCGGCGCTTCCGAGGGTCGTGGTCGGCGACCCCGGCCGCCTGCGGCAGGTGCTGCTCAACCTGCTCAACAACGCCGTGAAGTTCACCCCCGAAGGCTCCGTCACCGTCACGGTGCAGCGGGAGGGTGAGGGCGTCGCGCCGGACGGCGGCCCCGGCGACGTGGTCCGCTTCGCGGTCACCGATACCGGCATCGGCATCGCGCCGGCCCAGCAGGAGCGCCTGTTCAAGCGTTTCAGCCAGGTCGACGGCTCGATCAGCCGGCGCTTCGGCGGCACCGGCCTCGGGCTGGCGATCTCCCGGCACCTCGTCACGCTCATGGGGGGCGAGATCGGCATGGAGAGCCGCGAGGGGGCGGGCTCGACCTTCTGGTTCCGCCTGGTTCTGCCGCGCGGCACCGAGGCCGTCGATGCGCTTCGCCGCGAGGCGGCGGCCTCGCCGCCCCCGCCGGTCAAGGCGGCATCCCGGGCGCTCCCGGCCGGGCCGCCGGTGCGCCTGCTCCTGGTCGAGGACGTGCCGCTCAACCAGGAACTCGCCTGCGCGGTGCTCGAATCGCAGGGCTACACCGTCGAGGTGGCCGGGGACGGCGGCGAGGCGATCGCCGCCGTGGGCCTGTCGGTGGCCGAGGGGCGCCCCTACGACCTCGTGCTGATGGATGTGCAGATGCCGGGCGTCGACGGGCTCACCGCCACGCGCCGGATCCGCGCCCTCGCACCGCCGGCCTGCGACGTCCCGATCGTGGCGATGACCGCCAACGTCCTTCCGGCGCAGGTCGCCGAATTGCGCGAGGCCGGGATGGACGACCATGTCGGCAAGCCGTTCCGCCGGGCCGACCTGTTCGCCACGATCAGCCGCTGGACCGCCCCCGGCGCCCGCCGGCCGGCGCGCCAGGAGGCACCGCTGCGCACCGCGCCGGTCGATCCCGCAGTGCTCGACGCCGGGGTGCTCACCGACATGGAGGCGAGTTTCGGCACGGACCAGGTCGGCGCGCTGCTGGATCTGCTCGCCAACGAGCTGTCCGAGCGGTTCCGGCCGAGCGAGACCGACCGTCTCCAGATCGCCCACGACGCCCACGCCATGGTGGCGGCGGCCGGTCTCCTGGGCTTTGTCGGCCTGTCGAGCCTGTGCCGGGAGGTCGAGGCCGCCGCCCATGCGGGCGCCGACCTCGTGCCGCTGATCCGCCGCCTGGAGGTGCAGCGGGCCACGACCCTGCGGGCGATCCGCCAGTTGCGGGCGGCCTGACTCGGCCCTACGGCTCCTCTTCTGCCTCCGGCAGCGGATCGCCGGTCCAGGCCGTCGCGAAGGCGGCGAGCTGCCGCGCGTCCGCGAAGGCCGCCACAGTCACGTCCCGCTCGGCCGGCAACGCTCCTGGATAGGGGGCGAGCAGGACCCGCACCCGGGCGAGGCGGCCGCCGGGGGCGTTCGCCTCGATCCAGGCCTGCGCCTCGGGGGTGAGACGCTCGGGCCCATCGAGGGCCCGGGCGTCGGCGCGCAGCACGACCACGTAGGTGCCGAGGCTCGGATCGGCCTGCTGGACCGCCTTGACGATGTCGATCACGGGCTCTCCGCGAAGTCGTTGATCTGCACCTGGGCCTGGGCCGTGGTGAAGTTCGGGATGTCCGCGAAGATCTCCTCGCCGTGGGCCGCGACGGCCTTCTTGAACGCCTCGGCCGATTCGAAGGTCAGCAGCGCCATCACCTGAAACGGCGCCGCACCGCCATCCGGGGTGCCCGCGCCCTTGATCACCTTCGCCTCGTGAAGGCCCAAAGCCGACCAACGCTCGCGCACCAGCGGCATGTGGTGCCCGAGATAATAGGCCATGTCGAAATTCGGGCCGGCCGGGTACATTACGCTGACCAGGATCATGCCGTTATCCTCCCTGTTGCGGCCCCGTGTCGCCCGGGTGCCGGTGATTGATCAGTGCAGCTTCACCCGCGACTCGGTGCGGCGGGTGAGCGCCCTGGCGAGGGCGTCGAGCGCCGTCTTGACGCTGCCGTGGAGCGCCCGCTCGTGCATCTTGTAGAGCGAGCGGTACATCATCCGGGCGAACAGCCCGGCGATCAGCATGTTCTTGCCCCGGACGAAGCCCATCAGGCTGCCCACCGTGGAATACTCGCCGAGCGACACCAGCGAGCCGAAATCCTTGTACTTGAACGGCTTCAGGGGCTTGCCGTCGATCTTGGCCTGGATCTGGCCGATTAGATGGCTGGCCTGCTGGTGGGCGGCCTGGGCCCGAGGCGGCACCGGCGTGTCCGAGCCGGCCTCAACCAGGTAGGCGCAGTCGCCCATCGCGAAGATGTCCGGGTCGCGCGTCGTCTGCAGGGTGGGGGCGACCACCAGCTGATTGGTCCGCGTAGTCTCGAGGCCGCCGATGCCCTGCAGGAACGGCGGCGCCTTCACGCCCGCCGCCCAGACCACCAGTTCCGACGGGATGAAGGTGCCGTCGGCGAGCTGCACGCCATCGGCGCGCACCTCGGTCACCCGTGCCTTGACGCGGACGTCGACGCCGATCTTGTTCAGAAGCTGCATCACCTCCACCGAGAGGCGCTGCGGCACCGCCGGCAGGATCCGCTCGGCCGCCTCGACCAGGGTGATGCGGATGTCCTTGCTCGGATCGATCCGGTCGAGGCCGGTGGCGACCACGTGGCGGAAGGTCCGGTGCAACTCGGCGGCGAGCTCGGTGCCGGTGGCGCCGGCGCCGATCACCGTAACGTGGAGCTGGCCCGGACGGACCGGCCCCGCCTGCGTGTGGGCCCTCAGGGACGCGTTGACGAGGCGCTGGTGGAAGCGCACCGCCTGGTCCTGGGTGTCGAGGGCGATGGCGTGCTCGGCGACGCCCGGCGTCCCGAAATCGTTGGTGGTCGAGCCGACCGCCATCACCAGGGTGTCGTAGGGCACCGAGCGCTCCGGCGTGACCTCACGGCCCTCGGGGTCGTGGCTCGCGGCGAGCCGAATCGTGCGCGCCTCCCGGTCGAGCCCGGTCATGCTGCCGATTCGGTAGCGGAACCCGTGCATGTGGGCGTGGTGCAGGTAATCGACGGCGTGGTGGCCGATATCGAGGCTGCCGGCCGCGACCTCGTGCAGCAGCGGTTTCCAGATATGCGTGCGGGCGCGATCGACCAGGGTGATGTGCGCCCGCTTGCCGCGCCCCAGCTTGTCGCCGAGCTTCGTCACCAACTGGAGCCCCGCGGCCCCGCCGCCGACCACGACGACGCGATGCAGGCCGGACTCGTTATCGTCGGGTACCATCGACACCCTTTCTCCCCACGGGCCGGACTTGGCGCCCCGGCCGGATTAAACGCCTCGGACGCCCGCTTGCCACATCTGCCCGCCAAGAGCACGTCCGATCCGCGCACGCCCGATCAGAGCACGCTCGATCCGCGCACGTCCCATCCGAGCACGCGCGACCGTTGCACGCACGCGGCGTGCCTCAGGCGGCGGGGGCTCCGGGCTGGCGCAGGGGATGCGCCTCTGCGACCGCCGGCAGGGCCAGGCAGGCCTCGGCGATCCGGGCGACCGTCGGGTAGGTGGCCGTGTCGACCCCGAAGATGCCGGTCCCGACCCAGAGGCTGACGAGGCACAGGTCGGCGTGGCTCACCGCGTCGCCCTGGCAGAACCGGCCGGTCCCCGGCTCGTTGGAAAGCCGGGTCTCAAGGGTCTCCAGCCCGGTCTCGAAGGCGTTGCGGAGGAAGGCCAGCATCCGCTCCCGGGGCAGCCCGTATTCCTCCATCAGGAAGGTGCGCACCCGCGGCACGTAGAGCGGGTGCGTGTCGCAGGCGACGACCTGGGCCAGCGAGCGCGCCCGCGCCCGCGCCCGGGGCTCCTCGGGCAGCAGGCGCACGCCGCCCCGCGTCTCCTCCAGGTAGTCGAGGATCGCCAGGGATTGGGTCAGCGGCGGCCCGTCGCCGTCGAACAGCGCCGGCACCGCGCCCTGCGGGTTGATGGTTCGGAATTCCGGCTTGTGCTGGTCGCCGGCATCAAGGTCGATGAAGGTCTCCTCGTAGGCAATGCCCTTCAGCTTCAGGGCGATCCGGACCCGGAAGGCGGCGGCCGAGCGCCAGTTGCCGTACATGTGCATGTGTGGGGTTCCGCCCTGCGGTGTCTTCGGCACGATTTACGCGTGTTGAAGACACCGCACTTTGCCGCCCGCAGCAAGTCGCGATGGCCGAGAGGTCGGCTCGTCGCTACGAGCGAGGCGACTGCTTTCCGACGGATGTCGGCGCCGAAGCGGCGGCCTTGCCCTTACCGTTGCCCTTGCCTTTGCGAGAGTAGGGGAAGGTGTCGGAATAGGGCATCTTCAACGCGATCCTCGACGGGGCGTCGGAGGCTTCGACGCGCGATTCCGCCGGCGCGGGCCGCATTGCATCGTATAACGGTAGCGTGGGCTGCACGATGTCACGGTCGGCGACACACCATCTCGCCGCCGCAGCAGCATGGAGCTTGGCCGTGTGCAGCACCGGAACCGGTTTCGGCTTGTTGAACGCCAGGGCAATTTCCGGCGAGGCGACGACGATCCCGTCGACGTTCTGCGCTTCGAAATCGGACAGGATCTGCGTATAAGTCTCGGCTTCGAGCATCGTGCCCTCGCCGTCGTAGATTCGATTGCAGATTGAGTAATCAATATTGATCCACAGGCTCTCGCTCGGAAGCACGATATCGATGCCGTGCGAGCCTTGGATGAAGTCCCGATAATAGGGGCTGCGCATCGTCACTGATGTCCCGACGAAACCGATCTTGGTCAGGGACAGGCGCCGGATCTCGTCGGCCAGTACATCGCGGAGCTGGATCACTGGCACGCCGCAATGGATCGCTTCCCGCTCCAGGGCGCAGTGAAGCGTGTCACTAGCGATCATCAGGCCGTCGATGCCCTCGCAGAGGAGGTTGGAGATGGCCTCCTCGATCCGAGGGGCGATCGAGGACCATCCGTTTTCCGACAGGAGATGAACGATCGTGTCCGGATCGAAACTCCACATCACGAGGTCTGCGGCGTAACGGTTATCGGTTAAATTTAGAATCTCACGATTGATCATATCGTGGCATCCGATTGTCGAAGATCGGCTTAATCCTCCGAGGACGCCCAGTTTTCTCGAGGCGGCAGTCATCTTGCGTTCCTCTGTTCGACGTCATCACGAGTGATCTGCCATCCAAAGTGAATTTCACTTGGATGCGCTGGAACATGTGCGGTGCATTGATCGTTTCGGGGCGATGACGAAAGCGCTGCTTGCTAAAGGGCGGAGCCGGTGCCGGACGTAAATCTGATTGCGATCCGCGCCCGGACTACCGCCGCTCCGAGTTCGATATTTTCAATGCCGGGCGGAAGATCTGCCCTCGAGTCGGGCGTTAAACTACCTGTCGTTTCGAGGCTGTGCTGTGGCCTCGGAAGTCTTATTGGTACCTGGAAGATTGCTAACCGGGTCTGCCGACGACAGGTCGCGGCGTATTGGGCGATTGCGACGTGTTCACAATGATCCTGAGTGAAAAAAAGTCAAAGCATTTATTTCTGATCATGTCTCTCGTTATAAGTCGGCTTAAATATCTAGGATCTTCGATATGGCATGGTCTTTGTAGGGAGTGAATTCGGTAGATGATGTTTCGAGACGACGCAGTATAATTCTCGTACCATCTTTGTTGAACGATTTTGCATTTTCAACGTACTTCACAATTTTGTGACCGCAAGTTGGTTGTGAAATTCAGTGGATTGGTTTTATTCTAAAGAAATTTCCCCCGATGCCGCGAGGCTCATGTTTCAAGATGTCTGGGCGCCCGGTTCGGATCACATCGCCGCGGTATCCGAGACGGCGAGCTGAGACCAGCCCTCAGGGAGGGTCGAGGAACCGGTCGGACGGCGTCGGAGATGCGGTCCGGTTCGGCTCCACGACCCGCCCTGTCTCCACGAGACCCGCGGCCGGGGCGACAGCCCAAGGGGCGACAAAGGAGGGCCGGCGGCCCATATCTGAGCCCTGTCCCGGAGAGCCCCTACGATGGCCGATCAGCCCGATTCGCGCCGCTTCATTCCCCTCGGGATCGCGGTGCTCACCGTCTCCGATACACGGCGGATCGCGGACGACCGCTCGGGCGACACCTTGAGCCAGCGCCTCACCGAGGCCGGCCACCGGTTGGCGGCGCGGGCGATCGTGCCGGACGAGATTCCAGCGATCCGCGCGCAGGTCGAGATGTGGCTGCGCGATCCGGCGGTCGATGTGGTGATCACTACCGGCGGCACCGGCTTCACCGGCCGCGATGTCACTCCAGAGGCGCTGGAGCCGCTGTTCGAGAAGCGGATGGACGGTTTTTCAGCGGTGTTCCACCGGATCTCGTACGACAAGATCGGCACCTCGACCCTGCAATCCCGGGCCACCGCCGGGGTCGCGCAGGCGACCTACCTGTTCGTGCTGCCGGGCTCGCCGGGGGCCTGCCGGGACGCCTGGGACGGCATCCTGGCCCAGCAGCTCGATTACCGGCACCGCCCCTGCAACTTCGTCGAGATCATGCCGCGGCTCGACGAGCACCTCCGGCGGGGCGCCAGCATCACGGCGTGACGGGGACGCCGCTCGGCCGGCGAGAGACTGGGTTCCGGCTGTTGCGAAGGCAGACGCTTTATGGCGCCGGATCAACACCCGCGGACGGCGGCGATGGTGGATCGGTCTTGCCTCGCTGTCCTTGCAGACCCACCGGTAGGATCGGTCCAAAGTTTCTCCCGCGCAAAACGTCCGTCTCGCAAGGGTCACGCTTCGCTGCGGATGTAGGCCCGTGAGGTCTGCAACCGCAGGGCGCTGAAGGCGTGGAAGCTGTTGTTCAACCGGATGGCCGCAGCGGCTACAGCCGCACCGGCAAAACAATCCACCAGGTAATGTCCCCCATGGGTCAGCGCGGTGACGCAGAAGCCCAGGCTGATCGGCAGCACGCAGAGAAACAACCATCGGACATCCCGCGCTGCGTACAGCGCCAGAATCGCAATTGCGACGTGCATGGAGGGGAAAGAGACCAGACCGCCCGCTGCGCCGCGCCCAAACTGATGCGCGTCGCCGGAGCGGAGCGCGTACAGGCGATCCAGTGGCGTCGCGCCCGTGGCAAGCGCTGCGGTGTCGGGATCTAACAAGGACGCTGCACCTGCTGCAGGCAAGAGCGCGCAGATGATGAAGGCGAGGAGGAAGGCGATCAAAGCCGACGTAAAGAAGCGCTCGCCCACGCGCATATCGCCGACGAGAACCAAATCTGACAACGTCAGCAAGATGATTAGGGGTGGGAACAGGTTATAGACTTCGCTCAGTACGTTGGACAGCGAGCGATGATGGCTCATCCATGTCATGAGCAAAACATAATCAAATCCGAGGGTCCGATCGACTGCGAGAAATACGTCATCTCGTAATGGGAGAGCAAAAATCTGGATGCTGTAGCTTAAATTGACGGTGGCGCTCCAAGCGAAAACAAGGATCGCGAGAACCTCTATAAGATGAAATAAGACGCTTTTTCTTATAAAATTGACAATGTAATACAGTTTTGTGACATGCATAAGCTTAAATACTAGATTAAATGAGAAGTATAAAAATATACCATCTTGAATTTCAAAGATGGGCAACTGAAAGTTGTTTATTCTGGCGACCAGTGTAGCCAATGCGGTGGCCATGAAGAGCAAAATATAGGTGCGTCTACGCATGCGCGCATGGTGCTGCGCGAATCTTCAAATTGTGTTACCGTGGCATACCTAGAGTTTATATCGGGCCGTTGCAGAACCCTTGGCTAAGCCGATCAGGGCCATGATCTGCCGCACGCAGAAGAGCGTCGCGGGCCTGTTCCGGCTCTCGGACACGCCCAGCGGTGGTGCGATCGAATCGGCTCTAACCCCGCCTGCGCGAGCTCACCTTGGCTACCGCGGGCGCGACTGCCGATCTCGCCTACAATCCTCGCACCCTGAGGTCCCTATGCCTTGCCGGTGCGCGGGGCATCGACCGCGTTGCCCTCCTTGCGCCGCAGGACCGAGTGCCTGCGCCCGTAGAAGAAGTATACGACCAGCCCGATCGCCATCCAGATCACGAGGCGCAGCCAGGTATCGAGGGGCAGGCCGGCCATCAGCAGCAGGCAGAACAGGATCCCGAGGATCGGCACCACCGGCACCCCCGGTACCCGGAACGGGCGCTTCATGTGCCGGTCGGTCCGCCGCAGGTGGATCACCGCGCCGCAGACCAGGATGAAGGCGGCGAGCGTGCCGATGCTGACCATCTCGCCCAGGATGTTGATCGGCACCAGGGCCGCCACCACGGCGACCACGGCCCCGATCAGCGCCTGGCTGCGATAGGGGGTCTGGTAGGTCGGGTGGACATGGGCGAACAGCTTGGGCAGCAGCCCGTCCTGGGCCATGGTGAAGAAGATCCGGCTCTGGCCGTAGAGCAGCACCAGGATCACCGTGGTCAGCCCGGTCAGCGCTCCGAGCTTGATCAGCAGGGCGAACCAGCCGATGCCGATCACGTCGACGCCCTTGGCGATCGGATCGGGGACGTTGAGCTCCTTGTAGGGCACCAATCCGGTCAGGACGGCGGCCACCAGCACGTACAGGATCGTGCACACGATCAGCGAGCCGAGGATGCCGATCGGCATGTCCTTCTGCGGCTTGCGGGCCTCTTGGGCGGCGGTGGAGACCGCGTCGAAGCCGATGAAGGCGAAGAACACCACCCCGGCCCCGCGCAGGACGCCGCTATAGCCGTACTGCCCGAAGCTGCCCTCGTTCGGCGGGATCAGCGGGCTCCAATGCGCCGTGTCGACATGGCCCCAGCCGAGCGCGATGAAGGCGACCACCACGGTGAGCTTCACCGCCACCATGATGTTGTTGAACCGCGCCGATTCCTTGGTGCCGCGGATCAGCAGGAGCGTGATCAGCGCCACGATCACCACGGCCGGCAGGTTGAACAGGGCGGTGCCGCCGCCGTCGATCGCCGTGCCCGGCGCGTGCGCGAACCGAGCCGGGATCGCCAGGCCGACATCCTTCAGAAGGCTCGTGACGTAGCCCGACCAGCCCACCGCCACGGTGGCCGCGCCCATGGCGTATTCGAGGATCAGGTCCCAGCCGATCAGCCAGGCGAAGAACTCGCCCAGCGTCGCGTAGGTGTAGGTGTAGCTCGACCCGGCCACCGGGATCAGCGCGGCCATCTCGGAATAGCACAGGCCGACGAACGCGCAGGCGATGCCACCGAGCACGAAGGACAGCATGATGCCCGGCCCGGCATATTGCGCCGCCGCCGTGCCGGTCAGGACGAAGATGCCGGCCCCGATGATCGCCCCGACGCCCATGGCGGTGATCGAGAGCGCACCGAGGGATTTCGAGAGCTGCTCCTCGCCCTCGCCGCTCTCCAGGATGTCGTCGACGGATTTCCGCCCCATCAGGCCCGAGGAGTCCATCGGCTTATCCTTCCTCGTGGCGCCACGGGAGCGGCGCGCGCCTGTAACCTTCAATTCAGCAAGTTTTCTGCCAGGACGCCAGGAATTTTAACGCTTCTTCACCCGACAACGCCAAGTCGCGCTGCGACAAACTGTCGATCAGGGACGGTCGATCCGGGCAATCAGCGGCCGGACCTTGAGACGCGGCGCGAACACCGCGCCGGCCCGCAGCGCCTCCCGCCGCACCACGTCGCCGGCCCGCGCCTGCCTGGCGCCCAGGAGGCCCTCGATCCGGCCGACGAGGCGGCCGATCCAGCCTGCGGCCGGGCGGTGCAGGCGGCCGAGCCCGGTCTCCGGCCGGGCGGTGCCGACGAAGCGGTCGAGGGTGCGGATCCAGCCCTCGGCCGGGACATCTCCCGCCTCCAGGCACAGCACCCAGTCCCGCCGAGCCTCCGCGGCGCCCGCCCCATAGGGGTTCCTGCCCTGGTGAAGCACCAGCACCGCCCCCGTCGCGTCCGCGATGGCCGCCGCCGCCTCGCTTTCCCGGCCGGTCACGATGACAGCGTCGCCCACCAAGCCGCCGGCCACGCCCGACACCAGCACGCTGAGCGTGTCGGCCAGGCGATCGATCGCATCCGGATCGGCCGGGTCGGCCAGGTAGGTCACCGCGGAGAGCATGTGCGCGCCCATAGACGATTTTGCGCAGCGGTAAACCGGGGCGCGAAGTCTCGACCGGGCTCGGCGGCGTTTGCCTGAAATTGAGGCGTTTGCGAATCCCGTGTTCGCGCTATGTTCCACGTGAAACACGGGGCGGCGCACGATGGCTGAGATTCGGAACGGCTCCATACCCGGGGCGCCCGTGCGTCTCGGTTCGAGCATGCTGCCCCCGGAGGCCCGGCGCGGCCGCGGCGCCACGGCGAACCCGACGAGCCGCTACGAAGCGGCCAAGCGCGAGGTGTTTCAGGATTCCGAGTGGGAAACCGATGCGCCTGCTCCCCTGCGCACGCAGGTGACCCTGGAGCGCGCCGCGCGGATCATCGCCCGCAACACCTCCCCGGACATCCCGTTCGACCGGTCGGTCAACCCGTATCGCGGCTGCGAGCACGGCTGCATCTACTGCTACGCGCGCCCGACCCATGCCTGGCTCGGCCTGTCGCCGGGGCTCGATTTCGAGTCGCGGATCTTCGCCAAACCCGACGCGGCCAAGCTCCTGGCGCGGGAGATCGCCGCGCCGGGCTACGCGCCGGAGACGATCGCCCTCGGGACCGCCACCGATCCCTACCAGCCGGTGGAGCGCGAGCACCGGATCACCCGTGCGGTGCTGGAGGTGCTCCAGGCAGCGCGCCACCCTGTCGGCATCACCACCAAGTCCGATCTGGTGCTGCGCGATCTCGACATCCTGGCCGAGATGGCCGCGGACGACCTCGTGCTCGTGGCGGTCTCGCTGCCGACGCTGGACCCGCGCCTCGCCCGCCTGCTCGACCCGCGGGCGCCGCGACCGGAGAAGCGGCTCGCGGCGATGCGGCGCCTGTCTGAGGCCGGGGTGCCGGTGATGGTCAACGTCTCGCCGATCATCCCCGGCCTGACCGATCACGAGATCGAGGCGATCCTGGCGCAAGCCCGGGAGCACGGTGCCGGCCGTATCGGCCACGCGCTGCTGCGCCTGCCCGGCGAGGTCGCCGACCTGGTAGCCGACTGGTTTGCCGAGCACTATCCCGAGCGCCAAGCGCGGGCCTTCGCGCTGCTGGCGCAGGCGAGGGGCGGCCGCGAGAACGATCCCCGATTCGGCCACCGCTTCCGCGGGGAGGGGGCCTATGCCGAGATGATCGGCCGGCGGGTCCGCCTGGCGGGTGGCCGGCTCGGCTTCGCCTTCGGACGGATGGCGTTGAACCGGACGGCGTTCCGCAAGCCGGGAGCGCAACTCGCGCTGTTCTAAGGCGGTCGCATCCGCCCGGATGAGCGCCGATCTCGAAGCACAAGCGCGATCCCGCGTGCCTCGCGCAGCCGAGATGCGTTTGCCGCCTCCCGGCACGCAGGACCGGGCACCGTTCCTGGCGTCCGGATGGTGGCAAGGATCAGATCTGGGCGCCACGGATTCAGATGACGACCCGACCGGAATTCCGATCGGCCGCGTTGTAGTGCAAAGACGCGAAGGAAAACAATCTTGATCTGCGGACATTTACTTATATTTATTGTCATAAATGTGTGTTGCAGGCGGCATAACCCGCCCCATGTAGAATATTATTCCGATAAATATCTCGGATTTGTTCTGGATCGCATTCGCAAAAAAGCTTAACGACTCAGTCTTTACGGAACGATTTCGATGTCTCGCGCGCCGCACCCGTCGCTCAGCCGCATCGCTTTGGCGAGGCTATCGATCGGCAAAATCCTGTGCGCGATCCTGTTCGCGATGAGCGTCATGCTGCTCGGCTCGGGCGTGACGACCTTGCGGGACGCCCAGATGCAGGCCGATCAGAGCCGCCGCGTGGTGGCGCTCACGGAGGCGAGCCGGACGCTCCTCAAGGATCTGCTCGCCATCCGCATGGAGCGTGGCCGTACGCTTCAGGCCCTCAAGGCCGCTGCACCGATTCCCGGAAAGGACGTGGAGCTGATCGCCACCCAACGCGCGACCCTGGCGAGCGGTGTCGATCGGCTCGGGACTCTGGCCCGCGAGGTCGACGTGCCTTCGGTGCGGGAGAAGGCCGAGCTGACGCAACGGGCCTACGCGGCCCTGCTCGAGCTGCGCCCGCAGGTCGATGCCGCCCTGGCGGTGCCGGCGGCGCAACGATCCGCCGGCACGCTGCCGCCCTTCGCGGGGGCGTCTCAGGCGCTGCTCGATGCGTTGATGGCGGCGAACGACGCGGTCGATGCCGTGATCCCGCGCGGCGACGCGACTCTGGCCCATTACCTCGATCTGAAGCGCGCGGCCTGGATGTCTCGGGCCCTGATCGGCGGCGTGGTCGTGCGGATCGAGCTCGCGGTCGCTGCCGGCACGCCCTGGTCGCAGGCGGACATCGTCGCGGCGTCCGAGGAACGCGGTCGCCTGGCCGGCGCCTGGGACGGTGTGGTCCGGGCTGCCGTCGACGAGACCGCGGACACGGTCCGAGCCGCCTTCCGCAAGGCCAAGGCCGACAATTTCGAGGGCGAGGCGGCTGCGCGCCGCCAGGCCGCCACGGAGGCGCTCACACAGGGTCGGCCGACAGGATTGTCCATCGACGAGTTGCGCACGCGCCAGACCGCCGAGGTGAACACGATCGCCGACCTCGCAAGCACAGCCCTCGACGCGCTGGTCGATCAGGCTCGGGCACTGACCGCGGAAGCAAGCGCCACCCTGCTGCGGACCGTCCTGTTCCTCGCCGCCGCGATCCTGTTGACCGGAATCGGCACCCTCGTCGTGGTCCGCCGGGTTCTCCGGCCGATCCGCAGCATGACCGAGGCCATGCGGGCGCTGGCCGCCGGCGACGCCTCGGTCGTGGTCCCGGCCCGGGAGCGTCAGGACGAGATCGGCGCCATGGCCGCCGCCGTCCAGGTGTTCAAGGACAACCTGCTCCGGACCCGACAGCTCGAAACCGAGGCGGACGAGGCGCGCCGCACCGCCGAGGCGCAGCGCCGGGCGGTCACGCGGCAGATGGCGGAGGCCTTCGAGGCCGCAGTGTCCGGCATCGTCACCCAGGTCTCGTCCGCTGCCACCGAGTTGCAGGCCACCGCCTGGCAGATGACCGCGAGCGCCCAGGAAACCGCCAGCCAATCCGGCACGGTGGCGGCGGCAGCCGAGCAATCGGCATCGAACGTCAACACTGTAGCGAGCGCTGCCGAGCAGCTCGGCAGCTCCGTCGATGAGATCGGCCGGCAGGTGCAGGATTCGACGATCCTCGCCCAGCGGGCGGTGGGCGAGTCCGACCAGACCGCCGCCCTCGTCTCCGAGCTGAGCGCCGCCGCCGCCCGGGTCGGCGACGTGGTGCAGCTGATCGCGTCGATCGCGGCCCAGACCAACCTGCTGGCGCTCAACGCCACGATCGAGGCGGCCCGCGCCGGCGAGGCGGGCCGGGGCTTCGCCGTGGTGGCGACCGAGGTGAAGGAGTTGGCCGGGCAGACTGCCAAGGCGACCGAAGAGATCGCCAACCAGATCGGCCGGATCCAGGGGGTGACCGGCGAGGCGGTGGGCGCGATCGGCGCGATCACCGGCCGCATCCGGGAGATCAACACGGTCGCGAGCGCGATTGCGGAGGCCGTGGAGCAGCAAGGGGCGGCGACCCGGGAGATCGTCCGCAACGTCACCCAGGCGACCGCCGGGACCCAGGAGGTCACCGGCAACATCGCCGGCGTGGCCCAGGCCGCCGAGCAGACCGGCGCCGCGGCCGAGCAGGTTCTGGCGTCCGCCACCGGGTTGTCGCGCCAGTCCGAGCAGCTCGCCGCCGAGGTCGACCGCTTCCTCACCACCGTGCGCGCCGCCTGAGCGCGGATCGCTTTTCGCGATGACGTCCCGATCATGCAGGGCTACGGACTACACAGGTCGAGGCGTCATCGCTCTTGCAGGGCTCGACGCGTCCCGTCTCCCGAATGGGCTACGATGTTTGCACATCGTTGCCGGATGAGGGCGGCAGCCGGACACACGCTGCGTCTCCCTCCCCCGCAGAGCTACGATGTTTCACACATCGGCTTGCGAAAGCCGCGACGCGCCCCCTCTCCCGTGCGGGAGAGGGTTGGGGTGAGGGACCAGGTCTTTCCGGAGAAGTCGCATCCCTCACCCTGTCCCTCTCCCGCACGGGAGAGGGGACCCGCGCCACATTCGGGGATGTGGGAATCCGATAGCCCGCAGAGGGGCAGGGTGAGAGGCGCGCGTAACCGGCCGTCATCCCCTTCCGTCAAAGATCCGTGAAAATCATAGCCCGAACGGGAGGGGGGGCTCGCATCTTCTGTGGGCCATGAGGGTGATCGCGCTCGGCATGCAACCCTGTGGTGCCTGTCGCGTGCCGGCTTCGGGCGCGCGCGTTCGATCGTTTCCGTCTCGGCCTCATCCGATCGAGAAAACAGAGCGTCGCCCGCCCCTGCTGCCGCTGTGGCGAGCCGATGCTCGCGCTTCGGGAGCGCCCGTGGATCGCGAGAGCAGGTCCGGCTGGCGAAATCTGCGCTGCGTGGTGGTCCGATGACAGATCCCGGCCCCGCTATGCAATGGATCGAACGAAACATTGTCGATTTACACAAGAAAAATAATAAATAATCGGCACATTGCAACATGATGCATGATAAAAACATAGAAAAATGTCGTTGACCGAGGCGAGACTCAAGATAAAGAGGCGCGTATCTCGCACGGTTGAGGTTATCCGATGCATCGACCCAAAACGCTTGCCGATGGAGCGCTGATCCTGCTCGGGATCGTGCTGGCTCTGATCGGTTTTGCCTTTGCCGCCGGCGGGATTTATTTGGCCTGGCTCGGCGGGAGCTTGTATTTCGTGGTCATGGGTGCCGCGATGCTGGTCTCGGGTGTGCTGGTCGCCCAGCGGCGACGCGCGGGGGCGCTGCTCTACGGGGCGGCGTTCGTCCTGACCGGAATCTGGGCGGTGTGGGAGGTCGGGTTCGCGTTCTGGCCGCTGGTCTCGCGGCTGTTCGCCCTGGCCGTGCTCGCCTGCGTGGTCGCCCTGCTCGCGCCGTTGCTCAATCGATCAGGCGGCGGCGTGTGGCGCCGGGCTTCCCTCGGCATCGCCGCCGCGCTGGCGCTCGCCCTGGTGGCGACGACGCTGCGGGCTTTCCAGCCGGTGCCGATCATCGCCGCGACCGAGATTGCGGCGGTGCATCCGGCGACCCAGGCGGCGCCGCAGGTCGATTGGACGGCCTGGGGCAACACCACGGGTGGGACCCGCTTCGCCGGTCTGACGCAGATCGACACCACCAACGTCGCCAATCTCCAGCCGGCCTGGACCTTCCACACCGGCGACGTCGCCATCAGCAACGGCTTCGGCGCCGAGGATCAGACCACGCCGCTGCAGATCGGCGACACCGTCTATGTCTGCACGCCGAACGACATCGTCATCGCCCTCGACGCCGATACCGGCACCCAGCGCTGGCGCTACGACCCGAAGGCGAGCGCCCCGCAATGGCAGCGGTGCCGCGGGCTCGGCTATCACGATGCGGGCGCCTCAGCCGGTGACAAGGTCTGCCCCCGCCGCCTGCTGCTGGCGACGATCGACGCGCGCCTGATCGCGCTGGACGCCGCCACCGGCCAGCCCTGCCCCGATTTCGGCGCGGACGGCACGGTCGATCTCAAGACCGACATGGGCGAGATCAAGTCGGGCTACTACACCCAGACCGCCGCCCCGCTGATCGCCGGCGATCTCGTGGTGGTCGGCGGCCGGGTCGCCGACAATATCGAGACCGGCGAGCCCGGCGGCGTGGTCCGCGCCTACGATGTCGGCAGCGGCGACCTGCGCTGGGCCTGGGATCCGGGCAACCCGGCGACCACGCGCCTGCCGCCCCCCGGTGATACCTACACGCGCGGCACGCCCAACGTCTGGACCAGCATGGCCTACGACTCGGCCCTGGGCCTGATCTACGCGCCCACCGGCAACGCGACGCCCGACTTCTTCGGCGGCCACCGGACCGCGGAGGACGACGCCACCAACTCGTCGATCTTCGCGCTCGACGCCGCGACCGGCCGGCCGCGCTGGCACGTCCAGCTCGTTCACAAGGACCTGTGGGACTTCGACGTGCCGGCTCAGCCGGCCCTCTACGACGTGCCGGACGGGAAGGGCGGCACCCTGCCGGGTCTGATCGCGGCGACCAAGCACGGCCAGATCTTCCTGCTGAACCGGGAGACCGGGGCGCCGATCGCGCCGGTCACCGAGCGGCCCGTGCCGCAGGGCAACGTGCCGGGCGAGCATTACGCACCGACGCAGCCGTTCTCGGACATGCCGTCGATCGGCACCGAGACCCTGACCGAAGCCGACATGTGGGGGGCGACGCCGTTCGACCAGCTCCTGTGCCGGATCCAGTTCAAGGGCATGCGCCACGAGGGGACCTTCACCCCGCCGGGCTTCGATACCGCCCTCCAGATGCCGGGCTCGCTCGGCGGCATGAACTGGGGCAGCACCGCGATCGACATGACCCGGGACTACCTGATCGTGAACGACATGCGGCTCGGTCTGTGGAACCGGCTGATCGCGCGGGACCAGGTCGAGACCGGCAAGGCCGCCGGCACCGAGATGGGGATGTCGTCGATGCGCGGCACGCCCTACGTCTCCGTCCGCAACCGCTTCGTGTCGGCGCTGAACATCCCGTGCCAGAAGCCGCCCTTCGGCACGCTGACGGCCATCGACCTGAAGGCCCGCCGGATCGCCTGGCAGGTCCCGCTCGGCACGGTGGAGGATACCGGGCCGCTGGGGATCAAGATGCACCTGCCGATCCCGATCGGGCTGCCCTCGCTCGGCGGCTCGCTGGTGACCGGCTCGGGCCTGATCTTCTTCGCCGGCACGCAGGATTACTACCTGCGGGCGTTCGAAGCCGCGACCGGCCGCGAGGTCTGGAAGGGCCGCCTGCCGGTTGGCAGCCAGGGCGCGCCGATGACCTACCGGTCGCCCAAGACCGGCCGCCAGTACATCGTGATCACGGCCGGCGGCGCCCGCCAATCGCCCGACCGCGGCGACTACGTGGTCGCCTACGCGCTGCCGGCCGAAGCCGGATCGAAGTAATCCGATCCGCCTACCGGCACGACGGGGTTTCCAAAGGGCTCAGCCCTTTGGCGGGGTTCGGGGGCGGAGCCCTTGAAGCTTGCAGGGTTCCACCCTGCACCCGCAAAAGGTCTCGACCTTCTGAAACCTAGCCGAACCCGCGGGTAAAGCTGAGGCGGTGGTGGGGGCTTCGGCCGAGTCTGGTCAGGCCGGCCCGGTGGATGGCTGTGCCGTAGCCGACATTGCGCTCCCAGCCGTAGCCCGGATGGCGCTCGGCGAGGCGACGCATCAGCTCGTCGCGAAACACCTTCGCGACGATCGAGGCGGCTGCGATCTGCGGCACCAGTCCGTCGCCGCCGATCACCGCCCGACCCGGCAGGCCGGGCAGGGCGTCCCGGCCGTCCACCAGGACCGGGGCCGCGATTCCAAGGCGGGACACGGCCCGCAGCATGGCGTCGAGGGTCGCGGCGCGGATGTTGATCCGGTCGATCAGCGCCCGGGAACCCGCCGCTACTGCGACCCGGGCATGGGTGCGGATCAGCGGCGCCAGCTGCGCGCGGATCGGTTCGGGCACGCGCTTGCTGTCGTCGAGTGCAGCCAGCAGGGCAGGGGGGATCGCTGACGGGTCGAACCAGACCGCCGCGACAACCACGGGCCCGCACAGGGCGCCGCGCCCGACCTCATCGCAGCCGATCACCGCGGGGTAGTCCGCGGCCCGGGCCGGGTCGAAGGGCAGGGTGAGGGCGGGCGTTTTTCGCTTCACGGGCGGCATGGCGCCGTCCTGCCATCCCGCGCGGCCGCCGTCACCGGTCAGGCGGCGTTCCGGGTCCCGCGCTCGCCGCCATGGGCCTCGATGATGTTTCCGAAGAACTGGTCGGCGCTGACGTCCCAGCCGCGGCGCAGCGCCTCCTGCCGGCACTCGGCCCGGGACAGGCGCAAGGCCGCCAGCGCCGCCGTGCGCAGATCCTGGTCGAGGATGCCGACGCGGGTCCCGCTCAGCACGTCGTTGGGGCCCGGCACCGGGAAGGCGGCGATCGGCAGGCCGCAGGCCATGGCTTCCAAGAGGACGATGCCGAACGTGTCGGTGAGGCTCGGGAACACGAAGGCGTCGCAGGCGGCGTAGACGGACGCGAGCGCCGCCCCCGTCCGTGTGCCGAGGAAGCGCGCCTCCGGGGCCAGCGCCTGCAGCCGCGTCCGGTCCGGACCGTCGCCGACCACGACCTTCGTGCCGGGCAGGTCGAGGGTGAGGAAGGCCGCGAGGTTCTTCTCCACGGCGAGCCGGCCGACATACAGGAACAGCGGCCGGGGCAGCCCGGCCAGCTCCGCCGGCGGCAGCTCGCCGGGGTCAGCCGGACGGAACCGCTCGGTATCGACCCCGCGGGTCCAGCGCATCAGATGGGCGAAACCCTTTGCCTCGAGCTCCGCCTGGAGGGAGGCGGTGCTGACCATCGTGCCGCGCGCCGCCCCATGGAAGCGGCGCAGATAGGCGTAGGACCACGCCTCCGGCACCGGCAGCCGGGCGGCGAGATATTCGGGAAAGCGTGTGTGGTAGCTCGTGGTGAAGGGCAGCCCGTTCGCCAGGCAGTGCCGCCGGGCCGCGAAGCCGATCGGCCCCTCGGTGGCGATGTGGACGTGGCTCGGCCGCTCCGCGGCCCAGCGCGCCGCGACCCGGTCGCGTCCCGCCAAGGCCAAGCGGATCTCCGCATAGCCCGGCAGGGGCAGGGAGCGGAAGTCAGCCACCGAGAGCAGGGCCGTCGCGAAGCCGTGCTCCGGGGCGCGCCGGACCATCTGCTCCAGGGACCGGACGACGCCGTTGACCTGCGGATGCCAGGCATCGCTGACGATGAGGAGTTTCACGCGTGGGTCCCTCACGCCACCGCGCGCCGGCCCGGCACCGCCCGCGGTGCGGCTTCGGCCTCGCGGGCCCGGAGGATGCTCGGATAGTGCAGCACCTCGATCCGGCCGTCGTAATGCTCGATCAGGCCGGTGCAGGATTCCACCCAGTCGCCGGTGTTGAGATAGCGCAGGTCGCCGATCGCCCGGTCGGCGGCGTGGTGGATATGCCCGCAGATCACCCCGTTCGCGCCCTGGCGGCGCGCCTCCTCGGCCAGGATGCTCTCGAACCGGCCGATGAAGCTGACGGCATTCTTCACCCGCAGCTTCGCCCAGGCCGAGAGCGACCAGTAGGACAGGCCGACCCGCCGCCGGATCCGGTTGATCAGGGTGTTGAGGCTCAAGGCCAGCGTGTAGGCGCCGTCGCCGAGATGGGCGAGCCAGGGCGAGTGGCGCACCACCATGTCGAACTGGTCGCCGTGGATCACCAGGTAGCGCCGTCCGTCGGCCGCCTCGTGGATCGCGGTCTCGGCGATCTCGATGCCGCCGAAATTGGTGCCGACATAGTCGCGCAGGAACTCGTCGTGGTTGCCCGGCAGGTAGACGATCCGGGCGCCCTTGCGCACCTTGCGCAGGAGCTTCTGCACCACGTCGTTGTGCTCCTGCGGCCAGTACCAGCCGGAGCGCAACTGCCAGCCGTCCACGATGTCGCCGACCAGGTAGACGGTGTCGGCGTCGTAATCCCTCAGGAACGACAGCAGAAGCCCGGCCTGGCAGCCGCGCGTGCCGAGATGCAGATCGGACAGGAACAACGTCCGGACCCGGACCGGCATCTCCTCATCCTCGGCCACGTCACCCTCCCGGCGGTCGAACGGTCGGGGGATCCAGAGCGCGATCACGTCTCAGTTTGATGACGCGGACCCGCATCGCTGTGGGGTGTCTTGGTGGGGTGCGGGGAAAGTCATCAAGCGCGAATAGCTGACGTTGCGGCGCACAAAAAATTTTTTTGCCACGATCCCGAAGTTTTTCCGGTTTTGCTTCCCAGCTTCGCCGCCTCATAATACCAGCAACCGGTGGCTCGGCATGAGCCGGGCCGGATGCGTACTGGAAGGCGGCCAGGGTGCCTTGAGACGAGGCGCCGTAGAACGGGACGGCATTTCGGAGGCGACCGGCGCGCGGGGGCGCGCCGCGACGCGAGCGGCACGAGGCCGCCTGCCGCTCCGCTGGGCCCCCCGATCCACGGACGACGCGAATGGTGTTCGGAGAGCCGCGGCCGGCGCCGCGACTGCCGGTGCCGCTCGCAGAATGCCCGACGAAGCCCCAGGGCGCCAAGGACGTTTGAACCAACCGGCGCGGGTCCGCCCGCGCGCAACAGATTTTTGGAGGAAACACCATGGCCGCAACCCGGCGCCCCGGTCGCAATCACCTGTTCATCCCGGGCCCCACGAACATCCCGGATCGCGTCCTGCGCGCGATGCACGTGCCGTCCGAGGATCACCGCTCGCCGAGCTTCCCCGAGCTGGTGAAGCCGCTGCTCCAGGATTCCAAGATCGTGTTCGGTTCGACCGCCGGGACGATCATCCTGTTCCCGTCCTCGGGCACCGGCATCTGGGAATCGGCCCTGTCCAACACCCTG
The DNA here is from genome assembly GCF_022829635.1 of Methylobacterium sp. E-066. Lineage (GTDB taxonomy): Bacteria > Pseudomonadota > Alphaproteobacteria > Rhizobiales > Beijerinckiaceae > Methylobacterium. The sequence goes on from NZ_JAKSYO010000212.1 coordinate 35,253, forward strand.
TGCCGCGGCGACAAGGTGCTCACCGCCCGCTACGGCCAGTTCAGCCATCTCTGGGTCGACATGGCCCAGCGCCTCGGCCTCGACGTGATCGTCCAGGAGGAGGAGTGGGGCGCCGGCGCCGATCCGCAGAAGATCGAGGAGGCGCTCCGGGCCGATAAGGACCACGCGATCAAGGCCGTGATGGTCGTCCACAACGAGACCGCCACCGGAGTCACCAGCGATATCGGCGCGGTCCGCAAGGCCCTCGACGCCGCCGGCCACCCGGCGCTGCTGTTCGTGGATGGCATCTCGTCGATCGGCTCACTGCCGTTCAAGATGGACGAGTGGGGCGTCGACTGCGCCATCGCGGGCTCGCAGAAGGGCTTCATGCTGCCCGCCGGCCTCGGCCTGATCTGCATCAGCCCCAAGGCGCTGAAGATCGCCGAGGGCGGCACCGGCCGCAACGACCGGCTCGGTCACGCCTACTTCGCCTGGAAGGACCAGCTCGCCGCCAACGCCACCGGCTACTTCCCGTACACGCCGGCCCTGCCGCTGCTCTACGGCCTGCGCGAAGCCCTGACGATCGTGAAGGAGGAGGGGCTGGAGAACATCTACCACCGCCATCACGTTCTCGCCGAGGCGACCCGTCAGGCGGTGGCGGCCTGGGGCCTCAAGCCCTGTGCCAAGGAGCCGAAGTGGAACTCCGACACGGTCACGGCGATCGTGGTGCCGGAGGGGGTCGATGCCGCCAAGGTGATCAGCCACGCCTACGAGCGCTACAACCTCTCGCTGGGCACCGGCCTGTCGAAAGTCGCCGGCAAGGTGTTCCGCATCGGCCATCTCGGTGACCTGAACGAGCTGTCGCTGCTTGGCGGCATCGCGGGCGCCGAGATGGCGCTCATCGATTGCGGCGTGAAGGTCACGCCCGGCTCCGGCGTCGCCGCCGCGTCGAGCTACCTGCGCGAGAATCCGCTGCACAAGGCGTAAATCGCGCGGGCCACCGAGGCGGGAGCCGCTTGCCGCTCCCGCCTCGGCAGGCAAATAACAAGAAGAATCCCGAGGAAACCGCCCGTCGCCCGAGAGGGGATCCATGACGAAGAAAATCGTGTTCCTGGACCGCGAGTCCCTCGACGCGACGGTCCGGCCGTTCAGCTTCCCCCATGAGTATGTCGAGCACGACTCGACCTGGACGCCCGAGGACACGGTCGCCCGGCTCCAGGGGGCCGAGATCGCGCTGATCAACAAGGTCCCGATGCGGGCCGAGACCCTGAAGCAGCTCCCCGACCTGAAGCTGATCGCGGTGGCCGCCACCGGCACCGACGTGGTCGACAAGGCCCAGGCCAAGGCCCAGGGCATCACCGTCGTCAACATCCGCAACTACGCGTTCAACACCGTGCCCGAGCACGTGGTCGGGCTGATGTTCGCCCTGCGGCGGGCGATCGTGCCCTACGCCAATTCGGTGCGGCGGGGCGACTGGGCGAAATCCACGCAGTTCTGCTACTTCGACTACCCGATCTACGACATCGCCGGCTCGACGCTGGGCATCGTCGGCTATGGGGCGCTGGGCAAGTCGATCGGCAAGCGCGCCGAGGCGCTGGGCATGAAGGTCCTGGCCTACGACGTGTTCCCGCAGGACGGGCTGGTCGATTTCGAGACGATCCTGACGCAATCCGACGTGATCACGCTGCACGTGCCGCTCACCCCCGACACCAAGGGGATGATCGGCGCCGCCGAGCTCAAGCGGATGAAGAAGAACGCCATCCTGATCAACACCGCCCGGGGCGGGTTGGTGGACGAGGCCGCCCTGCTCGCCGCGCTCAAGGACGGGACCATCGCGGGCGCGGGCTTTGACGTGGTCGCGCAGGAGCCGCCGAAAGACGGCAACATCCTGTGCGAGGCCGACCTGCCGAACCTGATCGTGACCCCGCACGTCGCCTGGGCCAGCAAGGAAGCGATGCAGATCCTGGCCGATCAGCTCGTCGACAACGTCGAGGCGTTCGTCGCCGGCAAGCCGCAGAACGTGGTCGAGGGTTAGCCGGGGGATTTTGGAGGGTGCGTTCCCCTCCCCCTTGCGGGGAGGGGTTAGGGGTGGGGGTGGTGCAGACGGCACCGCTCCGGTCATTCCGGAACCACCCCCACCTCCGGCTCCTCCCCGCAAGGGGGAGGAGAGGCGCGCCCATCCGCCCACGGCGCGAACGACAATCAGCGACAGCGCCGCAGGGCGCGACACAAGGATCGAAAAAGAAATGAAAAAGCTGCTGTTCCTGTTCGACACCGATGCGATGCCGAACGTGTTCGACACGGTGGTCGGCTACGACGGCGGCGCCGATCACATCACCGGCTATGGCGGCGTGAATCCGGACAACGTCGGCGCCCTGGTCGATGGCACGATCTACACCCGCGGCGGCTCCGAGAAGAAGTCGACGGCGATCTTCGTCGGCGGCGGCAGCATGGCTGCGGGCGAGGAGCTGTTCGCCGCGGTAAAGAAGCGGTTCTTCGGCCCGTTCCGGGTCTCGTGCATGCTCGATTCCAACGGCTCCAACACCACGGCCGCCGCCGGCGTCGCCCTGGTGGCGAAGGCCGCTGGTTCGCTCCAGGGCAAGAGTGCCGTCGTGCTGGCGGGCACCGGCCCGGTCGGCATGCGCTCGGCGGCGCTGCTCGCCGGCGAGGGGGCCGACGTGACCATCGCGGGCCGCGCGCTGGACAAGACCCAGGCCGCCGCCGACGCGATCAACGCGCGCTTCAAGGTCAGCGTGAAGGCCGCCGCGACGCCGGACGAGGCCTCGCGCATCGCCCTGGTGAAGGGCAAGAACCTCATCTTCACGGCCGGCGCCATCGGCGTCGAGCTGCTGCCGGAAGCCGCCTGGGCCCAGGATCCGGCCGTCGAGATCGTCGCCGACTACAACGCCCAGCCCCCGACCGGGATCGGCGGCATCGAGGTGATGGACAAGGGCAAGGACCGCAACGGCAAGAAAGCGTTCGGCGCGCTGGGCATCGGCGGGCTGAAGCTCAAGCTGCACCGGGCCTGCGTCGGCCAGCTCTTCGAGAGCACCGAGCAGGTGCTCGATGCCGAGGAGATCTACGCGCTCGCCAAGTCGATGGCCTGAGGGGAGGCGCCGGTGACCGAGACACGTCCCCCCGAGAGCGACAGCATCGAAACGTTCCTGACGGCGCTGGCGAGCGCCGCCCCGACCCCCGGCGGCGGCGGCGCGGCGGCGATCTCCGGCGCCATGGGCGCGGCCCTGGTGTCGATGGTCTGCAACCTGACCATCGGCAAGAAGAAGTACGTGGAGGTCGAGGTCGAACTGAAGGACGTGCTCGCCCGGTCCGAGGGCCTGCGGGTCGTGCTCACCGGCATGATCGGCGAGGACGTCCAGGCCTTCGACGCCGTGATGGGCGCCTACGGCCTGCCCAAGGCCACCGACGACGAGAAGGCGGCCCGGGCCGCGGCGATCCAGGCCGCGCTCCGGACGGCCACCGACGTGCCGCTCTCCTGCTGCCGGGCCTGCCGCACGGTGATCGACCTCGCGGCGATCACTGCCGAGAAGGGCAATCTCAACGTCGTCTCCGATGCCGGCGTGGCGGTGCTCTCGGCCTATGCCGGCCTGCGCAGCGCGGCGCTGAACGTCTACGTCAATGCCAAGGGGATCGAGGACCGGGAGTTCGCCGACGAGCGGCTCCAGGAACTCGAAGGCCTGCTCGCCGAGGCCGGAGCGCTCACCGAGAAGGTCTACGGGGTGGTCAAGGCCAAGGTGAACTGAGCCGGGCTGAATCCGCCACGGGTGCCGCAAATGGATCGTCAATGAAGGCCGGGTGCATCATGCGCCCGGCCTTTCTTTTTGCCGGAATGCTGCAGTGCAATAGTGGATACGATTTGTTTTGCGGCCGCGAAAAAGGTCACCTAAACCGACAGATCAAAAAATTTGACGGGCGTAATCTTCCCATTCAACTAAAGTAGACAGCGTCGAACGGCGGCAACGACCGCGGAGGAGGCGCCGAATGGACGTCCACGAGTACCAAGCCAAGGAGCTGCTCGCGAGCTTCGGTGTGGCGGTCCCGAAGGGCGCCATCGCGTTCAGCCCGGACCAGGCGGTCTATGCCGCCACCGAACTCGGCGGCTCGTTCTGGGCCGTGAAGGCGCAGATCCATGCCGGCGCCCGCGGCAAGGCCGGCGGGATCAAGCTGTGCCGGACCTACAACGAGGTCCGCGACGCCGCCAAGGAGCTGCTGGGCAAGCGCCTCGTCACCCTGCAGACCGGGCCCGAGGGCAAGCCGGTCCAGCGGGTCTATGTCGAGACCGCCGACCCGTTCGAGCGGGAACTCTATCTCGGCTACGTGCTGGACCGGAAGGCCGAGCGCGTGCGCGTCATCGCCAGCCAGCGCGGCGGCATGGATATCGAGGAGATCGCCGCCAACGAGCCCGAGGCGCTGATCCAGGTGGTGGTCGAGCCGGCGGTGGGCCTGCAGCAGTTCCAGGCCCGGGAGATCGCCTTCCAGCTCGGCCTGAACATCAAGCAGGTCTCGGCCGCGGTGAAGACCATCATGAACGCCTACCGGGCGTTCCGCGACTGCGACGGCACGATGCTGGAGATCAACCCGCTGGTCGTCACCAAGGACGACCGGGTGCTGGCCCTCGATGCCAAGATGAGCTTCGACGACAACGCGATGTTCCGCCGGCCGGGCATCGCCGACATGCACGACCCGTCGCAGGGTGATCCCCGCGAGGCCCAGGCCGCCGAGCACAACCTCAGCTACATCGGGCTCGAGGGCGAGATCGGCTGCATCGTCAACGGCGCCGGGCTCGCCATGGCGACCATGGACATGATCAAGCACGCGGGCGGTGAGCCGGCGAACTTTCTGGACGTGGGGGGAGGGGCCTCGCCTGAGCGGGTCGCGACGGCGTTCCGGCTCGTGCTCTCGGACCGCAACGTCAAGGCGATCCTGGTCAACATCTTCGCCGGCATCAACCGCTGCGACTGGGTCGCTGAGGGCGTGATCCAGGCCGCCCGGGAGGTGAAGATCGACGTGCCTCTGGTGGTTCGGCTCGCCGGCACGAACGTCGAGGCCGGCCAAAAAATCCTGGCCGAGAGCGGCCTCGACCTGATCACCGCCGACACCCTGTCGGACGCGGCGCGCAAGGCGGTCGAAGCCTGCGACGCCGCCAAGAAGAACCGCTGAGGGGAGACCACGCCATGAGCATCCTCATCGACGAGACCACCCCGATCATCGTCCAGGGCATCACGGGCGATAAGGGCACCTTCCACGCCAAGGAGATGCTGGAATACGGCACGAACGTCGTGGGCGGCGTCACCCCCGGCAAGGGCGGCCGCACCCATCTCGGCCTGCCGGTGTTCAACACCGTCAAGGAGGCGGTGGCCGCCACCGGCGCCACCACGTCGATCACGTTCGTGGCGCCGCCGTTTGCGGCGGACGCCATCATGGAGGCGGCCGATGCCGGGCTTCGGCTGGTCTGCTCGATCACCGACGGCATCCCGGCCCAGGACATGATGCGGGTGAAGCGCTACCTGATGCGCTACCCGCGGGATCGCCGCACCATGGTGGTCGGCCCGAACTGCGCCGGCATCATCTCGCCCGGCAAGGCGATGCTCGGCATCATGCCCGGCCACATCTATCTCCAGGGCAATGTCGGGGTGATCTCGCGCTCGGGCACCCTCGGCTACGAGGCCGCCTCGCAGCTCAAGGAGCTCGGCCTCGGGATCTCGACCTCGGTGGGCATCGGCGGCGACCCGATCAACGGCTCGTCGTTCCTCGACCACCTCGCCCTGTTCGAGACCGACCCGGATACCGACGCGGTGCTGATGATCGGCGAGATCGGTGGCCCGCAGGAGGCCGAGGCCTCGGCCTGGATCCGGGACAACATGTCGAAGCCGGTGATCGGGTTCGTGGCCGGGCTCACCGCTCCCAAGGGGCGCCGGATGGGCCATGCCGGGGCGATCATCTCGGCGGCCGGCGACAGCGCAGCCGAGAAGGCCGAGATCATGCGCTCCTACGGTCTCACCGTGGCGCCCGATCCCGGCTCCTTCGGCCAGACCGTCGCCGACGTGCTCGCCCGGGCGGCTTGAAATCTTCCCTCCCCCTTGCGGGGAGGGACCGAGGGTGGGGGTGGTGCAGAAGGGACCGGATCGCTGGATCCTGCGCCACCCCCACCCCTACCCCTCCCCGCAAGGGGGAGGGGAGCGCATTGCGCTCAAGGTGGCTCCATGACCCGTACCCTCCACGCATCCCCCGCTCTTGCGGAAGCCAGCGCCTTCGCGCCGCCGGTGATCACCGGCACCTCGGCTGAGCAGGCCCTCGACATCCTGTTCCAGGCCCTGCTCGACGTCGCCCGCCGGCACGACCCCGATCTCGAAGCTGTGCTGCACGGCACCGCCGACATCTCGCGGTTCTCGCCGGAGATGCTGGCCCGCGCGCTCCAGGTGCAGGGCATCTGGTTCCACCTGATCTCGATCGCCGAGCAGAACGCCGCGATGCGGCGGCGCCGGCATGTCGAGCGCACGGAGGGACGGGCGGCCTTGAGCGGTTCGTTTGCGAAGGTGTTTGCTGACGCCCGCGCCCAGGGCGTCCCGCCGGAAAAGATCCAGGCGCTGCTCTCCGACCTGCGCATCCGCCCGACGCTGACCGCGCACCCGACCGAGGGTAAGCGGGTGACGGTTCTGGAAAAGTTCCGGCGGATCTACCTGGTGCTGCGCGAGCTGGAGATGCCGCGCTGGACCGACCGCGAGCGCAACGGGCTCATGAACGAGCTGCGCGACCAGATCGAGCTGGTCTGGATGACCGGCGAATTGCACCTGGAGAAGGCCACCGTCGAGCGGGAAGTCGCCTGGGGTCTGCACTTCTTCGACGAGACCCTGTTCGAGATGCTGCCCGAGACCATGGACACCCTGGAGGAGTCCCTGGCCGAGGCCTATCCCGGCACGCCGTTCAAGGTGCCGCCGTTCTTCCAATTCGGCTCGTGGATCGGCGGCGACCGGGACGGCAATCCCTACGTCACCGCCGCGGTCACCCGGCAGGCCCTGCACCGCAACGCGCTCGCCTCGCTCAACCGCTACCGGGACGGCGTGCGCGAGCTCGGCCGGACGCTCTCGCTCACCGAGCGCGCGCTGCCGCTGCCCGAGACGTTCCGCCAGGAACTCGACCGGCAGCTCGCCGAGAGCGGTCAGGCCCGGGCCATCGCCCGGCGCAATCCCGGCGAGCCGTATCGCCAGTATCTCACCTGCGTCCTGCGCAAGCTCGACGCGACCATCGCCCGCAATGAGGGCGAGCACCCGTCCGGGCCGGATTATGCCAGCGCCGACGGCCTGATCGAGGACCTGCGCGTGCTCGAGCGCGGGCTGGACGATGCCAAATGCGGCGCGCTCGGCCGCGACCTGGTCCGGCCGGTCCGCCGCATGGTCGAGATCTTCCGGTTCTCCACGGTCAGGCTGGATCTGCGCGAGAACACCACCCGGACCACCGAGACGCTGCAGGCGCTCTGGCGCCAGCGCAATGGCGAGGGCGAGCCCCCGGCGCTCGGCTCGGCGGCGTGGCGGCAATGGCTCGACGCGGAACTGGTCCGGCCCCGCGACCCGGAGCGCTCCTTCGAGAACCTGCCCGACGCCGCCCGCGAGACCCTGGCGACCTTCGCGCTGGTGGCCGAGATGCGCGAGAGCCTCGACCGGGAGGCGTTCGGCGCCTTCATCCTGTCGATGACCCGCTCCGTGGAGGATGTGCTGGGCGCCTACCTGCTGGCCAAGGAGGCCGGCGTGTTCCTCGACGCCGCCGGCCCGGACATCCGCCCGGAGATCTGCCCGCTCGCGATCGCGCCCCTGTTCGAGACCATCGACGACCTGCGTGCCGCCCCGGCGATCATGCGCGAACTCCTCACCGTGCCGGTGGTGCGCCGCTCGACCCGCTGGCAGGGCGGCGTGCAGGAGGTGATGATCGGCTATTCCGACTCCAACAAGGATGGCGGCTTCGTCGCCGCCAACTGGGAGCTGTACAAGGCGCAGAGCAAGCTGACTCGCCTCGGCCAGGAGCTCGGCGTCGGCATCGCGTTCTTCCACGGGCGCGGCGGCTCGGTGAGCCGAGGCGGCGTGCCGACCCATCGGGGCATCATGGCCCAGCCGCCGGGCTCGATCCGTGGGCGGTTCCGCACCACCGAGCAGGGCGAGGTCGTCTCGTTCAAATACGCCAACCGCGGCACCGCCGCCTACCAGATGGAGCTGCTCGCCGCTTCGGTGTTCGAGCATGCCCTGGCGGGCGACGGCGAGCGGGCGAGTGTCGGCCACGACGACGCCCTGGAGGCGTTGGCCGGTGCCTCGCGCGCGGCCTATGTCCGGCTGCTCCAGACCGACGGCCTCGTCGATTACTTCCAGTCGGCCAGCCCGCTGGACGAGATCGCGCTCCTGAACATCGGCTCGCGGCCGGCCCGCCGGTTCGGCGCCCGCTCGCTCTCGGATCTCCGGGCGATCCCCTGGGTGTTCGCCTGGTCTCAGAACCGGCACGTGGTCACCGGCTGGTACGGGGTCGGCTCGGGGCTCGCGAGCTTCCTCGACGTGCGCGGGCGGGACGGCGAGGCGACCCTGAAGCGGCTGTTCCAGGAGTCCCGGGTGTTCCGCCTGGTCCTCGACGAGGTCGAGAAGACCCTGATGATGGTCGATCTCGACATCGCCCGCGCCTATGCCGGCCTCGTCCCCGACGCGGGCATCCGGGACCGGATCTTCTCGATGATCGAGGCCGAGTACGCGCTGACCCGCGAGATGGTGCTGCGGGTGAGCGGCGGAACCGAGCTGGCCGAACGCTTCCCGCTGTTCCGCGACCGGCTGAAAGGCCGGCTGCCGACCATCAACCAGGTCGGCCGCGAGCAGGTCGAACTGCTGGCCCGCTACCGCGCCGAGACCGACGAGGACCGGCGCGAGGCGGTGAAATCCGCCCTGTTGCTGTCGATCAACTGCATCGCGGTCGGCTTCGGCTCGACGGGGTGAGGCGAGGCGCCCTGTCGGTGCCCCACACCTGACCCATCTTGTTCCCGGAGGGCGATCCCCACGCACCCCGGCGGCATCAGAACCGTTACCAGGAGAGAGAAACACCCATGAGCTTCACCCTGATCCAGCAGGCCAAGCCGCGCCTGCACCGTTCCGAACTCGCCGTCCCGGGCTCCAACCCGACCTTCATGGAGAAGTCGGCGTCTTCGGCCGCCGACGTGATCTTCCTCGATCTCGAGGACGCGGTCGCTCCCGACGACAAGGAGAAGGCCCGCACCAACATCATCCAGGCGTTGAACGACCTGGATTGGGGCAACAAGACCATGATGATCCGCATCAATGGTCTCGACACCCACTACATGTACCGCGACGTGGTCGACATCGTCGAAGCCTGTCCGCGGCTCGACATGGTGCTGATCCCCAAGGTCGGCGTGCCGGCCGACGTCTACGCCATCGACGTGCTGGTCACCCAGATCGAGCAGGCCAAGAAGCGCGACAAGCAGATCGGCTTCGAGGTGCTGATCGAGACCGCCCTCGGCATGGCCAACGTCGAGGCGATCGCCCAGTCGTCGAAGCGCCTGGAGGCGATGTCCTTCGGTGTGGCCGACTACGCTGCCTCGACCCGCGCCCGCTCCACGGTGATCGGCGGCGTGAACCCGGATTACTCGGTGCTCACCGACAAGGACGAGGCCGGCAACCGGCAGACCCACTGGCAGGATCCGTGGCTGTTCGCCCAGAACCGCATGCTGGTGGCCTGCCGCGCCTACGGCCTGCGCCCGATCGACGGCCCGTTCGGCGACTTCTCGGATCCGGACGGCTACCGCTCGGCGGCCAAGCGCTGCGCGGCGCTGGGCTTCGAGGGCAAGTGGGCGATCCACCCGTCCCAGATCGACCTCGCCAACGAGGTGTTCACGCCGTCCGAGGCCGAGGTCACCAAGGCCCGCCGCATCCTGGAGGCCATGCGGGAGGCCGCCAAGGCTGGCCGCGGCGCCGTCTCCCTCGACGGCCGCCTGATCGACATCGCGTCGATCCGCATGGCCGAGGCGCTGATCGAGAAGGCGGATGCGATGAAGGCGTGAGCTTCGGCAGGTCTAAAATGGGTCTTGGGGTTTTCCCAGGACCCATTTTTCACCGCCGTCGAAGATGTGGGCCGTCGGAAGTTGCCGCGCTCGTTGAGCTGGTATCAGCTCAATTCGGGCAAGCGTTGAATGTGTGCTTTTGCGCTTTCGAAATTAGCGTTCTCAAAGACGATGTGCGCACCTGTTTTCGGGTCGCAATAAGTTTCGTAGATTGCGAAAGCCGGTAGATAGCGCTCGCGATAGATTGCTTGAGACTCTTCGGGACCCCCGAGGCGCTCGGCATCCCGATCGGCGCCGCGGGCACGTGCCAATTCTACGGGCACGTCGACGAAGATGATCAGATCCCATTCAGCCCGCAATTCCGGCCGCTGCAGGAACGTGCCATCCACGATCAGGATATTGCCGGCTTCGGCCTTATGCCGTGGCGCATCTATGGGACGATCTAATTCGAGATCGAAGCTCGCCGTTCTATAGAGCAGGTCACCCTGCGGGCCGAGAGGGCGTAGAAGCAAGTCCTTGATCGCAGTCAGGTCCCGCGCATCGTAATAGTATCCTTCTGCTGACCTGCGACCGCGCGAATAGCGTTCGGCCTTCGGGCGATGAAAGCCGTCGATGCTGGTTCGAATGACACTGCGGCCATGGTCCCGTGTCTCGGTCGCGATCTCGTCGGCCAAGGTCGTCTTGCCGGAGGACGTTCTGCCGTCAATCGCAATGCGCAGCGGATGACTCGGCCGGAGATCTAGGATGAGGCGGACGATCGCATCGATAGCTCGGCCGCGCATCCAGACCTCGTTGTTTCGGCTCACTGCCGGCGCCCGATCGACAATTTGGACTCTGCAGTCCCACCGGGCTGGTCTCTATCGTAGGCGCTGCTTGTGTCAGAACGGCCGCGCATCCGGCAGCCGCGCCGCCGCCATCTCGACCGGCGTCGGGTCGCGGTGGACCACGATCCCGTTGGACCGGTCGGCTGCGATCAGGCCGAGCCGCGCGAACCCGTCGAGCCAGCCGTCCATCGGCCAGAAGCCGTGGCGGGCCTGGAAGCGGGCAGCGTTGGCGACGATGTCGCGAAAATGCTGGAGCGGCGGGTCGTAGCTTCCATGGTGCTGGTGGTAGGCCCGCGGTCCGCCGAGGAACAGGATCGGCACGCCGGCCTTGTCCGCCCGGAACGCCAGGTCGGTATCTTCCGCGCCGTAGCCGGAGAAGGACTCATCGAAGCCGCCGATCCGGTCGTAGGTCGCGGCCCGCACCGCGAAGGCCAGCGACCAGAACAGGCCCGGCTGCGGCGCCGACGCCACGAGCCCGGGGGGCGGGAAGGCGCGCGCCGGGTGCGGATGGCCGAGCCGGTCGAGTTCGGCCTCCTGCCAGCCGTCCTGTACGGCGCCGGCCGGCAGATACCCGATCTCGCAGCAGATCAGGCCGTCCTGCTCGGCCACCGCCCGGGACAGGCCGGCGACCAAGCTACGGGACGGAATGCAATCGACGTCGAGGAAGACCAGCGTGTCGGTCCGGGCCGCCCGGCGTCCGGCATTGCGCGCGGAAGCGAGCGGCAGGCCGTCCCGCGGAAACGGAACGCGTTCGACCGGGAACGGCAGGTCCGGCAGGGGGGCATCGTCGCCGCCGATCTCGATGATGATGCAGGCCTCGGGCGGCGTGCCCCGTGCCAGGCCCTCGAGCAGCCGCGCGAGATGCGCGCCCCGGCCCTTGTTGAGGGTGATGACCGTGGTGCTCACAGGGATGCTCCGGCGCGCAGCACGTCGAGGCGATATTTGTCCGTCCGGTCCTGGTGCAGCAGGCGCGCGAACGGGGCGGCCTGCGCGATGAAGCTCTCGGCGGCCTCGTCCCCCGATTGCGGATAGTCGGTCTCGCCGATCCAGTGGACCAGCACCAAGTCGCCGCCGGGCTCGATGGCATCGCCGACGCGGCGGACCAGCTCTGCGAGATCGGGCGCGGCGAGGAAATACAGGAACTCGGACAGCACGATCAGGTCGAACCGGCCCTCCGGCCAATCCGCCGGCACGGCGCCCTGGCGGATCTCGATCGTCGGCCTGTCGGCGCAGCGGGCCCGGGCGGCCTCCACGGCGGCCGGGATCAGGTCGCTGGCCAGGAGGCGGTCGCAGCGCTCAGACAGGGCGCGGGTGAATACCCCGATGGCGCAGGCCGGCTCGAAGGCGGCACGGTAGCGCGGCCGCGGCAGGCAGGCCAGCGTCGCCGCGTACTTGTCGCGCTCGTAGGCCGAACTCGTGAACTGCCAGGGATCCGGATCGCTGGCGTAGATGCCGGCGAAATAATCCACCGGCAAAGTCTCGGTCGCGCGGCTCATGCGGGGATCCTGACGAAGCGTTCGTAGGGCCCGCAGAGCCGGTCGATCATCGCGGGCTCCAGGCGAAAACCCGTGGGATCGTCCGAGATCAGGTCGGTGGTCTGCGATTCGTGCGCCGCAACCGCTCGGGCCTTGGTCGTCCGATAGGCCGAGACATCAAGGCGCAAGCCCTGCGGTGCCGGACCGACCTCAGTTTCGGGCGGCAAGGTCCAGCCCCAGACCGGGTATTCGTAGACCGTGACATCCGGCATCTGCGGCCGGGCCAGCCCGACGATGGCGGCCGACGCCTTGTGGTCGCAATGGGGATCGTGCCGCCAGGTCACGAACACCGCGCCGGCCTCGCAGGCAGTGGCGGCCTGCGCGACGGCATGGGCGGCCGCCTCGGCCTCGGGGCCAGTGCTCGGCACGTGGGCGTCGGGCAGGCGCAGGAAGGTGACGGCCTCCGCGGCCAAGCCGAGGATCGCCACCGCCCGGAGCGTCTCCGCCTCGCGTAAAGTCCGCAGCTTGTCCGGCGGGTACAGCTCGGAGTGGGTGTGCGAGCCGCAGCCGTCGCTGACCACCACAAGGCGCACGTCCCGCCCGGCGGCGCGCGCCGCCGCGATCAGGCCGCCGCAGCCCAGGCTCTCGTCATCGGGATGGGGCGCGACCACCAAGAGGCCGCCCCGCTCCACCAGGGTGCCGAGGTCCGCCACCGGAAGCGCGTCGGCAGCCGCCAGGAAGGCGTCGGCCCGCATCAGCGTGGTCCCGTCGCGAATGCGGCAGGCGCGCCGTTGCGGATCGTGGGGCTGACGTGAACGGTCACGGATCGCTCCTGGGACGGCGGGCGGATCAAGGCGCTCAGCTTTCGGCTCCTGCGGCTGAACGCGTCATGAGCGGCCGCCCGGACCTCCCCTAGCGATCGTTCTCGGTGGTGAGCGCGCCGAGCCGGACGCCCTCGTCGGCCGTGGCCTGGGCGGCGAGGTGGACACCGGGATTCGGCGCATCGTCGAACACCGCGCCCGCCGCGCACAGGGCGCTGCGCAGGGCCTCGATCTGCCCGCTCGGCGGGTCGCCGTAGCCGCTCTCAAAGTCGCGCACGAACCGCTCGTCGAGGCCGACCTTGGCGGCGAGCTCCGCCTCGGACCATCCGAGCAGACCCCGTGCCGCCCGCGACTGCGCCGGGCTCATCGCGGGCGCGCTCGCCCCGGCCTGCCCGCCCTCGTCAGATCCTGCCACGTCGTCCTCCATCCCGTGCTGTGACCAACAACGATATCCGCCGCGGATCGTTTCCGGGCGCCGCGCGATGCGCCGCGACCATAATTGTGCTGAAATTCCGTCGCATCCGCGGGGGCGTATGGGTTCGGGGCGGCCTCGACGCGCGAATCACGGGCGTCGGGCCGGCATGCGTCGTTGGCGCGGCGCCCCCGGATGGACGATGAGTTAAGCGCCGTGTGCGCGCGTTTGAGGGGCAGAACGATGAGAGCGGTGCTGATCGCCACCTTGGCCTGTGCCGTGATGGCCGTGGACCTGACCGCAGCGACCCAGGCCCAGGCCCAGATGGGCGGCGGCGCGCCCACGGGCTTCGGCCGCGGCAACCGTCGCCCCGGCGGCGAGGAAGAGAAGAAGCCGCAATACGTGCCCGGCACCAAGGCGAGCGAGAAGATCTTCCCGCTCGACTCGACCTGGACGGCTGTGAGCCTCAACGGCAAGCCGTTCACCGGCGGCGACCGGCCGAGCTTCATCATCGACAAGCAGTACCGCGCCCGCGGCTACGGCGGCTGCAACACCTTCGCGGCCACCGCCTTCCCGCTGAAGGACCAGCACCTCGCGGTCGGTCCGCTCGCGCTGACCAAGAAGAGCTGCGACAAGGGCCTCGCGGCCTCCGAGCAGGCGTTCTTCGTCGCCCTGCGCACGGCGGCGGTATGGGATCTGGTCGGCTCCCAGCTGGTGCTGAAGAGCCCGAACGGCGAGTTGAAGTTCGACCGGGCGCTTTGAGCGCTCGTTTGGCTGCATGATTTCCGTTGCGGGACGGCTAGGGACGCCACAAGCCGCCACATCTCACCGCTCGTCTTGAGAGGCCGCGCAGCAGCCCGGAAGGAGGACTTCAGGGCTCACCGAGACGCCTGGAGGGCTCCTTCAAGGCTTCTGCTGTGCGGACGCTCGTTAGGATGAGGTCGCGGGTGGGATGGGGTGGTGAGGCCGTCGCCGCTTTAAGGCCGGGTTCACCACGCCGCGCGAACCCGGCCCCCGATTCAGACGCTCTTGAGGGCCGCCGGCCTTTTCTCCTCGGACATCGAGGAGGCGCGCATGGCCATCGGGATCGGTTTCGGACGCGAGGAGATTCTGCGCCCCGGCGTATCGCGGCCCGCGCGCTTCACCGCGCCGCCCGCGTTCCACGCGCCCGCTCTCTGGCTCGCCGCCGCCGTGTCGGCCGTGGCAACGCTGTTGCTGATTGCACGGCTCGCCGCCTGACGCTCGGGGGACGGGCAACACCGCGAGACGCGGGCCGGATCACTCGCCGTCGCGCGGGTCCTGCTCCTCGACCGCGTCAGGCGCTGAATCCTGGTCGGTCCCGGCCTGGGCATGGGACATCACCGGAGGAAACAACGCCGCTAGACCAGCGGCGACCCCGTAAAGAATAGGATGCGCGTTCAAGCCCACACGGGGCGGGTTCAGATCGTCATTGATCATAATCATGGCTTCCGGTCTCGCGCCTGTGCGAGCAACGGTCCGTGTTGACATGCTTGCTGTTGAGCCGTTGGAGCATGTTCAATGCTGCGCCCCGCGTTTTGTTGCCGCAGGAACGAGGATTTTTTCTCACATCGATTGATCCGGCCGCCCTCGGGGCCTGACCGGATCATGCTGTGGCCTCAACCGCGTCGCCGAAGGACGGGTCCAGGCAGGGCATTCGGGATGCGGCAGGCGGCTGGAAGCACATCGAGGATCACGGCGCTCGGGCAGCGCGCCCGGCAGGTCTCCGCCGCTTCGATCTGATCGCCCCCGCAGGCATCCGCGAAGCAGAAGGTCGCGAGATCCTCGCAGGTCGCCCGAAAGCCGCCGACCCGTGCGCCGTCATGCCAATCCGCCGCCGCAGCGGCCTGCGCCAGCAGCAGGCCCGCGAGGCCGATCGATGCCGCGATCCGTTTCACGCCTGCGCCTCGCGTCCGGTTGAGCGTTCAGCCTAGCATTGGCAGCGAGGCCGGACCTGTGCCATTCCGGCGACAGGCGATGCCCATCGTCGGCCTCGACGCCGACCGATGAGCCCCCCCGGGACGGAAGCCAGCCATGCCGCTCTACGCCCTCGACGATCACGTGCCGCAGCTTGCCGATCCCGATCGGGTCTGGATCGCCCCGGACGCCCAGGTGGTCGGCCGCGTCCATCTCGGCCTCGATGTCGGCATCTGGTTCGGCGCGGCCTTGCGCGGTGACAACGAGCCGATCCGCATCGGCGACCGGACCAACGTGCAGGAGGGCGTGATTATGCATGTCGATCCCGGCTTTCCGCTGGTGATCGGTACCGATGTTACGGTGGGCCACGGCGCCATCGTCCACGGCTGCACGATCGGCGACGGCAGCCTCGTCGGCATGGGCGCGACGGTGCTGAACGGCGCCAGGATCGGCCGGGGCTGCCTGATCGGGGCCAACGCACTGGTCACCGAGGGCAAGGAGTTTCCGGACAACAGCCTGATCGTCGGCGCCCCGGCCAAGGCCGTGCGCACCCTCGACGCCGAGGCGGTGGAGGGCCTGCGCCAGGCGGCCCAGCGCTACGTCGAGAACGCCCGGCGCTACAAGGCTGGCCTGCGCCGCATCGACGGGTGAATAAGAAAGATCAGCGAGCTCGTCCCATCAAGGGAAGGGGCTCTATAGGACTTCGGGTGATCTCACCCTCGACCTCATCCTGAGCTGCCCGCGTCAGCGGGCCTCGACGCAGCCCTCCAGCGCTCGCTGAGCCGTCCGGAGGGCCTCTTCGACGCCGAACGATCGGCGATCGCCCGGCACCTCAGGATGAAGCGGAGATCTGGCTCCTTGTAGCCTCAGGCTTTCTTGGCCGTCGCCCGCTCCATCGCTTCCTCGATCAGCCGGTAGGCCTCTTTCTTGTCGCCCCTGCGGACGAACTTCACCCACTTTCCGGTCCCCATAGCCTTGTGATGCTCGAAGACGTCGTGTGTCTGCC
>NZ_JAKSYO010000213.1 GCF_022829635.1 Methylobacterium sp. E-066
TCGATTCTGTTGAAAAACTCGGGTGTTGCAGCGGTTGTGATGAGGTGATTCACTCCTGTCGAGAGACGGAGATCGAAGCAGATGATGGGACCTCGGCAAGTCGAGCAGGGTGCCTTGTTCTACGAGTTCTCGCTCGACACTCACGTTCCCGCCGACCATCTGCTTCGCTCCATCGACCGCTTCGTCGACCTTGCCGGCCTGCGCCAGGAGCTAGCCCCGTTCTACGCTTCGACGGGCCGCCCCTCCGTCGATCCCGAGTTGATGATCCGCATGCTGATCGTCGGCTACTGCCTCGGCATCCGCTCGGAGCGCCGGCTGTGCGACGAGGTCCACCTCAACCTCGCCTACCGCTGGTTCTGCCGGCTCGGACTCGACGGCCGGGTGCCGGATCATTCCACCTTCTCAAAGAACCGCCATGGCCGCTTCCGCGACAGTGACCTCCTGCGTCGTCTGTTCGAGACTGTGCTCGCTCGCTGCATCGCCGAGGGCCTCGTGGGTGGCGAAGGCTTTGCCGTCGATGGCAGCCTGATCAGAGCCGATGCCAATCGGCAGAAGGGGGTCGAAGGCTCTGCCGGCCTGCCGCCTGAGGTCGTGAGCCGCGCCGCTCAGGAGTACCTCGCCGTCCTCGACGAGGCCGCCTTCGGGGCCGCAACGCCGGTGCCGCCCAAGTTCATCTCGCCCGCCGATCCGGCCGCGCGCTGGACCGGAGCGCACGGCGGGCAGGCGTTCTTCGCCTACACAGCCAACTATCTGATCGACCTCGACCACGCGATCATCGTCGACGTCGAGGCGACCACGGCCATCCGGCAAGCCGAGGTCACAGCGGCTAAACGCATGATCGCGCGTTCGCGCGAGCGCTTCGACCTCTATCCGGCCCGGCTTGCCGGCGACAGCGGTTACGGTTCGGCCGCGATGCTGGGCTGGCTCGTCTACGAGCAGGGCATCGAGCCGCATATCAGCGTGTTCGACAAGTCGGCCCGCACCGACGGCACCTTCTCACGCGCCGACTTTACCTATGACCAGCCGGGCGACGTCTACCGCTGCCCGGCGGGCCAAGTGCTGACCACGACCGGCACCCTAGTCAATGACGGGGCGACGCTGCTGTACCGCGCGAGCAAGTTCGACTGCGCGCCATGCCCGTTGAAGGCGCGGTGCTGCCCGAACGAGGCGGTGCGTAAGGTTCCGCGCTCGATCTACGAGGGCGCGCGGGACATGGCCCGCGACATCGCGCGCTCCGAGGAAGGCAAAACCTCGCGGCGCGAGCGCAAGAAGGTTGAGATGCTGTTTGCCCACCTCAAGCGTATCCTGAAGCTGGACCGCCTCCGGCTGCGAGGGCCGAACGGAGCAAGAGACGAGTTCCACCTCGCAGCCGCCGCCCAGAACCTGAGGAAGCTCGCAAAGCTCCTCCCGATCCCGCAGCCGAGCCCGGCCTGACCGGCTGGCGACACCCAGCTCGAGGGCGAGGGCTCATCCCGCCCCTCTCC
>NZ_JAKSYO010000215.1 GCF_022829635.1 Methylobacterium sp. E-066
CCTTCCTGCCAATCAGGGTTGTCCTTCGCTTCGTCCCAGACCTGCTTCAACTCAGTGAAGTCGTGCTCGACCTCCGGCGACATGAGCTTGCGCGCCGCCGCCGTGCGCTTTGGTCCGGTCGCCTCGGCCGCGGCCTCCCGCCCGCTCAAACCCGCAACGCGTTGCGCTTTTGCCGGGTCGCCTTCCACGTGCCGAGCGATCCGCATGTAGAGCTGCGCCGTCCTGGGTGAGACCGTGGTGTTCAACCGCATCTAGGCGTCCCAACCACCGTGCGGGCCAGTCTCCTTGGCCTGGTCGAGCAGCCGGCCGCACTCGACGGCGTACCGGGCGCCCTCGCGCTTGGCAGCCTCGACACCGGCATGAGCGGCGTTGATCGCACCGGCGATATTGGAATGGGTCATCACGAATCCTCCGTTGCTAATGAATGATGCCGGGCTGCGATCCGAGCGCAGTCACTCCGCCGCCGCGCGCTTCAGCCACTCCAGCCCGCCGTCGTTCCGTGCTTCCTCGCGCCAGTCGCCGACGACCACGATGCCCTTGGTTGTGGTCCAGCCCCTGAACCAAGCGTCGAAGGAGTCGGGATTGGCTGGATAGCCACGGCCTCTTTGATCGCCTTCGACGACTGCGATCCAGCAAGGCCAGTTGCCCCCGCAGCCCATTATGGTGTGGGCCTCACGGCCAAGCAGATCGGCTCTGATGGAGCGCTTGTGCGGGGGCGTGATGTCGAGCTTGTCCTCCAAGCTCACCAGCGGCCCCGCGCTAGCCTTCACGCAGCGCGAGATGGCGGAGATCGTGAACACCGTCACGATATGCTTGTTGGTGCGCTTCGACCGACGTTTTGGGTCTGACGCCACCATCGTTCCGCGGACCTTCGCCCGGTCGGCTACCTCCACGAGGTGATCGAGCATCGGCGTGATCATTTCCTCCAACACGCGCCCGATCTCACGCGCGTCCGAATTTATCTTACCCCCCTGTGCCGTTTGTGCCGTTTGTGCCGTTAGGTCAGTTTTTGGAGCTATTGGCGCTAATGGCACTATTGGCACAGGGGGGTAAGATCGCTCAGGAACCGAGCTATCGGCAAAAGGGCGGGTGACGGCGACCTCCGGGTGAACCTCGTAACTCTGAGACTTCCGGCCCTTCACCTCGCCGGCCCGGGTGAAGCGCGGCCGGATCAGCCCCGCCTCTACGAGCTGCTTGCAAGCAGCCTCCATGTCGGCCGCGTCCCGCAGCATGCCGCCGACCTGGCGTCGGAGCTCGCGGGCGTTGAACTCGGGCAGCCGGTTCTGCCGGAGGTGCTGTGCCAATAGCATCCCGCGCCGCTCCACCATCGGAATCGTGGCGTCGCCGAAAACCCGCTCGGCCATCGGCAGGAAGTAGGCGTTCAACAGGTCGGCCGCCGCGGTGACCGCGTCCGCTGAGACGACCTGCGGCTCGGCCTGATCGGAGCCGCCGCACCACCACAGGAACTCCAGCACGGCGGACAGGCGCAGAGCGTGCCCGCGGGCCTTGCCGAGCGTACCAGCGAGCAGGCCGCTGGCCACGTGGCAGCGCTCGACGATGTCCCGGGCGAACGCCTCCAGCCGATCCTCCGCATCGCGGGCGAGCGGCACCAAGACCGGCTCCGGGTGCCCGAACTCGTCATGGAACTGCAGCAGATCGGTGAGCCGGGCGAACGCGCGCTGCATCGGCCCGTCGTCCTGCGCGCCGCGGGCTAGGTTGAAGTCCGGCTTCGTCTCAGGCCATGCCCAGAGCAGCCTGGAAGCCAACCCGTCGTCGGGCCCATTCAGGATCATCTCCAGCTTGTCCGGCTGAACGCCGCCGAGCACGCCGATGCTGAGATGCCGGATCCGTAGCGGCTCCGGGTTCTTCATCCGGTCGACGACGTAGGCGCGCCCGCCATACATCTCGATCGCAAACGCCCGGTCAGAGCCGCCGCCGCCGTACTTATCGAAGGCGCCGAGCCAGCCGGCCAGTTCGTCCCGCACGAGCAGCAGGCCGCGCGGCAGGCCAGCCGCCAAGGCGCCCAGCGCCTCGACCGTGGCATCCGCCACCCGGATCCGCGGCCGAACCGGCGCGGGCGGCTCCTGCGCGTCGGGCGGCATCGCGGGCGGCGGGTCGCCGTTCTTCACGGCGGTGCGGACCTCGATCTTCCACGCCTCGACCCGAGCCTCGCAGGCCTGCTTGGCGGTGGCGTGCTCCTGCTGAACCTGCTCGAAGCCGTCGGCCATCCGATCCTCGGCGAAGCGCACGAGGTTGAAGGCCGCATCCATGCTCGGAGACTTGGATGAGGACGGCGGCCCTACCTCGGCACACCACAGGACCGGCGGCTCCGACCAAGCGGTACCAGCCTGGGGCCAGCGCACGTTGGCGATGGTGGCGCCGACGCTGGCGAGCAGGGCCACCGCCACATAGTCCACCGGCGCGGACGCACCCTTGGCCTTGCGCTCGCACCACCCGGCCCAGGGGCCGAGCAGATGGAGAGGGAAGGCTGGCGGCGAGCGCCGCCCGGTACCGAGCAGGCTCAGGTCGGGGTCCGGCCAGGAACCAGACCCCCCTGTGCCGATAGTGCCGTTGGCGCCGTTAGGTTTGGTACGATCACCGTGACGGTGGTCATCGGCGGCCGAGCCGAGGCGAGACACCTCGGCAGCGAAATGCTGCGCCTTCATACGCGCGCCTCCTGATTCGAATGGGGTTGGGAGGCAGGCGCGGGCTGCCGCCGCTGGCGCTCGCGTTCCAACTGCTCGGTTAGATCGCCGAGCAAGTTTAAGGCAGCGCGGAATTCGGCCGCGGCGCACTTCATCGAGTACCGGAGGCCGGCGTCGTCGCGCATGGCCGCATAGTCGCCGGCCATGTTGGCACGCATGCTGACGAGGGCCATCAACTCGGCGATGTGGGCCCGGTACTTGTCCGGGTCGCCATAGGCGTAATCGTTGGGGTTGAGGGTGGGGGCGCTCATGCGCGCCCCCAACGGTCAGTCACCGTGAACGCCAACTCGGCGATGGCGGAGGCGACGGCCGGCGTCAGACCGTAGCGTGCGGCGAGATACAGATCTTGCCGAAAGGCGGGGGCGGGAGTATTTCCTTGAGTGTCGGCCTGCGAAGCGAAAATCAAGGAAACCTGCCTCGGCCCGCGCTGAGCGCAGGTTTTCTTTTGCACGCTAAGCGGCATCCTTGGTCCGCGAGGCAGACTCCGCCTCACACGCGCGCAGCCATTCCAGATCAGCCTCCGCCGAGATTCGGACGGAGTTGCCAAACTTCATGGTACGCGGCGCTTTGCCGGCCTTGATCAGGTTGTAGAAGGTTGCGCGGGAGATCTTCCGGTGCGCGCACCACTCGGGGATTGTCCAGACTTGCATCTATGCACCTGCCTTTGTCTGTGGCGGTGCACATGAGTAAGAGACGGTGTTGGATGACGTCAGCCGGAAACCGTCGGAAACCGTCGGAAACTCAAGGCGATTGATTTCCGGCTAACCTGTAGTCAGCGCCTTTCTGACTGCGTTGAAGAGCGGGCCAATCCGCTCTTTCATTTGAGTGTCGCCTGGCGCCTTCGCGCCAAGCTTTTCCTGAAGCACTCCGATGAACTCGCTCTGAGTTGCAGGAAGACCGTCAGTCGCAATGTGGCACGCAGCGGCAATAAAAACCGCGTCCCAATCGGCGGATGGGCGGCCGCCTTTGTTCTTCGGCTTCTCCTCCACCTTGGCAGACTCATCGTCCTCAGTCACGACTTCGATATTCGCAAATAGAGCGTGTTTATCTACATAAGTACCGATGTCTTCGTCTCGATAATTCTGAATGCCGACTTGCTGAGCAATGCCGAACGGCACGACCCCCGCATCCATGATCTGCCTGCCAGCGTCCGTTCCCCAAACTGTCGAATGTATTGGGGTGCAATGGCCGAACGGGTCGAAACATAGGGCCTTAAGCCGATTGCTCACGAGCAGCGTGCCTAAGATCGCAGCACCAACTTCGTCGCGTGCTTGCTCAAGGCTGATCAACTCTTCTGGTAGAAATGCCGGTGTGATTGTCATCGCACCGACTGCATCGTCTCGACGTTGTTAGCCCCTGTGCCAAATCTCGGTGCGCCAGCCCGGATCGCGTCGGCAACGTAGCTCGGCGCGAGATGCCCGTAGTGTTTCTCAACCATGCGGGTGTCGGCGTGACCGAGGTTGCGGGACACCACCATCAGCGGGACGCCGGCCATGACGGACAGCGAAGCCCAGGTATGTCGCAGCCCGTGGAATCCGATCGGAGGCGTGATCCTGCCGTTGGCACAAGCGTCCGCCATCGGCCGAAGTTGATGCGAGGCAGCCCACGGCTCACCGTTGGTCTTTACGAACATGCGTGCGGTGCTAGGACGGCCGGCTACGTGGCAGGCGAAGAACGCTGCGCCGTCGTCCGTCAACACGATGTGGCGGGGCTTGCCCGATTTCGAGGTGCGGATCGCGACGGTGCCCGAGTCTGGGTTGAAGTCGCGGACCTCTAGGGCGCACAGTTCGCCGTAGCGGGCACCGGTCTCCAAACCGGCTTGAACCAAGGCACGGAAGCCCGGCTCGGCGGCATTGATCAGGCGCTTGGCCTCGGCGATCTTCAGGTAGCGCACGCGGGCGGCATCCACGTTCTCGAAGGGCTCGACGCGGCGCCAAGCCAGATCCGAGGAGATGCCCCCTCCCCTCCAGGCACGGTTCAGCGCGCCCTTCAGGATCGTCAGGGTTCGGTTGGCCGACGAACGGCGCTTCCGCTTCGTCTCATCATCGACCGCCATCTCCCCATAGCGCTGCTCGTTGCCAGCCTTCGTCCGGATCCGGGGCGCAGCCTTCGCCATGTCGGTGAGCCACGTCTCAAGCTGCTTGGTGGTGAGTGCCTCCACCTCAATGTCCCCAAGGATCGGCAGGATATGGGCCCCTGCCCTCTTGCGGGCATCGACACCGGTCTTCCGATTGGCGTCGAGGAAGTCGACGTAGGCGTTCACCGCGTCGCGGACGGTGAGCGGCCCAGTCTTTCCAGCGGCGCTATGCGCCCGCTGGACCATCCGGGAGCGAGCCAGATCCTGCGCCTGTCGGAAGCTCAGCACGGCGACGCCATCCGGGTCCGAGAAGTCGTCGGCTACGGCCAGCGTCTCGACCTCGTAATCGCGTTCGCCGATGTAGTGGCGGGCGACCCACTTGCCGGCGCCCTTCAGCGGCCGGCGGTAGCCGAGGTGCAGGCCCGGCTCCAGCGTGCGGTAGTACGGCTTCCCGCGCGGCTGCAGCCGCTGGCGAGCGGTGCGAGTCTCAAGGTTGGCGTCACGAACACTGCGGGCCACGGTGGGGCTCCTCTGCAAGCGTTGTCCAACAGATGTCCAATATGCGTCCCTATACGCCCATAGACAAGCCTAGGCTGCAATGAGCTATGTATCTGACTGCAAACGGAAATGCTGTACGGGGATAGACGCTCATAGACATTAGAGCGTCTCTTTCACGGCGAAAACACGGGTTCGATTCCCGTAGGGCGCGCCAACAATATCAACTACTTAGCATGCTCGCTTTGCTGCGGTGTCCAGTTTGTGTCCTGCGGACGAGTCCGGACTTGCCCGTATCCATTCGGACGCTTCAGTGGTTCCGCAAAGGCGAATGTCACGCAATCTCGACCTCATCGCCTCTTAAAGCGCGCTAATTCGCTGTGGCATGTGGCGTGAACGAGCTGAAGCTCATTGTATGTGACGGAGCCAGCGCCAAGATGCTGCTGAAGGAAAAATTCCGTTCGGTGACCGGTCGGCGTGCCGGTCGCGGCGGCGGACGCGTCAGGTGCACAGCTTGGACGGCGGATGCTGCTCCGCTAGCATTACAGTTGCATTCTTGACGAGGTTCTGACTCTCTGCGTCGCCATGATACGCGCATCATGGACGTCAGGGGCCTCGGTCGAGGCGACGCTGGAACTCTGGGCCTCGTCGCTGCGAGAGGTGAAGGGACGCATGCGCCCGCTGTTTACTCAGGAGCGGGTCGCGGCCTCGGCCGGGGCGTTCCTGGACGGACTGCTCGGCGCGGAGCGGCGCAAGACCGGTTGGATGCGGGCGGAAGCCGCGGGCGATCCCGGGCTCTGGCGTCAGCAGGCGGTGCTCGGTCGCGGACGCTGGGGCGCCGACACCCTGCGCGACGTGGTGCGGGATTATGCCCTGGAGACCCTGGCCGACCCGGACGCGGTTCTGGTTCTCGACGAGACAGGTTTCCTGAAGCAAGGCAAAGCCTCGTGCGGCGTCCATCGCCAGTACACCGGCTCGGCCGGCAAGATCACGAACTGTCAGATCGGCGTGTTCGCGGGCTACGCCTCGCGGCACGGTCATGCCTTCATCGACCGGGCTTTGTACCTGCCCAGGACCTGGACTTCGGATCCAGCCCGGCTGGCCGCCGCCCACGTGCCGGAGGGGACGGGCTTTTCGACCAAGCCGGGATTGGCCCTGGCGATGATCGAGCGGGCGATCGCCGCCGGCGTGCCGTTCTCGTGGGTTGCAGCCGACACCGTCTACGGGGTCGGCGACATCGAAATGGCGCTGCGCCGGGCGGGCAAGGGCTACGTGCTCGGGGTCAAGACCGATCACCGGTTCAAGGCCTGGGTCGGCAAGCCGCTGGTGGCCGGCACCGCCGAGGCGATCGCCGACGGCCTCGCACCGTCGGCCTGGATACGCCTGTCGGCGGGCGAGGGCACGAAGGGCGCGCGGCTGTACGACTGGGCCTACTGCGCGTTGGCCGACCTCGATGGCGCCGCCTACGATCAGACTGGCCTTTGGACGCGCGGCCTGCTGATCCGCCGGAGCCTGGCCGACGGCGCGCGGGCGTACTTCACGACCTGGTGCCCGGCCGGCACGCCGATCGCGACCCTGGTGGCGGTCGAGGGCCAGCGTTGGACGATCGAGGACGCGTTCGAGACCGCCAAGACCGAGCTCGGGCTGGCCCACAACGAGACCCGTTCCTGGCACGGCTGGCACCGGCACGTCAGCCTGGTGATGATGGCCTTCGCGCTGCTGGCGGTGATCCGCCATTACGCCAACGCGCCGCCCCCAAAAAGCTGCGCCCGGCCGAGGCTGCGCGCTCACTGATCCGCTGGTCGGTCCAGGAAATCCGCCGCATCGCCGTGCGGCTGGCGCAACGGCGCATCCAGCCCGCTCACGTCATAGCGTGGTCGCTCTGGCGACGCGCGCATCAGGCTGCCGCCCGAAACGCCCATTTCAAACGTCGAGCTTCAGAAGCCAAAGGGCGTCAACGCCGTAAGCCCAGCAAAACACGCCGTCGTCGGGAAAACCAAACAACGCAACTGTAATGCTAGCTAACACTTACGATCGGTGTGCAGTGGGCGCCTTACTGTGACCATGGACTCGAGGCCGAAACCGGATCTGGTGGAGGCGTGGCAGGGTATCCAAGCCCGCCTAAGTGAGATGCGCCCATCACGCCGCCAGGGCACCTCAAGATCATTTGCCGAATATGCGTGGGACACGTTTGACCCACGGGAGGTCGTCACCATTCTCGCGGCGCCCGGCGACTCGTACTTCGCGCACAAAGACATCCTATACGAGGGTTTCTGTGCCTGGGTCGCCGACCCCAGCGATGTCACCCTGCCCAAGCGCGCGATGGTGTTGCGTACCGCTCTACATCTCGACGCAGCCGAGAAAGCTGGGCGTGATCTATACAGAGGAGCTGGGCGCCTCGGCGATGTGTTGATCCGCACCCACCTCGTCGACCCGGAATTCTTTGAGGAAATATACTATCCAATCGGCGGCATCCTGCGCATAGCCAAATCTCTGTCCCGTGCTGGCTACCGTAGTAAGCTCGCAGAGTGCGCAAAATCTACCGATTGCGCTGTAAAGATTGTAGAAATATATCACTATCACGTAGATAATCTGCTTCCTCAGGAGATATATGGCAAGCCCAGTCTAAATTCGGCCGCTCCGATATTAGAGTCGGTATATATATATGAGCCGGAGCTTCCCGGTGAGCGGTCAGTTAAAGAATACTGGCGGCGAAAGAAAGACGCTGCCGCGTTCGCATACGCGGCAAAGAGTATTGAATTAATTGAGGGCCAGACACTTCTCGATGCCATATTGAGTGGTAAAACTACTTGGCGGTATCATGAGCGCATATTTATGCAATGGTTATCGCGGGCGCGTTATGTTGCCTTAGAGATCCTAAGCAAATGTGCTGAGACTCAAACTTCTCAAGATGCCCTCGGAATCTTACCCGATTTCACATGTAAGTCCTTCTCGCCGCCAGCATTCGATGATGTTCAGAAGGGTGTTATTGTCGAAAAATTTTCTCGGAAGAAGACTAAAGCGCAGACTTAAAAGCGACGCATGCCTTCTGATGTGTAGTGGAAGGGCGCTACGATTTGGTGGCCGGACGCGGTCCTCCGTTGATCTTATGGGCTTGGTAGTGCTAAAACTTTCTCGGCACCTGCGCATCTCTGGCGAAAGCTTTGGAGTTGAGCGCTTCCGCGTCCGGCGTGCGGATCGGCGTGGCGTGGCGTGGCGTGTAACGCACCGGAGGGCGTTACCTAAGCGATCACCACTGGGTGAGGGCTCCACACATTACCCACTCGCAAAACGCCTCACCAACTCATCGAAGTCTGCGAAGTCGCCCGCCGCTTCGACGTCGCGGCGATTAAACAGGTACGAGGCGGCCTGCAAATTCGCCCTGGTCTCGAATGAGAGGTCGAGGGCGGCGGCGACCTCGACGTGCCGTGCGTCTGCGGCTGCCCAGGCGAGAATCCGGCCGTCCGGCGCGCGCAAGGCGCGGACGTTCCCGCCTGACGCATCGACTAGCAGGCGCTCGAGGTCGTTCCGACTCGGATTGATTATGATCCGCACAGCGGTAGCTTACCGAAAACGCAGTCGCGAGGAAACACACGACCCGTCCTGTTGGATGACCGCTCACGTGCATCCTGGACGCTCATGCACCTGCTGCGCGATGGCTGAGTCTGGTCGAAAGCCGCATAGCTGCTTCGGGGGAATTACGCGGGGAAGCGGACGTAGGAACTGATCGGCCCCCACGAGGTGGTCCAAGGGTAAAGTTAGTGCACGGTGGGCCGCTCCGCCACGGGTAGCTTGGCCGGCGGAGCTGGTCGGGCGAGCGCAGCCGGCCAAGCGGACAAGGCTGGCACGAACACCTCCGGGGCCGGCGGCCGGTATCTCAGCGATGCATGCGGGCGCACGCCGTTGTAGTGACGTCGCCAGCTTTCGATGACGACCTGCGCTTCCCTGAGTGTGTAGAAGATCTCGCCGTTGAGGAGTTCGTCGCGAAGCCGTGCGTTGAAGCTTTCGACGTAGCCATTCTCCCACGGTGAGCCTGGCGTGATGTAGGCCGTCTTTGCTCCGACGCCGGTGATCCAAGCTTGTACGATCTTCGCAATGAACTCCGGGCCGTTATCCGAACGGACATGGCTAGGTACGCCACGCAGGATGAACAGATCCGAGAGCACGTCGATGACGTCGGTTGCCTTCAGCTTGCGGGCGACCCGGATCGCCAGGCATTCGTGCGTGAACTCATCGACCACGTTGAGCATCCGGATCTTGCGTCCATCATGCGTGCGGGCCTCGACGAAGTCATACGACCACACGTGATTGGGGTGTTCCGGGCGAAGACGGACGCAGGAGCCGTCGTTGTCCCAGATCCGCCCCCGCTTGGGCTGCTTAGCTGGGGCCTTCAGACCCTCACGCCGCCAAATGCGCTCGACGCGCTTGTCGTTGACGAACCAACCGGCCGCCTTCAGCAATGCGCTGATCTTGCGGTAGCCATAGCGTCCGTACTTCTCAGCCAACGCCACGAGATCGGCCGTTAGCGCCTCTTCATCATCGCGGCCCCGCGGTACCTTGCGCTGTGTCGAGCGATGCTGTCCGAGCGCCCGACAAGCGCGGCGCTCGGAGACGGTCATCGTCCGCATGATGTGCTCGACACAGGCGCGTCGGCGCGCAGGGCTCAGAAGTTTCCCCGGGACGCCTCCTGCAAGATCAGCTTGTCCAGCGTCAAATCGGCGATGGCTTTTCGAAGCCGAGCATTCTCGGTCCCCAGACTCTTCATCCGTCGAACTTGATCTGACTTCAGCCCGCCAAACTCACGTCGCCACCGGTAGTACGTCACCGAACTCACACCGAGCGCGCGGATCGCATCGGCCACGCTCTGGCCTTGTGAGATCAGCACGTCCGCCTGACGTAGCTTCGCGACGATCTCCTCGGGCTTCGGGTGTTTTGCCATCTCGTCCGTCCTCCAGGCTCAAAAGCCATACCAAAGGGCGGACCACTTCAATGGGGGCTGACCACTGGCCGATCCGGTGCAACGCAACCGTTGCGAGCCGGCACCGAATACGAGATGAGAAATTGATACGTCACGTTATAATGCGGCTCGACAATATCTGATTCTTTGGTGCCTCGAGCCAATTTGGGATGAAGCGCTATAGCTAACATCGTGCGCCCTGCCGGAGCGTGGGATCGCTGGAGCGATCCTCCGGTTACCCTACGGCATCATGAAGAACCGGATTGGCAGTACGCCGAGGTTGAGTACGGACCAGGAGGGACGTGGGACGTCGTCACCACATGGTTGCACATCGCGGCGCATCCGGATCCGCTCCGACAACGCATTGGCACGGCCCGGACGCCGTTCCAAACAGTCGCTCCGAGTGCGGCGATCAGTGCACCCGGCGATCACCTCACTGGCGCTTGGGAGGGACGTGGACGTGGCCATCACGTCAAGATCTCACCGGGCTTCGTCGCGGCCGCCTTTGAACGCGATGTAGGTCCGGAAGCTGTGCCTAAGCGGCGCTTCGCCTACCAGAGAGAGTGCGACGCCGCAGATACGATCATCAGCAACCTGCTCGGCGCGATGTCAGCATACTTTCGGGACGGAAATCCCGGCGGAGCGATCTTCGTGCAAACGATCGTATTAGCGCTAGTCCACTATGCTCTGCCGGCCCAATGGACCGCGGCAGAAATGACGGTTTCACGCGGTGGCCTTTCACGAGCCCAACTCTCCACGACTATCGATCTAATCGAAGCACAGCTGCTCAATCGGCCCAGCCTCGTCGAACTTGCGTCCGCGCTGAATGTCAGCACGCGTTATTTCTGCCGCGCATTTCGCCGTTCGACAGGCATGTCGCCGCATCAGTTCATCATCAAGCGGCGGGTAGGCTTGGCTCGATCCCTGATTGAAGGCGGCGGACTGTCCCTAACCGAAGTCGCCTATGCAGCCGGTTTTAGCCACCACAGTCAGATGACCGCTACATTCCGGCAGGTCCTCGGAGCTCCGCCGTCCCATTTTCGCAACAATCGGACGCGCTTAGACTGATGACATAATTTTCGCGTGCCCATTCCCATAAATAGGTTCCCGATCCGGAAAGCAAGCTGCTGTGCGGCTGGTTAATATGATCTAAGTTTGAAAATCAGGGTATCGTGATATCTCAAAGCAAGGCGCTTCTGAGCGCAAGATGCCAGCCAGCACCCCAGTGGCTGAGTTGTTTGCGCACTTGGACTTTCAACGCCCGCTAAAATGCCTAGGGACATTAGCTGACATAAGAGATCAGATAAAGTAGTAGGTTGCATGCCCATTCGGACTAGATGCTTGCCAGCGCATATGCTGGAGGAAATTGCCAAAACCCTGGATCTTCCGACGGATGTCTTTTTTGATCTGGACCTCGATGATCAGAGCGAGCCATCAGCCCCGGAAGAGGCTGAATTATTGCGGTTATTTCGAAAAATGCGAAACAGCCAAGTTCGAGAGCGATACTTAAGCCTTCTGCGTGCTATGGAACGGTAGCATCTGCTGCAACGCTGCGTAGCTCAATTTGTAGCGTTCGACTACGAGAGACCACCATGAATTTAAGGTCTGTCGTCGACAGAGCCGAGCGCTGAGAAGCCGACGAGACATTCGACAATTTATTTACCGTTGTACTATGCCCCCAACCTGATCCTGCAGCTTCAAGTTGCTTTGCTTCCGCGAGCACAAATCCTCATTTTCAACTATTATGATATGCGTGATTTTCAGACCAGTTTTCTCCCATTAGGAGCTAATTAACATATATTTAGCAGTATTCTTGGTAAAGTTAGCAAAAAGCCGACGCATCGGCGGGTCGTTTTTATAGTTTCCGGCTTCATGATCTGCTGTTGGGCAATCACAACTGATCTGGGAGAAAAAGACCATGCTTGGTGGGATGCGGAAGCATGCGGATCTCGCGGCAAAACTTGAGGTGCTGAGCCGGTCGCAGGCCGTCATCGAGTTCGAGCCCAACGGCAGCATCCTCACTGCCAACGCCAATTTCTTGACGGTGATGGGCTACACCTTGCCTGAGGTGCAGGGACAACTGCACGCGATGTTTGTGGAGCCGGCTCACCGCGGCAGCGCCGAGTACCGCGCGTTCTGGGAGGACCTGCGGCGAGGCACCTTTCAGTCGGCTGAGTTTAAACGTGTCGGCATGGGCGGCCGTACCGTCTGGGTACAAGCGAGTTACAACCCCGTGCTCGATCGCGCCGGCCGCGTCGTGAAAGTCATCAAGTTCGCTACCGACATCACCGCGCAGAAGATGCGTCTGCTCGACCTCGACGGGCAGATCACCGCCCTGCACCGCTCACAAGCGGTGATCGCCTTCGATTTGGCCGGCACGATCCTCGATGCCAACGCCAACTTTCTCGAGGCGATGGGTTATCGCCTGGATGAGATCCGGGGGCAGCACCATAGCCTGTTCGTGGATGTCGGGGAGCGGGCCGGGGCAGCCTATCGCGAGTTCTGGGCGAAGCTCGCTCAGGGAACCTTCGCCGCGGGTGAGTTCCGACGCATCGCCAAAGGCGACCGCGAGGTCTGGATCCAGGCGACCTACAATCCGATCACCGACGCGGACGGGCACGTGGTGAAGGTGGTGAAGTTCGCCACCGACATCACCCTCCAGGTTCGCGAGTGTCAGCGCCGGGCCGAGGCCCAGCGGGCGATCGGCGCCGACCTCGACGCGATCGGTAGTGCGGTCGAGGATGTCACGCGGCAGACCACGGAGGCCGCCGGCACCGTCGGACAGGTCTCGAACGACATCCAGTGCGTGGCCTCGGGGGCGGAGGAACTCTCAGCCTCGGTCGGCGAGATCAGCCAACAGGTCAGCCACGCCGCGCGTATGGCCGGCGAGGCGGTCGAGCAGGCCCGGCACACGGGAAGCATCGTGGCGGGACTGAGCGGGCAAGCGGCACAGATCGGCGACGTCGTGACCACGATCCAGGGCATCGCCTCGCAGACCAACCTACTGGCTCTGAACGCCACGATCGAGGCTGCGCGCGCCGGGGCAGCGGGCAAGGGCTTCGCGGTAGTGGCCACCGAAGTGAAGGCGCTGGCTGAGCAGACCGCCAAGGCGACCGACCAAATCCGCGGGCAGATCGCGGCGACGCAGGCGGCGACCCGGGAGGCGGTCGATGCCATCGGTTCGATCCAGGGCACGATACGGGGTCTAGACGAGGTCTCGGCCGCGATCGCGGCGGCCGTTGAAGAGCAGTCGGCGGTGACGCGGGAGATGTCGGGCAGCATGCAGACGGCCGCGCACGGCGTGACCACGATCGCCGGCGGCATGGAGGCGATCGCCCGAGCGAGCGAGCAGGTCGATGCAGCGACGCGCCAGGTGCGGGAAGCTGCGCGAGCGGTCGCCTGACGATGGCCCAGAGCCCTGATTTGGCCGCCGCCGCCCTTGGGCAACTGGGCACATCTGTCGGAGGTTGGTGCTGCCGTGCGGCGCAGCCTCGACGATGCGCTCGGCGAGCTCGTGCGCGCGGCGATCGAGAACCGGACGGAGGCTTACGCGGCGAGCTGCGCTCGCATCTCCCAGCCTACTCGCCGGACTTCAACCCGATCGAGCAAGCCTTCGCCAAGCTCAAAGCCCTGCTGCGCACCGCCGCCGCACGCACCGTCCCCAACCTCTGGCAGGCCATCAGGGACGCCTTCGTCGCCTTCAGCCCAACCGAATGCCGGAACTACATCACCGCCGCAGGCTACGACGCTTATGACCCAATCTGAGCGGACGCAGCTCTAAACCCCCTGTCCGTGAAGTCGGGGGAGGATCAGTCGGGCGGCGTGCACACGGCCCCGCACGGCGTGACCAAGGTTGCCGGCGGCTTGGAAGCGATCGCCCGAGCGGGCGAACAGGTCGATGTGTCAACGCCACAGGTGCGGGAAGCCGCGCGCGCAGCCGGCTGAGGTCCAAATCAGGTACCCAGCGCAATCATCGCGTTCCGTCGCAAGGGCGAAGGCATCCGCTTTCGGCGACTTCGACCTTGGCGTTGTTGCGTCGAGACGTCTCCAGAGTCTGCGCGATCGCCGCGCTCGCCTCGGCTTCATTCATCTCCAAAAGGTTCTTTCTGGCATAGACCGGGCGGTGCAGCTCACTCATCGGGGGGCTCCTGGAAACGTTTGTGTGCGATCAGGCCTGGGCGTTGTGCTCGGCGAGCAGCTTCATGAGGTCGTCAACTGGGATAGGCCGGCTGATCAGGTCGCCTTGCACGTCGGTGCAGCCTTCCAGGCGGATGCGTTGCATCTGGTCGACCGTCTCACCGAGCTTTCCATCGACGGTTGAAGCGTCCGAGCAGATATTCAAACGTGACCAACGCAGGATCAGGCCGGCATGATCGCGTGCACAAAGCTCGCGAGGCCTGCGCTGCGGACCGATCGGAACGTCCTGCCGCTCGTCTCGCAGGCGTGCTTGACCATGTTGGTCGGCTCGTGGCGGACGCACTCGACCGGAAAAAGATGCGTTCGCTCCAGCTGACGAGACCGTGCAGCAGGGTCCTGCTGTCGTCGACACCGCCGTCGTGAGTAAGAAGCCGCCTAACGCGTGCTTCGACGATCTGAGCGGGACAGGCTACGAGCCCCTGCATACAAGCTCAGGAAAGATCGAAAATGATGCGGAAAGCCTCGGGTCGCGCGCCACACCGCCGTCGATTTCTGCAGGGAGCGGGCGGCCTCTTGGTCGCCTCAACCCTCCCTGCTCAAGCCGCTTCCGCCGACAGCGACGTCACCGGACGGCTGGCCCGCTACATGGTTGAGGCTCGCGACAAGCCACTGCCTCCCGAGGTTCTGCTGGCCTGCAAGCATCGCATCCTCGACACCTTCGGCGCTATGATCTCCGGCGCCCGGATGCGGCCGGGCGAGATGGCGACGTCTTATGTCCGCAGCCTCGGAGGCGTCGTTCAGTCCTCGGTTGTCGCCTCTGACCTACGCACGACTGCGATCAACGCGGCGCTCGCCAACGCCATGTGCGCCCACGCTGACGAGACGGACGACTTCGAGCCGGTCACCAAGGCGCATCCCGGCTCCGCGACCGTGCCTGCAGCCTTCGCCATGGCGGAGAAGGAAGGCCGATCTGGCGCCGAGATGATCCGCGCCGTCGCCCTCGGCTACGACCTCTGCTGCCGGCTACTCCTCGCGCTCGGGCCAGACCTCGTGCGCGGCACACACCGCAGCGCAGAAGGTACGAGCTCTACCTTCGGGGCGCTCGGCGCTGCCGCCGCCCTCGCACAACTCGACGAACGCGGTATGCGCTTCGCGCTTTCCTACGCGGCGCAGCAGGTCTCCGGTCTGTGGAGCTGGGTGAAGGACGAAGACCATATCGAGAAGGCGTTCGATTTTGCCGGCATGGGCGCGCGCAACGGCGTCACCGCAGTGGCCATGGTGCAGGCGGGACTGACCGGGGTCTTCGATGTTCTCGACGGCACGCACAACCTGTTCATCGCCCTCTCGACCGATCCGAAGCCCGAGGCGATGCTGGAGAACCTTGGCAGCCGCTTCTACGTGACCGAGACGGCAATCAAGACCTTCTCGGTAGGCTATCCGATCCAGTCGCCGCTGGACGCAGTCCTGGCCCTGCGCGAGCGGTTGAGCGTGCGAGCCGAAGACGTGCGACGGGTGGTGGTCCGATTGCCGACCGATGCCGTCGGCATCGTCGGCCAGAGCGCCATGCCTGACGTGAACTGTCAGCACTTGGTGGCCCTGGCTCTCGTAAGAGGGGCCGTTTCCTTTGCTGACAGCCACGATACGAAGCTGATGCAGGACGCTGAGATTCAGGCACTGCGCGCGAGGGTTGAGATCGTGGGTGACCCCGCACTCATGACGCGGGAGGCCCCGCGTAGTGCTCGGGTCGAGCTCACGCTCGTAGATGGTCGAATGTTCGACCATTTCACAAAATTTCCACCGGGGACCAAAGAGAATCCTCTGAGCACGGAGCGCGTGAACGCGAAAATTCGCGACCTAATCGCGCCGGTCCTTGGCGCATCCCGGGCGGATGCCTTGATCGCCCGTATAAATGCCCTTGAAGACCTGGATGATATCCGGACCTTGCGGCCGCTGATCAGCGCCTGATCATTCCGATGTCCTCAATTAATCGGCTGAAAGCGGAGTAGCTTACAGCCATTCGATTCGCGAACGACCTTGCCGTTTTGACTATTTCACCGCCTGCCGAGTAAGTAGACGTTGGATCGGTGCCGCGAGTAATTACCTACCGCCGTGCAGAGTTCGGCTGAAGAGCGCGAGCATTTCGCCCCAGCCACGCTCTGCGGCGGCGTGGTCGTAGACTGGAAAGTCTGGCATCATCCAACCGTGCGCGGCCGGATAAGTTTGTGTCGTATAGCGTACGCCGGCCTCCGTCAGAGACCTCTGCAACCGCTCGGCCATCGCAGGCGGGTAGCTGCCGTCGTTCTCCGCCACGCCAATGTAGACCTCCGCCTTCAGCTTTGGCGCGAACAGGTGGGGGCTCGTGGGCGCATCGTTCACGAGATTGCCCCCGTGAAAGCTTGCGGCTGCCGCGAACCGCTCGGGGTAGGTTCCCGCTGTGCTGTGGCCAGGGCCATGCCGCCGCCCATGCAGAAGCCCACCACCCCAACCTTGCGACCTCCGACGTCGTCACGCGTGTCGAGGTAAGCGAGTATGGCCTCTGCATCTTCAGCGGCCTTCAGGGGACTGGTTGTAGCCATCAGCGGTCCAAGGACTGCGCGAAAGTCACCCGCGAACACCTCCTTGGGCACGAATGGCCCGTAGGGTCCGTAACGGTAGAAGAGATCCGGCAGCAGGACGATGTAGCCAGCCTCAGCGAGTTGCTGCGCCATATCGAGCATCGCCGGCCGGATACCACCGGCGTCCATGTAGAAAAGCACCGCGGGCCATGGTCCGCCCCTGAACGGGATCACGACGTGCGAGGGGCAATCGCCATCGAGCGTCCGGATCGTAACTCGCTCGCTCGGCATGGGATGCTCCTCGACCGGACATTCGCAGTGTCCGCTTCAAACCACGTACGCCCGTCAGCGGACCGACCGCGAATCGACCGATCCAGTTGCCCTTTTATGATATGCAATCGATGGTTGAATTAATAGACCGCATTTAAACAAAATATACCATAAGAGATGATACGCTTGAGATTAACAGTCTAAAAACACGTATATGCCAAGCATAGTATCTTCATAACCTGCTTGGTTAAATCCCATGCTGAAGGTCATCGGCTGCTTCTCCGACTCACATGATTTTTGGCTCGTCGGTCTAGCGGCTGTCATGTGTGCGCTCGCTGCGATCACATGCGTCGAGCTGCTGCGCCACGCTGGCAAAGCAAGCCAGCGGATGCGCGCGATCTGGCTCGCCGTCGCGGCCGTGGCCGGCGGGTCCGGCATCTGGGCCACTCATTTCATCGCCATGCTCGCGTTCGAGCCAGGCCTGCCGAGCGCCTATCACGTCGGTCTCACAAGCCTCTCGCTCGTCTACGCCATCGCCCTGACCGGACTTGGCCTGACCATCGCGCTCGCACGTGCCATACCGTTCGCAGCCACGCTCGGCGGCGCGATCCTGGGGCTCGGCATCGCGGCCATGCACTACACCGGGATGGCCGCGTTCGAGATAGCCGGTCACATCGTATGGGATCCTGCCCTTGTGGCGGCTTCATTGATCCTCGGCGGGGTGCTCGGCGGCGTTGCCCTCTCGGTCGCGCTCGTAGGCGAGAGCCTGCTCGGGCGCATGACCGGCGCGCTGTTGCTCCTGCTCGCGATCTGCAGCCACCACTTCATCGCCATGGGCGCGGTCACGATCGTTCCTGATCCGAGCTTCCTGATCTCGGAGAGTGCTATCCCGGCCCGCTGGCTCGCGGTCGGCATCGCCCTCGCGAGCCTTGCCATCCTGTTCCTCGCAAGTGCTGCGCTGGCCCTCGACATCCGCGACCGGCGCCACGTCGCGCTGGAGCGGGATCGCCTACACAGCCTCGCCAACGCGGCCGTCGAGGGGCTGGTCGTGTGCCGGGGTGACCTCATCGTCAGCGCCAACGACAGCTTCGGCAAACTCGTTGGCCTCGCCGCGACGAATCTCTCCGGGGCTGCGCTGTCGCGGTTCCTGCCTGAAGCTGCAACCCACCTCGCGCTGACTGAACAGGCGGATCAGCTGATCGATGCGGAGCTGAAGGTCGCGGAGGACGGCACGATCCCGGTCGAGTTGATCATGCGTCCGGTCACCTACGGAAACCAGCCGCACTACGCCGTCGCCGTGCGAGACCTGCGCGCTCGGCGACGGGCCGAGGGACAGATCGAGTTCCTCGCCCATCACGATGCGCTCACCGGGCTCGCCAATCGAGCGAGCTTCAATCAACGCCTCGACCAAGAACTGAAGGTAGCTGAGGCGACCGGCCGGAAGCTCGCGGTGCTCTGCCTCGACCTCGATCGGTTCAAGGAGGTCAACGATCTTTTCGGTCACGCGGCCGGTGACACCATGCTGGCCACCGTTGCCCGCTCCGTCACGGCACTTCTCGACGAGACGCAGTTGATGGCGCGTCTCGGGGGCGACGAGTTCGCGATCCTGATGCCCTGCGAGCAAGCGGTCGCAGCAGGACGCCTGGCCGAGCAGGTCTTGGAAGCTCTGCGCAGCAGCAGCGCCGACGCCACCGGTCCGATGATCGCCACCAGCATCGGAATCGCTCTCTACCCGGACGACGCGGATGAGCGCGCGCTGCTCCTGAGCTACGCCGACACTGCGCTCTACAAAGCCAAGGCCGAGGGTCGTGGTACTTATCGCTTCTTCGAAGCCAAGCTGGGCGTACAGGTCCGTGAGCGGCGCCTCCTCGAACATGACATGCGCCACGCCGTGGCCCGCGGCGAGATGCACCTGGTCTATCAGCCGCAGACCGACGTGCAGGCGGGTACCGTACTCGGCTTCGAAGTGCTGTTGCGTTGGCAACATCCCCAGCGCGGTGCAGTCTCGCCCGGCCTGTTCATCCCGATCGCGGAGGAGAGCAGCGCGATCCTGCAGATCGGCGAGTGGGTGCTTCGGGAAGCTTGTCGTGAGGCGACCAGCTGGCCGAACCCACTCACGATCGCCGTCAACGTTTCGGGCGTGCAGCTACACGCGCCGCACTTCGCCCAGCTCGTTCACGAAGTCCTGTTTCAGACCGGGCTCAAACCCAATCGACTGGAGATCGAGATCACCGAGACGGCACTCATCCGTGATCCTGGTCGGGCTCAGTCCACCCTGCGCCAGCTGAAGGCTCTGGGGGTCCGCATCGCGATGGACGACTTCGGAACCGGGTACTCGTCCCTGTCGAACCTGCGGGCCTACCCGTTCGACAAGATCAAGATCGACGGCTCGTTCATCCGCTCGGTCGATGGTAACGAGCAGACCGCCGCGATCGTACGGTCGGTGCTCGGGCTTGGACGCGGCCTCGGACTTCCGGTGTTGGCCGAAGGCGTCGAGACGCAGGCGGAGTTGAGCTTCCTGTCCGCCGAGAACTGCCACGCCGCGCAGGGCTACCTGATGGGCCGTCCAGCCTCGATTGAGGCCTTCACCGAGCACACGCATGGTGCCCGATCTGAAAGCGGCCATCACGCCTTGGTAGCCTAGCGAAGTGTCAAAATGCGTCGCGGTGGGGAGCGGCACGAGGCCGTCGGCTCGAATTGTGTGAGCTAAAGCTCGGAAAGTCGACGTATGGTGAGCCATCTCGTGCTGATCACGGATGCCCCGCGCCGTGGCGAGGGCCTCGTAGACGATCTTGGTGCGGTCCAAGCCCGCCTTATGCACGACCTCGACGAGGAGATGGCTTCGATCTGGAATACCTATGCAGCGCTGATCGACCGGCAGCCCTGCCATCCACTCATTCCCGCGAAAGCATTGACGCTCTTTAAGGAAATGGCAGATCCACTCGCCAACGTGCTCGTGGGTGCCTTTTGCCCTGTCACGGCGGCGATTGACCCATGAGTGAACATCGCGCCGCCGCTCGCCACCCCGTCGTGGTCCCGGCACTGTGCCTTCGCGGCGACGGATCCGAATTCCACGCGGTCACTGTGGACATCTCGTCTGAAGGGTTGAGACTGCGATCGGCAACGCTGCCGGCGGTCGACGAGCGCTTAGTCTGCAACATCCGCGACATCGGATCCGCTCAGGTTCGTGTCGTGTGGGCTGGGACCCGCGACTTCGCCGTGCGCGTCATCGGGCACGACCCCTTCTCCCGGCGACGTGGCACGGCGCTTCATCGAGCTGGCGCGCCGGCAAGCGAAGTTGTCCGAGGTCGTGCGGGTCCACCGACGGATCGTTCCAGAGCGCACGGCTGTAGAGGTCGAACTGGCGGATGGTCGGCGCGTGCCGGCGCAGATTCTGAACCTGTCAGCCTCGGGCGTGGCGCTGTCATTGGACACTGTTCCAGCGCTGGGGGAAAGTAATCCAAAGTCGGCGGCGACAGGCGACAGTCATGCGACGCATTGACCAAGGCGTCGGCGCAGCCTTTCTCGAACCGCTCCCGACGCGGCGGTCGGCGAGCACACTATTCTTTGAGTCGCGATGTGCAGCCGTTCGGTAGGAAACAGCGACCGTGATCTATCCTATTGATGATAAGAATTCCGTCCGAGCTTTGCCGGTTCCGTAAGCCACTCTTACAAAGCGGTCGATCCCAATCGGTGACGTCCGCTTACGGGATGCTGTCAAAGCCAGCTGAATGTCCGGAATGGGCGCAAAGCTGAAGGTCCGCTTATCGGAAATGAACTCTTCAACATCGTGACCTGCGTCGATCAGATTGTTCCAAAGGTGCGACAGCGGCCATAGTCGGATCGGCAGAACATTGACGAGGGCCCGTCTTCGCCCAGCGACGCTTTCGAGAGATTGTATGGCCTGCTGGAGGCCCAGAGGTTTCCGTTTTTCGACTCCGCCCTCGAGCCTGGCTGATTGATAGAAGTGTCCTATTGCAAAAACGACCCGTTCCGGTCCGCTGAAGTCGCGGTCATAGGAACCCGATCGAGAACCAGGGGACCAGGATGATGACGACGAGGCCGATGAGCAGGGCCAGGATGTAGCCGACGATCGGGCGCATGCCCGCGTCCGGGTGGATCCGGCTGATCGCGCAGGCGGCGTAGTAGCCGACTCCGAAGGGCGGGGCGAACAGCCCGATGCCCATCGCGAGGATCACCACCATCGCGTAGTGGACCTCGTGCACGCCGACCTGCCGGGCGATCGGGAACAGCAGCGGGCCGAACAGCACGATCGCCGGGATGCCCTCCAGCACCGAGCCGAGGACGATGAACGCGCCGGCTGACACGAACAGGAAGACGACGGGGCCGCCGGGAAGGCTCTTCATCGCGACCGCGAGCGTCTGCGAGAAGCCCGACTGGGTCAGAGCCCAGGCCATGCCGGTGGCCGCGCCGATGATCAGCAGGATCGCCCCCGACAGGGTCGCGGTCATCACCAGCATCGGGTAGAGCCGCCGCCAGTCGAACTGGCGGTAGATCAGCAGCCCCGCCAGCACCGCGTAGACGATGCCGATGGTCGAGACTTCCGTCGCGGTGGCGATGCCCTCGACCACCGCGAAACGGATCACGAAGGGCAGGGCCAGGGCCGGCACCGCCACCAGCAGCGCCCGGCCGATCACTTGGCCCGACGGCCGGGCGACGTGGCTCAGATCCTCCCGGCGGTAGCGCCACCAGACCAGGGCGCAGAGCGTCACGGCCAGGACGAGGCCCGGCAGCAGGCCGCCGGTGAACAGCGCCGTGATCGACACGCCGGTGACCGAGCCGATGGTGATCAGCACGATCGAGGGCGGGATCGTCTCGGTCTGGGCGCCGGTGGTAGCCAAAAGCGCCACGAGGTCGCCCTCCTTGGCGCCCCGCGCCTTCATCTCGGGAAACAGCACCGGCGCGACCGCGGCCATGTCGGCGGCCTTCGAGCCGGAGATGCCCGAGACAAGGTACATCGCCCCGACCAGCACGTAGTGCAGGCCGCCGCGGACGTGGCCGAGCAGGGAGGCCAGGAACCCGACCATCGCCCGGGCCATGCCGGTCATCTCGATCAGCAGGCCGAGGAACACGAACAGCGGCACGGCGAGCAAGATGAGATGGCTCATGCCCTCGTCCATGCGCCCGACCACCACCATCGACGGGGCGTTGGTGGTGAGGGTGATGTAGGCGTAGGTCGACAGCCCGAACGCGAAGGCGATCGGCACGCCGGAGAAGACCAGGGCGCCGACGCCGAGGACGAAGAACAGCAGCAGGTTGAGGTTGCCGAGCCCCGCGAGCCAGGGCTGGAGCGCGATCAGCCCGGCGGCGATGGCGCCGCCCAGGGCCAGCGCCCCGACGGTGAGCCGCCAGTCGGCGGTCTCCAGGAGGCGGATCACCGCGACCAGGAGCATCAGGCCGAAGCCGATCGGCAGGGCGGCGGCGCGCCAGGCGTTGTTGAGTTCCAGCGCGGGGGTCTGGACGAAGGTCTCCTCGCTGGCGAACTCGAAGGCCGGCTCCAGCACCAGCGCCACGAAGATCAGGCCGGCCACCAGCGCGACCGTCTCCAGGAAGGCGCGCAGGCGCGGGCCGCACATCGCCACGATGGCGGTCATGCGCATGTGCTCGGCGCGGCGGAACGCGACCACGGCGCCCAGCATGGCGAGCCACAGGAACAGGATCGCGGCCAGCTCGTCCGACCAGACCAGCGGCTCGCGGAAGACGTAGCGGCTGACCACGCCGCCGAACAGCACGGCGATCTCTGCGAGCACCAGCAGCGCCGCCGGTATCTCCACGAGGTAGCCGAGGGCCACGTCCAGCTTGCGCAGCCAGCTCCGGGCGCGGAGCGGCGGCCCCGCCAGTTCAAGCCCCGCCGCGCTCTCGACGGCCGCTATGTCAAACTGCATGGCGATCGTCCCTCAGGCGAGCTTGCCGAAGTCGTTCAACAACTGCCCGTCCGGCCCGCGGGGGAACGCAGAACTGGGATGGGCCGGCCGAGCCCTGGCAGGCTGTGGCGGCCGTACGCATGTCGCACATCATGTCACTCCCCAGATCGTCGGAGCCGAACGATCTCCCTCGTTGATCGTCGACTGATCGCGCGTCTTGCCTTCTTCCGGGCGCGCTGAGTTCGGTCTCCCGAACCGACCTTCATGTTGCTGCACCGATCCCTGGCCGTGTGGTCTTGTCCTGACTATCCGCTGATCGGGCTACACACCGATCAAGGCCAGCAAGCGGGGTCGGCGCCTGAGGCAGGCACCTGTACGCGGCCCCGTCGTGCGCGAGATGTGCACGTCACCTGTTCGCGGGCGCCTGTCCTAACGAACATTACTTCAGGTCAGCTTCCCGCATGCCTCCTCCAGCAACGACCAAGCGTTGTCGCCATACTTCTGCTTCCATGTCAGATAGTATGCCGTGCTTGCGAGTGCCCGCTGGAAGGCGAATTTCTCAACTTCGATGAACGCGAGGCCCTTGTTGGCCAGCTCGGTTCGCAATGAACGATCGCGCTCGGCGACATCCTTGCGCTGATCGATCACAGATCGGTCGAGTTCGGCGGTGAGGACGGATCTGATATCCTCCGGCATGCGCGCCCAGGACTTGCGGTTGGCCAAAGGCCAGTAGCCATCCCAGCTGTGACCGGTCAGCGAGCAAAATTTTTGAACCTCATAGAGTCGGGTCGTCGCGATGAGCGAGAGTGCGTTCTCCTGACCGTCGATGACTCCGGTCTGCAACGAGGTGTAAACCTCGGCGAAGTTCATGGGCGTCGGTGACGCTCCGATTGCAGAGAAGAACGACGTGAGCATCGGTGCCGGCGGGACCCGGATCTTAAAGCCGGACAAATCCTTCGGAGCGCGGACCTCTCGCCCGGATGATGTGATCTGGCGAAAGCCGTTGTCCCAGATCCGCCCCGGCGCGACGACGCCAACCTTCTCGATTAATGCCCGGGTGTGCTGACCCAGCCCTCCGTCCATCGCTCGCCAAACGGCATCGTAATCCGGAAATGCGTACGCTGTGTTGGCGATGCCCGCGACGGGCACGAAGGTCGCCAATATCGATGCTGAGAGAAGCAAAAACTCAATGCTTCCGTTCCGCACCTGCGACAGGACATCGGTTTCGGTACCGAGCTGGTTGGCTGGGAACAAGCGAATGTTGAGGCGCCCGCTCGTCCGTTCACGGACGCGATCGAGTGCCGCGCGCAGATGAACGTTGTTCGGATGGCTGGGGTCCTGACCCGTCGCGAACTTGAAATCGAATTCTGGCCCTGCCTTAACGATTGACGGCATCGCCATCACCAAGCCACCGGCCAGCAGGGCACGGCGGCTTACGGCTCTTCGCGGTAGCGCTAACATAGATGACCTCCCTGGATTTCTGCGTATTGATCGAACCTGGCCGGTTTCTTGTGTTTTTTATCGAAGCTATGCCGCTGGTCTGCGGTTTTATGGATCGGATGCCGCGAGTGCGGCCCCGAGTGCGAACCGTGCCATGCCAAGCGCCTCGCCCGGAGCGACGCCACGGGTCGCGTAGTAAAGATCGCGACCGAGAGCCAGTACGTTTGGATGTCCCGCGGTCGCACGTTCCACGGTCTCGATGGCCCGGGGTAGTACCTCCGTCGCGGGCAACACGGCATTCACTAGGCTGCGCGTGCGTGCCTCTTCAGCACTCATCAATCTCGCTTCGTAAGCGATCTCGAACAGAACCGCTTTGGGCAAGGCGTCGCGCGCAATGGCGAGCGCCAGAAAAGGAAAAAGGCCGTGCGCCACTTCCGGCAGGCCGAGCGTCGCGTCGCGCGTGGCGAAGACCATGTCGCACGCTAAGGCCAGCGCAAACCCGCCCGCATGCGCATGGCCGTTGATCGCAGCGACCAGCGGTTTTCCGAGACCGGCCATCGTGCCGAAGAGATCGATATGGGCTCGCCCGAACTCCATCCGGCCGGCGGAGGTCGGCCCAGCGCCTCGGTAGTCGCCTCCCAGGCAGAAAACGGAGCCGCTCCCCGTCAGGACGCATCCGCTGATCGCTTTGTCGCTGCGAGCGGCGTTTAGGGCGGCGGTCAACTCGTCCGCCATATCCTGCGTGATCCTGTTCCCGGCGTCAGGTCGACTCAGCGTCAGGATCGCGACCCGACCACGCGTCTCGACTTCGATCTGTCGCATCGCTGCTGCGCCCTCCGTTCGACGGAAGTTCCCGCCGGTCCGAGTCATACCCCTGCTGAAACCCCTCGCGTCAGGAGGCGTAGCGCCGCTCCTGCGCGATGAGATCAGACATGCCGACGAACTCGTTGAACTCGTCGAAAGGTGTCATCAGGTCCGCCACCGCGTTCGTCGAGCATCCCTCCTCCATGAACCGCTTCATCATGGTTTTGACGGCTTTATGCATGGCGAACATCGGCTCGATCGGGCAGAGCGCGTAGTCGAACCCGCAATCTTCGACCTCTTTTAGCGATAAATAAGGGCTTTTGCCAGATCTAGCCATATTGAATAGGAGCGGCTTGCCGAGCGGCCGCAGGCGGCGACTAATCTCGCGCATCTGTTCCACGCTCTCCATCGCATCGCAATACAGTCCGTCGGCACCGACCTCAGCGTAGCTGATGAGGCGGGCGATCGCGTCATCGAAGCCGGTCACGGCGAGCGAATCCGTGCGCGCGACGATGAAGAAATCCGGATCGCTCCGAGCCTCCAGCATGGCGCGCAGCTTCTGCTGCATCTCCTCGGCGCTGACGAGCTGCTTGCCCGAGAAGTGCCCGCACTTCTTGGGGACCGCTTGATCCTCCAGATGCAGCACCGAAGCGCCCGCCTCTT
The DNA here is from genome assembly GCF_022829635.1 of Methylobacterium sp. E-066. Classification (GTDB taxonomy): domain Bacteria; phylum Pseudomonadota; class Alphaproteobacteria; order Rhizobiales; family Beijerinckiaceae; genus Methylobacterium. Next base: position 25,989 of record NZ_JAKSYO010000215.1, read on the forward strand.
CCCACAGTTTGATCGTGCGCTGTGCGTCGAGCACGCCGCCATACCCCGTATCCGCATCCGCGAAGACAGGGACGCTGGTAACCCTGCAGATGCGGCGAATATGCTCGAACATCTCGGTCTGCGTCAGCAGACCCATATCGGGAGCGCCTGCGACGATGGCGGAGGCCGCGAAGCCGCTCACGTAGATCGCGGGCGCGCCGACCTGCTCGGCCAGCTTGGCCGTGACGGCGTCGTGCGCGCCCATGCAAACGAACGGCGGCGACTTGAGAAGTTCACGGAAGCGGGATGAGCGGGACAAAGCGGGGCCTCTGAGTTGCATCGGGCTGGAGGTTCGAAGCGAGCTTGAGCAGGGTCAGATCTCCGCCTCGAACTAGCGATGTTAGCGCAAACATAGGCGCGATTGCGGCGTTACGCAATCCATGCGGACGGGCTATGCGGCAGAGTGCGGGATCAACTAAGTTACAGACACGGCTGGGCGACTGAGATGGCAGACCTAACAGCGAGACCTCGCCGGAAGCAGAATCCCAAACAGGGGAAGCCTGAGCCTCGCATGGAGGATGTAGCCGCCCTGGCTGCCGTTTCAGCGATGACGGTCTCGCGTGCACTGCGCGATCCGACTTCCGTGAATACCGAGACCAGACACCGTATAGAGGCGGCAATTGATGCCACCGGATACGTTCCAAACCGGATCGCCGGCAGCCTCGCTTCGCGCAGGACGAACGTCGTCGGCCTGATCGTGCCGAGCCTTCGCAACTCGCTCTTCGCGGAGACGATTCAAGGCGTATCGGATGCTCTCGGCGCACATCACCCTTTGATGATCGCAGATAGCGGCTACGCGTTGGCCGGTGAGGAGGCCGCTATTCGGGCCTTCTTGGCCCAGCGCATCTGCGGGATCGTGCTGCACAACACGCAGCATACGGCGCGCAGTCGCACGATGCTCGACGATGCAGGTATCCCCTGCGTCGAGACGGGGAACCTGACCGAGAAACCTCTCGACATGACAGTCGGTTTCTCGAATTACGATGCAGCCTGCGCGATGACGGAGTACCTGATCGCCCGCGGGTACAGGAACATCGGATTCGTCAGCCTACCCATTCGCGACAATGATCGCGCTGCCGAGAGGCGGGCGGGATTTCTAGCCGCCCATCAACGACGTGGGTTGAACTCCGCTCCCGAGTTGCTGCTCGAAAGCCCGCCCGGACTGCGGAGCGGTGGGCGCGCACTCGCGACTTTGATTGAGCGCGTACCGGCCGTCGATGCGATCTTCCTTTCCGGCGATGTGCTGGCGACCGGAGCTTTGCTTGAAGCGAACCGCCGCGGCTTGGATGTCCCAAACAGGATCGCGATCGTCGGCTCGGATGACAACGAACTCCAGGAGGCCGTCTCCCCACCGCTGACAACGCTGCGCTTTCCTCGCTATCAGATCGGGCATCAGGCAGCGGAGATGCTGATGAAGCGATTGCGCAATCCCTCCCGCGACATCCGCAGGCTTGACCTCGGTTATGAGCTCATCGAGCGGGCAAGTGCTTAACAGCGAAACAAACGCGGCAACAACAATGACATTGGTTGGCCGAAAGCCGACCGGCAACTTACAGCTCGAATGGCTGAGAAGTAGCCGCTCGGTCGCAAATCTATGCCGACACGATGTCTGACGCTTGTTCCTGATGAACGGTTCTTGCCGTCTGCCCGCTGCCCTGCTCATGCAGATCAGTGCCGGCGGTCTCAGGCAGAAGCAGCGCCGCGCAGAAGGCGACCCCGTAGGCGCAGAGGGCGCAGGCTCCCATCGCCGTCCCGAGCGGCAGGCTTGCGGCTAGGATGCCCACCGTGGCGGGCACGACCGAGCCGAAGCCGCGACCGCCACCAAGGCAGAAGCCCTGGCCGCTCGCCCGGATCGAGGTCGGGAACAGCTCCGCGAAGGTCGGCAGCATGCCCGAGGCCAGAGCCCCCTGGAACGCGCCTAGGAAGAAGCTCAGGACGATGGTCGTGCTGAGGCCGATCGGCGCGAGCAGGAGAATCGCGACGTTGCCGGACTGCAGTACGAGGAAGGTCATGAAGGCGGGGCGGCGGCCGATCCGGTCCGAAAGCCATCCGAAGAGAAGCGGCCCGACGAGGGAGCCGAGGATGTTCATCGCGAGATAGCCGATGCTCGACTTGATCGAGAGGCCGAGCGCCGTGCGCAGGTAGGTCGGCAGCCACGTGATCATCACGTAGGCGCCGCCGAAGATGCCGGTCGACATAACCGCGGCCGCGGCCGTGCGGCGCAGGTGCCGGCCGGTGAAGATCGTCCAGAACGGCGGCGGCACGGCGCCGTCGCGCTGCGCCGCTCGCGTCTCGGCGTAGATGCCGGATTCAGGCACCAGCCGGCGGATGAAGAACACGAGTCCTGCCGGGATGATGCCGATGGCGAAGAAGACGCGCCAGCCCATCTCCTCGGAGAACAGGGACGCGATGACCGGCAGCATGCTGACCGAGATCGCGTAGCCGACCGCGTAGCTGCTCTGGACGGAAGCCGCGACGCGCCCACGCAGGGCCGGCCGGATCACCTCACTGATCAGGACGCCGCCGACCGCGGCCTCGCCGCCGTAGCCGAGGCCTTGGAGGAAGCGGACGAGGGCCAGGGACCAGAAGTCGCTCATGAACGCCGCCAGGCAGGTGAAACCCGCGACCATTAGGATGGTGAGCTGCAGGATCCTGACCCGTCCGATCCGGTCGGCCAGGATGCCGGCGGCCCAGCCGCCGACCGCGGCCCCGGCGAGGGAGGCCGTGGCGAGGTATCCAGCCTCGGCCTGCGTCAGGCCGAGCGTCGCGATCAGTGCCGGGATGACGAGAGCGTAGATCGTCGTGTCCATGGCATCGAGGCCGAACCCCGCGAAGCAGGCCCAGTAGGTTCGGCGCTCGGTCTGATCGAGCGTGTGGTACCAGCCGAGCTTCATCATGGCGCGTCTCCTCCAGCCATACGGGATCGTGCGCCGCCCGGGCTGCCGGCCGGGCGCAGGCACGGTTCAGCCGGTGCCGTCTCTTCGCGAACGATCTGCCGGCGCCTGTCTCTCGTGTTCGTCAGTCCAGCGGGTCGTCGCGGTACTCGAGGCCGGCGGCGGCCAGCGCGTCGCGCATCCCGTAGAGGTCGAGGCCGAGCTCGCCGGCCGCGAGCCGGGCGCGCTTGGCAACTTCGTTGGCGGCCCGCGCGTCCGCCTGCGCGGCGACGGCCTCGGCGTCGGCATGGGGCACGACCACGACGCCGTCATCGTCCGCCACGATCGCGTCCCCCGGCCGGACCAGGGCGCCGGCGCAGACCACGGGGACGTTGACGCTGCCCAGCGTCGCCTTGACCGTGCCCTTGGCGGAGATCGCCCGCGACCAGACCGGGAAGCCCATCTCCTTGAGCGTGCGCACGTCGCGGCAGCCCGCGTCGATCACCAGGCCGACGCCGCCGCGTGCCTTCAGCGAGGTGGCCAGCAGGTCGCCGAACATGCCGTCGGTGTTGTCGGTCGTGCAGGCGACTACCAGGACGTCGCCGGGGCGGCACTGCTCGATGGCCACGTGCAGCATCCAGTTGTCGCCGGGCTGCGCCAGCACGGTCACGGCGCTGCCGGCGATCGCGGCGCCCTCCCAGATCGGGCGCATGTAGGTCTTCAGGAGGCCGGTACGCCCCTGCGCCTCGTGGACCGTGGAGACGCCGTGCCGGGCGAGCGTCGCGGCGACGGCCGGCGCGACGCGGGGGATGTTGCGGACGACGACGGTCCTCATGCCAGTTCCTCCAGCGTCATCGGGAAGAGGCGCTGATAGGCCTCCCCGTAGGTCATCGCGGTTCCGGAGTTGCGGCCGCCTTGGACGCCGCGGTTGAGCGCCACGCGGGTGTAGTATTCCCAGAGGTGCTTCTGGGCGGCGAGCACCTGGAACGCGCGGAACTTGGTCTCCCACACGGCATCGATGTTCAGGATGACCTGGGGCTTGAAGTTGCACTGCTCCGGCTGGTGCGGCTCGAACAGGAACACGGGCGGCGCGGCGTAGCTGCGGTCCGGGTCCGGCTTGTGCCCGGCGGCCTGGGCGATCACCCGGGCCTCCTGCGCCACGTGGGCGGCGACCGGATGGTCGAAATTGTAGGGGTCTTCGAGGGCGTGGGTCAGCACGAAGGCCGGACGCTCCTCCCGGTAGACGTCGACGAGCCGGTCGAGGACGGCCTCGCCGACGCGCAGGGGATAGTCGCCGACGTCGAGGAACTCGATTTCGGCGCCGAGAATGCCGGCCGCCTCCTCGGCCTCGGCGCGGCGCTGGGCCTTCACGTCCTCGATCCGCACGCCCGCCTTCTTCCAAGCCCATTGGCTCTCGCCGCGCTCGCCGAACGACAGGCAGACGATCTTCATCCGGTAGTCCTTGCGTGCGTGCAGGGCGATGGCGCCGCCGGCGCGCCAGACGAAGTCGCCCGGATGGGCTGTCACCACGAGGCCCGATCGCGCTGCGGCCGCCATATCTCATCTCTCCCGGAGCGTGCGTCGCCTCTCGCGCGCACTATTGTGCATGCAGAGCTATCGCCGTCCGGGCCAGCAAACAAATGAATAGATTGAGGCTATTGATGCGGGCTATCGAATAATTCAGGTGAACCGCCTATCCCGGCGCAATGCTTTCCAACGCGCTCTGCCGGGGGCGCGGTCAGAGCGCGTTGAAGTACGCCTGGATCATCCGGGACAAGCTCTCCGCCACCGGTGATAGGGTGTGGTTGCGGCGCGTCACGATGCCGATCGTCCGCGCGATGCTCGGACCCCGGAGCGGCACGGCGACGATCTTTGCCTCGTCGGCGGCCTGAAAGGCCAGCCGCGGCACGACGGTCACGCCCAGGCCCCCGCGGACCATGCCGATGGCGGTGGCGACGCGGTGCACCTCGTAGGTCCAGGTCACGTCGGCGTAGCGTCCGCCCAGGCCCGCCGCGATGAGCAGGTTGTTGCCGGTCTGCTCCCCGATCTTGATGAGGACCTCCCGGTCCAGCTCGGACCACGTCACCACCTTCGCGTCGGCGAGCGTGTGATCGGCCCGGCACACCAGCACGAAGGCTTCCTGGTGGATCGGGGTGATGTCCAGGTCGTAGTGCTGGGCCGACATGATGGTGATGCCGAATTCGGCCTCGCCCGCCCGCACGCGCTCGATGATCGCGGTGGCCGACTGATCGAGGACGCGCACCAGCACGCCCGGGTGAGCGGCGCTGAACCCCTTCAGGATGACGGGCAGGTGGTGACCGGCGATCGTCGGCAGGCAGCCGAACCGGACGACGTCCTGGCTCTCGCGGCCCTGCCGCCGCAGCGTCCCGAAGATTTGAGAGAGCTCGTCGACGATGCGCTGCGCGCTCGGCAGAAGCTCGACGCCGGCCGGCGTCAGCGTCACCTGCCGCGTCGTCCGGGCGACCAGCCTGACGCCGAGTTCGTCCTCCAGCTTCTTCAGGCGGTGGCTCAGGGCCGCCTGCGAGAGGCTGAGGCTCGCCGCGGCCCGGTTGAAGCTGCCCCAGTTGGCGATGCTGAGGAAGGCCTGAAGGCCCAGGAAGTCGATACGCTCCATCACCCCTCGCCGTCGACACGCACCGCCAGCTTTCGCACGGACGGAGAGGCGGCCGCTACGGATCGGCCGTGACCGGCCGCGGGACGAAGTCGCTGATGCGGGCGAGGCTCAGGCGAAGAGGCCCATGAGGACCGGGCGCATGTCGGGGACCGTCTCCAGGTTCCGGACGGCCGACACGATCCGCCCGGCCCGGTCGCGCGGCAGCCCGGCGAAGTCGGCGCAGCCCTCGAACTTGGCCACGGTGTCGTCGAAGCTCATCGGCTTCTCCGGACTGCCGCGCGCGAAGTCGCCCTGACCCGAGAAGGTCCGTCCGTCCATCAACCGCACATCGACGTAGCTGCGCATCTTGTCCGCGCCGGCCGCGTCCGCGTCCGGGTTGTTGTAGAAATCGACCCGGGCGACCATGGCCTGCAGCTCCGGCCGATTGACTACGTCGTCCTGGAACTGGCCGAGCCCCGCCCTGCCGAGCACCAGCAGCACGGCCATGCAGTATTCCATGCTGAACTTGGCCTGCAGGCCCGTCCTGGACCGGTGGTGGATCAGCGTGTTGAGCATCTGCCGATTGGTGCCGACCCGGACCTGAGCCACGTCCTGCGCCCGGATGCCGTGCTGCGCGATGAGCCCCGCCATCACGTCCATGGCGGGGTGCGTGAGCGAGCCCGAGGGATAGGGCTTGATCGACACGCCGGGCGAGAGCAGCGACCACGGCCGGCCCAGGCGGCCGACGATCGCCCCGGGATCCCAGCCGCCCCCGAAGGAGGCGAAGAAGCCGCGCTTGGCCTCGAGGATGTCCTCGGCCGCCGTCCAGCCCAGGGCCGCGAGGTCGGCCGCCACGATGCCCACCTCGGCGCCGTGGCCGGCCTGGAACGGCTTGGTCATCGTGCCGAAATTCTCCCGCAGACCGCCGGCCTGAGCGCCGGCCACCCCAAAGGCGTTGCGCAGCTGCTTCGCGTCGAGGCCGCGCAGTTTCCCCGCGGCCGCCGCCGAGCCGAACACCCCGCACATGCTGGTGGAGTGGAAGCCGCCCTCGTAGGAGCGCGGCGCGATCGCCTCGGCGAGCTTCGTGGCGACCTCGATGCCCAGATGATAGGCCAGCATGAAGTCGCAGCCGGACTTGTTCAGGGCTTCCGCCAGCGCCAGGGCGGGCGGCAGGGTCGGCACCGTGGGATGGGTGAGCAGGCCGTAGACGCGGTCCTTCGCGACGGCGAGCTGCGTGTCGTCGAAATCGTCGGCGTGGATGGCGACGCCGTTGGCGAAGGCGGCGAAGCGGGGGGCGGCGCGCAGGTCCGTGCCGAGCACGGTGGACGGGCCGTTCAGGACGCCGAGCTCGGCGAGGTAGCGGCGCACGATCGGGCCGGTCTCGGCCTTCTGGCCGGCGATGGCGAGGCCGAGCGCGTCGAGGATGTGCTGCTTGCCGAGCGCGATCAGCTCCGGCGGCAGGTCCTCGTAGCGGGTCGACGTCACGAAGGCGGCCGTTTCCGTGGTCACTCCGATGGTGCCGGCCGGCCCGGCGGGCGGCTCGGCGGCGCGGGACCCGCGGGGCGCGCCAGGCAGGAGGCTCATCCCGGCGCCGAGCGCCGCCAGACCGGACAGGAATCGCTTGCGGCTCAACGTCATCGTCGGATGCTCCTGGTTCGGGTCTCGTCGCGTGGCGCGGGACGCACCGTCCCCGACGCGCCCCGGGTTCGCTCAGCTCAGGCGCAGCAGGCCCGCGACGTCGCGCATGGTCCCGACCGTCTCGAGGGTGAGGACGGTGTCGATCAGCCGGGACGTCCGGTCCGCGCCGAGGACCGGCGCCATCAGGTCGCGGCATTTCGTGACCACCTCCGCGCGCGGCATCGGGTTGTCGGCCGTGCCGCGGACCGCGAGCACCTTGTCGGTCAGCACCGTCCCGTCTGTCAGCGCGATCTCCACGATGGCGGCGCGGGCTGGTTCGAGGCGTTCCAGCTCGTCGCTCGGGACCAGCCGGACCTTGGCGCGCAGGCGCAGGACCGTCGGATCGGCCATGCGGTCCTTGTCGTGCGCCGCCTGGAACGAGGCCGTCCCGTCGAGCAGCATGATCGCCACCATGTGCTGGAGGCAGATGTCGGGCATGTCGCGGTTGTCGACGACCCGCGCCTCGGTGTGGGCGACGCGGACGGTAACCGATCCGATTGCTTCGGGGTCGACGGACCGGCGCTGCAGGATGTTGCTCAGGGCATCCAGCGGCGCCTGGATCGGGGAACCGACCGTCCATTTCTTGATGTTGGTACGGGTGATCTCGTAGCGCTCGCCCAACTCTGCCGTCAGCGCGTCCAGGCGGGCATCGGGCGCGTAGGCCAGGAAGTAATTGTCCGCTCCGGAGAAGATGTCGTCGATGCCGGTGCACCCGGCCTGCACCATCAGGGCCGCGGTCAGCCCGCTGCGCGCGGGCATGCCGGCGAACACGAAGGACTTCTCGATGTGCTGCGTGTCGCGCGTCCAGGCGCCGATGCCGGATGATTGCTGGGCGGCGTAGTCGAGGACCCAGCGCATCTGCTGCGTGTCGAGCCCGGCGGCGCAGGCGGCCGCGGCCGCGGCCCCGAAGGCGCCCGCGATGGCGTGGGTGCTCTTGTGGCTGGTGTTGCGGAACGGGATCGCGTCGAAGCTGAGGGTGACGCGCGGGCCGACGTCGTAGCCCAGCGTCACGGCGCGCAGGAAGCGCGTGCCGTCGGTCCCGAATTTCTCGGCGGCGGCGAGGGCCGCCGGCACGATCGGCGCGCCCGGATGCGACTGCGAGAACTCGTTCGAATCGTCGGTCTCGTCCGAATGCGCCAGCATGCCGTTGACCAGCGCCGCCACGAGCGGATCGGCCGTGGCTTTGGAGGCGACGAGCGTCGCGTCGCCGGAGCCGCCGTAGGAGGCCGCGAAGCTGTAGGCCGCCTTGGCCGGCAGGAGTCCGGAGCCCGACACCATGGCGGCGAAGGTGTCGAGGATGTGGTGCTTGGCCTTCTCGACGACCGCGTCCGGGAGCGCGCCGTCCCCCGCATCGGCCATGTAGGCGCTGAGCCTGGCCATGACCGGGCCGACGGTCCCACCGGCAGTCCCCTGTGCCGCGAAGGCGCGCAGCGGCATGGTCCCCAGGAGGGTACTAGCGCCTTGCAGCAGAACCCGGCGGCTCGTCCGCATCAGATGGCCTCGGTGTGACATCGGTTCTCCGGACTGTGGGTAAAGCAGGCGGGGTTCAGGCGTGATCGGGGATCGGCGAGAGCACGGCCGCGCCTGAAAAGAAGGCGGCGAGGTTGCCGACGACCTGCCCGATCGTCGCCTCCATGGTCTCGGGCGAGCGGCCGGCGATGTGGGGCGACAGCACGACGTTGGGCAGGGCGCGCAAGGCCGCCGGCACCTCGGGCTCCCCCTCGATCACGTCGAGCCCCGCCCCGGCGAGGCGGCCCGCATGGAGGGCCTCGACCAGGGCGTTGGTATCCACCACGGAGCCGCGCCCCACATTGACGAGGAAGCCGGTGGGACCGAGGGCGCCGAGGGCTTCGTGCCCGACGCAATGGCGGGTTGCTGCGCCCCCCGGCAGTGCCACGAACAGCACGTCCGCCCAGGCGCAGAGATCGCCGAGGTTCTGCGCGTAGTCCCACGGCACGTCCGCGACCGGATTGCGGTTGTGGTAGCGCACCGCCATGTCGAAGCCGACGCATCGCCTGGCGATCCGGGCGCCGATCCCGCCGAGCCCCAGGATGCCGGCGCGCTTTCCGTGCGCGCCGGGCCGAGCCGTCCCGCCCTCCCGCCAGCGGCCCGCGCGCACGGCGGCGTCGAAGCGCGGGATGTCGCGTAGCACCGCCAGGAACAGGGCGAGAGCGTGGTCGGCCACGCACGCCGCGTTGGTGCCGGTGCCGTGCGTAACGACGATCCCGCGCGCGCGGGCCGCCGCTAGGTCGACGCCCTCGTAGCCCACGCCCTGGGCGCAGATGATGCCGAGGTTCGGCAGCGCCGCAATCAGGGTGGCAGGGATCAGCGTCGTGCCGTTTGTGACAATCGCCCGTACGCGGACCCCCAGGCGCGCGGCGACCTCCGCGCGGGCCTCGGGCGTGACGGCCTGATGCACGATGAAGTGCACTCGCAGCCGGTCGAGGGCGAAGGGCGCGAGTTCGATCGCCAGGAGCACGTCCGGCTTGATCTCGCCCACTTCGGCGGGCCGCAACGCTTCATCGCTCATGCACGCTCCTTCCCCGCAGTGTCAGGTATTCTGGGCAGCCGCGAGCCGCTGCAGGCGATCGGGCTTGAGTTCGGACAGGGTGTTCACGCCGAGCAGCCCCATGTTGCGCCTGACCTCGTCCTTCAGGATCGCGACTGCGCGCTCGACCTCGGCCTGGCCGCCCAGGGATGCGGCGTAGAGGAACGGCCGGCCGACGAACACGAAGGCGGCGCCCAGCGCCAGCGCCTTCAGCACGTCCGTGCCGCGGCGGAAGCCGCTGTCGATCATTACCGGGATCGTGCCGCCGAGCGCCGCCACCGTCGCGGGCAGGGTGCGCAGCGGCGAGACCGTTCCGTCGAGCTGGCGCCCGCCGTGGTTCGACAGGATCACCCCGTCAGCGCCGAGATCCCGGGCCGCGACCGCGTCGGCCGCCGCCATGATCCCCTTGACGACCAGCCGGCCGCGCCAGCGATCCCGGACGAGCCGCAGGTGATCCCAGCACAGGTAATCCCGGTTGCCGAAATCCCGCAGCACCGACGCGGACAGGATCGGCGCCCCCCGCGCCGCGTAGGAATTCTCGAAGTGCGGCATGCCGTGGCGCGCCAGCGTGCGCAGGAACGTGCCCGCCGTCCAGCGCGGGGACAGGAGACCGTCGAGGGCGAGCCGCAGGCTCGGCCGGAGCGGGGTCGAGAAGCCGGTGCGGGTGATGTTCTCGCGGTTGCCGGAGATCACCGTGTCGACGGTCACGACCAGCGTGCCGAAGCCGGCGGCCGCTATCCGGTCGATCAGGGCCACGATCCGGTCGGGCTCGCCGGGCAGGTAGGCCTGGAACCACGCGTCCGGGTTGTGCGGGATCACGTCCTCCATGCGGATGAGGGAAGAGCCGCTCATGATCATCGGCACCCGCGCCGCCCGCGCGGCCGCTGCCAGCACGATGTCGCCGCGATAGGCGGCCAAGGCGCTCAGGCCCATCGGGGCGATGCCGAACGGCGCGGCATAGTCCCGGTCGAACAGCGTGGCAGCGGTGGTGCGCGCGCCGACGCCGACCAGGACGCGCGGCACGAACCCGTATTCGCGCAGCGCCCGCCAGTTGTCGTCGCGCGCGGCATTCGTCTCCGCGGCGCCAGCGATGTAGCCGAACACCGGCCGCGGCAGGTGCCGCCGCGCTGCCGCCTCGTAGTCGGCGAGGGCCAGCGCCATGGGCTTGCCGGGCCGGCGCACCCCCGCGGCGGTTTCGGTCGCCGCCGTGCCGGGGACAGCCTCGGTATGGCCGGCCAGTCTCTTGGCGTCTGACGCCATCGCTCTCCCGTCCGATGATGGCTGGATATCACCGCACACGCGGAGCGTCGGAGTCTCAACCGTGTGTTTCACAAGTGTGTAAGATCGGCTGCTCGCTGTCCAGATGCGCCGATCGGCGAAACACGTTGAGGCACGCGGCTGATCACTGGAGCGCGACCGGCCCCCCTCTCCCGTTCGGGAGACGGTTGGGGTGAGGGAACGTAAGGGCACAGACCTATTCAGCTTATCAGCAAACGCGCGGGGGCGCCTATTCTGGACAGCGCTCCTCCCTATCTCTCTCCCGCTCAGGAGTGGGCACCCGCGCCTCTTCGCAACGATAGGCGGCCCGCTGAAATCTGAAATCTGCACCCCTTGAACGATCCGGAGTGGGCCCCAAAAATTCATATTCGTGCATTGCTGTCGATTCGGCGTCAGGCCATCACAGGCAACGAATTCGAGCCGGAGGACGCCGATGAGCCGCGACTGCCTATCCCCGCTGGCGCCCGGGCCTCTGGGCTTCGCGCTGCCGCACGGCGCCTGCGACAGCCATACGCACGTGTTCGGGCCCTACGCGCGCTACCCACTCGCGGCCGACCGTAGCTACACGCCCCCGGAGAACGACGGCGCCGCCCTTCTCACGCAACTCGACGCGGTGGGTTTGGCTCGGTGCGTGATCGTCACCGCCAGCGCCTACGGCGACGACAACCGCGCCATGCTCGACGCACTTGCGGCGGCCCCCGACCGGCTACGCGGCGTCGCGGTCTTGTCCGAGGGCGTCAGCGAGGCCGACCTCGACGCCATGACGCATGCCGGCGTGCGCGGCGTGCGCGTCAACCTGTTCCGGCGCGACGGTCGCCAGGTCTACCGCAACGGCATGGGATTAGACGCCCTGCGGATGCTCGCGCCGCGGATGCGGGCGCGGGGATGGCACCTCCAGGCTTGGCTTCACGCGCCTGACCTGCCCGAGCTCTGGCCGAGTCTGGCGGACTGCGGCATGCCGGTGGTGATCGACCATATGGGTCGCATGAGCACGGCGCGGGGCATCGAGGATCCAGGCTTCGCGCTGCTCTGCCGGCTGGTGGCGGACGGCGCGGCCTGGACCAAGATCTCGGGGGCGGACCGCCTCACCGTCACCGGTCCTCCCTACGGCGACGTGGATCCCTTCGCCGCCGCCCTTACCGCGGCCAATCCGGAGCGCCTCGTCTGGGGCAGCGACTGGCCGCACATCAACTATTTCGGCGGCGCGACCGATCGCGGCGTCCCTTCGGACAAAGACCTGCTGCGGGCACTGCGGCGCTGGACGGACGACAGCACCCTGCACCGCATCCTGGTGGACAATCCGGCCGCGCTCTACGGCTTCCCGTGAGTCTCCGCGCTACCGGCGCCGTCCGCCTTCCGGTATCACCGACCGGTCAGACGAAGAGGCGGGCCAGCCGAACCGATGCGGGTCATGTGTTTCATGGATGTGAATATCGGTCGTGCGGTGCTGGCGCCTTGACGGTGCGCGCGGACGTCCCGACCGAGACGCAGGGCGCGGCCGTAAAGTCGGCGCGCCGGGTGGTCGAAGTGCTGGAGCATTTCGACCGCGTCCAGTGCCCGCAATCGCTCACCGAGATCTCGGGGGCCTTGGGCTACCCAGCCTCCAGCACCCTGGCGCTGCTCAAGAGCCTGCTCGCCCTCGACTACCTCTCGTACGATTTCGAGCGGCGCACCTACAGCCCAACCATGCGGGTCGCCATGCTGGGCGCCTGGGTGCAGGCCTGTGTCTTCCGCGACGGGGTGCTGATCCGGCTGATGGAGGCGCTGCAGGAGGCGACCGGCGAGACCGTCGTGCTCGGCATGCAGAACGATCTCCACGTCCAGTACATCCACGTAGTCCAGGCTCGCCACCTCCTGCGCTACCACCTGCATCCCGGCACGTTCCGACCGATCCACTCCACAGCCGCCGGGCGCATGCTGCTGGCGCACCAGTCCCGCGACGCGATCGCCCGCCTCGTGCGCCAGCTCGACCGGCGCGGCGGCGTGACCCTCGACCTCGACGCCTTCTGGGACGGTCTCCAGGAAGTCCGCGTCGCCGGCTACGCGTGGTCGGCCAATCAGGTTACCGAGGGCGCCGGCACCATGGCGATGCTGGCGCCGAAGATGGCCGACGGGCGTGCCACCGTGCTCGGCGTCGCCGGACCCTTGTCACGCCTCGAGCCCAACCGGGAGCGCATCCTCGCGAGCCTCCGCGGCATCGTCGGCCCACCGGTCGTCGAACCGAAAAATTCACGGTTGTAAATTTCTCGGAGTTGAGCGACCCTCCGGTCCAAGACGCGCCGATGCGCCGGGTCCCGCGTGGCCTGAGCCGGCGCCGAGGACGGGAGGAGACGGATGACGAGCGGCATCGCCGAGCTTCGGGAGAAGCGCTACGACCTCGATCTGCCGTCGATGCGCGACCGGGTCTCGCCCGGGGAGTGGGAGGCGCGGGTCAACCTCGCCGCCTGCTACCGGCTGGTCGCCCTCTGGGACATGACCGACATGATCGCGAACCACATCTCGGTTCGCGTCCCCGGCGAGCCGGAGCACTTCCTGATCAACGCCTACGGGCTGCTCTACGAGGAGATCTCCGCCTCGAACCTGGTGAAGATCGATTTCGACGGCAACATCGTCGACAAGCCCGACTTCGACTACGGCGTGAACCGCGCCGGCTTCGTGATCCACAGCGCGGTCCACCGCGCCCGGCACGAGGTCGATTGCGTGATCCACACGCACACGCCGGCCGGCATGGCGATCTCCGCCATGAAGTGCGGCCTCCTGCCGATGACCCAGACGGCGATGCGCTTCTCGACCGTCGCCTACCACGATTACGAGGGCGTGGCGGTCGATCTCGACGAGCAGAAGCGCATCGTGGACGACCTCGGCGACGCCGACCTGATGATCCTGCGCAACCACGGCCTGCTTGTGGTCGGGCCGACCGTGCCGCAGGCCTTCAGCAACATCTACCGCGCGGAACTCGCCTGCAAGGCGCAGCTGATGGCGATGGCGGCGAGCACCGACCTGGTCCTGCCCTCCGACGCGGTGATCGCCAAAACCAACCACCTCTACCGGCCCGAGGTGCGCCGCCCATTCGGCGTGCTCGAATGGCCCGCGCTCCTGCGCAAGCTCGACCGGATCGACCCGACCTACCGGGATTGACCGCCGTGACCGCGGCTCACCCCGGCACGGTGATCGAGACGCTGGCAGATCACGCGGCCTCCGAGTGCGAGCGATCGCTGCCGGAGGACGTGCTGCACCACGCCAAGCGCGCCTTGATTGACTGGTTCGCCGCGCTCCTGCCGGGCGCCGGCCTTCCGCCCGCGACCCTGCTCGCCGCGGCCCTCGCGGACGAATTCGGCGGCGCGGCGGGCAGCGGCCGCGCGGTGGTGTACGGCACTGGGCGCCGCGCCCCGCTGCGCACGGCGGCGCTGATCAACGCCACCGCCTCGCACATCATCGAGTTCGACGACATCTTTCGCGATGCGATCTACCATCCGGGCTGCCCGGTGATCGGCGCGGCGCTCGCCGCCGCGCAGACGGTCGGCGCCGACGGGGCGGCGCTGCTGCGCGCGATCGTGGTCGGCTACGAGGTCTCGACGCGCATCGGCGTCGCGGTGCAGCCCTCGCACTACCGATACTGGCACACGACCGGCACGATCGGCACCTTCGGGGCCGCCGCCGCGACCGCCGCCCTGCTCGGCCTCGATGCCACGCGCTTCGCCCACGCGCTCGCCACCGCCGCCACCATGGCAGCCGGGCTCCAGCAGGCCTTCCGCTCGGACGCCATGTCGAAGCCGCTCCATGCCGGGCATGCCGCGGAGGCCGGCGCCCTCGCGGCGCTCGCGGCGGGCCGTGGCGTCACCGGTGCCCTTGATGTGCTGGAGGGCGAGGCCGGGTTCGGGGCCGCGATGAGCCGGGGCGCCGAGTGGGGGCACGCCGTCGATGATCTCGGGCGCCGCTACAACATCTGCGCCATGACCTTCAAGAACCACGGCTGCTGCGGTCACGCCTTCGCGGCCATCGACGCTGCCCTGGCGCTGCGGTCGGATCTCGACCTCGACGCCGTCGAAGCGATCACGGTCGGGACCTATCGGACCGCCCTCGACGTCACTGACCGGCGCGCGGTCACAACGCCGTTCGAGGGGCGGTTCTCGACACCTTTCACGGTGGCAAGCGCCCTCGTGCACGGCAGCGTGCGGCTCGATGCGGTCTCGCCGGAGCGCCTCGCCGATCCGCAGGTCCAGGCGCTGATGCGCCGCGTCGCGATGGTGGTCGATCCGGAATGCGACGCCGCGTTCCCGGGACGACGCTCGGCCGTGGTGACCATCACCCTGACGGACGGGCGCCGCCTCACGCAGCGGCAGCCGACCCGCAAGGGCGACCCGGACGCACCGCTCACCGACGACGAGCTGGCCGACAAGTTCCGCGAACTCGCCGCACCCGCCGTGGGGGACGCGGCGGCGGCCGATCTGCTGGCGGCCCTGCGCACCCTCGACATGGCCCCGGCCGGGGCGGTGGCGCGGCTCGGGCTGGGGCCGCCGATGCCGGACTAGGCGGACGCGCCGCAAGACCTTACCCGCCAGAGCCGCGAGATCGGCCGGCGGCCTCCAGGGAGGAGAGCGCATGGACACGCGGGCAATCCCCGCCGGCCTCGCCGTACACGACGGCACGCGGTCGGACCGGGTGACGGACTTGGAGCGTGACACGATCCGCCGGATCAACCGGCGGTTCATGCCGATCCTCGTCGTCGCCTACATGGTCTCGTTCATCGACCGCGTGAATGTCGGCTTCGCGGCGCTGACAGCCAACCGGGAGCTTGGCCTGTCGGCCACCGCCTATGGCTGGGGCGCGGGAATCTTCTTCCTCGGCTACTTCCTGTTCGAGTATCCGAGCAACGTGATGATGGGCCGGGTCGGCGCCCGGATCTGGCTCGCCCGCATCATGATCACCTGGGGCTTCATCTCGGCCGGGATGGCGCTGGTGACCGGGCCGGTCTCGTTCTGCGTCGCCCGGTTCCTGCTTGGCGTCGCGGAGGCCGGGTTCTTTCCCGGCCTGCTGCTGCTCGCGTCGCTCTGGTACCCGAAGGCGTACCGCGCCCGCTGCATCGGCATCATGCTGGTCGGCATGGCGGTGTCGAGCCTCGTCGGTGCACCGATCTCAGGGCTGCTGCTCGGCCTCGACGGTTGGCTCGGCCTGTCCGGCTGGCAGTGGATGTACATCATCGAAGGGCTGCCGGCCGTCATCCTCGGCGTGCTGCTGCTGTTCGTCCTGACCGACACGCCCGACAAGGCCGAGTGGCTCAGCCGCGAGCAGCGGGACTGGCTGCGCCGGACGCTCGCCGCCGAGCCGGTCCGGGCACACGCCGCGCGGAACGTCTGGGCGACGATCCGCGATCCGCGGGTGTTGTTCTACGCACTGCTGTTCTTCAACGTCACGACGGCGAGCTACGGGCTGAGCCTGTGGCTGCCGCAGATCATCAAGGCCGCCGGCCTGACCAACGCCCAGACCGGCTTCGTGACCGCGATCCCCTACGCGTTCGGCACGCTGGCGATGGTGCTGGGCGGCTGGTGGTCGGACCGGTACGCGGACCGGATTGTGCCCACCGCCGCCATGACCTTCCTGGTGGCTGCGGGCCTCGCCGTCTCGGTCTGGCTCGCCCAGCCGCTTGCGCAGTTCGCCGCGATCTGCGTGGTGATGATCGGGATCTACGGGCTCAAGGGTCCGTCGCTCGCCCTCTACACGGAGAGTTTTCCGGGGCCCGCGGCGGCCGGCTCGATCGCCATGGTGACGGCGCTCGGCAATCTGTCGGGCTTCCTGCCCCCCTACCTCGTCGGCTGGATCAAGGACACGACCGGCCAGTTCTCGTACGGCCTCCTGTTCCTGGCCGTCATCGCCTTCCTGGGCGGCGTGCAGGCCCTGCTCGCCCCCGCCTTCGAGCGCCGCGTCGCCGCGCCCGCGGCACGATGACGGAGGGACGCGCGATGCTCGCCACGGACACCACCCTCGGGGCGGCGCGCCCAGCCCTTCACACCCGCATCGCCTCGATCCTCGGCGGGTCGGTGGGCAACCTGATCGAGTGGTTCGACCTGCACATCTACACGGCGTTCTCCCTCTACTTCGCGCCGCAATTCTTCCCCGGTGACTCGCCGAACGTGCAACTCCTCAACGCCGCCGGGATCTTCGCCCTGGGCTTCCTGCTGCGGCCCCTCGGGAGCTGGATCTTCGGCATCTACGCCGACCGGCACGGACGGCGCACCGCGCTGAGCCTGTGCGTGACCCTGATGTGCGCGGGCTCCCTGCTGATCGCGATCTGCCCGACCTACGCCCAGGCCGGGATCCTGGCGCCGGCCTTGTTGCTGCTCGCGCGCATGCTGCAGGGCCTGTCGCTCGGCGGCGAGTACGGGGCGAGTTCCGTCTACCTGACGGAGATCGCGGATCCCCGCCGCCGCGGATTCTTCAGCAGCTTCAACTACGTGACGCTGATCTCGGGCCAGCTGCTGGCGACCTTCCTGCTCGTCGTGATGCGGAGTCTCTTGAGCACCGACCAGATCGCCGCCTGGGGCTGGCGCATCCCGTTCGCCATCGGGGCGGCCTGCGCGGTCATCGGCTACGCCCTGCGCCGGAACATCGACGAGACGGACCAGTTCAAGGCGCTCAAGCGCCGGGGTCCGCCGGAGCGGCCAACCCTGCGGCTCCTCTCCAACCCGCGCGCGCTGGTGCTGGTCGCCGGCATGACGGTCGGCGGCACGGTCGCGTTCTTCACCTACACCGTCTACATGCACCGCTTCCTGTCGAACTCGGCGGGGCTGACGCGGGACCAGACGACGCTGGTCTCCTGCGCCACGCTGTTCGTGTTCGCCCTGCTTCAGCCGCTGCTCGGGGCGCTGTCGGACCGGATCGGGCGCAAGCCCCTGCTGCTCGCCTTCGGCGTGCTCGGGACGCTGGGCACCGTGCCGCTGATGACCGCGATGACGCGCGTCCACGATGCGTGGTCGGCGCTGATCCTGCTGATGATCGCGCTCGTCATCGTGTCCGGCTACACCTCGGTAAACTCGGTGGTGAAGGCGGAGCTGTTCCCGACCAGCGTGCGGGTGCTGGGCGTCGGCCTTCCCTACACGCTGGCGACGTCGTTGTTCGGCGGCAGCGCCGAGTATGTCGGCCTGTGGTTCAAGCATCTCGGCCACGAGAGCCTGTTCTTCTACTACGTCAGCGCCTGCATCGCCTGCACGCTCATCACGACGCTGTTCCTGAAGGAGGGCGGCACCGCGAGCCTCGACCCGGAGCGGGTCGAGGGCAGCTCTACGGGCGGGGGAGACGCGCGCGACCGGTTCCCGATCCGTGACGATCACAGCCAAATCGACCAAGGACTGATCCCATGGCAGACCCCCAACTCATCGTGCAGCGGGACGGGCCGATCGGCTGGCTGATCTTCAGCAATGTCGCCAAGCATAACGCCATGACGTTCGAGATGTGGGGCGGCGTGCCGGAGGCGATCGCCGGCCTCGCGGAGGATCCGGAGATCCGAATCCTCGCGCTGAAGGGTGCAGGCGAGAGGGCGTTCGTGTCCGGCGCCGACATCTCCGAGTTCGAGACGAAGCGCGGCTCCAGCGAGGCCCAGATGGCCTACAACGCCGCCGCCGACGCGGCGACCGCGATCATCCAGACCTGCTCGAAGCCGACGCTCGCCATGGTGCGCGGTTACTGCATCGGCGGCGGCCTCGCCCTGGCGCTGGCCTGCGACCTGCGCTTCGCCGCCGAGGGCACCCGCTTCGCCATTCCCGCGGCCAAGCTCGGCCTAGGCTACCGCTACGCCGGCATGCGCCGCCTCGTCGACGTCGTCGGCCCGTCGCGCGCCAAGGACATCTTCTACTCGGCGCGCCAGTTCGATACCGCCGAGGCGCTCGGCATGGGGCTGATCAACCGAGTCGTCCCCAAAGAGGCGCTGGAGGAGGAGGTCCGCGCCTACGGGACGCGCATCGCCGCCAACGCGCCACTGACGATCGCGGCCGCCAAGCTGGCCATCGATGCGGCCACCACCGAGCCCGGCCCGGACGCCCTCGCCGCCATCGACCGGGCGATCAAGGCCTGCTTCGCCAGCGAAGATTACCGAGAGGGTCCGATCGCTTTCCGCGAGAAGCGGCCGCCGAACTTCAAGGGCCGCTGAGCGGCGCCCGACCTGCCACGCGAAACCGGGAGACGCCCATGCCCTCTGCCACCGCGCTGAGCCGCTTCACGGTGCTGGATCTCACCCGCGTGCGCTCGGGTCCGACGGCGGTGCGCCAGCTTGCCGACTGGGGCGCCGACGTCATCAAAATCGAGCCCCCCGGCGGCGATCGGATCGGCGGCAACCGCGATGGGTCGGACTTCCAGAACCTGCACCGCAACAAGCGCAGCCTCACCCTCGACCTGAAGCAGCCCGACGGCGTTGCGGTGCTCAAGCAGCTCGCCCGGTCCGCCGACGTGCTCGTCGAGAACTTCCGGCCGGACGTGAAGGATCGCCTCGGCATCGGCTACGCGGCGCTGGCGGTCGAGAACCCCCGGCTCGTCTATGCCAGTATCTCCGGCTACGGGCAGGACGGCCCCTACCGCATGCGCCCCGGTCTCGATCAGATCGCGCAGGGCATGGGCGGGCTGATGTCGATTACCGGCGAGGCCGACGGGGGACCGGTGCGGGCCGGCATCGCGGTCGCCGATTCGAGCGCCGGCCTGTACTGCGCCCTCGGCATCCTGACGGCGCTCCTGGAGCGGGAGGTGTCGGGCCAGGGGCAGTGGATCCAAACCTCGCTCCTGCAGGCGCAGATTGCGCTGCTCGACTTCCAGGCGGCGCGCTGGACCATGGACCGCGAGGTCCCGCCGCAGATCGGCAACCACCATCCGACCGCGAGCCCGATGGGCGCGTTCCCGACTGCCGACGGGCACGTCAACATCGCGCCGATCGGCGAGGCCATGTGGCGGCGCCTGTGCGGCGTGCTGGGCCATCCCGAATGGGCCGAGGACCCGCGCTTCGCCGACCAGCCGGCGCGCAGCCGCAACCGTCACGCCCTCGCCGAGGCGATCGCCGTGGTGACGCGCCAACGCACGGCCGCCCACTGGGTCGAGGCCCTGAACGCGGCCGAGATCGCCTGCGGCCCGGTCTACACGATGGATCAGGTCTTCTCCGACCCGCAGGTGCAGCATCTTGGCATGGCCGAGACGGTGGAGCACCCGCGCCTCGGGCCCATCGGTCTGGTCGCCCAGCCGATCCGGATGTCCCGCTCGAAAGGCCATGTGCGGACAGCGGCGCCCGATCTGGGCGCGCAGAGCGAGGCGATCCTGCACGCGTTCGGCTTCGACGCGCGGGCGGTCGCGGACCTGCGGGAGAAGCGCGTGATCTGACGACGCGCCAGCCCGGCCCCGAGACTGGGCGGCCATCAGGGGAGGACACCATGCCGGATCGGAGACGCCCATGGACCGCTTGAGCCTCGCCGCGGTCCCGGACCGAGCCACCCCTGCCGGACGGGTGACCTCAAGCACCCGGGTGTTCTGGATCACCTGGGCGGGCTGGATGCTCGATGGCTTCGACTCGGCCATCTACATCTTCGTGCTGGTCCCGGCGGTGTCGGACCTCCTCGCGGCCAGCGGCATCGAGCCCGCCCGCGGCACGATCGCGCTCTACGGCGGCTACTTCTTCTCGATCTTCATGCTGGGCTGGGCCTGCTCGATGTTCTGGGGCTGGCTCGCCGACCGGATCGGGCGCGTGAAGGTGATGTGCCTGACGATCCTCGTCTACTCGGTGTTCACCGGGCTCTGCGGCCTCGCGGGCGGGCTCGCCTCCTTCGCGGTGTTCCGATTCTGCGCGGGGTTCGGCGTCGGTGGCGAGTGGGCGGCCGGCACGCCGCTGCTGCACGAGTCGGTCGGCGAACAGCAGCGCGTGCGGCTCGCGGGCTGGCTTCACACGGCGACCCCGACTGGGCTCCTCCTCGGCGCGGCGGCCTCGTTCCTCGCCCCGGTGATCGGCTGGCGAGGCATGTTCATGCTTGGCGTGCTGCCCGCCCTACTGGTGGTGGCGATCCGCGCCACCGTGCAGGAGCCGCCCCGGGCGCAGCGGGCGCGGGCCGAGCCCGGCGGCGATCAGCCCAGCCTCGCCGACATGTTCGTAGGGCCGCAGGCCCGCACCACCTGGGCGGCCGGGCTGATGATGTCGTGCATCATCCTGGGCCTGTGGTCGTCGACCTACTGGGCGCCGACGCTCGTCATCAGCAAGCTCGTCGCGACGGGCTCGACGCCGGCCGCGGCGCAGAAGGTAGCGGCGATCAGCGGGATCATCACCAACGTCGGCACGCTCGTCGGCTGCCTTACGATGCCGTTCATCGCGACGTGGTTCGGCAGCCGGCGCCGGACGGCAACAGCCTTCTTCCTGGGCGCCTTCGCCATCAACCTCGTGGCCTATCTCGGCGCTGCCGTCTGGCTCGACAGCGTGACGCTGTTCATCGCGCTGCTGCCGCTGGTCGGCTTCTTCACCAACGCGGTGTTCGCGCTCTACACGATCTGGCTGCCCGAGCTGTTCCCGACGCGCCGCCGGGCGTTCGGATCCGGTTTCGCCTTCAGCTTCGGGCGTATCCTCGGCGCGCTTGGGCCGACGATCGTCGGAACCCTCGTGGTCGCGACGGGATCGTATCCAAAGGCCCTAGCAATCATCTCGCTGATCTATCTCCTCGGCTTGCCGACAATCTGGCTCGCGCCTGAGACCGCTAACAACGAGCTCCCTGTCTGAAAGCAGAATCCTCTCTCTAGATCTGACGTTTCTGTGCGATGGCCGTACCCAACAACCAGTCCGAGTCGCCGTCGCTCGCGACAAGCGAGCCAAAAGGAACAGATCGAACCAATAGCGGCAGCGTCCATTCTGAAGCGCCAATTTTCGTGACGCAGTGCCTGAGCTCAGGCGCCAACCCAGTGGGTCAGCACGTTTCGCTGTGCGGCCTGGATATGTCGACGTGCGCTGGCCTCCGCGCGCTGACTGTCGCCGTCCGCGATGGCCGCCACCAGCGCGGTGTGCTCCTGCTCGGCCTCGGCCACACGGCTGGCATTCCGCCGCCTCGTGTTTCCGACGAGCGCCAGCAGGGCCGACATAGAGCTTAGATGCTCAGCCAAATAGCGATTTCGAGCGCAGGTGTGGATCGTCAGATGAAGATCGCGGTTGTGCCGTGCGCCGGCGACCGGATCGGCAGCGGAGGCGCGCTCCTGCTCGAGGATGTGCTGTAACCGCGCGATGTCGACTGGGGTCGCGTACCGCGCCGCCAATGACGCCGCGGCGCCCTCAGCCCATTCTCGCGCCGTATACAGTTCCGAAACCTGCTGCTGGTCCAGCGCCGCAATCCGGATGCCGCGATGCGACTGCATGCTCAGCAGCCCCTCCGCCTCCAACCGCTGCAGAGCATCGCGGAGCGGTGTGCGGCTCATCTCAAGCCATTCGGTCAGGTCGGCCTCGCGCACGAGCGATCCCGGCGCAAGCTTGCCGTCCTGGATCGCCGTGAAGATTGCATCGTACGCGCGGCGGCTCAGGGGCCGATCATCGACTGGGACCCCAGGCTGCCAGGATTTCTCGGCGTCCAATCGCAGTGCCCCTCCCTAACGATCCCGCTTCCAAACGCGAATTCTACCGACGCTCGCTGCTGGACTCAACCGTATACAATTGTATATGAATGCGTGGACACGCTCGTGATGTGGGCATATCGGGCCTGGGAAACGGTCCGGGCCAGGTCCCGCCGCGTCGGAGTTTGTGGAACTCGTTCGTGGCCGTTCGACGCTGCGAGCCGCACGAAGGCTCATAGCGGCAGACAAAATATCGTTTTTCCGCGCTATCTGGCCCGCAACATGCGGAACCGGATTGATGAAAATAAAAATTTGGGAGTAGGCATGCCGTTCAGGCGAGGTTGGATAGCGCTACTCCTGTTCGCGCTGGCGATGATCAACTACATTGATCGTGTGACTCTATCTTTCGCCGCGGGGCCGATCGCCAAAGAATACGGGCTCGATCCGGTTTCCCTGGGGTATCTGTTCTCGTCGTTCCTGTGGACATACGCGCTGTTTCTGATCCCGATGGGCCTGCTGGTCGACCGGTTCGGTGCCAAGCGCGTCGCGGGTTTCGGGCTCACGCTCTGGTCGCTTGCGACGGCGGCAACCGGCCTGTCGACCGGCTTCGCCTCGCTTCTCGCGACACGTCTCGCGATGGGGGCGGGGGAGGCGACGAGCAATCCCGCGGGCGCTCGCGTCATCCGCGAATGGATGCCGGCTGGCGAGCGCGGGGCCATGAACGCGGCCTTCAACAGCGGGTCCTACGCGGGGCCTGCCCTGTGCGCCCTCGTGGCCGGTCCCATCATCGAGCACTACGGCTGGCGGGCGCTCTTCTTCGCCGCTGGGGCGATCGGGTTGCTCTGGCTGATCTGCTGGCTCAGCCTCTTCTCCCGCCCGGAGGACGCGCGCTGGCTGAGCGAGCCTGAGCGGGCCAAGATCCTGGCCGAGCGGACCGGCAACACGGCGGCCGCGGGCGACCGCACGGGCCTGGTCGGTATGCTGTCATCCGGGCCGACGCTGTGGGGGCTGGCGCTGACGATGGGCTGCAACGTCTACTCGCAGTACCTCTTCCTGACATGGCTGCCGAGCTATCTGCAGACCACCAAGGGGCTCACGATCGCCAAGACCGGTCTCTACGCCGCGATCCCGTACACGGTGGCCGTGGTGCTCTGCATCGGGATCGGGTTTCTCAGCGATCGCATGATGCGGGGCGAGGTCGGCGGCGGTCGGCGCCGGTACGTCATCGCGTCCACGATGATGCTCGCGGCCACCGTCCTCTTCGCGCCCTTCGTCGACGCCGTGTGGCTGATCCTGGCGCTGATCGCGGTATCCCTGACCGGCATCGCCTCGACGACGTCGCTAACGTTCTCCCTGGTCAACGACCTGCTGCCGAACCCACGCGATATCGGCGTCGCCATGGCCTTCGTCGTGGTCGGCGGCAACGTCTTCGGGCTGATGGCGCCGATCGTGACCGGGTACGTCATCCGGGCGACGGGCAGCTACGACGGCGCCTTCTACGTCGCCGGGGCCCTCCTCATCTGCGGCGCGGCCTCGGTCCTGACGCTCACCCACACGCCGATCGGCGCGCGGCGATCCGAAGCCGAGTCCGAGGTCGCTCCCCTGTCGCAGCGGATCTGAGGCCGTCATGTTCGCTTTCGTCGGATCACGCACGACGGTCGAGCGCAAGGCGCGCGGCGAGGGTCTGTCGGTCTACGCGGTCCTGCCCGGCGGCACCTGGGAGCTGCGCCATGTGCTGCGTGGTCTGACCAACCCGTCCTATCTCGCCCTGAGCCGAGCGGCGGATCGGCTCTACGCCGTGCACGGCGACGGAGAGAGCGTCAGCGCCTTCGCGGTCGCGCGGGACGGTGCCGTTTCGCTCCTCGGCACACGAGCGACCGAGGGGCGAAACCCCGTCCACCTCCTGATCCACGAACGCGCGCGCTCGCTCCTCGTCGCGAATTATGCCAGCGGGAGCCTCGCGCGCCTGCCGATCCACGCGGACGGCACGCTCGGCTGCGTGGCCCAGCGTCTCGAACTGCCGGGTCAGACGGGCCCGCATCGAACCCAGCAGACGGGGTCTCATCCCCACCAGGTCGTGCTGGACCCGACCGGTGACCGGGTCATCGTGCCGGACAAGGGCCTGGACCGGGTGTTCATCGTCGCCGTCGGACGCGATGACGGCCGCCTCGCACTCACTCCGGACGGACCGCCACCCGGCCGCGAGGGCGCCGGGCCGCGCCATGCCGTCTTCGATCGTTCCGGCACCATCCTCTTCGTGGCGAACGAGCTCGACTCGACGGTCACCCGCTTCGCCTATGAGGCGGGCAGCGGCCGCCTCTCGCCGCTCGAGATCGTCTCTACGCTGCCGTCTAGCTGCCTCAAGACCAGCCACGCCGCCGGCATCGCGCTGACCCCGTGCGGGCGCTGGCTCTACGTGTCGAACCGTGGCGACGACAGCATCGCGGTCATCGCGGTGGAGGCCGCGGGCCTGAGGCCCACGGTCTGGGTCCCGACCGGGGGCGCGAAGCCGCGTTTCATCACGCTGGACCCCACTGGGCAGACGCTGCTGGTCGCGAACGAGGACAGCGATACGATCGTATCCTTCGCCGTGGATCAGGTCACCGGCGCTCTCGCCCGAACCGGGCAGGCGGTCGAGACCGGATCGCCCGTCTGCGTCGTGTTCGGCAGCCCGGCGGCATGATGGATCAGCGCTTCGCGCCGGAGCCGTTCGCTGCATGTCGGCGCAGGGCCACGCGCCGTCACGGCCTGCCGAACCCGGCGGTGGATGGCGGCCTTTCTCCTCACAGATCGAATCCCCATCCGACCTCGGATCCGTGCCCATGACCGACGAGCGAATTTTCCCAGACCAGCTGCGCGCCTTCGCGACGGCCGCCTACGCGACCACCGGCATGCTGGAGGATCGGGCAGCGCTGTGCGCCGACACGCTCGTGCAGGCCGATCTCTGGGGGCACCAGTCGCACGGCGTCATGCGGTTGCCCTGGTACATGGCACGGTTGCGGGCCGGCGTCTGCGATCCGCTCGCCGAACCCGAACTCGTGGTCGACGGCGGTGCGATCGCTGTCCTCGACGGCCGCGAGGCCATGGGACAGATCTCGGCTGCCCGCGCGGCGCAGGAAGCAGTCGATCGAGCAAAGCGGCACGGCATCGGCGCCGTGGCGGTCCGCAACTCGAACCACTTCGGCACGGCGATGTACTTCACGCTGATTGCGGCGCGCGCGGACTGCGTCGGTTTTCTCTCGACGAACGCCAGCCCCGCCATGGCGCCCTGGGGCGGCCGGCGGAAGGTCGTCGGCAACAATCCGTGGTCCTGGGCTGCGCCCGCCGGCAGCCACGCGCCGCTGGTGCTCGACATCGCCAACACGGGCGTGGCCCGCGGCAAGATCTACCTCGCACGCCAGAAGGGGCAAACGATCCCGGAAGGCTGGGCGATCAATGCTGAGGGCGCGCCGACCGTCGATCCGCAAGAGGCGATCGACGGCATCATCCTGCCCATGGCGCAGCACAAGGGGTATGCCATTTCGGTCGCGATGGACATGCTCTCGGGTGTTCTCACCGGCAGCGCCTTCGGACCCGGGGTGCACGGGCCGTATCAGGCCCGGGAACGCAGCGGCGCCGGTCACCTGATGATCGCCCTCGATATCGCGGCGTTCCAGCCGATCGAGAACTTCGGCGCGCGCATGGAAGAGATGATCGCGGGCCTGAAGGCCGTCCCGCTCGCACAGGGATACGACGAGGTCTTCTACCCCGGCGAAATCGAGGCTCGGAACGATATAGAGAATCGACGCGACGGACTGCTGCTACCCGACGACACGCTGGAAGATCTGCGAAATCTTGCGCACGCTATCGGGCAGACGGAAAAGCTTCCGTTCACTTGAACAACGTGCATCTGGAATTCGGCGCTGAGGTTCGATGACCAGCGTGGGATATGGCGACGGCGCTGACCGGCTGATCGTCAACGACCTGGGGATAGGCCGGCTGGCGTTTCCCCATGATCTCCGGCGCCCGCATCGCTGTGCCTGCTTTGTCCGTTATGAGATATCGCTCTCGCAGATAGGCCCTCTACGATAGGGCCGATGCGTTACCGTCATTCCTGCCTCGAAGGATGGGGAAGGCTTGGAGGCTCGTCTCGGGATCCGGCCGACGCCCCGCGGATCTCAGCATTCACGCCTTGACCGTAGACGAGCGCCTGTTGCCAATTCGTCGCCGCACCGGGGACCGCATCGAGGGAAGTCTTGATCGCGGTCAGGGCTACAGGATCGAACACAGCGATGCGCGCGGCGAGCTCAGCGCAACGCGCCTCGAGGTCTGTCCCTGGGATGACCTCGTTCACGAGCCCCCAGTCGAAGGCGGTGGCCGCGCTGATCCGCTCCCCGGTCAGCAGCAGCCAACCGGCGCGCTTGCGGTTCAGCAGCAACCGCGCGGTCGGGCCCGCCATGCTCGCGTAGGCACCGAAACCGATCTCCGGTGTGCCGAACGCGGCGTCCTCGGCCGCTATGGCGAGGTCGCAGGTGTTGACGAGCGTCATCCCGCCCCCGAGGGCCAAGCCGTTCACGCCGGCGATGAAAATCGCCCTGTGCGCCCGGATCGCTACGTTGAGGGCGATGGCTTCTTCTCCGGCCGTGTCGGAGTTGCCCGCTGCGACCTCGACCGCCCGCTCCTTCAAATCGAGGCCAGCGCAGAAGCTCGTATCCGTCCCGGTCAGGACGACAGCGCGCGTGCTTGGTCCGAAGTCGGCGATGGCCGCGCCGAGCGCGAGCCGCGTTGCCCGGTCGAGAGCGTTGCGTTTCTCGGGCCGCACGATGCGGATGCGAGCCCAGCCGGCATGGTGTTCGACCTGGATTGTGCGGCTCAAAGCGGCCTCCTGAGGCTAGCGCTCGTGGACGCGCGCTAGCGATGGGTGACCGGCAGTCCTTCGTGCCGCCAGCGGGCCCGCAAGACGGTGCCGGTCTGCGATTCAGTCATGTAGAGCGTGCTGCGGTCGCTCCGGCCGAAGGTAAGGTTCGTCACCGTCTGCCCGCGGCAGGAGCGAATGCGGGCGAGCGGTTCGCCCTGTGGACCTTGCACGAATACAGAGCCGAGCGAGGCGTGCGCGACGAGCAGGTTGCCGCACTCGTCCATCACTAACCCGTCCGGCCCGCTGGTGCCGTGGAAGCTCGCGAACCGCCCGACCTTCGAGACACTGCCGTCTCGCTGGAGCGGCACGCGCCAGACGGAATTGTCACGGGTCATGGCCACGAACAGCACGCTCTCGTCGGCCGAGAGCACGAGACCGTTGGGGCTCACCCCGTTGGTGATCAGGCAGTCGAGGCGGCCGGAGGGGTTCAGGCGGAAGACCCGCCCCGTCGGATCGTGCAGGCCGGTCTGGCCCTGGTCCGTAAAGTAGATCTCCCCGGTGCGGGCGACGATCAGGTCGTTGACGCCCTTGAACCGCTCGCTGTTGCGCCGGGCGAGGTACGGCTCGGGTGTGCCGCCCGCGGGATCAAGGCTGAGGATCCCGTTCTTGTAGTCGGCGATCAGCAATCGGCCGTCCGAGTGGAAGGCGAGGCCGTTCGGCTCGCCGTCCCATTCCGCGAGCTGCGTCCAGTTCCCGTCAGGCGCGATCCGGAAGACGCGCCCGTGCGGGATGTCGGTGACGTGTAGGTTGCCGGCGGCGTCGAAGCACGGCCCCTCCAGGAAGCAGTCCACCGGGTGGCCGCCCTTGTTGGCCCGCGCCCAGTCGGTCACGACCGGCCGGCGCAGCGCCTCTGGCATCGCCGTGAAGGGCTCGGTTTCGATCGTCTCGGGATGGGGGTACCAGGACATCGCTCAAGGCCTGTCGGCGTATTGGCGGCGGGCGGCCACGCCCCAGGGCGCGGTCAGGATCGTGCCGGTGGACGATTCCGTGAAGAACAGCGTCTTCCGGTCCGTGCCGCCGAGCTTGGCGTTCGTGACGGTCTTGCCCTTTGGAGCACGGATACGGGCGACGATCTCACCGTCGGGATCGATCGCGAAGACGGAGCCGAGGGAGGCGTGCGGCACGAGCAGTGTGCCCTCGGCATCGATCGTGAGGCTGTCCGGTCCGCTCACCCCGTGGAACGACACGAAGCGCCCGACCTTGCCGGTGCTGCCGTCCGGGAACAGCGGCACGCGCCAGACGGCGTTGTCGCGGGTCATCGAGACGAACAGCACCTGCTCGTTCGGGTGCAGGACCAGCCCGTTCGGGCTCACACCGGTCGACAGGATCGTATCGAGGCGGCCGTCCGGGCGCAGCCGGTACACCCGCCCGGTCGGGTCCTGCAGGCCGGTCTGACCCTGGTCGGTGAAGTAGAGGTCGCCGTTGAGCGCGAAGGTGAGGTCGTTGAGGCCTTTGAAGCGCTCGCTGTCACGCCGCCCCAAGAACGTGGCGATCCTTCCCGTGGCCGGGTCGAAGGTGAGCAGGCCCTGCTTGTAGTCGGCGATGAAGAAGCGCCCGTCCGGGTGGCGCGTCATGCCGTTGGGCTCGCCGTCCCACTCGGCGAGCTGGGTCCAGGTCCGGTCGAGGGCGATCCGAAACAGGCGGCCGAACGGGATGTCGACGCAGTAGAGGGTGCCGTCGGCCTCCGCGACGAGCCCCTCGATGAAGCTGTCGACCGGCGGCTGGCCGACCTTGTTGACCGTGGACCACTCGGATGGGGTGTTCTTCCGGCGCAGGGCGTCGGGCATCGCCGTGTAGGGCTCGGCCATGACGAGCCGGGGCGGCCCATCCGGGTCGAGACCGGCGGCCCGCGCGGCGCGTGGGCGGGGGAGAAGGGCGGCCCCGAGGAGCGCGCCCGCGACCGTCCGGCGCGAGAGCATCACGACCTCCCCGGCTGCGGCTGACCCGCTGGCAGGGGTGAGGCCGGCAGGGCCGCCGGGGCCGACTTCGGCGCCCCGCGCATGAACAGGACCAGCAGGCCGTTCAACCCCAGGGCGAGCATGAGGACGACGGCCATGCCGAGCATACCGGCATCGTAGGAGCCGGTCGCGTCCTTGAGCCAGCCAACCATGAACGGGCCGACGAAGCCGCCCGCCGCCCCGACCGAGTTGATGAAGGCGAGGCCCCCCGCCGCGGCGGCGCCGGTCAGGAAGGTCTGCGGGATGGTGTAGAACACCGTCCGGGCCGAGATCGTGCCGATCAGCGCCAGCGTCAGGCCGACCAGGGCCGGCACCAGCGACGTCACCAGCACCGACATCACGAGGCCGACGACCCCGCAGGACAGGGCCAGAGCCATGTTGAGCAGCTTGCGCCCAGTGCGGTCGGCGACCCGGGCCCAGAGCAGCATCGCCACGGTGGCGAAGAAGTACGGGATCGCCGAGACGAAGCCGATCGTCAGGGTCGAGAGGCCGTGGCCTTTGAGGATCAGCGGCAGCCAGATGCCGACCCCGTAGGAGCCGATGGTGAAGGCGAAGGTGATGCCGGCAAGCGCCAGGACGCGGCGGTCGCGCAACGCTTCGCCGAGCCGGTGCCGCGGGCTCTCGTGCCGCTCGCGCGCCAGGGCGTCGGTCAGGGCCGCCCGCTCCTCGGGCGTCAGCCAGGCCGCGTCCTTCGGAGCGTCGGACAGGAGCGCGAGGCAGAGGAGGCCGAGCAGGCAGGCCGGCAGGCCCTCGACGATGAACATCCACTGCCAGCCTGAGAGGCCGAGCACCCCATGCATCTCCAGGAGCGACGACGACACCGGGCCGCCGATCAGGGACGAGAGCGGCGTGGCAGCCATGAACCACGCCAGCACGCGGGTGCGTGAGCGCGCGGGAAACCACACCGACAGGTACCAGATCACCCCGGGGAAGAAGCCGGCCTCGAACACGCCGAGCAGGAAGCGCAGGCCGTAGAAGCTGAGCGGCCCGACCGCGAAGGCTGTCGCCGCGGCGGCGAGCCCCCAAGTGATCATGATGCGCGCGAGCCAGCGGCGCGCGCCGAAGCGGTACATCGCCATGTTGCTCGGGACTTCGAGCAGGCAGTAGCTCGCGAACATGATGCCCGCGCCCCAGCCGAATTGTGTCGCGGTCAGGCCAAGCTCGCGATTCATCTGCAGGGCGGCGAAGCCGACACTGGTCCGGTCGATGTAGTTGAAGAAGTAGCCGAGCATCAGGATCGGCACGAGGCGCCACATCGCCTTACGGATCGCGGCGTCCTCGACCGCCTTGAGGGCGGGATTGATGGCCGCCGTTGGCGCCGCAGCGGTGGTGCTCGACATGGGTGGGTCCTCGATCGGCGTTTCCGGGCGGGTTCGGTTTCTCGTTGGCCGGCGCAGCGTCGAGGCCGCGCTTCGGCATGACGCTTCAGGCCGCGTCGGCGCCGGCGCGCCTCGGGTCCAGGCGGCTGACGACCCCGCGGGCCGTCAAATCTTCGATCTCCGACGGCCCGAGGCCGAGCTCGGCGAGAATCTCGGGGCCGTGCTCACCCACCGCGGGCAGGTCGAGGCGCAGGCCCGGTCGCACGCCATTCAGTTCCAGCGGCAGGGCCGGCAAGGCGGTTAGCATGCCGTCCGGTAGGGTCACGGGGACCATCGCCCCGGGATGGCTGAGGTGGGGGTCGTCGAACATCTCGTCCGGACGCGTGATCGGCGCGAACGGCAACCCTGCCCGCTCGCAGACCTGCATGATCGCGGCGCGGTCGTGCTGCCTGAGGATCTCGCGCAGCCGGGGCATGAAGCGCTCGCGGGCGTGAACGCGCTGCGGATTGGT
This sequence comes from Methylobacterium sp. E-066, assembly GCF_022829635.1. Lineage (GTDB taxonomy): Bacteria > Pseudomonadota > Alphaproteobacteria > Rhizobiales > Beijerinckiaceae > Methylobacterium. The sequence goes on from NZ_JAKSYO010000215.1 coordinate 57,253, forward strand.
CGCGAGGTCGGGATCCGCGGCAAGGTCGCCGCACCCGAACGCTTCACAGAACAGCTGCCACTGCGAGTCGGTGACGACGCCGACGAAGACCTGGTCATCGTCGGCCGTCTCGAACACGTCGTAGACTGCCCAGGCGGAGATGCGGGCCGGCATCGGCGCGGCGGCCTTCCCGGTCACAGCGAACTGCGCCATGTGCTGGGCGACGAGGAACATATTGTTCTCGAACAAGCCGCTGCGGATTACCTGGCCTCGGCCTGTCCGGTGCCGCTCCTGCAGGGCGGCGAGGATGCCGATGGCGGCGAACATCCCGCCCATCACGTCGTTGACTGAGGCGCCGGCGCGCAGCGGCCGGCCGGGCGGCCCAGTCATGTAGGCGAGACCGCCCATCATCTGCACGACTTCGTCCAGGGCCGTGCGGTGTTCGTAGGGTCCAGTCAGGAAGCCCTTCAACGAGCAGTAGATCAGCCGCGGGTGCTCCGCGCAGAGCGCCTCGGCCCCGAGGCCCTGCTTGTCCAGAGCGCCGGGTCGAAAGTTTTCCGTGACCACATCGGCGCCCGCGATCAGGCGCTTGACCAGGGCGAGGCCCTCCGCCGACTTCAAATCCACCGCGAGGCTGCGCTTGTTTCGGTTGTAGGTCGAGAAGAAACCGGCGCCCGAGCCCGGTAGGCGTCGGGTGTTATCGCCCGCCCCGACCGGCTCGATCTTGATCACGTCGGCGCCGAGATCGCCTAGGACGAGGCCGCAAGTCGGGCCCATCACCATGTGCGAGAACTCAACGACGCGCACGCCAGCGAGGGGCAGAGCCCGAGCTGATGTGAGCGCCTGCGCGAGCACTCGGTCGTCCCCGTGCGGCTCGGTCATGCGGCGCTCCTCTGATCGCTGGCAGTGCGGAAACCTTTGGGCAAGCCGGCATCGGGCACATGGCCGTAGAGCGGTTCGCCGGGCAGGGCTTCGGCGACGACGGCCCGCGCCGCGATCAGCCGGTCGAGATCGATCCCGGTACGCAGGCCCGTCGCCTCCAATAGGAAGACGAGGTCCTCGGTGACGATGTTGCCGGTGGCGCCCGGCGCGTAGGGGCAGCCGCCGAGGCCGCCCTGCGAGGCATCGAACGTGGTGACATCCGCCTCCAGCGCCGCGACCACGTTGGCGAGTCCCTGCCCGCGCGTGTTGTGGAAGTGACCGCCCCCCGCACGATCGCCCAGGGCACGCTTGAGCGCCTTGAACATACGCCGCACCTGTGCCGGGTTGCCGTGCCCAGTCGTGTCGGACAAGCCGACGCTGTCGGCGCCGGCGCGCGCGACCATCTCGGCGAGCGCGATCACCCAGGCTTCGTCGACCGGTCCTTCCAGGGTGCAGCCGAAGGCTGTCGAGATGCCGACTTCGATGCCCGGGCGCTGGCCCGCGGGCAGGCTGTCGCGGAGCACGCACATGCGCGCGACGTCCTCGACGGCCTGCTCAGGCGTCATGCCGACATTCGACTGGCTGTGCAGGCGCGAGGCCGAGATCGGCACCGTCAGCTTGGGGGTACCGGCCGCGAACGCGCGCTGTGCACCTCTCAGGTTGGGCACGAGGGCAAGGACGGTCACGTCCGGCAGCTTGACCGCGGCGTGCACCACCTCGGCCGTATCTGCCATCTGCGGGAGACGTCCGGGGTGGACGAAGGAGCCGACCTCGATCTCCGGCAATCCGGCGGCCGCCAGCGCGGTGATCCAGCGGACCTTCGCCTCGGTCGGCATCGTCCGCGCGATGCTCTGCAAGCCGTCACGCGGCCCGACTTCGCTCACGACGACGTCGATCTCCGACATCTCTCCTCCCGACCGCCGATGACGATTAAACGGCGATAATTCTATCTGGCAGAATTAATTTCTGACTGATAGAAAATATCTCCGATCACCGCGTCGGCGTCAACAGCACGATTCGTTCGGAGGTTAGCGATGGAACCAGAAAACGAGAGGGCTGCCCGTCGGCGCGGACGTCCATCCAACCAAGTCCGGGCGGCAGGCACTTCTCCGGAGGAGGAGCCGCGCGTCGAGGCTGTGGAACGCGCGCTCGTGATTTTGAACACCTTCAGCGAGGACCGCGCGCGCCTGACGCTCGCTGACATCGCACACCTCACAGGGCTCTACCCGAGCACGATCCTCAGGCTGTCGGGATCGCTCGCCCGCTTCGGCTACCTACACCGCGACGAAAACGGTCAGTTCCGCCTCGGGCCGACCCCGCTGCGCCTCGGACAGCTTTACCGGCAGGCGTTCGATCTGACCGAATACGTCCGTCCGGCGCTCGCGCGCCTGTCCGAGACGACAGGCGAGACCGCGGCCTTCTACGTCCGCGACGGCGAGCAGCGGATCTGTCTCTACCGCCACCACGCGCCTCGGATGATCCGCCATCACCTCGAGGAGGGCGCACAGCTTCCGCTCGACCGCGGGGCGGGTGGGCGCGTCCTGCTCGCGTTCACCGGGGGAACGGATCCGGCGAGCGCGGCTATCCGTGCGCGCGGCTTCGCCGTCTCGCTCGGCGAGCGCGACCCGGAGACGGCGGCGATTGCGGCGCCGGTCCATGGGGCGAACGCAGCCTTTCTCGGCGCTATCGGCATCGTGGGCCTCCGCAGCCGTTTCGAGGGCGGAGGCATCGACGCCTTGACCCAGGCGTTGCGCGCCGAAGCTTCGGACTTGACGCATCGTCTGGGCGGTTGATGACGGTGCAACGAAGTGTCGCCCGCGAGCGCGACTGCAATCATGTGTCTTGTCCTCAAGCTCAATATTTAGGTGTATCCATCCACGATATCAGCGCGTGCTCGACAGCATTGGGTTCCTCATAAGCGACCCAGTGCCCGGCGCCCTCCACTGCCAGGAACGGAGCGTAGGGATCGAACTCCAGAAGGAGTTTACGGCGCGTCTCAATGTGCTCGCCGGTCATCGCATCGCATGTGCCCCATATGCCTGCGAGCGGTACACGCGCTTCAGCCAGCTTGCGGCGGAGCGTGTCGGTGACCGAAACCGATCGGCTGCGAAGCCGAGCACGGCGTGTGTTCTCAGCCTGCAGATGGAGAGCAAGATCGTCGATCCTGCTCGGGTCCGCGATCATCACGGCCGCGAGGTTGGCGCGATGAGCCTCGGGCTGCTGTGATGCGGGCAACGCGGCCCATTTCACAAGGGCCGGTGGCGGGGGCCGCGGCAGCCCGAGCCCGCCTGCGCCGATGAGCACGAGGCGCCGCACTCGATCCGGAATCAGCGCCGCCAGGTGCCCCGCGACGACGCCGCCGAAGGAGAAGCCAACAAGCCCAAAGCGACCGTCACCGATCACCGCCGAAAGGCCATCGCCGAGCAGTCGCGCGAATTCGTCCGGATCGGCCACACCGGAGGCGGGCGGATCTGAGCTGCCGTAGCCCGGCAGATCCGGCGCGACCACGGTGAAATGGCGCGACAGAGCTGGGATTGTCCGAATCCAGTGCGTCCAAGAGCCGTGGCCGCCGTGGATCAGGACGAGAGGCGGCCCCTCGCCCCAGATCCGCCATTCCAACCAGCCGCGCGTATAGGCGACGGGCGTACGGATGAGACGGCTGCGCGCCTCCAGAGCTTCGACGGTCATAGCGTGCGCGTTTTCCATGTGCCCGGCCTCTTGTGATCAGCACAACGATGTAGCCGGTAGGCCCCTCTGCCCCACTCTGCAGACACGTCGGGGTAAAGCGAGCCGCGGGGCCGAGAGGCTCCCTCACCTCGAGCCCTCGCATGGACTTTGAAGGGCTGAACTTCGAGGCTGATCCGCACTCAATACGAACGCGGCAGCCCGAGTACCTGCTGGGCCACGTAGGCCAGAACCATGTTCGTCGAGATGGGAGCGATTTGGTAGAGGCGTACCTCGCGCCATTTCCGCTCGATGTCGTACTCGCGCGCGAAGGCGAAGCCGCCATGGGTCTGCATCGCCGCTTCCGCCGCGTGCCATGTCGCCTCCGAGGCGAGCAACTTGGCCATGTTGGCGTCGGCACCACAATCCTGCCCTGCCGAGAAGAGGGCCGCCGCGCGGCGGCACATCATGTCGGCCGCCTCAAGCTCGCCCCAAGCGCGGGCGAGCGGAAAGGCGACCGCCTGATTTTGGCCGATGGCACGATCGAACACGCGGCGGTCCTTCGCGTAAGCGATACCCCGTTCCAGTAGCCAGCGCCCGTCGCCCACGCATTCGGAGGCGACGAGCACGCGCTCGGCGTTCATCCCATCGAGTATGTAGCGGAAGCCTTTGCCTTCCTCGCCGATCAAATTTTCGGCCGGAACCTCCATTTCGTCCATGAAGATTTCGGTCGTGTTGTGGTTGATCATCGCGTCGATCGGCCGAATTTGAAGCCGGCCCGCTGCTTGTTCGCGCTTGAGGTCGACCAGAAAGACCGATAGCCCGTCGGTTTTCTTCTGAACTTGGTCGATCGGTGTTGTCCGGGCAAGGAGCAGCATCATGTCGGAATGGAGAGCACGAGAAGTCCAGACCTTCTGCCCTGTGACGACGTAAGTGCTGTTGCCACGCTTCTCCGCCCGGGTCTTGAGCCTCGTAGTGTCGGAGCCGGTGGTCGGTTCCGTGACCCCGAAGGCTTGAAGTCGGATGCTTCCGTCCGCGATGCCGGGCAAATACTTTCGCTTCTGCTCCTCGCTGCCGTGCCGGAGGAGCGTTCCCATGATGTACATCTGGGCGTGCGCTGGCGAGGCGGTGCAGCCCGAGGCGTTGATCGTCTCCAAGATGACGGCTGCCGCCCGCAGCGGCAGGCCGGTACCGCCGTATTCTTCTGGGATCAGGGCGCCGAGGAAGCCGCCGTCTGTGAGGTCGCGGACGAAATCCGTCGGATAGGCGGAGCGCGCGTCCAGGTCGCGCCAATATGCGCTCGGATACTTGGCGCAGACGCGGCGAACCGCGTCACGCAGCTCCGGGTAATCCTCACCGAGTTCGACGGTGACGGCCGGCGAGGTGCTGACGTGGCCTTCCATGACGTACTCCTCCTACGCGCAATGCGATCTCAGCGGCCTGTGAAGACCGGCTTCCTCTTCTCGCTGAAGGAGCGCACGCCCTCGCGTCGGTCCTCCGTGGGGACCATGCGGTTGTAGGCTTCGATCTCGAACAGCATGCCGTCGGCGAGTGATAGGGAAAGGCCGTGGTGCATGGCGCGCTTGGCTTGGCGGATGGAGATCGGCGCGTTCGCGGCGATAGTTTCGGCCGTCTCGAGCGCCTCGGCGAGCAGTCGCTCGCCCTCGCAGACGCGGTTGACCATGCCCCAGTCTGCCGCATCCTCGGCCGACCAGGGACGGCCAGACAGGAGCAGCTCCTTGGCACGTCGCTCCCCTACCGCGCGCGGCAGGGTCTGCGTGCCGCCCGCGCCCGGCATGATGCCGAGTGTGACCTCCGGCAGCGCGAAGCGGGTGTGCCGGGCCGCGTAGATGAAGTCGCAGCACAGCGCGATCTCGCAGCCGCCGCCATAGGCGGCACCGTTCACGGCCGCGACGACCGGAACCGGGCACTCGATGAGCGCGCGAACGCCGCGCTCGAAGATGAGGTGCTGGTCCTGCCAGGCCTCGTCTGTCATGCCGTTGCGTTCCTTGAGGTCGCCGCCGGCGCAGAAGGCCTTTTTGCCGGATCCGGTCAGGACGACGGCGCGACAATGGCCGGGGTCGGCGATGAGCCCGTCGAACAAGTCAAGCAGATCGCGGCCCATCTGCGTGTTCATCGCGTTCGCAGCCTCGGGCCGGTTGAGCGTCACCAGGAGCACGTCGGCGTGAGGGCGCTCAGTTGTCAGGGTCGCGTAGGTCTCGCGCATGGATGCCTCAATCGGACAAGAGGTCGTTGTGCTCCCCGAGCTTCGGGGTCGGCCAACGCATGGCCGGACGTGCGCCGTCCAGCCGCAGCGGCAGGCCGACCACCGGTAGCGATCCTTCGGGCCCGGACTGGATGATCCCCAGCGCGGCGGTCTGCGGGTGGTGGGCCGCCTCGGCGATGTTCTGGAGCGGCGCGTTGGGGATACCGGATGCGTCGAGCTGATGCTGAAGGTTCGCCATCGGCCAGTCGCGGATGACCTCGGCCAACATCGGCACGATGATCTCGCGGTGAGACACCCGATCGCGATTTGTCTGGAAGCGCTGGTCGGCGGCGAGGTCTGGTCGGGCGAGCACCGCGCAAAGCCTGCGGAAGAGATTGTCGTTGCCGGCCGCAATCATCAGCCAACCGTCGCGGGTCGCGAAGCACTGGTAGGGGACGATCTCGGCGATGCCCGAGCCGAAGGGGAGCGGGATCGCCCCCGAGGCCTGATAGCCGGCCATCGGGATCGACACCCAGGCGAGCGCCGTCTCGTAGAGCGAGGTCGCGACAAGGCCGCCGCGGCCGGTCGCCTTCCGGGTGAGCAGCGCCGTCAGGATCCCGACCACCGACCAGAGCCCCGCCCCCAAATCGACCACGGACGCCCCGACGCGGACGGGTGGACGGTCGCCGCCCTCGGCGGTGACGCTCATCAGCCCGCCGAAGGCCTGCATCAGCGGATCGTAGCCGGGCTTGTGCGCGAGCGGGCCCGTTCCGCCGAAGGCGCCCAGATCGCAGTAGATCAGGTCGGGCTTGGCCGCCGTGAGGGCGGCTGCGCCGATGCCGTAACGATCGGCCGCGCCTGCGCGCAGATTCTGGATCACGACATCGCCGCGGGCAAGGATCAGTCGCCGGAGTGCGCCGACCTCCTGCGGATCGGCGAGATCGACTGCCAGCCCCTTCTTGCCGCGGTTGAGCGTGTGAAAGGCCGCCGCATCGCCTTCCCAGAAGGGCGGCCCCCAGCCCCGAGCCGCGTCTCCGGTGGCGGGGTTCTCGACCTTGATCACCTCTGCGCCGAGGTCCGACAGGATCAGCCCTGCGAAGGGGGCGGCGACGCTGTGGCCGAGCTCGAAGACCGTGAGGCCGGTCAGGGGGGCGTCGGCTTTGGGACCGGGAGCCGCCTCCGTCATCGCGCCGGCCCATAGACGAGATGCGGCAGCCACAGGGACAGCTCCGGGACGTAGGTGATGATCATGAGGACGAGCACGAGTAGGATCAGGAAAGGCCAGATCCCCCGGACGACCTCCCATACGGGCGCGGTCGAGATCGTCGCCAGCACGTAGAGGTTGAGCCCGACGGGTGGGTGGACGAGCGCGATCTCCATGTTGTGGGTGAAGACGATCGCGAAGTGCACGGGATCGACCCCGATCGGCTTCAGAGCGGGTGCCAGAATCGGCATCACCACGAGAAGCGTTGCCGCCACCTCGAGGAAGCAGCCGAGGAGCAGGAGCAGCAGGTTGATCGCCAGGAGGAACTCCCAGGCGTGCAGATTGTGATCGACCGTGAACTGGACGAGTTTCGCGGGGATCCCGGAATCGGTCATCCAGTGGCCGAAGGCGAGCGCGGAGGCCACGATGATCATGATGGTGGCAGCGCTCTTGATCGCGTCTGCGACTACGTCGAGGGTCTGCGTCCAGCGGAAGCCCCTGTAGAAGACCAAGCTTACGACGAGTGCAGCGAGCGCGGAGATCGCGGCTGACTCGGTGACCGTCATCAGCCCTCCGTAGATCCCGACCATCACGATGATCGGCACGCACAGCGCCGGAAGCGCGTTCAGCGTGATGCGGACAAGGCTGCGAAACGGCACCGGCTCCTCGCGTGGGAGCTTGTGCTTGTAGGAATAGTACAGGACGTAAGCGAAGAAAGTCACGGCCTGGAGGAGACCGGGCAAGATGCCAGCCAGGAACAGCCGCGGTACCGACTGCTCGGCGATGAGCCCGTACAAAATGAGCGACAGGCTGGGCGGTATGACGATCCCGATCGTGCCTGATGCTCCGACGACGCCAAGCGCGAAATGGCGGGGATAGCCGCGCTCGAGCATGGCGGGAACGAGGATCGTGCCCATCGCGAGCGCCGTCGCGACCGACGAGCCGCAGATCGCCGCAAACAGCGTGCAGGACACGACGGTCACGAGGGCAAGCGCTCCCCGGAAGCGCCCGAACCAACCGATGGCGACGTCGACCAGCGCCTTGGCGACGCCGCCGCGCCGCATGAAGGCCGCCGCCATCACGAAGAGGGGCAGAGCCATCAGGGTTGAGGAGTTCATCTCGTCGGCGATCTTCTGCGCGATGCCGACCAGCGGCTGGCCGGACATGCCGAACAGCACGGCCGCGCAGAAGCCGAGCACGAGAAAGATCGGCAACCCGGCCGCGAGAAGGCCGAAGAACAGAATGAGGAACAGGAGGGGCCACATCGCGTCGGGTCGTGCCCTGGACGTGAGAGGGATCAATTTGGCTCGGAAGGGGTACGAGGCATCGACGGTACGCCTCGCTTCAATGCTCGGCAGTCGTGATGATCATCGTGCTCGGATCAAATTCGAACAGATAGCGGTAGAGCCGCAGCGCGTAGCGGACCGACATGAGACCGGCCCCGACCGGGATCGATGCGTAGTAGATCCACATCGGGAACTCGAGCCCGGTGCTCGAGCGCTCGTCGAGGTCGAAGGAGCCTGTCGCGACTTCGAGAGCGAACCACGTCAGGCCTCCGCAGAAGGCGAGCGCCACGCAGCAATTGAAGATTTCGAACCAGCGCTGCCCCTGAGGCGGTAGCAGACGCAGCACAAGATCAGGCCGGACGTGGCCGTCGGTGCGGACGAGCTGACTCGTGGCGAGAAAGACTGCCCAGACGGTGAAGTAGACGACGACCTCCTCACCGTAGGCAAAGGCGATCCTCTGGTCGACGTAGCGGCCGATCACCTGGTAGGTGCCGACCGCGAGTGCCGCAGTCCCGAACAGGCCGATCAGGAAACGTTCGACACGATCGAGGACGCTGATGGCCGACATCGTCGCGCTGGCTGTCACTGGCTAAGGTTGCCCGATTCGGCTTTGATCTGGCTCATCAAAGGGGCGGACAGGCGGAGTTCCTTGGCGACGTCGTCCTGTGTCGGCATCATCTTTTGGCGGATCTTGGAGAGGGCCTCCAATCCGGGCGAGAAGAACTGAACGCCGTTTTTTTCAAGCGTCCTGTGCGCCTCTTCCTGCGCTGTTTCCATGTTTTTGCGGTATGTTTCGATGTTCTCTTGCCATGTATCAACGACGATTTTCTGAAGATCGGCAGGCAGTTGTCTGTAAAATCGATCTGATATCATCGGTACATAAAAGCCGATAAACTCGTGATCTTCAAATCCATACTTGACGCCGGCCTCCCAAAGCTTGGCGCTGGCGAGGCTCTCATCCGTCGAGCAGAGCCCGTCGAATGTTCCCTGCGAGAGCGCGAGCGGCACGTCGGGCCAGGCCGTGAGGTTCGGAATTGCACCGAAGAACTTCGCTCGCAGCGATTGGCCGGCCCCGCCCGAGTTGCGGATCTTCATGCCTGCCCAATCGTCGAAGCTTTTAATCGGCTTCGAAGTCGCGTAGCAGTTCTGGTAACCGAGCGGCAACCAGCGGCCCAAGATCTTGACCTGGAGTTTCTGCTGAAACTGCGTATCGACGAGTTGACCGATTTTGCCGTCGGCGGCCCCATAAGCGACTGAGGCGAGTTGACCGAAGAAGATCGGCAGCTGAAAGACGTCCGCGTCGGGCACGAGGCCGGTCAGGACCCAATTGCCGGGCGCCGCCATTTCGACGCTGCCCTGTCGGAGCGCCTTCACGACATCGCGGTCGCGATAGAGCTGGCCTGAATGGAAGAGTTCCGTCTCGATCCGGCCTCCGGAGCGCTCCTGCACTTTTTTCAGGTAATCCGCCACCGATTGCGTCCGGGCGTGGCTGAGCGAGGTATCGACCGATGCGCGCAGCTTGAACTGCGCTTCGGCCCGCGCCCCCGGACCGCAGATGATTGCGGCGACCGCGCAGGCGGCCCACAGGATGCCACGCCTCATCTCGTTTCCTCCCGGAGGCTCGTCCGCGCGAAACTCTCTGCGTTCGCAATCGTCAGTGATCCTCCGTGCAAGCCGGCGAATCCGCGCTGCGAATAGGTCATTCAGGCTAGAGGTCGGGCGTCGCCCCGTCAACGACGGAGGATGACGAAGCCTGTACCGTATCTATGAGGAGTAGCCTGATTGGCTCCACCGAGGTCCCAATTCGACTCGAGGAGATGGGTTCGGGGGGACGCGTCCCTCCGCTTACGGACTCATAGAAGCCCAAGGCCGCCCTGGCGGTGATCGTTGAATCGATGTCGTTCGCTGAGCCGCACTGGAGAGCGCATCGATGGCGGATAGGCCGCCTTCCCGCGCGAATGCGACAGCAGATATGCCGCCGTGGATGTCCTCGGTCTTCTGCCCCTAGCCCGCTTCCGCTCTGTTCCGGGGCCGGAGATCCCATCCCGCAAGCCGGGCGGGGATCCCCGGGTCATAGATGTCCGTCCGTCGCGTCTTTCTTCAGGCGCGACCGGCCTCACTCTTAAAGCGGGTCAGCGTGCCACCCTTCATCACCTTGCCGGGAAGCGGGTGGCCGACGAACTCTTCCGAGAGCTTGGCCGCCTCCACCAGGGCGTCGAGGTCGATGCCGGTCTCGATTCCCATCTCCGCGCACGTGAAAACAAGATCTTCCGTGCAGATGTTGCCAGCCGCGCCCTTGTGACCCGCGAAGGGGCAGCCGCCGAGGCCGCCCACGGAGGCATCGAATTCGGTCACGCCCATCTCCATGCCGGCGACGGCGTTGGCGACCGCTTGGCCGCGCGTGTCATGGAGGTGAAGCTTCAGGGTCAGGTCCGGCCACTTGTGGCGGATCTTGCCGACGAGGCTCTTCATCTGCCCGGGCGTACCCCAACCCATGGTGTCGGCGAGGCTGAGATAGGTCAGCCGGCAGCCGTGATCATCCATGATTTTCATCGTCCGATCGACGAGCCTGACGACCCGATCCTCGGGAATATAGCCCTCGAAATTGCATCCGAACGCCGCCATGACGCCGAGGGAATTCACGACGATCCCGGCTTCCCGGTACTGCGCGATCCAGTCGGGCATCTGCGCGAAGGTTTCGTCGATGGACCGGTTGGTGTTGCGCTTGATGAAGGCCTCACTCGCCGTGATGGTGAGCTTGCCGTCCATGTCGACATGGCCGTTCTCGATGGCTCGCTCGAGGCCCTTCGGATTCAGCCAGAGCGCGCGATAGCGCACGCCGGGCTTCTTCTCGATCTTATCGAAGAGCTCGTCCGCGTCCGCCATCTGCGGCACGGCTTTCGGGTTCACGAAGGAGCCGGCCTCGATCTCCTTGACACCCGCCTCCGCGATGGCGTCGATCATGCGAAGCTTCTCGCCCGTCGGCACGATACGCGGCTCGATCTGCAGGCCGTCGCGCGGCCCGACCTCGATCATTTTCACCGATTTCGGCAGATCGGACATCACCACTCTCCCTGTCGCGCCGGTATCGCGAGCGGGGCGATCACGCGACCGCTCCTCTCCGCACTCTCTTCGATTTTTGCGAATAGCCCATTCAGAAGTTGAAATCCACCGCCCGACCGTGGCATGTCGGAGCCCAACGAGGAGGCGCCGAATGAGCGCCGGCCCGGGAGGCGCTCATGATATCGGATCTGTTCTGCCCGCTGCAGATCAGGGACGTGCGGCTCAAGAACCGTATCGTTCTCTCCCCGATGCTCACCTACGCCGCGACCGACGGATGGGTGAACGACTGGCACTTCATGCATCTGGGCAAGTACGCGGCCGGCGGCTGCGGGCTCGTCTTCATGGAATCGACCAAGGTCGACCCGCGCGGCTGCACGACCCCCGCCGACCTGGCGCTCTGGGACGACCGATACATCGAGCCGATGATCCGCATCACGGAGTTCATCAAGGCACACAACGCCGTCCCCGGCATCCAGCTGAGCCATTCCGGCCGCAAGGCCCGCCAGTCGCGGCCGTGGGAGGGCCGCGGCCCGCTCCCGGCCGACACGTCCCTACCCGGGGGCGGCGACTGGGACCTCGTCGGGCCGAGCCCCATCCCGCACGATGCCCAGCACGGCACGCCTCGAGAGCTCAAGCGAGACGAGATCGCCGGGCTGGCGCAGGCCTGGGCGCAGGCGGCGGACCGCGCCCGCAGAGCCGGCTTCGAGGCGGTCGAGATCCACGGCGCGCACGGCTATCTCATCCATGAATTTCTGTCGCCCGTCGCCAACCAGCGCACGGACGAGTACGGCGGCTCCCTCGAGAACCGGATGCGGTTCGCGATCGAGGTAGCGGCCGCGACCCGCAAGGCGTGGCCTGAAGGCAAGCCGCTTTTCTTCCGCATCTCGGCGGTGGATGGCGCGGGCTGGGAGATCGAGCATAGCGTCGAACTGACACGGCGCTTGTCGGCTGTCGGCGTCGACGTGATCGACTGCTCGACCGGCGGTGTCGCCAACTACACGCACGTCGCGACTTCTCCGGATATCGGATACGGCTACCAGGTTCCCCACGCCGAGCGGATCCGCGCCGAGACCGGCGTCATGACCATGGCGGTCGGCCACATCATCCATGCCGATCAGGCGGACGGTATCGTCCGGTCCGGCCAGGCGGATCTCGTGGCGATCGGCCGGGAGATGCTGCACAACCCGAATTGGCCGATCGACGCCGCCCAGAAGCTCGGCATCGAGCCCGGCTTCGCGCACGTCCCCGACGCTTACGGCTACTGGTTGGAGAAGCGGGCGAGGTCGCGCTTCCCAGGCCGCCCCTCGACTTGGCAGCGGGGCATCGACGCGCGTGACTGAGGGCTACGCCATGCGACCGATCCCGACCGCGCAGGTCGCCGGTGTCCACCACCGACGCGTCGGCGAGTTGATCGTCACGACGCTGTCCGACGGTTTTGTCGACCCGCCGACCGAGGCCGTGGAGGTGATCACGCCCGCCGAAGCGGAAGCCATGATCTTGGCCGGCACCGGTCGACCGAAGCCCCGGATTTCGGTGAACATGTTCGCCCTGCGCTGGCCGGATCGGACCGTGCTCGTCGATGCGGGCTCGGGCACCATGATGGGACCGACCTGCGGGCGCATGCCGGACAACATGGCGGCGGCCGGCATCCGGCCCGAAGAGGTCGGCACGATCCTCCTGACGCATGTCCACCCCGATCACTCAGGCGGGATTACGAGCGATGCCGGCGCGGCGCTCTTCCCGAACGCCGACATCGTCGTGCACGAGGCCGAGATCGCGCATTGGTTCGACGATGCCAGGATGTCGGCCGCGACCGAGAGGCAGCGCGTACGCTACTTCGAGGGCGGTCGCTTCCGGCTCCGACCCTACGATGGACGGATCCGCACCATCCGGGACGGGGACGAGGTGCTACCCGGCATCACGGCCCTGCTCTGCGATGGTCACACACCCGGTCATTGCGCGTACCGGATTCGCTCAGGGACCGAAGAGATCCTGATCTGGGGCGATACCGTGCACGTGCCCGAGATCCAGGTGCCGCGGCCCGACGTCTACATGATGTACGACTTCGACGGACCGAAAGCCGCCGCGTCCCGCGCCGCCGTCCTCGCGCTCGCCGAACGCGACGACCTGCTGATCGGCGGCATGCACCTGCACTTCCCGGGCCTCGGCCGTGTCACTGCGCGCGACGGCACCTACCAAATCTTGATGGAGCCCTGGACCTACACCCTCTAAAACCGCTGTCATCGCGGCTCGGTTTTAGGCCGCCTTCCGCCGAGCTCCGCCTCCAGCGTGACCGCGAGGCGGACGACCTCAGGCCCGACCTCACGCCGCAGGAAGGCCGGCGTGTGAGTGACGGCCGAACCGCCGCAGCTCAGCGCGAACGCGGGCCGCCCATCCGGACCGAACACGGGTGCGGCCGCCGTGTTGTAGCCCTGGTGGAAGGCGCCGAGATTGGTGATGAAGCCCTGCGTCGCGTAGTCTTGAAGCGTGCGCCGAAACTCCGGCTCGGCCTTCTGCCAGCGCGGATCGGGGGCGGCATGGCGCTCGATCAACTCCGCGCGCTCCGCCTCCTCGTAGCCCGAGAGCAGGCCCCAACCGACCGCCGAGGTGGCGAGCGGCAGGCGTGAGCCGATCCGAAGATTCATCAGGAGCTGGGCGTCGCTGAGACAGCGCTGCACGAAAACCATCCGGTTCTCGTCGCGGGCTCCGAGGCCTGTCGCCGACCCGAATCGATTGGCGAGCGCCTGCATGCGTGCCTGGGCCCTCTCCGCGAGGGGGATGCCAGCCAGCACCGCGCGCCCGAGCTGCAATATCGGGATCCCGGGACGGAGCTTGTCGCCGTTCACGGGCACGAGAAAGCCCTGCCGAATCATGGTGTGGCAGAGACGCCAGACGGTCGGCTGGGGCAGGCCAGTCAGGGCGGCGAGTTCCGAGCCGCCGATCTCCGGACGCGCGGGCGAGAAGCAGCCGAGGATCGTGAGGCCGCGCGCGAGCGCGGTGACGAACTGGCGATCGCCCTCCGGGCCGGCCTCGCGCTCCGGGGCTGGGCGCGAGGGGGTGGTGGAGCGGCGCACCCGGTTCATGACGCGGTCCGTAGAAGTGTCGCGAGATCGCGCAGGCGCGGGCCGATCTCCCGCCGCAGTTTCTCGATCGACAGGATAGAGGCGGCGCCGCCGCAATTGATCGCGAAGACCGGACGCCCGTCGGATCCGAGTACCGGCGCGGCCGCCGTATTGTAGCCGGGATGAAACACGCCGTCGTTGATGATGAACCCGTCCGACACGTATGCGTCCAGAGCGCGCCGAAGGGGCTTCTCCACCGCGCGCCAGACGCGGTGGTCCGGCCTGACCTGGCCGAGCAGCGCCTCGCGCTCGTCCTGCGGGAAGCCGGCGAGGTAGGCCCAGCCGAGCGCGGAGGTCGCAACCGGCACACGCGAGCCGACCTTGAGATTCATCAGGAGCTGGGAATGGCTCTCGCAGCGCTCGACGAAGCGCATGTCCGAGCCATCCCTCACGGCGAGACCGGCCGCACCCTCCGCCGCGTCCGCGAGCTCCTGGAGGTGCGGACGGGCGAGTTCGATCGGCGTCAGTTCGGACAGAATCGTGTAGCCGAGCCGCAGCACCGGTAGGGCCGGCCGAAGCCGCTCGTCCGAACCGACCGCGAGATAGCCGAGCTTCGTCATCGTGCGGCACAGGCGCCAGACGGTGGGCTGAGGCAGGCCGAGCAGGCTGGCGATCTCCGTGCCGCTCAGGGCCGGACGGGCCGCGCTGAAGCAGGATAGGACTTCGAGCCCGCGCGCCAAAGCTGTCACGAACTGGCGATCCTTGTCGCCGGAGATGTCGGCAGGCGCGTGGCCCTCGTCCTCAAAGGCGTCCGAGTCCCGCAGCGCAGGCGCACGCCTCTGCGCCGCGGTCGCTGCCCTCCCCGGCCGCCGACGCGTGCTCTCCGCCGGTTCATTGATTTCGTCTCGCGTCGCCCGACCCACGTTTACAACCCGTCCTGAAGCGCCTAATCTGCATTTACGAGTGGTCTACTCGCATAGTGAATTCAAGCCGTCAACGCGGTCGCCCTCCAAGCGGCGTCCCGTCGAAAGAACGGCCAGGGAGGACATCGAACGCCATGGCTCCCCCCCTCTCCGGACTGCGTGTCGTCGAAATCAGCGTCGCCATGGCTGGTCCGTACTGCGGCATGATGCTCGCCGATTACGGTGCCGAGGTTATCAAGATCGAGCGCGTCGGTCAGGGCGACGACAGCCGCGGCTGGCCGCCGTACTTCCACGAGTCGATGTCGCATTACTACGCGTCGGCGAACCGCAACAAGCGGAGCTTGGCGCTCGACCTTAAGGATCCCGGCGGCGCCGCGATCGCGCGGCAGCTCGTCGCGAAAGCGGATATTTTCGTCGACAACTACCGCTACGGCGCCCTCGCCCGAGCCGGGCTCGACTACGAGAGTCTATCGGCGGTGAACCCGCGTCTGATCTACTGTTCGATCAGCGGGTTTGGGGCGAGCGGCCCGCGGCGGGACGATCCCGCCAACGACCTCTTCATGCAGGCCTTTTCCGGCGGCATGAGCATCACCGGCGAGATCGGCGGTGGGCCGGTCAAAATGGGCATCTCCGTCGCCGACGTCGGAGCCGGCATGCTCGGCACGATCGGGATCCTCATGGCGCTCGAGGAGCGACATAGGAGCGGGCGTGGTCAGCGCGTCGACACATCGCTCCTCGAAGGTCAGCTCTCCATGCTGTCCTACCACCTCACCCGGTATTTCTCGACCGGCGTGGTGCCAGGGCCTGGCGGGAGTGGCTCGGCCGTTTCAGTGCCCTATCAGGCCTTTCAGGCATCGGACGATTGGCTCGTCGTGGCGGCCTTCAACGAGCGTATGTGGCAGAGCTTCTGCCGCGCGATCGGTCAGCCCGAATGGGCCGACGACCCACGTTTCGCGAACGCCAACGGTCGCGCCGAGAACCGTGATCAGCTTATCGGGCTCATCAACGCGACTCTCTCGGCCGACACGGTGAAGGCTTGGGTGGGCAAGCTCGAGGCGACCGGGGTACCCTGCACAGCAGTCAATCGCATCGATCAAGTCGTGGAGGAGGCGCAGGTCGTCGACCGCGAGATGATCGTCCGCATGGACGTGCCGGGGCTCGGCCCGATCCGTGTCGCCGGCCTGCCGATCAAGTTCTCCGGCACGCCGGGCCGCATCGAACGACACCCGCCGCACTTAGGCGAGCACACGCTCGAGATCCTGCGCGAACTCGGCCTGGATCAGGAGAAGATCGACGCGCTCGCAGCCAAGGGCGCGGTCGGCGTCAAGCGGCCGCGGACCGACGCGGCTGCCTGAGCGCGCCGGCGATACCGGGAGAATCTCATGCCTGTCATGCTGACCGACGAGATCAAGGGCTATATCGGCCGCACGAGCGCCGAGATTATCGCGACCGACACCGTCGAGCCCGGCGCCGTGCGCCGCTACGCCCAAGCGATCATGGATGAGGATCCGGGCTACGCCCCGGGCGCGGAGGCCGGGCGCTACGGCGGTCCGGTCGCGCCGCCCCTCTACCCCGCCTTCATGTTTCGCCGCCCGCTCGGCACGCCCGACGCGCTGACCGAGCGGGCGGCGGATCCGGATTTTGACGGCCTGGTCTCGGCGGCGAGCGACGGCTTGCCGGAGCTTCCTCTTCCGGGACGCGCGCTTCTCAACGGCGGCTCTGAGGTCGAGATCGTCCGCTATGCCCGGCATGGCGAGGCGGTGAAGCAGCGCTCACGCTACGCCGACATCTACGAGCGCGAAGCCAAGAACGGCACGGCCATGCTCTTCGTAATCGTCGAGACCGAGTACCGGACGACGAACGACGAACTGCTGCTCAAGGTCCGCAAGACGCACATTCGGCGCTGAGCCGCCCCAACGCCCATCGAATATCTCGGGAGACGACCATGGACATGCCGCGCGATGCAGGCAGGGGTGCCGACCACGGCCACACCCTAGCGGAGGACGAGATCGGGGCCTTCCAGGTCCCGCCGTCAATCCAGGAATACCGCGACCTCGCCCGCCGAATCGTTCGCGAGGAACTGATGCCGCTCGAGCGAGAATTCCTCGCGAGCGACAAGCACGCCTACGGCCTGCCGCCGATGATCAACATCCGCTCCGTCTTCGACAAGAAGACAGCCGATCGGCTGGAGGGCATCGCCCAGGACAGCGGACTCTTCAAGCTCCTGGTACCCGAGGAATTTGGTGGGCCTGGCCTCTCGCTCCTCGCCCAGGTGGTGATCGAGGAGGAATTCAATTACTGCGCTGTGCCGTTCCCATTCGCGAACGTCCCGAACATCCTCTACGAGTGCCGGGGCGATCAGGTGGAGCGGTTTCTCCAACCGGTCATCGACGGGGTGAAGACCACCGCTTTTGCTCAGACCGAACCAGGCGCCGGCTCCGATCCCGGCGGCATGATGACGACGCGCGCGACCCGCGCCGACGGCGGCTGGGTTCTGAACGGGACCAAGATGTGGATCTCGAACGCGGGCGACTGCGACGTTCTCATGGTCCAGGCGGTGACCGATCCCGAGAAGCGCCAGCGCGGCGGCATCACCATGTTCCTGCTCGATCGCGGTAATCCCGGTATGCGGGTCGAGGTGCCCGGCATCGCGACCTGGCTCGGCCCGCGCGCCTCGCAACACATCATCCACTTCGACGACTGCTTCGTGCCCGACAAGGACGTGTTGGGCGAGGTCGGACGCGGCTTCTCCCTCGGCCAGCGCTGGCTCACGATCCACGACCGGTTGATGCGCGGTCCCTACGCGCTCGGCAAGATGCAGCGCGCGCTCGACATGTCGATCGACTGGGCGAAGGAGCGCAAGACGTTCGGCAAACCGATCGCCGAGCGCCAGGCGATTCAGTGGAAGCTCGTCGACATGCACGTCGACATCACCGCACTGCGAGCGATGACCTACCAGATGGCGGCCCGCGCCGACACGGGCGAGGACGTCCGGGCCGAGGCCGCCCTCGTGAAGATGACCTCCACCGATTGGGGCGCACGTTGCCTCGATCACGCGATCCAGGTCCACGGTGCGATGGGCGAGTCGCTCGAACTGCCACTGACGCTGTTCTACCGCGTGCTCCGGCACGCCCAGATCGGCGGCGGCACGAGCGAGATCCAGCGCGTCCTCATCGCCCGCAAGCTCCTGGCCTGACGATCGGCCCGACGCGCGAAATGCGGCGGCGTGTGTCGTTGAGCCACTTAGGGTCGCGTCTGATGGGAGCGCGGCCATGAAGCTCACCGCGGACGTGCGCCTCGTGCACGAGGCACACAACCTCGTCGGCGAGTGCCCGCTCTGGCACGCCGGCGAGCAGGCGCTCTACTGGGTCGACACCCGTCGACCCGCCATCCAGCGGCTGCGGCCCGACGGCTCGGTCGAGGCATGGCCCCTCCCGCACAAGATCGGCTCCTTCGCGTTCCGCGAGCGCGGCGGCTTCGTGGCGGCCATGCAGGTCGGCTTCTGCGAACTCGACCTCGATCCATTCACCATCCGAGCGATCGTCGATCCCGAGCCGGATCGGCCCGACAATCGTCTCAACGATGGCAAATGTGACCGCGCCGGCCGGTTCTGGTGCGGCTCGCGCGATCCGACCGACCACAATCCGGGCGGCGCACTCTATCGGCTCGATCCGGACTGGACGGTCACGCGGATCGATACCGGCTTCATCATCTCGAACGGGATGGCGTTCAGCCCCGATGACCGCACCCTCGTCTTCGGCGACAGCGCCGGCGAGGTCACGTACCGATACGATCTCGATCTCGCCGCCGGCACAGTCGCGAACCGCCGGCCTTACTTGCGCACGGCGGGCCTACCCTGGCGCATCGATGGAGCGGCCTTCGACGAGGATGGCCATTACTGGTGCGCACTCATCGGGGACAGTGCGGTCGCGCGCTTCGATCCCGACGGCCGGCTCGACCGGATCGTGCGCCTGCCGGTCAGCCATCCGACCATGTGTAATTTCGGCGGCCCAGACCTCGACATCCTCTACGTGACCTCCGGCACGATCTTCCTCGACGCGGAGGTGCGCGCCCGGCAACCGCTCGCGGGGGCGTTGTTCGCCGTGCATGGCCTCGGCACCCGCGGCATTCCGGAGCCCTTCTTCACTGGCTGACGCGGCTGTCTCCTGTGAGCATCCGAGGATTGTATGTACGAGTTCGAGCCCTGGGACGCTCTGGAACGCTCCGCGCGCGCGCGGTGGACCGCCTGCGGCGACGGCCAGATGATCTGGCGGCTGTGGGGGAGCGGCGAGCCATTGATTCTGTTGCACGGGGGCGCCGGCTCGTGGCTACACTGGTTCCGCGTCATCCCGGCCCTCGCCGCCAGGCGGCTGGTCATCGTGCCGGACTTGCCCGGTCTCGGCTCCTCAGCCCTGCCGCCCGCCGGCGCTGACGGACCGGAGCTCGCCGCCATCCTGCTCGCCGGGCTGGCGCAGGTGCTCGGACCGGAGGTGGACTACGATCTCGCCGGATTCTCATTCGGTGGCGTGCTGGCCGGATTGATGGCCGCGACTGCCCCTCCCGGCACTGCGCGGAGCCTGACGCTCGTCGGCTCGGGCGGGCTCGGCGTCATCCGTGGGACGGCGTCACTCGTGCGCGTGCGCGACAAGTCGGGATTCGAGCGGGCGCAAGCCCATCGCACCAACCTGTCGCGCTGGATGATCGCCGATCCGGGGAAAATCGATGACCTCGCGGTCGCGATCCAGGACTGGAACAGCCATCGGGCCCGGTTCGACAGCCGCCCGATCGGCACGAGCGACGTGCTCCTCGCTACGTTGCCGGGCCTGCGCATACCCGTCGCGGGCATTTGGGGCGGGCACGACCACGCCGTCGAGGGCTGCCCCGAGCGCGCCGAGGCGGTGCTGCGGCGCCTCTGCCCCGGGCTCGCCTTCACCGTCATTCCCGAGGCGGGGCACTGGGTCGCCCACGAGGCGCCCGACGCTTTTGTGGGCTGCCTGGTCAACGCGCTGTCGCCGTTCGGACCGCCTCGCTCTTGACGCCGCGTGCGCTCCGAGCCTAACGTCGCAAATAACAAATATGCTATTCGCTTAGCGAATTAGGGAGGGTGTGATGACCGGTTCGGTCGCGCCGTGGCGCGCTGGCGCTGCCTCACGCGTTCAAGGATGGGTGTGATGAGCGCGGCCGTGGCGATGAAGGCGCCTGTGGCCCCCCGACAGGGGCCTGTCTTCGAGGATCTCTCGGTCGGGCAACAGGTCGATACGCTGTCTAAGGGGCCGCTGACGACCGCGCACCTCATGCGCTGGTCGGCTGCGATGGAGAACTGGCACAAGATTCATTACGATCTGCCGTTCGCGACCGGTCACGACAAGTTGCCGGGCCTCCTGATCAACGGCTCGCTGAAGCAGCAATTCATCCTTCAGCTGCTGAAGGACTGGGCCGGAGACACCGGTTGGGTGTGGAAGGTCAAGTTTCAGTTCCGGGCCATGAACCTCGTCGGTGAGACGCTGTCGATTTGGGCCAAGGTGACCGGAACGCGCGCGATCGAGGGGCGCTACGGCCTCGTCGACCTCGATCTCGGCATCGTCAACGGCGAGGGCAAGGAGTCGACCCCCGGCGCGGCGACGATCGCCCTGCCGTTCCGGAACGGTGCCGCTTTCCCCTACCCTTTCGTCCCGCCCGAGGCCTGACGCACAGGTCCGCCCGAGCATCCGCATCCATCCGTGAGGTCATCATGTCGCTGACCCGTGCGCTTGGCCAGTTCGTGGCAGACCTGTCGCCGGACGGGGTTCCGGAGGAGGCCGCCCGCATCGCTCGGATGGGCTTCATCGACTGCATCGGCGTCCTGATCGCCGGACGGCACGAGGACGCGCCGCGTCTCCTGCAGGACACTCTCGATCCAGGCCCCGGATCGTCCTCCCTCCTGTTCACGGACCGCACGGCCAGCGCCGCCGATGCGGCGTTGATCAACGGTACGGCGGCGCACGCGCTCGATTTCGACGACGTCGCCCTGCGGGGCCATCCGAGCACGGTCTTGGTCCCGGCAATCCTGGCCGAGGCCGAGGCGCTCGGCGCGTCAGGCCGCGACATGGTGGCCGCCTACCTCGCCGGTTATGAGACCTGGGCCGAACTCGTGGGTCGCGACCGCGGCTTCCACCATGGCAAAGGTTGGCACCCGACCGGCATCTTCGGGGCGATCGGGGCAGCGGCCGCCTGCGCGTCGCTTCGTCGGCTCGACCCGGTGCGCGCGGCGACCGCCCTCGCGCTCGGGGCGTCCCAGAGCGCCGGGCTCATGGCGAATTTCGGTACGATGACGAAGCCGTTTCACGCCGGCCGATCGGCGCAGAGCGGGGTGATCGCGGCCCGGCTCGCGGCGGCGGGCTTCACGGCCAATCTCGACGCGCTCGAGCATCCGCAGGGTTATCTCGCGGCCGTCTCACCGGCGGGCGACGTCAACCGCGAGACGCCCCCCGCACGGCTCGGTGACGATTGGCACGTCCTCAAGACCGGCCTCAACATCAAGAAATACCCGGCCTGCTACTGCACGCACCGGGCGATCGACGGGATGATCGATCTCGCCCGGGCCGAACGACTACGTGCTGCCGATGTCGAGGGCATCACCGTTCACCTGAGCGAGAACTACGCGACCATCCTGCGTAATCACCGGCCCGAGACCGGACTGGCGGCCAAGTTCTCGATCGAGTTCGCCCTGGCGAGTTCTATCGTCGCCAATCGTGTCGGCCTCACAGAACTCACGGACGATTTCGTCCGCGGGTCGGACGTGCAGGCGCTGATCCGCAGCGTCACGGTGGAGACTACGTCCGCGTACGATCCCGACCAGCCGGGCGCTGCCTTGGCCGATTGGTCACGCGTCCAGCTCAAGAGCGGCGGCTCGCTCGAGACCGAGCATGTCGCGCGCGCCCGCGGCCACGCGGACAACCCGCTGCGCGACGAGGAACTCTTCGCCAAATTCGAGAACTGCCTCGAGGCCGGCCGCTCGGTCGTGGCGCCCGCCGTCCTATTCGACCGGCTTCAGCGGATGGACGGCGCGCCAGCCCGAGCCATCACCGCCATCCATTGAGCAGCGACTGAGTAGCAACGTGAACGGATCGGTGAACACCACGACCACGGGCGGCCACGGCGGCGAGCCGCGCCTCTGCCTTCCGCCGCTCCCGCCGCGCCGTCCGCAATTCGTGCCGCCGGCCGGGTCGTGCGATTGCCACGTCCACGTCTTCGGCGATCCGGCGCGCTTTCCCTATGAGGGCGACCGGAGCTTCACGCCCGAGCTCGGGCTCGACCTCGCGGCCCTCGGGCGCCTGCACCGGACGCTTGGTATCGCCAAGGCGGTGATCGTACAGACCGGGATCCAGAGCCCCGACGTCGTCCTCGAGGCGCTGCGAGCGGAGCCGGACCGGCTGCGCGGAGTCGCGGTGCTGCGCGGCGACACGAGCGACCGTCGTCTCGACGAACTGAACGAGGCCGGCGTGCGGGGCATCCGCATCAATCTGTTCCGGCGCGCTGGGGCGGCCGTCTACCGGGGCGGGGCGGGTCCCGACGACCTCGCCGCGCTGGCGCCGCGGATCAAGCGCCTCGGCTGGCACATCCAGGCCTGGCTCGACGCGGACGACCTGCCGCAATGGGCCCCGACGCTGCTCTCCTATGGGCTCCAAGTCGTCGTGGATCATATGGGCCGCATCACCACCGACCGTGGCGTCGACAGCCCAGGCTTCGTCCATCTCTGCGAGATGGTCCGGCGCGGCGAGGTCTGGTGCAAGCTCTCCTGCGCGGACAGAATCTCGGTCGCCGGGACGCCCTACTCCGACGCGGTGCCCTACGCGCGCGCGCTCCTCGAAGCGAACCGCGACCGCGTCGTGTGGGGCACGGATTGGCCACACGTGAACTACTACGACGCCGTCCCGGACGACGCCGCCCTACTCGACCTCGTCCCGACTATCGCGACGGACGCGGCCGATGTGGACCGGCTGTTCGTGGCTAACCCTCGACAGCTCTACGGTTTCTAGACCCGGTTGCGCGACCCTCGGGTCGCGCAGGCGGCACCAACAAAACGTTGCACCGCATACTCCGATGCTGAGCCTGCACGTGCCACGACGGGAAGTGCTCTAACAAGCGCGTCAAGCGCTAGACCAGGGAGAGAAACGCCATGATGGCGTCTTCGGCGCGCTCGGCGCTCGGCGCGTGCTGTGCGTTGATCATAGCGACCGGCCCTGCACGGGCGGCCTGCGAGCTGAAGCTCGGGATCGTCGGCGGTCTGTCCGGCGCGACGGCGCAGTGGGGCGCCGCGATCAAGGCGGCGGTAGAGTTCGTGGCTGCCGATGCCAACGCCGCTGGTGGCCTCAAAGTCGGCGCGGAAAGCTGCCACGTCACGACCTCGGCCTTCGACACGAAGGCGACGGCCGAGGGCGCCGCGGCGGCCGGCAACGGCCTCGCCAGCCAGGGCATCAAGTTCGTGCTGGGGCCGGTGGTTTCGCCGGAGGCGACCGGTATCAAGCCGATCGCGGCGCGCAACGGCATGCTGGTCTTCCTAAATAGCTACGCGAAGAACGCCATCGGTCCGCAATGGCCGCTCGTCTTCCACGAGGGGCCCGGCCCCTCGGTCTGGGCCGACCCGATCGTGAAGGTCGCCAAAAGCCAGTTCGGTCTCAAGTCGGTCGTCGTGGTAGCGCCAAACGACCAGGGCGGGACCGACATCGCCTCCGTGGACGCGGACGTCTACAGGCAGAACGGCATCGAGGCGACGACCGAGTACTACCAGCGCGGTACGGCGAACTTCGCACCGATCGTCACCCGCATCCTGAGTCACGGTCCGGATGCGGTCGATACAGCCTCTTCGGCACCCTCAGACGCCGGCGTGCTGGTGAAGCAACTGCGTCAAGCCGGCTTCAAGGGTTCCATCGGCCGCCTCGGCGGAGCCGCGACCGACGAAATCCTGCGGATAAGCGGCGGCCCAGAGGTGCTGAAGGACGCCTACTGGTACGAGAACGTCGCCATCGCCGATCCCCGTGTCCGCGCTGTCTATGACGACTACAGGAGAGTCATGGGCACGGCTGCCCCAGAGAACACCACGATGGTGCTCTGGGTGGCGGCGGGTCGTCTCCTCCTCAAAGCGATCTCGGAAGCCGGAACGATCTCCGACACGAAAGCCGTCGCCGCGACGCTGCGCAGGCAGACTGTCGACGACAAGTACCTCGGGCGAGGGCGGTGGACCGGCCAGAAGTTCTTCGGGATCAACCAAGAGATCTCCTACCCGTTCGGCATCGGCCTGATGGTCAACGGCGAGATGAAGCCCATCCAGAGGGCGGATCCGCCCGCGGAGTAGCGGCCGGATCGAGACGTGTACCGGGAGGACGGAATGCGCGGGCCGAAGACGATCAGGGCGGGCGCGATCGCCGCCATCGTGGCACTCGCCGCGATCGCGCCCGCACGCGCCGCCTGCGAGGTGAAGTTCGGCGCCCTCGGCCCGCTCTCAGGGCCGGCCGCGCAATGGGGGCTCGCCGTCAAGGGCGCGGCCGAATTCGTGGCCGCCGAAGAGAATGCGGCCGGCGGCCTGCAGGTCGGGCAGGAGAAATGCCGCGTGACCGTCACCGCCTTCGACGCCAAGTACAACGCGGAGGGTGCTGCGGCAGGCGCGAATTACTTCGTGAGTCAGGGCGTGCGGTTCGTCATCGGCCCGGTGGGATCGCCCGAGATGACCGGCGTGAAGCCGATCGCGGCGCGCAACAACCTCCTAGTGATGGGCGATAGCTTCGCCAAGAACGCCATCGGCCCGCAATGGCCGCTCGTCTTCCACAGCGGACCCGGACCGAGCGGATGGGCGCCCTCGATCGTGGACGTCGCCAAACAGACCTACGGCATCAAATCGGTGGTGATCGTCGCGCCGAACGATCAGGGCGGCACCGACATCGCGAGCGTCGACGCCGAGGCCTATCGCCGGCACGGCGTCGAACCCGCGGAGGAATACTATCAGCGCGGCACGTCGAACTTCGCCGCGATTGCCGCGCGCATCATCGCCCGGAACCCGGATGCGGTGGACACCGCCTCGTCGCCGCCGGGTGACGCCGGCGTGATTGTCAAGCAGTTGCGGCAAGCCGGCTACAAGGGCGTGCTGGGGCGGCTCGGCGGCTCCGGGACCGAAGAGATCGCCCGCGTCGCAGGCGGCATGGACGTCCTGCAGAATTTCTACTGGTACGAGAATGTGGTCGTCGACGAGAGGCTGAAGGCGCTCGGCGAGCGGTATCGTCAGTTGGTCGGCGCGGAGCGGCCGGAGAACACGCTGTTCTACCCGTTTGTGGCCGCGACCCGCATGGTCACCAAAGCGATCGCCAAAGCTGGCACCGCGACGGACACGAAGGCGGTCGCGGCCGCGCTACGGACGCTGCCGGTCGACGACCCGGATTTCGGCCAGGGCCTGTGGATCGGTCAGGACTTCTACGGGATCAATCAGGAACTCTCGTTCCCGTTCGGCATCGGTCTGATCGTCGACGGCAAACCACGGCCGATCGCCAAGCACGAAGCGGCGACTGGAAAATAAATTCGGCACGTAATCCCAGCATTCTGAGAGGCGCCGATGACTTCGTTCGTAACAGCAACTTTGATCGGGGTCAGCCTCGGAGCGCAATACGCGCTCCTCGCGCTCGGCTTCACGCTGATCTTCGGCATCCTCGGCGTGGTGAACTTCGCCCATGGCGGCTTCTACGTGCTGGGGGGATACGCCGCCTACTGGTTCGTCTCGGCCGCAGGCCTGCCCTATCCACTCGCGGTCGTCCTCGCGACCCTCGTCACGGGCATCCTCGGCTACCTGTTCGAGCTCCTGCTGATCGAGCGGCTGGTCGATGACCATCTCGCCACGCTGATGCTCACGCTCGGCCTCTACCTGATGCTGTCGACCGGCATCCTGATCACCTTTGGGCCTGAATCGCCGTTGTTCGAGTTCCCGCTGAACGGCACGTTGCGGGCGGGGCCGTTCTACTTCCCGATCGCGAACCTCGTCGTCCTGGCCGTTTGCCTGCTCGCGATCCTCGGCGTCTACGCTCTCATTTTTCGGACCGATCTCGGCCGCGCTCTCCGGGCGCTCGCTGACGACCGGCAGGTCGCGGCCGCGCAAGGGTTACGGCCGCGGCTCCTGTTTCCTCTGGCCTTCGCGCTGGCCTGCGGGCTGGCCGGCATGACCGGGGCACTCGTCACGCCGATCCTGTCGCTCGCGCCCCATGTCGGCGACCCGGTGCTGGCGACCTCCTTTCTGATCGTCATCCTCGGCGGCCTCGGCTCGATCGGTGGCGCAACGGTCGCGGCGTTCCTGGTTGGGCTCGTCGAGGCCTATTCCTCCGTCTATCTCGGCGGCTCCAAGGGCGCGCTGGCGCTCTTCGTGCTCGTGCTGATCATCCTCGTCGTGCGGCCCTCAGGCCTGTTCGGCCGCATCGCGCGGGAGGCCTGAGATGAGCCTGCTCAGGCGCCACGCCGGCGAGATCGCGACCATCCTGGTCGTGGCGGCCTCGCTCCTTATCCCGCGGTTCACCGACGACCCGCTCCCCATCTCCCTCGCGAACCAGATCCTGATCGCGATCACCGCCGCCTTCAGCGTCTACCTGATGCTGCGCATGAACCTCC
The DNA here is from genome assembly GCF_022829635.1 of Methylobacterium sp. E-066. Taxonomy (GTDB): domain Bacteria; phylum Pseudomonadota; class Alphaproteobacteria; order Rhizobiales; family Beijerinckiaceae; genus Methylobacterium. The sequence continues at coordinate 84,183 of NZ_JAKSYO010000215.1, forward strand.
TTACCTTCGCCGTGCCGGCTTTCATGGCCATCGGCGGCTACGCGGCCGCCATCGCGGGTCTGCAGGGCGGCGTGACGGACGCGATCGCGCTTACCGCGCTATCTTTTGTGGCACCGGCGATCGTGGCGCTGCCGATCGGCGTCCTCGTACTGCGCCTGCGGGGCGTCTACTTCGTCCTCGTCACGTTCGTGCTATCCGAGATCGTGCAGCTCGTCCTGTTCGAGACGCCGCAGCTCACCGGCGGCTCGAACGGCCTCGTCGGGATGCCATCCACGACCGCCTTCGGCATCGAACTCGCCGATAACGCCTCTGTGCTGGTCCTCACAGCAGCGGTCGCCCTCGCGGCGGCGCTCGTGACGGCGCTCGTGACGAGCTTGTGCCGGCAGCACTTCGCCGCGATTGAGGAGAACGAGCCCCTCGCCCAAAGTCTCGGGCTCGTCGTTTGGCACTACAAGGTGCTGGGCTTTGTGGTCGCGGCGGGGCTGGCCGGCATGGCCGGGTTCTCCCTCGTTAACATGCTGCTCACCGCCCACCCGACCTCGTTCGGCCCTGGATCCTCGGTCAACTACATCGCCTACACGATCGTCGGCGGTCGGACGTCGATTCTGGGGCCCGTTCTGGGGTCGGCGCTGCTCGTCACGCTCACGAACCTGTTCTCGAACCAAGGCCAGTACTCGCAGGGGCTCTACGGACTGCTCATCGTGGTGGTGGTCCTCGTAGCGCGCGGCGGCATCGTCGGGACGGCGATGGCGCTCGTCCGCCGCGTGGGCGGTCTGCGCCCAGCCACCGCGCACCTGGCGACTGGCACCGCTGCACCGCGGGGCACCTGATGCAGATGCTTCGGAGGGGAAAATGACCGACACCCCCGGGTTAGAGGTCGATCGCGTCGTCAAGCGGTTCGGTGGCCTGCAGGTCTTTCACGACGTCAGCTTCAGCCTGCGGCCGGGCGAGGTGCTCGGCGTCATCGGGCCGAACGGGGCTGGCAAGACCACCCTCATCAACGTCCTGTGCGGACGGTTCCCGCCGAGCGCCGGCTCCGTCTCGCTCGACGGGAAATCGATCACCGGCCTGCCGACACACCGGCTCGCCCGGATGGGCCTCGTCCGCTCCTTCCAGCAGACGAACACGTTCAAGTCGGCGAGCGTGCGCGAGAACCTATCGCGCGCCCTTCGCTTCAGCGGTGCGCCGATGCGCGTGGTCGAGCGCGTAGACGCCCTCCTACGCCAGTTCGATCTCCACCCGCGGCTCGACGAGCCGAGCGATAAGCTGCCCTACGGCCTGCAGAAGATGCTCGGACTGCTCCTCGCCTACGCGACGGGCCCGAAGGTGCTCCTGCTCGACGAGCCGGCCGCCGGTCTCGAGCGGCGCGAGCGCACGCTGATCGACGCCTTCGTGGCGGCCGCCCGTGCGGATCACGGCTGCTCCGTGCTGATCGTCGAGCACGACATGGACCTGATCCGTCGGCTCTGCCCGCGCATCCTCGTACTCGATGCGGGGCACCTCATCGCCGAGGGACCACCGGCCGAGGTGCTCGCCCGGCGCGATGTGATCGAGGCCTACATGGGCCTTTCAGACGAGGATGAGGCCGCCTGATGCTGATCGTCGAGGGGTTGGACGTCCGCTACGGCGGCATCACGGCGCTGCGTGGCGTCTCCGTTCGTGTGGACGAGGGTGAGACCGTGCTCCTCGTCGGCGCGAACGGCGCGGGCAAGTCGAGCCTGATCAACGCGGTGATCGGCACGGTGCCCAGCGTGGCCGGCTTTGTTCGATTTCAGGGCCGGGACCTCGGCGGGATGACCGTCGATCGCCGCGCCCGCGCCGGAATCGGCTACTCGCCGGAGGGGCGGCGCGTCTTCGCGTCCATGTCGGTCCTCGACAACGTGCTCGCCGGCGCGTTCGGCGTCGGGCGCCAGCGTCAGCGCGAGGCCTGGGACTGGCTGTGCTCGGTCTTCCCGATCCTCGCCGAGCGGCAGGCCCAGCCGGCGGGTCAGCTCAGCGGCGGCCAGCAGCAGATTGTGGCCTTCGCCCGGGCGATGGCCTCCTTCCCGCCGCTCCTCCTTCTGGACGAGCCGTTCCTCGGCCTCGCTCCGGTGTGGATCAAGAACATCTCCGATGCGATCCGAGCGCTTCAGGCGCGCGGCACGACCATTTTGATGACCGAGCAGATGGCCCGGCCCGCCCTCAAGCTCGCCACGCGCGGCTACGTCATGCGCGGTGGCGAGGTCCGACGTGAGGGGCCGGTCGGCGTGATCCGGGACGTCGCCCTGGCGGAGGAGTACCTGTGAGCGCCCCGAACGCGACGGCGCGCCTCGGCGCGTATGTGCAGCGCTGCGCGGCGGAGCCACTGCCGCCGGCCGTGATGGAGAAGGCCGCGATCTGCCTTCTCGACGCGATCGGGCTCGCGCTGATCGCCCGTGACGAGACGACCGCGGCCGCGGCGCGTAGCATCGCCGTGGCGGTGCCGGACGGACCGGGAACCGCGCGGATCTGGGTGGACGGCATCCGCACGGTCCTCTCGGAAGCCGTGACCGCCAATGCTGTGGCGGTGCACGCGCATTTCCACGACGATTCCGACCACGCCTCGTGGTCGCATCCGGGGTCCTTCATTGTCCCGGTCGCGGGATCGATGGGCGACGCCGCCGACCTACCGCTCGAGCGGGTGCTCCGGGCAATCGTGGCGGGCTACACGGTCACGAACTGGCTCGGGGCCGACGAGGAGGTCGCCCGCGCCCTGATCGCGCGCGGCATCCGGACGAGTCCGACCCTCGGCACGATCGGGGCCTCCGCGGCCGCTGCCGTCGCGCTGAACCTCGATGAGGCGGGTTGCCGAAACGCCGTCGCGATGGCGGCGAACATTACGGGTGGGCTGCTGGAGCCGGTGCGCTGCGGCTCGGACGAGTGGCGGGTGCAAAATGCGCAGGCCGCCCGCGGCGGGCTGCTCGCCGCGCAACTCGCCGGCCGCGGCGTACTCGGCGCGCCGGACGCGCTGGAGGGAGCGAAGGGCTTCCTGCGCTCGCTGCCGGGCCTCGTCGAACCACCGGCGCGCTGGCGGCGTGATCCGAGACCCGAATCCCTGCTCGATCTGAGCGCCAAGCCTTTCGCGACACTCGGGGACAACATGGCGCCCGTGGTCGCGGCCCGTGAGATCCACCTGGCCGGCGTTCCGACCGAACGCATTCGGGCGATCCGAATTTCGATGATGCGGGCCTACACCGAGTATCCTGGCACGAACTACAAGGGTCCTTTTGAACGGCCGGTTCAGACGTTGGCCTCCACGGCCTTCGCTGTCGCCGCCATGCTGGTGCTGGGCGAGCTCGAGTACGACGTCGCCCTCGAGCGCCGCGAAGATCCCGCGATTCTCCGACTTGTACCTCTCACCATCATCGAGCCTCATGACGGCGCGTACAACGAGGCGGTGGTGACGGTCGAGCTCGACGATGGCACGCGGATGGAGCGGACGGCCGCTGACGCACCCGCGACGCTGATCTACCAGGATCGAGCCCGCGCCCTGGAGGTCTTTCGCGGTAGGCTTGCCTCCTGCGGCTTCGATCAGCGCGTAGCCGCGGGTATCGAAGCGGACACGTTCGGGAAAGGCTCGGTCTCAGTCCGGCAGTTGCTCGATCGTCTCTTCATCAGTCGAATTTAGCCGCCATTCCCGGTGTGTGCTTGCGCTACGATTTCATCGGTAAGTTTCCTGATCCTCGATCCTGCACTCCATTGCGGACCGGCAGGTTCCGGCCAGATCTGGTGATCCACGCAATCTCGCTCAGTCGCTCGCATATCACCGAGCATCATGCCTTTCCCGTGGGACGCCGGTCCGACGGCATTAGAGCAAGCACCCATTGGCGACCGTTGCGAACCGCAGCCCTTGAGTCGGGAACGGCGCCTCAGGCCAACAAGACCAAGCTACAGCTCCACGCATGATCACATCGCCCCGGTCTATCGCGATGCACAAGAGCAGCGCTCCCTCGTCGATACACCAACGGATCTGTTTGGGATCACTCGCAGAAATTGCGCAGACACAGGAAGGCTTAAAGATGGATTCGTTTCTTAATCCTTTCAAACGGGGCTTGTTGGAGCAGCGGCGTCAGGTGGGGCTCTGGATGACGACCGGCTCTGCGACGATGACGGAGATTGCGGCGGGGGCTGGCCTAGACTGGCTGCTGATCGATATGGAGCACTCGCCCAACGATCTCATCTCCGTCGTCGATCACCTGCGAGCCGCCGCGAGCGCCACGACGGAGGCCGTCGTCCGTGTTCCGTGGAACGAACCCGTTCTGGTGAAGCGCCTCCTCGACCAGGGAGCTCGCTCGCTCATGTTTCCATTCGTACAAACCGTGGACGAGGCCCGCCGTGCCGTGGCAGCCACTCGCTATCCCCCACATGGGATCCGCGGCTTCGCCGGCACCTCACGAGCGACGGATTACGGTCGACGGACGACCTATCCCGCTCAGTCCGCTGAGGAGATCAGCGTGGTCGTTCAGCTGGAAACGCTTGAGGCGTTGCGTGCCGCACGAGATATCGCGGGAGTGGAGGGTGTCGATGGCGTCTTCATCGGCCCAGCGGATCTCGCGGCCAACATGGGCCATCTCGGCAATCCAGGAGCGGATCCCGTCCAGGCAGCAATTCGAGACGGACTCAGCGCGATCCAGGCAGCCGGCAAGGCCGCTGGACTTCTGAATTTCAACGAGATTGCAGCGAAATGCGATTTCGAAGCAGGATTCAGTTTTGTCGCCGTGAGTGGCGATGCCTTTATCTTGGCACGCGGTGTGGAACGTCTAGTTGAAGCCTTTCGTGCCGACAAGATTGTATGATTTTGAAATGATACGAAGATATAATATTGTTGCCGTGGCATGATCCGAATATCTGTCGATGGTTATGCGATGGGCTATCGGCCACCCGCGCCTGTCAGCTTCCCGGATCTGGCCTTTCGGCTACCCATGGCCGCTAGCTTGCAGTAGCCTCGCGACTGGCTCAGTCCAAAATACCGGTCAGGTCAATCGCTACATGGTCCACGAAGCCGTACATCTCGTAGGCCATTGCGAAGAACCAATCTGCGCCATCGGAAAAGGCGTCAAGCTAGCTGTCCATCATTGATGGTCTGTGTTTCTGAGCGTGCCGTTCAAGCTCTACGCCAGCGGATAATTTGACTTTCTCTGGAACGGCCGATTTATCATTATTGACTTCGGTCCTGAAATTCAAACTATATAACAGATAATTGCGAAATATTTTAATTCGGCATCACCGAACGGGCTTTCGTTTGAATCTATAGTGGCATCAAAACTGAGGTGAGTACGGTGGCTGTGGGCCGCCGTACCCTATGTTTCAGCTCGGGTTGGTAACCTCGAACTTGACCGAATAGGTGTCCGACGCGTTCACCTGTTGCGTTGCTTCAACGCGCACGATGCGGCCTTCCTCGCGCAGTGTGAAGATCATTGCATCGACGGCAGGCCATTCGCGCTGATGTAGCGGAAGCTCCGCGGTTTGTTCGATTGGCGCCGGAAATCCGGGTTTCGAGACAAGGTCCTCGAGTTCCTGCATCATCTCGGTTGCCCATTCCTTCAAAATGTCTGCGGAAACTGTCATTCTGCTATCCATTTCCACGACAGCTTTGAGGCCGTTGGGCTCACTACCCGCAGTCCCAATTTCGGTTTTCATGTGATGCTCCATCGTAGTGCCGAGAATTCGGCATGGAGATCGTGTGCGTTCTAGCCAACGAGTGAAATTATGCAGGGCGCGCCAGCATATGCAGCGCCGAACTGCATATGCTGGCTGACGCTGCATAATTTTGGACGACGCTGCCTTCTGCCAAATCTCCTCATGCCGGCCGGCACTGACTCAGTAGATCAACGATGCAGAATACGAAGCACCCTCCCCCGTTTCCAGAGACCGGCCTCGTTCGCTTGGCGGCCATTCTGGCCCCCCTTGGTCCGGTGCCAGTTAGCCGGAGCACTTGGTGGGCGAAAGTAGCCTCAGGCGATTTCCCGCAGCCCATCAAACTCGGTCCGCGCATCACATGCTGGCGCGCCGAAGACATCCGCGAACTGATCCGCCGCAACGAAGTCGTCGAACGCTGATCGATTGGGGCGGCGGGCGGGGTGACCGCCAGCCGCCCCCTTCCCCGCGGTGGCTCCCGTCCCAGTCCTCATCATCGCACCCGAGCCGCTCATTGATTCTCGTTACGAGAAGCGCGGCGGGTGCTGTTCAAAAGGCAAACCCATCATGAAGAAGCCCAAACACCGCACGAATAAGCCGAAATCGCCGAAAAGCGAGTGGACCACGGTGCCGGTTTCGGGCGCCAGCACGAAGGAACCTTATCCGCCGGATAGCTCCGATCTTCAGCGCCGCATCAAAGAGAATCCGCTCAGCGTCGCGGCGGAAGCCCGGCACAAGCTCGGCGAAGTCAAGGCGGGCTACCGCCGCGAGCTATACTCGGTGTTGGCGATGATTGTCGGCCTCGGTCGCCATTACTACTTAAACTATCCGGCGTGGAAGCCCTTCTTCAGCCTGACTTTCTTCCAAACTGGCAAGCACAAGCCGAAAGCACGCACTCACCACGAGGACGCGCTGCGGCACACGATGAACTACGTGTTTGACGCCAAATCCAAGCAGGCGCGCAGTCGAAGCGTCGTCAGGATGTGCTTCGACGACCCCGCGATTTCGGCGTTCGGTGTCTACGCAGCGGAGTAGATGGCCCCCAACAGGCATCACGTTCGCTGCTAAGCCTGTTGGCGTGAGCCGCACCCGCATCGATCCCAGCACCCTGTCGGACCTCGTCGTCTACGCCGACGAGAGCGGAGACCACGGTTACGTCACGCTCGACGCGAGCTACCCCATCGTCTCGCTCGCCTTCATCATCATGACCCGTGATAAGCACCCGAGCCTGCACGAGACGACAATCGTAGCGTTCAGAACAGGGTCTGCGAGTTACGCTACCAGAGCTAAGGTCCCAGTCCGTCCTTCGAGGGCGCGAGCGCTTTCGGCGCTCCTACCACCGAACAGATGCCGGTACAGATCCGCCGGGGTCCGCGCCAAACCGTTTCCGTCCGCGACCAGCACGTCCGCCATCCCGGCAGCGATCAGGCTCATGCCCTGATCCAGCGCGTTCAGCAATGAGGCGTGCTGATAGGCGAACCGGCGCGCAGACTCGCGGGCAGTAACGGTGAAGCTCACGGATGATGATCCCGATACGGTCACGTGGCGCGACCGATCGGGCGGCGCCGCTGACCTGTGGTTGCGAAAGGGGTGCAGACCGAAGTGGCGCGCCGGACGAGCGCCGCTTCTCACGCGTCATCGCCAGCGATAGCGACCGTCTGTTGAAGAAATCGTGTTCAACCTGCGGCTACGGATACACCCGCATGCGCATCACCCCACGAGCATCGCTTCGCGGTTGCGACAGCCAACGGCTCGCGCCGTTCGACAGCAGGTCATGGGATCTCGAAAACGACCGACTGCGCACCTTGCCATAGGGCCATCTCGCCGAGCTTTCGCAGGTTCTCCAGGCTGGAAGTCAGCGTGATGAAGTGATTGCCAGCGAGTTGGCCCATCTTCGAGGCGAAGTGAACGCCGCCGTAGGCGAGCAGGATCTCGGTCTCGCTGATGCCGCCTGGATAGAGGATGATCTGTCCTGGCGCGGGGTAGCTGGTGTGGTTCTCGTACCCGACGCCGAAATCGAGGTCGCCCAAGGGCATCCACACGCCTTCACCGCTCCAACGCACGTGCACCGCCTTGCTCGTGAACGGCATGTGGGCACGAAAGGCGGCGCAGGTCTTCGGCGCCGCATCATCCTCGAACCGGCCTTCGAACTCGAACGGTCCGGCCGTCACACGCAAGATGCTCACTTCGAATGTCTCCGTCTCACTCGCATCGCGTATCGACGCGGTTGTCGTGGGCCTGGACGGGCACGATCCTACATCCAGGGCTGAAACCGGGAGGAGTGGCTCCGTCCGGTGCTGATCCGGACCGGACGGAACCGTGCTTGCCGATTTCAGGCCGGTTGCGCCGCCGCGGAGATCACCGCCAGATCCGGCGGCGGGCTGTCGAGGACCGCCTGCGCGCGCGCCCGGTCGAGATCACCCTCCCATGCGGCGACAACAACGGTAGCGACACAGTTGCCGATCAGGTTGCCAACCGCACGGGCCATGCCGATGAACCAATCCACTGAGAGCACGAGCACAAGGCCGATCGCCGGGATCGAGGGCACGGCGTTCAGCGTCGCGGCCAGAATGACGATCGCCGAGCCCGGCACGCCGTGGGCGCCCTTCGACGTGACCAGCGAGATGCCGAGCACTAGGAGCAGATCTCCGAATGACAGCGGCGTGCCGGTCGCCTGGGCGATGAACACCACCGCCAGCGTCAGGTAGATCGAGAAGGCATCGAGGTTGAACGAATACCCGGTCGGCACCACCAGCCCGACCACCGAGGGCTTCACGCCCATGTATTCGAGCTTGCGCATGATCTGCGGGAGCACGGCATCGGATGAGGCGGTCCCGAGCACGATGGTCAGTTCCTCGCGGAGATACGCCAGGAACTTGAAGATGTTCACCCCGGCCAACCGCATCACGCTACCGAGGATGACGATGACGAAGATCGCCACCGCGACGTAGAACAGGCCAACGAGCGAGAGCAGTTGCGTCAGCGAGCCGACACCGTACTTGCCGACCGTGTAAGCGACGGCACCAAGGACACCGAGCGGGGCGACGCGCACGATCAGACCCATCGCCTTGAACAGCACACCCGAGACAGCGTCGATCAGGTCGGTGACCTTTTTACCCTGCTCGCCCCCGTAGAGCGCCAGGGCGACGCCAAACAGGATCGCGAAGAACAGTACCTGGAGTACGTCGTTGCGCGCGAGTGCGTCGAACGAGGTGGTCGGGATGATGTTTAGCAGGAAGCTGGAGAAGCCGCCGCCCTGGAGCTTATGCGCGTTGTCGGCATAGGCGCTGAGAGCCTTGCCATCGAGGGTGGCGGTGTTGATGTTCATCCCGTGGCCGGGGCCTACGAGGTAGGCGAGCACGATGCCCAGCGCGAGCGCCACCGTGGTCATCACCTCGAAGTAGATCAGCGCCTTGACGCCGACACGCCCGACCTTCTTGAGATCGCCGGTCCCGGCGATGCCGTGCACAACGACACAGAACACGATCGGCGCGACGATCATCGAGATAAGTTTGAGGAAGGCGTCGCTGAACACCTTCAGGCCGATCGCGAAGTCGGGCGCGGTCATGCCGAGTACGATCCCGAGCACTAACCCGACGACGACCTGGAAGAACAGGGACTTGTAGAGCGGCTCGCGCGCTTTATCCGGCGCGGGCATGGGTATGGATTGGACCGACATCACGTAATCTCCTCGGTGGTTCGGATCGGGGGATACGCAGCACTTGAGTCGGTGGCGGCTTTTCTTACTTGGCTCGGCCGAGCCCCGCTCTCATTCTCGTCACGATGAGAGCTTGAGGGCTTGACGGAGATTGGTGAGCGGGTCGTCGTCCTTGGCACGTGTCAGGCCAGCCTCGACGTTGCCGATGTGCGCAACCATGAGGTCGGCCGCTCGCTTCAGGTCACCTGCGGCGAGCGCATCGGTGATCGCCTCGTGCTCGTCGCAAGAGGCGGTCGCGTCGTGGCCGGACTGGTAGAGCGCCGAGATCAGCACGGTGCGGGCCGTCAGGTCGCGCAGGATGTCGGCCAACACGCGGTTACCGAGCGCCTCGACGAGGCAGACGTGGAAATCGCCGAGCAGGAAGCTACGAGCTTCAAGATCCCCCGAGGCGATGGCCTCACGTTCCTGGGTGACGTGTGCCCGCAGCTTCTCTACGACCTCCGAACCGAGTCGCTCGACGGCCATGAGGATGCCCATCTCGATCGCCTGCCGGGCTTGGAAGGCTTCCTGGGCTTCCTCGAACGATGGACGGATCACGAACCAGCCGCGACGGGGGCTGACCTGAACGATGCCTCGCGCCTCCAGCCGGATCAGCGCCTCGCGGGTCATGGTCCGGGAGACGCTGAACAGGGTGGCGAGGCTTTGCTCGCCGAGGCGAGTTCCGGCCGTGATGCGGCCTGCCAGGATGGCATCGACGATGACGCGATCGATCGCGGGGATGGTCAGTTCGAGCGTCTGCATGCAGATCACGCTTCCATACGAGTTCGATAAGCAATGCCCGTACCACGAGCGATCTGGAGATCGTGGTACGGCCAGGGCACCGGCTCCCACTCCCTGACCATCATCGGGGGCCAGCACTGACGCGCGGTTTACAGACCGCGCCGCCAGCGCCTACCGCTCGCCGGTACAGGGCGCCCATTCACTGGATCCCACTGCGGATGGGTTTCCTGGACACCATCGAAGGCGCCGGGGAAAAGCAGCACCTGAGCAGATTGGAGGATCAATTGAGATAACCCGAACAGGGAAGCGCGGAGGCGGTCTACGTCCCAGCGATGGTCGGCGAGGTGATGCGGCGCGTGCTCACCGATGCCTTGGTCGATCTCGCGCGGACCACGGGTCGAGGCTGTCGATCTCGACGATGGGTCGATCACAATGATGTCGGCGTATCAGGATCTCCCACCAACCGATCGCCTTTAACGTTACGGTTACCCTGACCCGCCACGGTCGCGCTCCTCATGACAAGGATCAGCGCATGACCGATCCTGGAGAGGATGAATGTTCACCCACGTCATGATCGGCAGCAACGACCTGAAGCGGGCCAGAGGCTTCTACGACGCCACCTTCGCCGCGTTGGGAGGCAAGCCGTGCGAGATAGATGCCAGAGGCAGGCTGATCTACGCTCACGAAGGCAGTCAGTTGATGATCACGATGCCGATCGACGGCAAGCCAGCGACCGTAGCCAACGGTGGTACGATCGGTCTCGCCGCCGTGAGCCGCGATCATGTTCTCGCATGGCACGAAGCTGGTACGACGCATGGTGGCACCGCCATCGAGAGTCCGCCCACAGAGCGCCCGAACGGAGCCTTCGTCGCCTATCTTCGCGATCCGGACGGAAATAAGCTTACCGCACGCACTCAACCGACGAAGTGAACGGATCGACGCCAGTCGTCGTGTACCTCGGTAGACCCGCGCACGCCGATTTATATTGACCGAGCTACCGGCCATTAGACTGAGCAATCTCGGGCCATCGACCAGACACGAGCCCGGGATGCATCTGCTGGTCAGCTTGATAGGACCTGCGCGCAGGGGAGGAGCGTTCGTGTGACCATTCCTAACACGAGCGCCAGCATAACTCGTTTGCCAGCCGCATGAGCGGCCATCATCCTGTGAGTGAAAGCTCACGGGAGGCTCATGAGCCCGTTCGTCCTCACCTGCGTGATGTGCGCAGCGATCCTGCATGCCGGATGGAATGCGGTGCTCCGCGGCGGGGGCGACCGGCTCTGGTCCATGACGCTGATGATGATTGCGGTCACCTGCGTCACCGCGGTCGCTGCGGTGTTCGTACCGTGGCCCAACGCGGCAAGCTGGCCCTACGTGATCGCCTCGGCCATCATCCACACAGGCTACAACCTGTCCCTCGTGCGGACCTACCGCGTCGGTGACCTCGGGCAGACATACCCAATCTCACGCGGTTCCTCGCCTGTTCTGGTCGCTCTGGGCGCGATGCTCTTCGCTCATGAGGCTATCAACATCGTCTCTGCCATCGGCATCGCGCTGGTGTCCGCAGGGATCATTTCGCTGGCCTTCCAGGGTAAGGGCCTTCGCTCCGACTTCCTCCCCGCCGCCCTAACCACGGGCGTTCTGATCGGGGCGTATACCGTCGTTGATGGCATCGGCGTCCGGCTGGCCGGAAGCAGCGTGGCCTACACGAACAGCATGTTCCTGTGCTGGAGCCTCACTATGCCGCCGATCTTCTACATGATGCGTGGCAGGCCACCGGCCTACACCAGGGTGCAGACTGGGATGGCGCTGACCGGCGGCCTCGTCTCGCTCCTCGCCTACGGCATCGTCATCTGGGCCATGCAGTACGACGCTATGGGCGTGGTATCGGCGCTGCGCGAGACCAGCGTGGTCTACGCCGCCATCATCGGATGCCTGTTCCTCAAGGAGACGCTGACCAAGCGCCGCCTCGCATCCTGCGCCGCCATCGCTATGGGCGCGGCATGTCTGGCCTACCGAACCCTTTGATTAGGGTTTGTCCCCGATGACGGCATCCCGCTTCGGAGGCGCCGCAATGACCTACCTGCAGATCAGGTTGCAAGACGCACAGGCCATCATCGGTAGGATGGAGCCGGAGGAGATCTCTCAGGCGCTCGAAGAGGCCATGGATAAGGGCGTGAGCCTCGAGGAACTCGTGCTGCGCACCATGCCTCGGGTCCGCATCGAAGCGCCGTCTCGGCGGGACCCGCAACTCGATGCCGCGTGGGAATAATCATCTTTGAGTACACCCGCGCCCGGCATGGCGGGAGGCCCATGCTATGCAACAGCAGCCTCCAGTCGCTGACTTGCCTCGCTGACGTACTGCTCGTCTTTTTCGATTAATATGAAACCCCGACCGAGACCCGAGGCCACTACGCCAGTGGTGCCTGATCCGCCGAAGGGGTCCAAAATAATCTGTCCAGGGCGGGAGCAAGACTTGATCACACGCTCGATAATGACCTCAGGTGTCTGACAAGGATGCAGAGTCTTTTCAGCCGAGGAGGCCGCGACGCGATCGAAATACCAATAGTCGCCAGGGTTCTTCCCCCGCGGGTTGTTGCGCGGATCATCTGTCCTGTTCTCGCCCGGCTCGTGCACGGCATCCAAATAGAACCTGAAGTTATTATCTAAGGTCCACCATTGGAGACGTTCAGTCCGGTGAGTGAAGCGGCGCTTGTAGGCCATGCCACCTTCGTAGCGCCATACAATTTCCTGAACGAGGCGAAACCCATGCGCACGCATTATTGGGTAATATAGATACGTTAGTGGAACGGCCTGCCCATCATCGAGGGTATAGCCGAGGTTCAGCCAGACATTCGCTTTTGGGCTAAGAAGGCGAGGAAGTTCGGCGGTCCATTCCCGCACAAACTCTAGGTACTCTACGAGGTTAAGCGACTCTTCGGAGGCTTTTCCGGCGTTATAGGGTGGGCTTGTAAAGACAACATCTATGGATCCAGCCTCCAGTTGAGTCATAATTTCACGACAGTCGCCGTGATGAACCTCGCGAATGTGCGATCGTAGGCGTAGTGGTGGAGCTTCGGCCGCGGCAGTCGCGGGCACGAGCCTCAGCGAGAGACCGAGGGCGTGCATTACGGAGACGAGCGTGTTGACCTGACCTCGATCCGTCAGGACTTGCTCCAAGCTTGGCCGTGAGATGCCGCTCATCTCCGCCAGACGTGTCTTCGTGATTTTCCCTCGGAGGCGCCCCTCCACGTGCTTACTCATCTTGCGGCGACGCTCCTCCAGGTGCTCGCCAAGCGACTGAGACGGATCGTATTGAACTTCGAACCAGTGCCCGAGCGCGGTGAGGACCACGGTGAGCGATGCAACGGTCCCTCGATCGCGCTCCAAGCCTGCTATCGTCTCAAGATGAAGCCCGCATCGTGCGGCCAGCGCGGATTGCGATAAATTCGCCTCGCGCCGGACCCGGCGAAGTTCGCCACCCAACCTCACCGCATTCATGGGACGAACCTTTACGGAAATCGTGCCTCATGAGGGTGAAACCGTATATGTCCGTCCGATGCAACCCAGGTTACTCGCAGCGTTGTCGGCCGTCTCGTGGTTCCGGAGCGCTGCGGCCAGTACGACCCGCGTTCGACGGATCGAGCCAAGCACGTCCGTGTCGATCTTCAAGCGGATGCGCCTCCCCCGCCTATCGCGCCACTGACCGGCATTAGCGTCCCACAAGCGTGGCCGCCTACCTCGACCAGCCCAAGACCTGACGCCGTGCCGACGCTGGCGCCTCTCCGAAATGATCAGATCGGCGTGCTCGTCGTCGAGGACGAGCCGCTTTTGCTTTTAGCAACGGCGGACGTGTTCACCGAGGCGAACATGACCGTGTTCGAGGCGCGGCATGCGAACGAGGCGATGGCGATCCTGTCCTCGCGGGACGACATCCGGGTCGTAATCACGGACCTCGACATGCCCCTCGGGGGCATGGGAGGCCATGAGTTCGTGCGTTGCGTCATTGCACGTTGGCCTGAGATCGGGGTCGTCGTTCTCTCTGGCGCTGACCGGCCGAGATTGGGCCAGTTCCCGAGCGGCGTACAGTTCAGGAGCAAGCCCTGCCACGGATCTGAACTTGTCAGTGCCGCCTACGCCATCGTGTCGCGACAGACAGGCAGCATTTGAGTGCTCGCAAGATGAGCCTGCATCAACCTGATCGTAAGCCCGTCAACAGCGTCGTCAGCGTGCACGTCACCCCATCACGCGGATAGGCCAGCACCACATCGCCGCCGGACAAGCCGCGCTGGATCAGGCGCGAGCCAAACCCTATGCGGGTCGGTGGCTTCACCGTGGGACCACCCCGCTCCCGCCACGTGAACCGGAACGCGGCCTCGGTGCCGACGCCTTCGATCGACCAGTCGATAGATACGATCCCCCCTGGTACGGACAGCGCCCCGTACTTCGTGGAGTTCGTGCCAAGCTCGTGCAGGATCAACCCCAGGGAAAGCGTCGTCGAGGGGCCAACGGACAGGCTCGGGCCGTCGAGTTGGAACCGCAGCCCGGTATCGTCGTGCAGGTCGAGGGCTCCGTGCACGATCTCGCGCACACACGCGCCGTCGATGTGTCCGGCCAGCAGGATGTCATGCGCCTTGCCGAGCGCGACGAGGCGGGCGGCGAGCGCATCACGGGCCGCTTCGATGTCCGGTGCGTTGCGCAGGGTCTGCGCGGCTATCGCCTGCACCAGAGTCAGCGTGTTCTTCAGCCGGTGGCTGAGTTCGCGGTTGAGCACGTCCTGCTGCGCATCCGCGTTCTTGCGAATGCCGATGTCGCTGATGGCGACGACCGCGCCGACCAACTCTCCCTGCCCATCCTTGATCGCCTCCCCGGCTATCGCGATCCAACGCCGCTCGCCGTCTGGGCGCTGGTACTGCACCTCGATGCTGGAACGGTCGCACGCGCCGCTGCTGACCTGAGCGAGGGGATACTCGCTGGCGTCCACGCACCGACCGTCCGCATGGTAGGCGATGAAGTCGGTGTAGGCGTTGCTGGAGGTCGCGTAGAGGGTATCGTGGCCGAGTATCTCAGCCAAACGACGGTTGCCCATCAGAATGCGGCCTGACGGCGCTTCAGCCAGTAGAATGCCGATGGGCACGCTCTCCATCACGGTGAGCAATTGTGCCTGTTGCGCCCGTGCGGCGCGCTCGGCCTTTACTCGCTCTGTCACCTCCAGGAACAGCACGGTGAAAATATCGCGCCCGAGCTTCTGCGCCCGGCCCTCGTACCAGCGGTCGAGCTTGCTCAAGTAACGCATGAGCGTGATCGGCTCGCCGGTCTCCACGACATGGGCGAATTCCTCGACCCAGGCGTCTTCGACATCTGGGAGCACCTCACGGATCGTGCGACCGATCGCCTGCTCGGGCGAGATCCCGATCAGATCCCCCCAGGCCGAGTTCATTTCGAGATAGCGCCAGTCCGTGACCCGCCCCTGATCGTCGCGGATGACCTCGCCCACGACGAAGCCTTCACGAAGCTGGGTGAACAGGTTGCGCCAGTGGGTGGCTTCTGCCACGCGGGCCGCCTGCTCGGCGCGCAGCCGCGAGTTCTGCGCGCGCTCATGCAGGATCATCGTGACTTGTCGGGCCAAGCGCCGGAGGCCATCCGCCTGCCGCTCGTCAAGGCCATCGGGCCGAGGCGCGTGATCGATGACACACAGGGTCCCGAGCACGTGCCCATCCGGCCCGCGGAAGGGTGCCCCGGCATAGAACCGGATGAATGGATCTCTGACGACGAGAGGGTTGCTCCGCGTGCGCGGGTCAGCGGTCAGGTCCGGAATGATCGGAGATCCGACTCCGAGAGGCTATAGGCGCATACGGATGCGTTGAGGTCGGTCTGGCACGCTGGGAAACCGACGCGGGCCTTGAACCACTGCCGATCACCTGACACGAGCGACACCAGCCCGACCGGCGTGGCGCATACGAGGGTCGCCAACTGTGCGATGTCGTCGAAGCTCTGCTCCGGTGGGGTGTCGAGCAGTCTGAGGTCATTGAGCGCGCGGAGCCGATCGTCGTCCTGAACGAGAGGGGGGACGATCGGATCATTCATGACCGGGAGCGCACTTGTTCACGCAAGTCTGACCCCACGGCGAAACCTCCATATCAGACATCCAAGCATGGCCGCGAACAATCACTATCGACTCCTATAGCGGCGGCGACTTGAGAATGCTGGGAGTGGCGGCGCTCATGATCGTTGCCGACGACGAAATGATCGATCGTGACGCGTCTAAGCGGCGGATCATGCAGCAGAGCGGACTTGATCACCTCATCCGCCACGAGTTGGGCTGTCGAAAAACCGCCCTCAGCCAGCGCCACCGCTGTTGTGAGCAACCAGGAAACGAACCTATCAGCGCCTACGGGCCATTTTGTCGCACAGCACGGATTTCATCCTGAGCAGGTTGATCCCGAAACCGTTCGGGAGTGGCTTGCTCGTGTCTGTTGCGCTCGTGGTCATGCTAGTTGCAGCGCTCGGGGCTGTCGCGCTCACCGTCGCGGCTTTACCGGCCCTCGATCGCTTCATCAGATGGTGAACGGGCACCACGGAAACTTTGCCGCCCTATCTCCGGTTTACGGCGAACAAGTCCCTCGGAGATCGCCATCGTGGAAATCATCGTAATGGCGGCGGGGATTATTGGGGCCGGGGCGACGCTGGCGTTCATGATGCTGGGTCTCGACTCCTTCTTCTCCTGGTGAGCGTGTAGATCAACATCAGGCAGCCCGCGCCAAGTCCCCCTCTATCGCGGCAAGCGCCCGCTCCAGTGCCGCGAAGCAAGACGGATCGAAGGCCGTGTTCAGGTCAGCGCGCATGATCCCTAGCGCCTTATCCAGCGGCATCGCACTACGATACGGCCTGTCGGCGGTGAGCGCGTCGAACACGTCCGCAACCAGGACGATGCGCGTCTCCAGGGTGATCTCGTCCTCTTTCAAACCCCGCGGATAGCCGCGTCCATCCAGACGCTCGTGGTGACAACCGCCGATCCGAGCCAAGTCGTTGAAGACAGGTACGCGGGTCAAGATCGTCTCGGACAGGAGCGCGTGGGCGCGCATGCTACGCCACTCGTCGTCGTCGAGCTTACCGTTCTTGTCGAGGATCGTATTCGAGACGCCGAGCTTGCCGATGTCGTGCAGGAGGGCGGCGCGCCGAAGCCAACGGCGACGTTGGGGTTCTAAGCCAAGTTCGATCGCCACCATGTCGGCGTAGACGGCAACGCGCTCGGAGTGACCGGAGGTGAACGGGCTCTTCGCATCGATTACCTGGGCGAACGCCCGAGCGATGTCGTCGAGATACGCTTCATCGACGACGACATCGCTCTGCGTTGGCTCCAACGCTGAGACCTCCGCTTCGACAGCTTCCGAACCCAGCGTCACCCAGAAGTTCGGCGCCGCTGTCGCCTGCTCAAAACAAGCGACAACCTGGGGATCAAACCAAGTCCCTGACCGACTTCTGACCTCGGTAAGGGCTGCCGCGGGACCAGCCGCCGTATGGAACACGTCCGCAACCTGAGCCAGGAGCGCGATGCGGGCGTAGAGTGGGATTGCCGGTCCGTCGAGATGGTCCGGACGCCCCGTGCTGTTCCAATGTTCGTCCAGCGCATGGATTGCCGCGCAGACGGCGGGTGGGAAGCGTAGACGCTTCGCGATCTCGGCGCCGCGCTGGCAACGGGTCTGGATCAGGTCATCGACGATCGTCCCGCCGTTCTGGAGGATGTTTAGCACGGCTCGAAAGCGTTCAGCCAGACCAGCCTTCAGCCCGGTGTGTGAAAACACGAAGCTCAACACCTTCGGGAGACTGTCGCTGACGGTCTTGAAGTCGCGTTTGAACCCGATGTCGTCTGACAGGTACAGCGCACAGATCCGAGCGGCGTTGCTGGAGCAGCCCAGGTCCTTCAACATGATCGTGTAGTAGAGTTCCCATAGCTCGCGCGTCGAAAGTCCCATCGCACGCCCCACGTGCATACCGATGTATGTGGCACGCACGCAATGCCCGACAGGCTGCCCTTCGGTGAGATCCAAGGCGTGGCTGAGAGCAGCCAGAATATCGGAAAGGCGAACGCCACTTGGGAAAGGATTTTGCGATTTTGCGTGTGTCGTTTCCACAGCCGCAGCCCTTTTTCGCGATGCGAACTAGCACTACTTTGGCAGATTGAGGGAACGCTGGAGGTTTTTGCGGATTCGCCTGCCACGGCCATGAGCGTGGGTGCTCGCGATGTCAGGTGCTGGCGGATGGCGTGAGGATCTGAACCGGTGGCTGCAGCCGTTCCTTGCGGGACTGTCGCATCCGGCGCGTCGGGCTATGTGCCCGCTCTACGTGAGCGGTCTGATCGGCTTGGGTGACCGCAAGAGCGTCCAGCCGATGGCGGCGCGGGCCGAGGGTGTGCCCT
>NZ_JAKSYO010000216.1 GCF_022829635.1 Methylobacterium sp. E-066
CTCCACCGAAGAGGCCTCGGCCTCGGTCGAGGAGATGGCCGCCAACGTCAAGCAGAACGCGGAGAATGCCAGCCAGACCGAGGCGATCGCGCGGCAATCAGCCAAGGATGCCGAGGCCAGCGGCATCGCGGCCGGACAGGCGGGGGAGGCGATGCAGACCATCCCCCAGAAGACCACCATCCTGCCAGGAATCCCCCGCCAGGCATATCTGTTGGCGGTCAACGCCGCCGTCGATGCTGGACGGGCCGACGAACACTGCCGGGGAGGCCGCGGTGTACCTTTGGATGTTCGCAAACTCGCGCGCTGTACCGAGGCTGGGCCCGCTCATCTCGCGCACGTCCCCG
>NZ_JAKSYO010000217.1 GCF_022829635.1 Methylobacterium sp. E-066
AGCACGGATCGGTTCGGGGGGAAGAGGTGGCGGGATCGAGTCCGAAGGTCGGACGGCCCGGGTCCGATCATCACGCCGTCATTGCGAGCGCAGCGAAGCTACCCAGTGACGCGCTCCGCTTTTCGATCGCGGGCTGCCCCGGGTTGCTTCGCTGCGCTCTCCATGACGGAGAGGGCTACGGTTGCGCCTCGGCGCGTATCCCACCCGATTTGCCCATCCTGAGGTTCTGCGCAGTAACCTTGAAGGTGCTCTCCAGGGATCCCTCGGCTGGCGCGAGGCCTCCTGCGCTGGCTTCGCTTCTGTGCGTCACTCCCGGCTTCGCGCGTGTTGGGGCGGCCCG
>NZ_JAKSYO010000112.1 GCF_022829635.1 Methylobacterium sp. E-066
CCATGATGGCCTATGCCTTCCTGCAATCCCGGCGCCTCGCAGCGGCGGGGCGGAAAAAAAAGAATCGCCTGCCCGCCGCCCCAGCCATCGATGCCGGCGATCCGCCAAGCCATCCTGGATCACCTCAGTCAGCCACCACCGCGGCGATGCCCGCACTGTGACGCCGTTCTCAATCTGCCACCCTGAAGTCAAACTGCCAAAGTAGTGCTAGACCATGCGTGCATTCGAACAACGCGGTTCCGAGAGGACGTAGGATCGGGTCACGACGACAGCTTCGATCCCCGACGAAGGCGGCGGGCGAATTCCGTCGCGGACCGCCAGTATTCGTCTTCTGACGCCTTGGACCTGCAGGATGAGGCCCATTGCATCGGTAGGATGACCCGGAAGTTCTTCGATGGTTTCGACGGCCGGATCGAGCGTGGCCTGGATCAGTAGGTCTCTGTGCCAGCGCGCTGGATAGCGGATGGGATCCGGCGTCTTGAACGATCGGAACCCGGGATGGCTGGAGCGTTCGCCATGGGCTGCCGGGATTGGCGCTAGCGGGTATGTCATCCGAATGCGACTCCGCCTCCGGGCATACGCCATCTTTCGGGACCCGGAGGCGCCGGTCCCGTTGGCTATCGGAGTCTGTTCTGCATGGGCCGCCTGTCGAGGGTCGTAGTCGTGGACCCCGCTCGCGTATGTTCTTGTTGCCCCGACTCGCCGAGGTGCGAAAACAAGATGAAGGCAGAAACTGCCCTTTTCAAGATACTTTTCCTGCGCGTGGGATCGCTCGTGCATTACGGGCACAAGGTGCGATTTCTGTACAATTTTAAATGAAATTTAATCGCTATCGGGGTGACCGGCTTCTTCGGGAGGGAGGCTGCTTGATGTTGAAATCGCAGATCGGCGTCTTTCCAACCATCGTCCGACGAGATTCAGGAACTCGGCTTCCAGATTCCGGCGACCGGCGTCGGCCGACAGTCGTCCGAGTTCAGCTTCCACCGCCCGGCGAAATTCGCCGCCGGCCGTCCCTGCGGTGCCGAGAGGTTGTTCCTGTCGCGTCAGCAGATCCAGGAGGTAGACGATCTCGCCGGGTGGTCCGCTCGAGGCCCAGGTATGGACCGTCCGCAGGGACACTCCGATTTCCGAGGCGAACGCGACCTGCGTCCTGTCGAGGGCGCGCAGCAGCTTCCTGAATTCGTCACCCTGCATAGGTCGCGTACCTCGCCCGACCTGCATAGACGAAGGAACGACCCGATCATACTCGGGTAGCGCATTTGCCCGCGAACGGTCGTGGGTTTTCGATCTCGTACCTTTGATCTGAGCTTCTCGCCGTCTGCCGGGATGGCATAGGCCCAAGCAAACAGCTTCAGCATCGCGTCGAGATCACGAGAAGCGATTCTCTGATAGTCAAACTGCGCCTGCATCAGCAGCGCTGCACGCAGCCTGCCTGTTGCCACCATGCAATAGCCTCGCAACTGCCCGGTTCCAATATACCGCTCAGGTCACGCAGGACATAGAGGATGCCCTGGAGCATCGCGCGCAGCGGGCAGATCCATGGGCGGACCCTGCCGGACGGTGACGGCATCAGCGGCGCGATCACCGCCCACTCGGCATCCGTGCAGGCTGGTTGCGTAAGGCTAGCTCTCGCGCGCAAGTTCGGCGCTTGCGGCGGGCGTCCCCATTAGGGATCAGGGATCAGCGTCAGATACCTCCCAACGCCAGCCTGTGGATACATCCTTCCGCCGCTGGTTTTTGTTCCCCATCCGTTCTATAAAAATCCATCGCCTATGAAGCAGGCGATCTCCTGAAGCCGACGCCCGCCGAGCGCTCCGATCCTTCGGACCAGCCGCGTCGCTGCAACCAATCCAGCCATCACGCTGACGGCCGGCGCCGCTGCCCGGTCGTGGGAGATCATGCCATGTCGCTGACCTCGACCATTCCGCACGACCAGTTTTCTGATGCTAAGCCCTCCGACGCGCTCGCGCGCGCGTTCCTTCGAACCCTGGCGCAGGAGGAGCGCAGGAACACCAAGCTCAATCGCGAATTCGGCTCGGATCCCGACTACGACGAAGGGAGCGACGATCCGGTCGAACTCATGCTCGCCCAGACCGAGGGCGAGAAGAGACCCGAGCACGTGCCGGTGCCCGCGGACCTCGCCGCGGTGGCCGTGCTCGTCGCGCGTGCCATCGAGGCCGAGGATGGCCTCGTGCGTCGTCTGCGGCGCGAGGCACCGGTCGTCGTCATCACCACGCACATGCCCGATCTGGTCGAGCCGGTGCGGGACGTCCTCGAGCGATGTGCCTTCCGACCCGGCGTCCGGGTGATGGATCTGAGCGGCAACAGAGCCGTCGCTCTCAAACCGACGCAGGCCGCCCTGCTCGTCCGCGACGGCTCGCACAAGGAGCACAGGCCGGAAGCCGGAAACCTCATGGTCGCCTCGGCGCTCCACGCGCGGGTTCCCATTGTCGGATGCGCGCCCGATCCGACCCGCCAGCTGCCGCGCGATCTCCTGCGCGCTGCCGAGCATCGCATCGCGCTTCCCGGCCTGGATCAGGGCGCGCTCGACCTCGTCATCGAAGCGGTCACCGGGGGATGCCCGACACGGCGGATCGATCCCGAGCTGGTTCGCACCCTCGACATCGCCGACCTGCCGATCGCATTCCGGGGTGCCGCCTCACCCGATGCCTGTATCGACGCGCTCGCCCGAGTGATGGCAGCCAAGGCCGACTACCTTCAGACGGGTCCGGCACTCGAGGAACTCGACGGTTATGGTGCGGCCAAGGATTGGGGCCTGGCACTCGCTGCCGACCTGCAAGCCTACCGGATCGGCCGCCTCGCCTGGGCCGAGATCGACAATCGGGGCTTGCTGCTGTCGGGGCCGCCGGGCGTCGGCAAGACCAGCTTCGCCCGCGCCCTGGCCAAGTCCGCCCGGGTTCCGCTGGTGGCGACCTCGGTCGCGGAGTGGAACACATCGGATTACCTCTCCGGCACCCTGCAGGCGATCCGCAGGGTGTTCGCCCAGGCCCGGACCCAGGCGCCTTGCATCCTGTTCATCGACGAGCTCGACGGCATCTCCGACCGCGCGCGCATCCGCGGCGAGTACGTCCAGTACTGGACCCAGGTGGTGAACCTGTTCCTCGAGTTGCTCGCCGGCGTCGAGGAGCGCCCGGGCGTGGTCGTCGTCGCGGCCTCGAACCACCCGGAGAACATCGATCCAGCCGTGAAGCGGGCGGGACGCCTCGATCGGGAGATCGCGATCGAGAGACCGGACACCGCGAGCCTGGTGAAGATCTTCCGGCATCATCTCGGCGCCGGGGTGCTAGCCGGGGATTCGTTGATGCCGC
>NZ_JAKSYO010000010.1 GCF_022829635.1 Methylobacterium sp. E-066
GCTCAGCACCGCGATCGGCATGATCGGGCGGCCCTTCCACCACACGATGATCACGGGCACGAACAGGCCAAGGGTCGCGATGGTGAGGAGCGCGCAGAATTCGAGGTCGTACAGGTCCATCGAGGGTACGTAGGGGCATTCTCCCGCTCAGCTTCTTCACTCGTGGTGGCACAGTGCCGCTACCATGCCGACCGCTTCGGCCGAGCGCAGGGCCGCACGGGGGCTGGGATGCCTGGCTCCGGCTGAACACCACGGTCTCGCCCAGGACCGCGCAGCTCTACATGCGGATCGCCCGGCACGTCGAAAACGACCCGGCAAAAGCGCAACGCGTTGCGGGTTTGAGCGTGCGGGAAGCGGCGGCCGAGGCGACTGGACCGAAGCGCACGGCGGCGGCGCGCAGGCCCATGTCGTCGGAGGTCGAGCACGATTTCAGTGAGTTGAAGCAGGTCTGGGACGAGGCGAAGGACAACCCCGATTGGCAAGAAGGGGCGGCCCGCGAGCTATTCCGTATTGGCTACATCACTAAGCCGCAGCGGAACGACATCATCCGAGGGGTTTGGGCAAAGCACTACGCTCACCTGACCGATGCCGATCGGAAGGAAGCTGCGAAGCGCGCGGCCGAGATGCTGGTCGAAAAGATTCCGCGGGAAACGCTGCTCAAACTCATCCCGAGGCTTAAGAACGTGCCGGCCAGCGATATCGCGATCGCCATGGGGGACGTGCAGGAGGATCGGCGGCGCAAGGCGCAGTCCAGCGTCCAGCTCCGCGAGCAGCGGCGCTAGAAAAACGAACGGACAGCCAAGGAAGCGTGACAATTGCGATTATCCCGCCGTGAAGCCAGTTGCGTCGGGATCTGCACCAATGTCGGACGAATTCATCCCGTTCTGGAGACTGCTCGTCTCAGCTGAAGAACAGATGCAATGGGGCGAGGAGCCGGAGACGATGGAAGAGGCCGCCCGGGAGTTGGCGAGCCGTCAACCGGGTAGCAGTCTGGCTGAGCGTCTGATGGCTCGGGCCGCCTATATCAGGATGATGCACAACCGCGTCCCCGGTGCTGTCACCCCACCGGCCGCAGAACTTCTGCATCTCCTCTGAGGCGCTACGCGACCTTGTGGTGGATAGCCGTCGCCTTGGCAGGCGTAGCCGTCGCGGTCTTTGCGTGATCGGCGACCTCACGGAGCGCCGCCACCATCGCGTCGGTCTGTTCGTCGAGGATCGTCACGTCCCGAGTGTCCCGGGTGCTGTGCCAGCCGATCAGCAGGCACGCAAACCCGGTCGCTACGCTCGCAACCAGTGGGGCCGTCAGTAGAGCCGCCAATGGGCTGACCGGCGCTAGGACGATGGCCGTCACAAGGCCGCTACCGATCGCTGCCGCTACTAAGAGGATCATCGGAAGCTCGCCCGACATGCGCGGCAGACCCCGTCCACCGACCACCCGTGAACCGCTATGCCCAACCTGTTAACGAGTGGTTAACGGCAAGCTTTAGCGTGAGCATTCGCTTTAGGTTTTTCCCTCAATCCAAGGTTCGAAGAGCATCAACCCTCGTCGGCTCGGCTTCGCGCAGAACCGTTCCGTAGGCCGGCTCGCTTGGTCACGTAGCCAAGTCATCTACCACCGGCACGGCGAAGAATTCGAACGGATCTTCGACGATCCCACCCTGCGCATCCATCGCGTCCGCGCAGTGCTGGCTCTCTATCGGTGTCGAGAGCCGATGGGTGAATGTGGCGTTCGGAGCTTCCGCTCGGGCGGTCTCGATCTGACGCTCAAGATCGCCATCGTGTGTGGCATGGCAGAACATCCAGGGCTCGCCGTCCTTATCGATCGTCACGTAGGCCAAGTTTCACCTCCAGCGTGTTCGGGAGGGGCAACGCGGCAGAACGCGATTAGGCAGCGGGGGGATCGCCGCGGTGACATGCTGCTTGTTCGCGCATAGCCTCAGCATGAGTTCGTAGCCCGCTTCAAGGAATCGCTGGTGTTCGTCCCACCCGATCAGCGATCCGTCCCGCCACCATGGGAGCCGCCGCGGAAACCGTCACGGGATGCCAAGCGGGCCGAGAACGCCGCCGTCACGCTCATCATCCTGATCTCGATCCTCGGGCTGTTCGCACCGATCGCGGGCGGGACGTTGATCGCGGTGGTCGCAGCGCTGTTCAAGCACTGAAAATCCGATCCCGGCCGTTGGCGGCGTGCCTTATTCCATCAGGTCGGTGAGGGCGCCGATCTCGTCAGAGCTTTTCCAGACCGTCTCGCACCCGATCGCCTTCTCGGTCGCGTCGAAGATCAACGTGAACTTGTCCGGAACGCGCTCGGTGCCGTCGAGTCGGACCCGCACGCCCCACTTCGAGATGTCGTGGATCACGCAGGGGATCGCCGCTTCATCGGGCATGGTGATGCGCCCCATCATGTTGATGGACACGCGACGGGCGGCACGCTGATTGTCCATGTGTCACCCAGGCTGCACGACCACGAGCACTATCAGTGGCGGGGTTACAATAGGTTCACAGGTTGCATCGAATTGAGCCTATCGCTGCGAGATATAGAGATCTGAGAGATCGCGCTCGCGCTCCTAATAGCGATTTAAAAATCCCGTGATCAGCCGTTGTCGCTTGATCAAGGCGATAACTTGAACGCGCTTAGACCTATTTATACGTTTAACTACAGTGACTTAGACACCTGCCCGCACTATCTTTGTCCAACAGATGTCCCATAAGGCTGTTGGATCGGTGGCAGATAGCCCCAACATCGCTGCACCAAAGCCGGCACATCGCAGCCGGGTCACGAACGGCTCAGCGCTGCTGACGATCGCAGACGGCCGCTCGGCTTGGGCTCGGCGCATGCGGGACCTCATGGCCCTGCACCTGTCGGACCTTGGCGGCGAAGCGGCGGTGTCCGCGGCAGAGAGGAGCCTGGTCCGCCGGATCGCCACGCTGACCGTAGAGCTAGAGCGGATGGAGGAGCGGTTCGCCAGTGATGGCGAGGCCGACCCCGCTGCCCTGGACCTGTACTCCCGCACCAGCGGCAACCTGCGCCGGCTCCTCGAAGCCCTCGGCCTGCAGCGCCGTGCCCGGGACGTGACGCCTGACCTGCGCGACTACATCGACGCGAGGCCGGCAGCATGAACCTGCTCAAGGCCATGTCCGACCCGAAGCTGTTCGGGCCCTGGTTCAAGGATGCCGAGACGTGGTCTGCTTGGAGGGGCTTCGTGGGCGCCTTGTTTGGGCTGCCGCTGTCTGAGGCCGAGGCGACTACCTACCGGGCCTGTACGGGTCGCTCTGAGGCCCCTGAGGCCGCCGCCACCGAGGCGTGGCTCATCTGCGGGCGCCGCGCCGGCAAGAGCTTCGTGCTGGCCCTGATCGCCGTCTACCTCGCCTGCTTCCGGGACTACCGCCAGTACCTCGCCCCCGGCGAGCGGGCGACCATCTTAATCATCGCCACGGACCGCCGGCAGGCCCGAACCATCTTCCGGTACATCCGCGGCCTGCTGACCGAGGTGCCGATGCTGGCCCGCATGATCGAGCGGGAGACGGCTGACGAGTTCGACCTCACCAACCGCGTCACCATCGAGGTCGGGACCTCCTCCTACCGCGCCGTCCGCGGCCGCACGCTGGCGGCAGCCCTGTGCGACGAGCTGGCGTTCTGGCCCTCTGATACCTCGGCCAGCCCGGACTACGAGATCCTCGACGCCCTGCGCCCGGCCATGGCGACGATCCCGAACGGGATGATGCTGTGCGCCAGCAGCCCCTACGCGCGGCGTGGTGCCCTCTACGATGCCTTCCAGCGCTACCACGGCCGGGACGATGCACCCGCGCTGGTGTGGCGTGCAGCGACCCGCACTATGAACCCCAGCGTGCCGCAGCGTCTGATCGACGAGGCCCTGGAGCGCGACCTGCCCAGCGCCTCGGCCGAGTACCTGGCCGAGTTCAGATCCGACGTTGAGAGCTTCATCACCCGCGAGGTGGTCGAGGCCGCGATCCCGCGTGGTGTTGTCGAGCGGGCCCCGATCACCGGCATCACCTACAGCGCATTCTGTGATCCGTCGGGCGGCGTGTCGGACTCGATGACGATGGCGATCGGCCACCGGGAGAATGAACGGCTGATCCTCGACGCGCTCCGCGAGCGCAAGGCGCCGTTCAGCCCCGAGGCGGCGGTCTCGGAGTTCTCGGACCTACTGAAGCGCTACCAGGTCTCGCAGGTATCGGGCGACCGGTACGGCGGCTCGTGGCCTGCGGAGAGCTTCCAGCGGTACGGGATCACCTACACGCCGGCTGAGAAGCCGAAGAACCAGATCTACGTCGACCTGTTGCCGAGGCTGAACAGCGGCGAAGTCGAGCTGCTCGACGTACCTGTTCTAATCACGCAGCTCGTGATGCTGGAGCGGCGCACGGCCCGCGGCGGCCGGGACAGCATCGATCATGCGCCGGGCGCCCACGACGACGTGGCGAACGCCGCTGCCGGTGTGTTGGTGAGCCTGCAGAAGCAGCCCGGAGACTACGACCCCGGCATGTGGGCGAGGCTGCTCGATGGCTAGCGCGACCACCAGCCCCGTTGCGGCCAACCTCATTCGCCGGATCGAGCGACGGCCTTCCTGTCCCGTCGTTTGGTGCGAAGCCCGGCAGTCGAGCATGGGGTTCTCCGACCCGTTGCTCCTGCCGGGCGAGCCCATCCTGCCCATCACTTCACCTACCGCTTGAGGAGCATCTGAGATGCGGAGCAGCACCATCGACATCGCGATCCCGACACGAGACGCAGCGCCCCGACGTAGGCAGCCATCGGGTACTCAGAAGCTCAAGCGCGTGCTCGACAGCATCCACAGCAGCCTCGACACGCTGAAGGCTGCCACTGATCGGGTTGCTGAACGCAAGGCGCTCGCCGACGCCCGCGCGTATCTCACCAACCCGCCGCCCGAAGTGCAGGCCGTCCGTGATCGCGCCGCCTTCGACCAGGCGTGGCGCGACCGCGCTGAGCGCCAGCGCCAGCAGAACAAGGCCCGGCAGGAAGCGGCCGATAAGTTTTACGGAAGGACCACCCGATGAGCAGCCCCATCCACGAATTCGCCCCGCAAGTTCCACGCTTCAACAGCGCCGCACCGGCTGCCGACGTTGACCGTCGTGACCATTCTCGGGCTGCAGTCCCCGTGCCGGCCGCTGCCCCTGCGCCTGCCGTGGATCGGACGCTCTACCAGCTGACCGACGCCCGGGTGACGGTGTTGCCGACGCGGACCAGCACCGCACCTGTCCTGCGGGAGGCGCCCCGCAACCACGGCGAGCTCAACGCCTTCCTGGCCGAGCGGGCCCGGGTGGATGTGTCCCGCCCGCCTGCCGAGCTTTCCCTTGCCGCTCAGACCGGATCGGCACTGGCGGTGCTCGACGCCCATCAGCAGTCCGCCGGCCCGGCGCCCGAAATGCCGGCTCTGGAGGTCGAGGCGCGCGCCAGGCTCCGAGATGCCCTGAACTGCCGCGCGGGCGCCCGTGAGGCTGTCACTGCGAAGGAAGCGGCGTTGTCGAACGCCAAGGCGGTCGAGCATGAGGCCATCCTCGCCGAAAGCCGTGGTCGCCTCGCCGAACTGGACGGCGGCGACGAGTTGGCCCGCCGGATCACCGAGTGGTCGGAGCGGGGCGGCGAGCAGCCCGACCTCGCTCCCGATCCGGCGAGCCTCGATGCCCGTCATGAGCGTGATCGCGCCCGGGTGAAGGCTGCTGCCGCCCGGCAGGCCGTGGCCGCGATCGGCGAGGTGCTGGCCGGCAAGCGCCACGCCCTTGCCGAGGCAGAGACTCAGGTTCAGGCCGCAGCCCGGGGCGTGATCGAGGCGGTGGCCGAGGATATCGCCACCGAGGGTCGGAAGGCCGGCGCCATCCATCGCCGCGCTGAGCTGGCCGCCCATGCGCTTCAGCGGATGCACGGCGGGGCAGGGGTCTCGGTCTACCGGCTGAAGCCCGAGACGGCCGAACTCGCCAAGACCTTCACTGGCTTCCGTACCAACGAGCCGACCGACCTCCTGTCGCGCGCCACGACGACGTGGCTCGGCTTCCAGCGGGCGCTGGAGACGGATGCAGACGCTGCGCTCGGGTAGGTCCTCCCCTGGTGCGGTTCCCGGCTTCCATGGGTCGGGCACGACAAGGCGGTGAGTGTCGTGAACCAACAACCCCGTCAGCCGGCGCGGTCCCGTCTCGGAGCCGGCGCCGGCAACCCACAAGCCAACCCTCGCTGACGGTGCTATGGCTATCACATCCAAGCTCACGGTCACGCCCGGTAAGCTCGACCCGTTCGCGCGGTCGGTGCTGCGCGAACTGTCGAAACGGGTTTTGGTCGGCATCCCTGCTGACAGCATGCACCCGGCTGAGAAGAGCGAGACACCGATCGGCAATTCCGCGCTGGGCTACCGCTTAGAGACCGGCGACCCGGAGAAGAACCTGCCCGCCCGCCCGCACCTTGTGCCGGGTATCAAGAGCATTCGAGAGCAGATCGCCGCCCGGCTGAAGAAGGCGGCTGAGCAGGCATTCCTCGGCGATCTCGACGCGCCGGAGAAAGCGCTCAACGTCATCGGCTTGATGGGCGTGAGCGCGGTGCAGGAACAGATCACGGAGGGTGCCTTCGCTCCCCTGACCGAGCGCACGATCAAAGCCCGTATCCGGCGCGGGCGGACAGGCACAAAACCTCTCATCGACACGGGCAGCTACCGCCGTTCCTTCACCTACACCATCACCCGCGGCAACATCGGTGGGTAAAGGCAGCGATGTCTGAACAATACCTGCGCAACATGTCCGTCGAGATCGAGGGCGGCGCGACCTGGACCTACCGCGGTGACGAGAACGGCGGGCAGGGCCTGCGCATGACGTTCGAGATCACCATGAAGGACACCAGCACGCCGAACGTCGCGCGCATCGGTATCTACAATCTGAAAGACAGCAGCACGCAGTCGGCGTTTTTCGTCGGTAAGCGGGTGAAGGTCAGCGCCGGCTATGTAACCGGGCAGTCCTATGTGTTGTTTGACGGCGAGATCCGGCAGGCTCGGAACCTACGCACCGACGTGACCGACAAGGTGCTGGCGATCCTCGCCACCGATGGCAGCACGCCGCGCAACTACGCGGTCGTCAACAAAACCCTCTCGGCCGGACACACGCACAACGACCGTGTCATGGCGTGCTTTGAGCCGATGAAGGCGCTCGGGATTGGCCTTGGCTTCATCGACACCGCGGCCCTGTCGAAGGTCAAGTTTTCACGCGGCGCCGCTCTGTTCGGCAACGTGAAGGACCACCTACGCCAGATCTGCGCGGCCACCCGCACGTCGTGGTCAATTCAAAAGGGTAAGCTTCAAGTTCTCGGGAATGACAAGGCTTTGCCCGGCGGCGAGATCGTCCTGAACAGCCGCACCGGTCTCGTGGGCATGCCGATCCAGACGATCCAAGGCATTGAGGGCGTCGCGCTGCTCAACGGAAATATAGTCCCCGGCTGTGTGGTGCGGATCGATCAGAAGTCCATTCAGCAGGCCGAGTATGATCCCAGCATCACCGGCGAACCAAACAATAAACTTCTGAACCAATTCGGCATCTCTAGCGATGGACGTTACAAAGTTTTCTATGTCGGTCACGTCGGCGATAGTCGTGGTGAGTCATTTTTCACAAATTTCATTTGCGTTCGGCTGGATGCTTTGTCCTCGTCCTACGCTCTATCCTCGCGCGGCATTGGGAGCCCAACCAATGGACAATGATAATAATTTGGACCCTCAAGTTTTCTACGGCGCGATGAACGGCGCCCGCGCCGGCTTGGCGCACTTCGGTATTTCGGCCGATGACGAGATCTGCACACAGGTCGCCGTCATGGTCCTGACGGGATTTGCGATGTGCCGGGGCCTTGAGCCGGAAAGCTTGGAACGGCTCCGCGACATCACCCTGCGGGCCTGGGAAGCATCGGAGAAGCTCAGCCATGACGCCTGAATTCGAGATTGCCGGCAACCGCTACCGTTTCGACCGGATGCCGGCCCAGATGGAAACCCGCATCCTGCGCCGGTTCGCCCCGCTGATCGCCGAAGCCCTGCCGCTCGTGCTGGCGCCCGGCTCGCGCATCGCCATTCGGCAAAACCTCGACGTGCCGAAGGTGTTGCAGACGATCTTCCGGGCCTGGGGCAAGCTGACGGACGACGACACGGACCTGATCGAGCGGGCCAGCGGCGCGAGCCTGACGCGCGAGCAGGGCGGCGAATGGCTGCCGGTCTGGCCCAAGGGCGATCCCGAACCCGCCTTCGCCGACATCGATGGCGCAACGCTAGAGCACATGGTCGGCTATGCGCTCGGCTTCACAGTGAAGCGGTGGCTGGACGGCGGCGGCGACAAGGTGCCGGCCGAGATCCGCGCCGTCATGCACAAGCTACACTAGGGGGTCGATTATGGATGATTGGCTGAAATCCTTTTCCGTCGCGCTCGGCTTTCAGGTCGATACCGGCTCGCTCAACACCGCCAAGAAGTCGATCGCTGACTACGAGGCCGCCGTGAAGGCCGCCGAGAAGCGGATCGAGGATGCCCGCTGGGCCGGTGCGAAGACCGAGCAGGACATCGCCAAGCTCACGATGGAGACGAACCTCAAGGAGGCGCGGGCAGCCCTTGCTGCCGCCGAGCAGAAGGAGAAGGCCGAGCAGGAGGCGACCCGGAAGCGGGAGGCTCGGCACAAGGATTTCATGGCCGGCATGTCGAGGTTGGCGCTAGCCGCCACCGCCATGGCGACCGCCGTGAGCTACGCCACGAACCGGGTGACGAAGGCGTTCGATCACCTCGGGTTCGTGTCGGCCCGGACGGGCGCCTCCGTTCAGAGCCTGAATTCGCTCAGCTACGCCTTCAAGCAGGTTGGTGGCAGTTCGGAGCAGGCAGTCAGCTTCGTCGAGAACTTCGCGAAGGCCATCCGCGAGAACAGCGGGGTTAAGAGCTACGTCCAGAGCCTGGGCGTGGACATGACCAAGGACGCGGCCGATCAGGCGCTCGACACCGTTCGGGCACTCAACAAGCACCCCTACGATGTCGGCTTCCGCGAGGCCGGGTTGGCCGGCATCTCGGAGGAAAACTACAAGCTTGTTACCGACTACATAAAGAAGCTCGATGAGTACCGCGCCGAGTACGACGCCACGACCAAGTCGCTCGGGGTCAACAGCAAGGAAGCCGCCGACGCCTCGATGGCGTTCCAGCGCACGCTGACACGCCTACAGGCGACGGTGTCTGCGCTCGGCGACAAGCTAATGGTCAGCCTCGCCCCGGCCCTGGAAGCCATCGTCAAGCGGTTTCAGGATTGGATCTCGGCCAATCCCGAGAAGGTCGAACACATCATGACCGGCATCTCAAATGCCGTGGTGTGGCTCGCCGAAAAGCTCGGCGCCATGGTGACGTGGTTCGCCGGCAATGAAGGCGACGCGTTCATGAAGCGCTGGGATGCGTTCGCCGACCGCGTCAAAAGCATCGCGAATGCGTTCGAGACGATCTTCGGCGTCCTGAAAAAGATTGCCGGCGTCACCCACCTCTCAACGATCCTCGGTGCCTACGACAAGACCATCGGTGGCATCATGGCTGGGCCGGCTGCCTTTGAGAAGGCGAACGGAGGCCCGGGGGTCGTCATCGGCTCGGGCGGGCCTGTTGGCCCGGTGAGGGATGATCGCTCTCTATATGAGCGGTTCGCTCCAAAATCCTGGGGCGGCAAGCCAGACCCGAACGCGCCTGCGGATCCTCGTGGCGGCCTTCGTGCCCGTGCGGCACGTGCGATGCGCGGCGATCAGTCCGGCGGCGTGGCGGCCAATCCGGGCGCCTACAAAGACGTGCTGGATCACATCGCTCGATCGGAGGGCACCGCGAAGTATCCCAATGGCGGGTATGACACCTCCCTCGGCTATGGCCGCTACCTGCCCGGGCGCCAGGAACAGAAGCTCACCACCAAGACGCTCGACGAAATCCTAGCGCTCGGCAACTACATGCGCCGCCAGCCGGGGAACCCAAACTCCTCGGCGATGGGCAGGTACCAGATCGTCGGTGACACCCTGCGCGATCAGATGCGCAAGCTCGGGCTGAAGAGCACCGACCTGTTCGATGAGAAGACGCAGGACCGGATCGGGGCGAACCTCGCCCGGCAGCGCGGAGCCAACTCGACCGGGTTGCGGAACGAGTGGGCCTCGCTGGTCGGCGCCAACAACCGGATCGCCGTCGAGCTGATGCAGAAGGTCGATCCGAAGGCCTCCACCGTGCCGCTGGATCGGGTCGCTCAGTCCTCCATCCAAGTCACCTCACCCAAGATCGAGGTGAAGGGTGCGGACGGATCGAGCGCCGCCCCACAAATCCACGTTCCAGGCCTGCCGAAGATGATGCAGATGCCGGACTTCAACGTGGCCGACTACATGAAGCCGCTGTCGCCCGGCGCGAACTCGGTGGTGAACAACGGCGGCAGCACCAGCAAGTCGGTGAACCAGACATTCAACCAGACCACCACGATCAACGGCGCCGAGAACCCGCGCCAGGCCGCCCGGATCATGGAGAGCGCGTTCGGCAACATGCACAGCTTGGCGCTGCAGAACGCTCAGTCCGCGACTGTGTAGGTGTTCGTTGTATCGGCCTCGCACCTTCGTGACGTGACACAGACGTGTGCGGCAGTACGGTCGCGGCGTCGACTCCCCCGAGCCGACAAACCAACCTTCAACCCGCCCGGCCGGAGTGCCGTGGCGGGCTTTTCGTGCGGTCAGTTCACTCAGCCATCCGGTAGCAGACCTCGCGGTCTCCGAGGTCGCGAACCGTCCCCCGCTGGAACGCGGTACCCGTCCAGATTAACTCTTCCTGCTGGCAGCGTTCTTCAGAAACCCACCTCGCAGAAACGAGCCGACTATCGACGCGGTACTGAAGATCGAGCGACAGATTGTCTTCGCCGCCAAGCGGGAAGTTGAGCACGCGGCCGGTTCGAAGATCCACAACTGGTACGAAACTACAGCTGCTCCCGCAGCCGATCTGCGTCATCGCGAGGTAGCCGGCGAAGTTCGGCCCAGACTTCGCCCCAGCCATGATGCGGGTCCGGTACGTAGCATGTTCGCGATCACGGCCCCGAAAATCGGGGAGGTTGATTGCGCCTCGGTACGGGTCGGCAGCATAGGCCGCAAAATCGGGGACCTTCGGCTTCGATGCGTTGGCAGGGGCTTTCTGCGGCGAGGGCTTGGAAACATCATCGAAGCACCGCAAGCGGAGCAAAGAGTCCTTCACGTCCCGGCACGCAGCGATGTCGGCAGCCCCTTGTGCTTGGACGTTCGCCGCAGGCACGGTTGCTAGGATCAAGGCGGCGAGGGCGTAGCGCATCCCGGCAAAATGGTCTCGGTGAGCGTAGCTGTCGAGATGCCCAGGTTGTTGAGCCAGACCCTCACGGCTACAGCCCGCCGATGTCCGACAAGCTCAACGCCCTCCTCGAACGCCTGAAGGCGCACCAGCGCACGCTCATCCTGGCGATGGCCGAACACGATGGGCTGCCAGCCGGGAGCGCGCTTCGCCAGGTCGCTGAGTTGGAGAACGTCATCGCCGCGGTCGAGGCTGTTGCGGATGAGGAGCGGGGTCGGGCGCGGGGATAGGCAGGACTGGATCTGAGCGCCATCCTTACCCGGGGCGATGGCCGAGGTGACCTCGACCATGGGTGCCGACGATGACCCTCAGGATCAAACCCAAGCGACGCGCTGTTTCCGACCATCACGCGTAGAGATAGCGATGGAGTCCTTCATGACCGCAGCACCTGACGGATCGGTGATCCAGCGCGATGCGCCACGCGCCGATCTCCTGGCCTTCGAGATCAAGGACAGGATCACCAAGCCGGATATCGAATGGATGTCCTCAATCGCTGACGAGGCGATGAAGGTCCACGGCACGATCGACATGCTGCTGATCATGTCGAACTACGAGGGCTCGGACCTCGGGGCTCGGTTCGACGGCTACGCCAGCACGGTTATGGCCCGCTCGGTTGCGCACATCCGGAAGTACGTCGTGGTCGGCGCGCCGTTGTTCGCCCGCGCCATGATTACGCTGTCCGGAACGGTCATGCCGGTCGAGACCAAGACGTTCGATCTCTCCGACGAGGCCGCGGCCTGGGCGTACCTCGCAGAGGCTGGACCGGCTGCCGCGCAATCCTGAGCGGGCTGATTGGAGATCGAGGCGAATGGCTGGCCTGAAGGACAAGCGCGGCTTCATCGACAAAGATCGCCTCGACCTTTCCGAGCGGAAGGCCGTGGAATTTTGGATGAAGCGCTGGGGCGTGACACGCGATCAGTTGGTAACAGCCCACCGCAAGGTCGGTCTGATGACCAAAGACATCGCCGCGGAGTTGGGAAAGAAGCGGTGATAGTCCTACCATTTGCCATCCTGGTGCGACGGCCGCCTTCCTGAAGGACGAGAACGCCGAGCTGTGGGGTTAACGAGGATGTCAGGCTTGGCGGGCGCGAGATCGTTGAAGGTCCGTTAACACGCGCCTGGCGGTCGCTACCGATGGTGGCCGCCAGTGGTGCGCGGTAATGCTACAGCGTCGCTGCGGCCCCGTTGGACATGTGAGGCCGAACGGCAGGCGGACCGAGCCCATGTCCCTGGCGGCTCGGTCCGCGCCTTGAGATCATGGTCGGGATTGTCCCCTTGTGAGCTGGCCTTCCAGCAGGGCTTCATTAACGACCCACGTCCACCCTGACCTTGGCCGTTGATCGGGCGACCGCACCGGGCAGCCCCGGTGGATGCGGCTCCGCGTAGCAACAGAGCGCGGGGCCGCCTGCACATCGTGAAGGTCGGATGATGCGTGGATATCTGAAGACTGTCGGCACGGCCGCCCTGGCGGCCGTTGTCCTGTGTGGCGCTCAGCCATTTGCACAGGCCCGTGACGGCATTGGCGTCGGTGGTGCCGCTGCACTCGGCCTGCTCGGGGGCGTCGTCGCCGGCAGCGCGATCGCCTCGGCGAACAACGGGTACTATCCCGGCCGCCCGGTCTACCGTGCGCCCGCCCCAGTCTACGTCGAGGAGGACGTGGGCCCGGTGTGCCACTTCGAGCGGCGTGGCTACATCGACCCCTACGGTGACGAGCACATCCGCCGCGTCCGCGTCTGCCAGTAAGCTGAGCTCAAACACCGGGCGTTCGCTTTTCGTACCGGGTGTGCTTCCGTTGCGGCAGCCGTCGCCTTACGGCTCAGCTACAGTGCGAGCGTCTCCTTGAGGCGCTTCCATGCTCATCCCCGTACTCACTATTCGTCGCCTTGCTCTCGTCGGGTTGATGCTCGTCAGCCTTGTAGTGCTGGCAGATAGCGCTGCCCATAACGAGCTACAGCAGGCTATGGGCGACATGGCGTTTGTCATGTCCGGCGGCGCGTCCGGGGAATAACCGTGCGGCACAGATCCGGGGCGCGGTCTTCCTCGTAGCACTCGACAGAGCTGGGCCGATCTCGGTCCTAGCAGCCGAGCCGGCCCACTTGCCAGCCGTAGAAGGCTTGGCGGCGTTCATCTAGACCGAAGCTACCGCGCGCCGCCTGCAGTCGTACCCCAGGATCACACACCGCGGCTTCCCCAGCTTTCGTGCGGATGCCACGCATCGCTTTTTCGTCTTCGTGCGTTTCCTCTAGCAACCGTCTGAACTCAGCGGATGAGATGAGGGGACGGGGGCGGCAATGCTACGCGGCGGATTGCTATGGCTGATCGGAATACCGCTGCCGATCATTCTATTGCTATGGTTCTTTGGTGTGTTTCACTGAAATAGGGTGCATGCGGACATGTCCTACACGGTCGAAATCACGATTGCTGAGCCTGCCTCGTCCGATGAAGAGGTAGAGACGCGCATGTATCAACTGCCCGACCCCTACGAGACGGTAGCGAGCGCTAGAGAGGCTGCTGCCGCGCACATCGCCGGCCTCGACCTAGAGCCAGCGGTGGTGATCTACAGTGTGTTCGATCGCGAGGGCTTCACTGTTGCCTCCAGTGTCGATGAGTTGGCCGAGGCCGGGTGACGACGCCTTGGGCCTGCGAGTTCGGCGTCCTCCGATCACGACTGGACACAAAAAAGGCCACTCCCGAAGGAGCGGCCCGAAGTCTTGGGAGGAAACGCCCTTGGGAGGGCTGCGGAACCGCGACGCCATCGCCGTTCCACAACACCAAGCTATGCACCAGCAGTGCAGCGAACAACCGCCCATAGGTTGTGGCTCGCGCATAAGGGGCGCTGCTTCTCCTCTCAGGTGCGCTTTCACACCATGGCTTGGTCGTCCCCTACCTTCAGGCGTGGGCCACCGGCAGTTCGCCCACCTGGGTGGTGTAGCGCGGGGTGCGCATCTCAAACTTCGTGTCCCACCCCCGCTTGGCTACCAGCCCCGCACGGGCTGGGACCACCGAACCACGGCCCCAGCGCGAGTTGCAGGCGTCCATCGCCGCCATGAGCGGGCCAGACCGCTCCCGGTCCATCGCGCCGATCAGCGCCCGCGGGCTATGGGACAGGGGTACGAGGTCGTTCGTGACGATGCCGGCCTTGGAGTACCGCCACGGCCGATCGCCGGGCTCGCGCCAAGTCATGGCCACGCCGTGCTGAGCCGCCTTGATCAGCGCCAGCGTGTCCGAGGTGTGCTCGGGCAGCGTGACCGTGGTCGAAACCGAGCGCATCGGTGCGTCCCGGTCGTGCTCGCTGGTATGGTAGAAGACCGTGACGTGGTTGGTTGCCAGCCCCTCGCGCCGCAGCTTCTCACCCAGGCGTGTCGCGTGGGCGGAGACCGCCTCCTCCAGCGTAGCGCGGTCCTCGACCCGGCCGGAGAACGAGCGGGTGACCGCGCAGCCCTTTCGCCGGGCCGGGACCATCTCCAGCGGCAGGCAGGCCAGCCCGCGCAGCTCGTGGATGATGCGCTCACCCACCACCGTCAGGCCCTTGCGCACCGGTCTGGGATCGAGATCGCGCAAATCCGCCACGCTCTCGACGCCCATCGCCTCCAGCTTGGCCAGCGAGGCGCGGCCGATGCCCCAGACCTCGGCGACGTCGATCCGGCAGAGCCAGTGCGCGTAGGCAGTCGGGTCAGTTAGATCGCACGCGCCCTGCAGGTCGTGCACGGTCTTGGCGATGTGGTTGGCCAGCTTCGCCAGCGTCTTGGTGGGGCCGATCCCAACGCACGTAGGGATCCCCGTCCAGGCCCGCACGGTGGCGCGCAGATCCCGCGCGAGTTCCACCCGTAGGCCTGGCGCCACGTCCGAGAGGTTCAGGAAGCTCTCGTCGATGGAGTAGATCTCCACCTGCGGGCTGAACTACCGGTAGACCGCGTTGGTGCGGCCGCTCATGTCGCCGTAGAGCGTGTAGTTCGAGGAGAACACCCGCACGCCCTGCCGCCGGCATATCTCGCGGATCTTGAAGTAGGGATCGCCCATCGTGATGCCGAGTGCCTTGGCCTCACTGGTCCGGGCGATGGCGCAGCCGTCGTTGTTCAAGAGCACGATCACCGGTACCGCGGCGAGCTTCGGATCGAACACCCGCTCGCACGAGCAGTAGAAGCTGTTGCCGTCGATCAGCGCCACCGCCCGGCCGCCGCCGATCCGATCGCGCAGACGCGGCGCCTGCATGCTCACGACAGTCGGCCCCGGGCGACGTGCCAGCGGATCGAGAACCGCACCACCCCCCAGATCAGGCCCTCTCCCAGCTCGTCGACTGCGAAGGCGGGCAGCTCCGGGCTGCAGAACGCCAGCCGGGCGACGTTGCCGTCGATCACCAGGCGCTTGCAGCTCATCTCTCCGTCGACCGCCGCGACGACGATGCTGCCGTGGGACGGCTTGAGGCTGCGGTCGACGCAGGCGAGATCCCGGTCATAGATCCCGGCCCCCTCCATGGACGAGCCGGAGATCCGCCACAGAAAGGTGGCGGGTGGGTTTAGCACGAGCCAGCGCGGCAGCTCCAGCGCGCCTTCCAGGAAGTCGTCGGCCGGCGACGGGAAGCCCGCGCACAGGGCCTGCCCGATCAAGGGGACCCGCACAGCGTCGGGACTCTGGATCAACAGCTCGTCGACCCGATTTAGATGCACCTGCCCCTCCGCCGCATGAGAACAAATGCGAACAGACCCGATGCGAGGTCTCGGTTCAACGGATGATCGCAGAGGGCAAGAATTGGCGGTGAAGTGCTGTGGATGGTGCCGAAGAAACAGAATGGCGTCAGTTACTTCTGGCTACCGATCGCTGCGAACGCGCCCGTCTTCGGGCCTGCATCAGGGCGTCGGCGGCCGTATCACCACGACCGCGGGCGGGCTGACGATCCACTTCGGCGCCGTCGTCTGACGCGACAGGTCCGGCTGCGGAAGTGTGTGGTGCGTCGCGTAGACGACGTCAGGGCCAAACCGAACCAGTACGATCAGGGCGATGAGGGCTGTACGCATGGTAAGCCAACGACCGAGATCGGCGAGGGCTCCCATCGGAGCTGCATCAACCGGCCTTCGCCTTGAACTCCCAGATCGGCGGGCCCCACACCTTGCCCGGCGTGTTCCGGTAGGCCGCAGTCCGCTCGAACACGACCCGATCCGCCTCGACCGCCTGCGCCTTCTTGCCGGCGACCATCAGCGCGCCGCAGTAGTCGACCCGGAGCGTGCCGTGCTCGGGATGGACGCCGAACAACTGCGGTGCCGTCCAGCCCAGACCATGCGCCTCAGTGCCGAACCGGGTGCAGAAGTC
>NZ_JAKSYO010000017.1 GCF_022829635.1 Methylobacterium sp. E-066
ACTTTCCCCCGCATCATGGACCAGTCCGGGCACCGGGATCCCAGGACCGTCGTCGGCAACATCCAGCGGGCCAACGCCTTCAAGGTGCATTCGGGAAGTGGGTTCCTGTAGGGAGGCTACTGATGCGCAGCGATCAGCTCAACGCCGCCGGCATAATCGCGGAGAACGTCGTTTTAGCGCTGGAGCGGCTGGATACCCACAGCCTCGCGACGCTGATCCGGGGCGCGGCGATCGCTCGTCTCATGCGAGAGTTGGTGGCGGAGATGCCAACGCGGTTCAACGGCGTGCTGACAGCCGCCTGCAATCGATACCTCGCCACCAACGCTCGCATGAGACCAGCGATCGCCGCGCCCCGGGTCAGCGTCGCGAGGCTGTCGCTATCCAGCCGCTCCAGCGCTAAAACGACGTTCTCCGCGATGATGCCGGCGGCGCTGATCTGATCGCTGCGCATCAGTAGCCTCCCTACAGGAACCCACTCCCCGAATGCCCCTTGAAGGCGTTCGCCCGCTGGATGTAGCCGACGACCGTCCTGGGATCCCGGTGCCCAGACTGGTCCATGATTCGGGTGAAATCGGCGGGTCGTACCTTCGCCTTAGACCGCATCCACGGTGCCCGTCCGACGTGCCAGGCAAGGCGGACACTCATGCGATCCACACTCGCGCTCATAGCCGCCCTGACCGCCCTCACCTGCCTTCCTGCCATGGGAACCGCACAGGGTCGGCTGGAGCCTGATGAAGGGAATGCCTCTGGCGCATCATCCCCAGGTGAAGAGGCCGCTGACAACGTCGATCCGGAGGTGCTGGCACGCTGCCGCCGACAGGCCGCAGATCAGAAGCTGAAGGGCCCCGCTCGGAAGGCCTTCTTAGGCACCTGCGTCACGCCCGAGGATTAAGCTCAGAAGCCAAACTACCTCTCTATCTGATTGACGTGACAACGCTGTCACGTGACCACGTGGTCACTCTCCCCGGTTCAGAGCATCGAAGTCGCGGCCATGCTGGCGCAGCACGAGCCGCAGCCCCTCGACGTAGAGATCATGGGGCTTGCAGTCCGTAGCGGCCGCGATTTCACGGAGCGCTTTGAACACCTTTGGGTGCGCGTAGATCGAGGCGTGGGGCTTCTCGTATCGGACCCGGCGCTTGTATCCCTCAGGGCCCATCGGCTCGCTTGCTGCCGACTGTGGAATCACGTTGTCACGTGTAGCTGTTGCCACATCGTCACGCTGCAACGTTGTCACGTTATCACGTGACACATCCGTCACAGGGTCACGTGGTGACGTGGCAACGTCGGGTGAGGTTTGAGAAGCGATCCGGGCGAGCTGATCGTTGATGGATGGCCGCGGTTTCTTGCTCATGCCTTCGCCCCTGCGAGCTGCGCCTTGATCCACTGCCAGAGCAGCCGGATCTCGACTGCTGCCTTGCCCTTCGGCGCCAGTTCAGTGACGCCGAGCCCTGTCGTCATTGAGTCCAGAAAATCTGACCGCGTCGCCACCATCGAGGGCGCGAGCGCTCCAGTGCTCACCAAGGCCGTCGCCGCGTCGAGTGTGCGGGCCTGCGTCGTGGGATTGCACTGGTTGAGCACGAAGGCGAACTGCCGCTTGAGGAGCCGCAACTGCTCGACCGTCGGCCGGGCCGCCTCGACATCGAGGATGGACGGTTTCACCGGTAGAAGGCACAGGCTGGCCTCGCGCAGTACCAGGGCGACGTCAGGCCCGAACCGGCCGGGTGTGTCCACGATGACGAGCGAGACTGCGCCTGCGCCCTGGAGCCGCCCAAGCGTGCCGGCGAACGCTGACGGCTCGACTCGCTGCACGTCCAGGCCATTCGTTTCGCGCCGCCGCCCCCAGCCTACGAGTGACGCCTGCGGATCTGTATCGAGCGCCGCGACCGTCTCCCCGTCCTGCATCGCCGCAACGGCGAGCGAGGCTGCGAGCGTGCTTTTGCCTGATCCGCCCTTCTGTGTGGTGAGAGCCAAGACGTACATCATAGCCCCGCCATCCCGGCCGGGTTCTGTTTGAAGATCTGGCCAGACCGGATGTAGCCGCTCGTCGTGTCGAAGCGCTTGTGGCGGAGCTGGCGCTGGATCGCGTGGCCGGGCGCGTCGTTAGCCGCAGCCGACGTAGCGAGCCCGGACCGGAGCGAGTGTCCGGCATAGGCTGATGCGAGCCGGCGCGCCTCCTCCGGCGCATGCCCCTCTGCCAGCGCAGCTGCTTCAACCGTGCGCTGGACGATCCGGGCCACGGCCCGATCCGTCACTGCATCGGTGCCGAGCCGCCCGTGCCGGTCGATAGGCCGGAACGCCGGGCCTTCCTTCAGGCGAGCTGCCTGTATCCACGCACGATAGCTGCGCACCGGGCACGTCTCCATGTTCGACCCATAGGGCACGCCGATCTCGACGCCCTCGGCCTGCTGATCCGTCTTGCTGCGGGCGAGGTGGACCACGAGGCCGTCGGGTCGCTCCTCGACCCAGGCCGCACCGTCCCTACAGGCGACCTCAAGCCCGGCAAGCTCGGAGCGCCGTAGCGCTGCGGCAAAGCCAACCAGGATCAGCGCCCGATCGCGCTTGCCGGCGAGCGTGTCCGGCAGGATGGCCACGGCGCGACGAAGGTCCACCGTCATCAGGGGGCGCTTTTTCATTGCAGGCTGACCGTGTGCCCTCTTGATGCCCCGCCACGTGTCGCGGAACGCTGCGGACGAAGAGTCCAACGCGAACCCCGCCGCCGCGTGCTGCTCGCGGATCGCAGCAAGACGACGTTGTAACGTGACAACTTTCAACGTGGTCACGTGGTCGATAAGGTAGGCTAGTATGGCGGCTGGGCTCGCCGGCAACGAGGCCTCGCCTCGTGCCTCACACCAGTGTGCGAACGCCCGCACGTCCGAGGCATAGGCTCGGCGTGTGTTCGCTGCGCGTGACTGATCCGCGTACTCGCGTGCCCGGTCGGCAAATGCCTGCAGGCCGGTCGGCGAGGGGAGGGCGACTTCGGTGCTCAAGGCTGGGCTTCCTCAGCCAGCGGCTCGCCCTCGTTGATTGCCGAGATGATCTGGTTCCGCACGAGCTTCAGTGCGGCCTGCACGGGATCAGCCCAGTCAGGCCTCTGCGCCTTCTGTATGGCGTCAGCCGGCACGACGACGGAGAACCGAGTCCGTCCCCTCGAGCGCGCCTGCCAAAAGCCACGGACCTCGACGCCGTCCGCGACTGGCCGCGCCTTGACGACGAAGTCCTGCCCGGCGTGGGAGAAGGGGAGGCGAGGCGGCGTCGCTGGCATGCTGTCTTCTAGTGTCCGATAATCTCTTCTTATCGGACCTTAGACCACCACGCAGGAACTGGCAACGGGATCGCGCTACCACGTTGTAACGTGGTCACGTCGACGCAGACGCTCGCGGCCTCGGTCCGAGTATCTCGAACGCACCCTGCACGGGTTGCAGACGGGAGGTATGCGAAGTCGGCATGCGCTGGCCGGCCTCGGCCGTTCGCATGATCAATCCGGCTCGTCACTTGCAACGGCGCACTACCCGGTCTCCCGAACCCAATCTTGGATGAAGGGGGCGGGCCAGACGCAGATCCATCCTGGACTTCATTGCGGAGAGCACAAGCATGCCGGGCAAGCTCGAGACTCGTGTGCGGGCGCTGCTCGGCGGTTTGCTGATCATCGCCGCTGGAGCCACCGCAGCGGTCAGCGCCGAGATCTCGGGCGGGGTGGTTCGAATTGGCGTTGTCAACGATCAGACGGGGTTCCTGTCTGATCCAACCGGTAAGGGCTCCGTGATCGCCACCCAGATGGCGGTCGAAGACTTCAACCGGAAGGCACCCGGCATTAAGGTCGACGTCGTTGCGGCCGACCACCAGAACAAGCCGGATGTCGGCGCAACCATTGTTCGAAAATGGATCGATGTCGACGGTGTCGACCTAATCGCCGATGTCGGTAACTCGGCCGTGGCGCTCGCGATCCAGTCAATCATCCGAGAGAAGAACCGGATCGCGGTATACTCGGCCGTCGCCACCACCGAGGTGACCGGCAGGCAGTGCGTCCCCACCGGGCTGTCGTGGCTGCATGACGCCTACAACCTCGTCGCCGGCCCGATCCGCGACCTCGTCCCGAAGGGTCAGAAGACCTGGTTCTTCATCGGCGCGGATTACGCCTTCGGCCGCAACATGGTGTCCGTCTCTCAGACGCTCCTCACGGCTGCCGGTGGCAAGTCTCTGGGCGAGGTATTCCATCCTTCGGCAGAGACAGACTACACCTCCTATCTGTTGCAGGCCCAGGCATCGGGCGCTGACACCATCGGGTTCGCCAGCACCGGGTCGCAACTGGTGACCGAGATGAAACAGTGGACCGAGTTCGGTATGACTGGCGGTCCGCAGAAGCCGGTGGCCGGGCTGCTATTCCTGACCGACACGCACAGCATGGGATTGAGCATCGCCGCGGGCCTGCGCGCGGTTACCGCCTGGTACTGGGACCTGAACGACGAGACGCGCGCCTTCGCGCAGCGGTTCTATAAGCTGCACGGCGCTATGCCGAGCGAGGCCCAAGCCTCAATGTACTCCGCGGTGAGCCACTACCTGAAGGGCGTGGCGGCGACAGGCACGGATGACACGGACACAGTGCTAGCCTGGATGCGGGCCAACCCGGTGGACGACTTCTACGCCCGAGGCGCAACGTTGCGCGCCGAC
Organism: Methylobacterium sp. E-066; assembly: GCF_022829635.1. GTDB lineage: Bacteria > Pseudomonadota > Alphaproteobacteria > Rhizobiales > Beijerinckiaceae > Methylobacterium. The sequence continues at coordinate 4,669 of NZ_JAKSYO010000017.1, forward strand.
AGTCGCCTCGTGCACGACTTCTACCTCGTCGAGGTGAAGAGCCCGGCAGAGTCGAAGGGGCCGTGGGACGTGTACAAGGTGCTAAGTACGATCAAGCCGAATGACGCCTATCCGCCGCTCACCGAGAGCGAGTGCCCCCTGGTGAAGACTGCCGCCATTCGCTGAAGCGAGGCCGGGCGAGCCGTGATGATATGGCCGCCCGGCCGGTGCTCGGATCAGGCAGCTGTCAGCCGCTTGATGTTGAAGGCCACATGCTCACGGTAGCGGGCGATAACCGTCTCAGGCGAACCGCCGAGCATCAGCGTCGTCATCGCCTCAGTGGCAGCTTGCATCTTCTCGATGACCATCGATTGCGCCTCGGCTCGGCCCTCGTGGCCGCCCCAGGCCAGACGTACCATGCGTAGCTCGATTACGCGTTGGGACTCGAATGCGAGCAGGATCGACGACAGGATGGGATTGTACACAACACACTCCGCACCGCGGCAGCAGCGGCTTGGATCAACGTGGCGTGACTCTAGGACGATCCGACCCGAAGAGTTTAAGGGAAGACGCCGCACCCCGTATTTGATACAGCCCGCAACCTACAGTCGAAGCCGCGGTTTGCTATTCAGCATCATGCTCCCTGTCGCACTTTATTTGGCGGTTCTTCCGACGAAAGGTACGTCCCATGGGCAGCGGCATTTCCCTTTTATTTTTGGCGCTCGGCACGATCGGTGGTGTCGGCTTTCTTGCCTTAGGCGCGCGGAAGCAGGTCGCCAATTTGAAAGGCGACCCGGAACGCTCCAACCTCATCAAGGACCACGGCGGCGCGCCACGTCCGAACATGCCGGGGACGGAGCACTGAGACCGCGATTTTGACGCTTGAGATTTCCCACTCTCATCTCGTCCCCGCCGCCTGATCTGACCACGAGCTGGCGGGGGAGGTCGTTTATCTCATCGGCGTCCGCGTAAGGTGCCGGGTTCTGGTTAGCGCGCCGTGACCCGCGCGGGCTTGGCATTGTGCCGGAACAGGCTGCGTAGTGCCCGGAACGGCAGCAGCACTAGCTTAGCCACGCCGTGAGCGGCCATGACGACGACGATGGCCAGAAGGGCTAGGAGGGTGTTGCGCAACGCGGGGCACTCCAAGACGGAGTGAACTTGGCGATCCATCACCGCCATTGCTCTCAGGAAGCGCCCCGAAGACGGCGAGACTGTGAAACTTCTTGGCTGCGTGCGTTCGCCAAATCAGCCTAGGATGACGTCGGGTATGCCCGATCGGGGTGCTGCGTACGCAACACCCACCAAGTCCTCTCGTCGCCAGACTATGCGAACGGTTGACGACATCGGCTCCTGGCCGATCGCGAGTTCGAAGTAGCGCGGCACTGTGAGGCCGGGGGGAAAAGCGAGGCAAGCACCCACGGGTGAGTGGTTCGTCACGATACAGCGGACTCCTGCATCGACCCCTGGGAAGGCAACATGGCCTTCGATGGTAGCTTCGACACGAAGCTTCGCGCGGCGATCCTGCATATCAGCACACGGCCTGGATATATTACGATAAGTGCAGGTTGTATTCACCAGCATACATCTAACAACTCAATCCAGTATAATAGCGATCCAGGTCGATAGGCGTTGGGGTACCATTTGGCGACGTATGATTAGCGCAACCTTAATCACTCGGGCAATCAAGCGTCGCGCAAACTTATTTTAGTTACATCGATGGTTGCTGCATCGCCTTGCCGTCTGTCCTGGAGGTTTGGCAAGGGACGCAGTGTGAAACCACGGCGGACGATGTCGTGGGTGGGTGCGGCTACTGAACCGGAACCGGACCTCAGCGCTTCCCTATAGCCGACGCGGTCCTCCTGCGCTGAGGCACGGAGGATCCCCATGCGTATCTTCATCTTGGCCGCGCTTGCCGGTGCCAGCCTGGTTGGCTTGAGCCTTCCGGCCGCCGCCGTGCCGGCTGGCCCCGTAGCCGGTGTCTCTTCGCCTTCCGATATGCTCACCAACGTGCGGATGCGGCGCCATCGCATGCGGCGGCCGTCGATGACCTGGGTGCAGCGGCGAGGGGCCCGGCGCTAGTTCGATCACCGGCGGGCAGCAACACCCCTGTCATGATCTGTCATATGCTAAGCGCACGCCAGCCTCGGACTCCGCGGTGACACCTTTGTCCAAGACTGGAAGCCCGCCCGGTTCGCCGGCGCGGGCTTTTTTCGTGGCCTGGGCTTTGCCATGGGCGTCGGCTCGTCGATGAGACCGCGAGCCAACTTGCGGCGCGCTCCTGGTGGGGTGCGCCGCCTCTTCCGCAGCTGCAGGTCGTTCAATCGCGACGCTCTCCGCGGCTAGCTAACAGCCTGACCGACAAGACGCGGACCGAACTAGGATGTCGGTGTCGCCGATTGTCATGACGCTGATGAGCTGCTCGCCACGCTTCCAGAGCATCGAGCACGCCGCGGCTCCGAACGGCGCACAGGTCTCAGCCTCCGGGTAGGCTTCGCAGGTATCCTCGCGACGCTCGCACACTCGGCTTGACGGTGGCACAGGGGCAGGCCTCCAGCCGAGCTGAAGAAGCGAAGCCCGAGCATCGGGGTAGAGGGTGTTGGGTTTGAACTTCGGCACCGGCATCGGCTCGGCTGCCTGCGTCCCACCGGCAGCGACAACGAAGGCGAGGGCGGCGAGGGCTGTGCGCATGGCGGGAGGATAACTGGCAGGATGGCGGTGTCGAGGACGGCCGCGTTACGTCGATAGCTGCACCTTCGGTCTCTCATCGTTCTCCTCGATGAAGATGACGCCGGCGGGATCGTTTGAAGGAGGGCGCTCATCCGAATGTGCGATGCCTCACTGTCGTGCTTTGGGCCACAGCGTACTCCGAAGCGTGCGTTAGGCGGAAAGCGTAGGACGTCCGCCGCGGATCTGATGGATGTCTGCTCTCATCACCACCGCCTCGGTCAACGTAGGAGGCGCTCTGCATCGCCGCACGGTCGCCCTCGCCAACGTCCGATGGTTCCGTGCTTTGGCACGGCGCGCTGTTCGCGACGGCGGTCCACAGTCACAGCAGCGAGCGGCCAACGCTCGTGCTGCTGCTCGCATCGTTCTCCGTCAGGCAAAGCGTGAGGCTGTGGTCGGCCGGATGGCTCGCGATGCCCTCGCGGCGGATCTGTAGCTTACCCCGACTAGCCCACCATCAGTGCCTCTTCCACGAGGCGGAGGATGGGGTCAGAACACGGCTATTAGGGCAACGCCAGCGATCATGAGCACGCTGCCGACGAGCCGCCACAGGGTTGCTGGATGCACCTCGAAGCCGACCCAACCGAAGTGATCGAGTAAGATGGAGGTGACGACGCCAGCGGTGACGAGGAGCGAGAGGAATGCACCGGCACCGATTTGGCGGGCGATCAGGAGCTGCGTGATGACGACGCCGCCACCCAGCAGCCCTCCAAACCACGCCCACCACGGCATCTGCGCCAACTCGACGTAGGTCGGCCATGCCAGACGCCGGGTCATCAATCCGATGATGAGGACGCTCAACGCCGCTCCGACCCCGACGACGAGACCGGCTGTGAGCGGCTGAGAAAGGCCTTTGGCCAGCGTGCTGTTCTGTCCAGGCTGTACCGCATTGGCGATCCCGGCGAGCAGCACGAAGCCGTAGAGGTACCACATAGCTGAGATCCCGATCGGTGAGATCTTATAGGTAGGGCGGCCGGATAGGGCTCTTCGCGCGATCGCCGGCGGCATGTCGTCCTGCGCCTGCACTTTCAGCGTCTCTTCCACGAGGTGGGGATGGGGTCAGCCCTCGTCCCCGATGTTGTCATCTTTGAACCCGTCGAAGCCGTCCAGCGGCACCCCGGTTCTGAACACGTCGTACTTGCGGCCGATCGCGTCGAGCTGCTTCCCTTGAGCCCGCATAACCCGATCACGATCCTCCTCGATCACCTCCCGCAGCAGGCGTTCACGGAAGAGATCGTCGGTCTCGGGATCGCTCATGCTGTGCCGGGCTCCTCAGCTTAGGATCGCGACTGTGCCACCAGCGATGAACCCAGCTAGCAGGACAAGGACTGGGGCGTTCTCCACGCCGGCTTCGTTCAGCAGCCTAGCTGAAACTGACGCCACGACGAAGACGCCTAGCGCCGTCGCGAGCGTCCCCAGTCTCACTTCAGATAGCCCTTCGCCTTCAGGTGCTCGGTGGTACGGCCTGCTCGCTCCAATGCCTACACCTTCCGCTCCCGGAACCGGATCCCGGCGCCGCCACCGTTTTCTGGGATGAGCCAGAAAATAGGGTTCAGGAGTGGAGATCGGCGGTCTCCCATTAAATCGATCGACCTTCAGATCTGCCATCCGGATCCGACTCACGTTCAGGGCAGCCGTCTTGGTCGCGTAGGGATACGCTGATTGCTCGGAGAAGAGACCGTCAGAGGATGACACGACCCAACGGTATCATCCCTGGTACACAGGGCAGGGCATCACCGCGAGCCTGTAGGCGCGGGACAAGGCGTCAGCCTCGTAATCGGGCGGAACGACAGAGGGTGAGAGGGCTCCACCGGAGCCCTCCCGATGCTGACAGTGATCGCCTCACATGCGATGCATCATCCGCTTGCGCATCATGCGGCGGCGCATCATCCGCTTCTTCATCATCATACGGTCGCCGTGCATCATTCGGACCTGCGTGACATCCGACTGGCTGGCCTGAAGACCGCTTACCGGAACTGGAGCCGCCGACACGCCGCCGACACTAAGAGTGAAGCTGCCGAGCAGGGTTGCCGCAGCGAGAGCGAAGGTGGTCTTCGTCATCATGTTCTCCTGAGTTCGGCGGGCACGTCGGCTCATAGCCAGGAAGGCTGAGGAACCGCACGCCCCGGCACGACGCCGAAACACGGCGTCAGCGGTTCCCTACGATCGTGATCGCAGGGGAGTTTCAGCAATTGAACCGATGGAACGATAAAATTTCACTGTACAATCAGATACAGCGCATCCTCTGCCAGGAGCTTTAATTAGGAAACAGTCAAGCTCATTTACAAGCTTGGCAATTTAGCGGTTCGGTTTCGATTAAATCTGAAACCATTTAGGTTTTACGTTCGTATCTTGAGGAGTGCGGCCAACCATAGCGGCCCATGGTTCAGCGAACGTTGGGGCTATCTATGATCCGTATTCCCGTGGCGATCCTCGCGGCTGCCCTACCATCAGTCCTCCTCTGTCCAGCTGATGCCGCTATGAGGAAGGTGCGGATACCGAACCAGTACGATGGCTCGTGGACAATTGTTGCTGCGACCGCCCAGGGGGCCTGTCCAGCCAGCACGAGCTATCATGTGCAGATCAAGGGCAGCGACGCTTCGATCCCGGGTGATGAAATCAACATCGCCGGTGGCGTTTCCGCTGCGGGCGCAGTGAAAGCGACGATTACCAAAGGAACGAACAGGGTGCCGATTGCCGGGAGCCTCAACACGGAGGGCAGCGGCAGCGGCACCTGGGGCACGTCCGGCGGGCTGATCGAGTGTAGCGGCAGCTGGAGTGCCAGGCGGGCGGGATAGCGGAAGCTGCCCCGCCGCCCATAACTTCAGGGCTGGCGGGGCTCGGTGCCGTTCCTCACGGCGAAGCGGCCAAGTACGCAACACGGCCCGAGGTGCACAGTGGTCAAGGACGGTTATCGGAGACAGAACGGCTACGCTTGAGACGATCCCGGATCGGGAATGTCAGTCGGCAGTGCCGGTCGGTCCAGGCCGAGATTGGACGGACCGACACTCGTCATCGTTCTAGGGTCGAACCCAATCACTCGAGTGTGGTTAATGAGGGTGGCCGGATCGAGGAAGCTAACTGGGCCTGGGTCGATCCGCGCAAGCCGCTGCTTCAACCGCGAACACCCAGCAACGGGTCACAAACGTACCGATTGGGTTCAGACCCAAGGCGATCGCCATGCATCCGCAGGCCATGAAGCTGCTGGCCGAGGAGGGCACCACGCCTGGCGTGAGGCGCACGATGGTTATGACCGCCGTCATCATGGGCTTCCCGGTCCAAGGATGAGCGAGCCATCGGACACCCCCGACAAGGGCGCGGTTCATCGCGCGATGGCGCGCCTGGACGGGTTCGCCCGCGGGCTCGGGCTGGATGAGGCGACCACCCGTCAGATCGTCGAGGCGGTGGTTGCCGACATGCCGATGGTCGAGGATGATGAGCGTCTGGCTGAGGCCCGGCAGCGGATGATCATGGCGTTTGCGTAGGCTCATGACGTCCGAGATCCGACCCTCTCTCCGCCGTCTTCAGCTCGAAGCCCTTCGCGCCTGCGCCTTGTACCCGCTGAGCATGCGGCACGGGGCGCATCCAAGCGACATGCCGGTGCTTCGGGAGCTTGGGCTGGTCGAGGAGCGACAGGCGCGTGGGCAGGCCGGGCGGAAGCTACTTCGGCACGCGCCGCCAGGGTGGCCCACGAAGGTTGGCGGCGGGGGCCCGCGCCTTCGCTTCCCCCGCATCGTGCTCGCGGAGCCACCGATCTATGTCACTCTCCTCGGACTCGGCAGATGCGCCGGTCGGCAGTCCGCTCAGCCGATCCAAGGCGAAGTCGATGGCCTTCCGATCCCACCGAAGCGTGCCTGGGAGCGCGGGCGGCATCATGCCGATGCTGACCCACTGCCGAAAGCCGCCTGGGGTCAGCCCGCAATAGGCCGCCGCGTCCGCTATCGTCAGGCAGCGCGGTTCCAGTGTTACGGGCTCCTTTGGCTGTCTCGGTCGCTTCGTCATGCTCCCTTCCAGCGCGAGCTTCGTGTGCCGTAGCGGATCAGGCTCACAGCAGGATGAGCCGTTCCTGTTTTTTTGGCCGGCCGGCATCCACCCCCGCTTCCTCCGGGGCGGCTTCGACGATGATCGAGCCCGCTCGGAATACGACACGTACATCCGGGTACCCGGCGGCACGCATGGCCCGGATTGCCCGCGCGATGTCAGCCTGGGTCACCCGGTCGGGAGTGCGGGGCATCGCTTATCCCTTTACTCGGCGAGTTCGGCTGCTCGTACTGTCCATGTCAGATTTCGGCTTCGACAAGGCGCGGAGCCTAGCCTCAAGGGCGGCCGACGCAGCCTGATGCGCATCGCTGGGCAGGCCTTTCTTTGGCTTGGCGCGCAGGTCCGCGAGGACACGATAGGCGTTCGCCACAGCTGCCGCCTGTCGTTCGTCGCTGATCGGCTTAGTCGCAGTTGAGCGCACTGGCTGGCGGTTCCGCTCACGCCATTCCCTGATGAAGCGCAGGGTTGTGACGATGCGGCTGCCCAGCCGCTCATATTCGAGGTCGCCGCGGGCGGCCGCGTTCCGCAGGGCCAAGCCCGACATCACGCCGTCTGGGAAGGCCAGCCGAGCCGCCGTGCTCAGATGCAGCGGTGTGTCCTCAGTGATCTCGGATCGATCCGGCAGAGGGCGAGGCGGCTTCGGCACGATCAGGCTCCCCTCGTAGGATCTCCCGCGACATAGAGAGGGTAGGGGAGCCGCCTGCTTAATCGAACGCCGTGCGTAGATCAGGCCGCAGTTTGAACCTGGAGGGTGCGTAGGGAAGCACGCGGGCCAGCGGAGAGGTTGGGTCCCGCGAAATTGGGATAGGAAGAACGAGGTTTCGCAAAATCGTCACGGCAACGCCTTCTCCGACGCTGAACCTGAAGGGGTCACTCCAGAAATCCCGAGTATCCTCACTGTATTCCACGGTGGCGTCTCCCGTAAAAACCACTTGGCTGCTAATCGGAAACTCTTTCACGAATTTTTGGGGATTAAAAAATTGGTTTCTCATTAGGAGGCCACTTGGCATTAATGCAATTTGATAGCCGAATTTTCTGACTAGCCCGAGATATCCGGCACAGAACAGGGCAACGTGGTGCTGCGACGTAAACGGTCTGGTCCATAACCCAGGCTTGAATACATCCTTCAATAATGGATCAAAATACTTGCCTTTCCAACTGTTGCACCCGTTATTGTACATTATTTTCTGATTGATGAGCAGAGGCTTGCGGCACAGCAATGTCATACCGCTTCGCTCGTTCCGCGGAATGGCTGCACGGACCTCTTCGGGATCGTCGGCGACGGCCTGCCTTGGAATGATATGCTCAAGTGAAAAATCGTCATAGCGGAGCGGGCGAAAGCACACCGGGCACAAGATCTGCTCGTGACTTGTGAACCACGGCACCAGCGATTTCAGATCCCCATGCATCTTGTGCCAAAGGATCTCCTTCAGTGCCGGAATGTCGATGTCAGCCATCAAGTGCGACCGTACACATCAATAGCGGTCAACAAGTTGCTCAAGCTCTTTGAGCCAAGCTGAAATGTCTCGCGCCTCTTTCGGCAGCTTTTTATAGTCGTGTGCAGTCTCGTTACGACGTTCGTAATCTTCTTCGAGGGACGCCAGGGTAGCTTGGTCGGCGTGGAATATCACCTCTAACTTCTTTCTTAAAGAAAACGATTTGATGTTCTGCTTCACATATCGCCAGGCAGCGCCGTGAATAGTTTTTGCCTTAGCTTGTTCATCGACGCGCCTTTCAGCCTCCCGACGAGTAAGGTATTCGAATTGCCCCCAGCCCAATAGGTAGAAGGCCGTATCGACAGCCTCCTGCGCGGCTCGGATCTGTCGAGCATCGCTTCCTTGGGTCAGAAGCTGCTTCCTGAGCAAACCCTGGACACGGTCATAGGCCTGCTTCGTCTCGGTGAGCTTGCTCACGCCGGGACGGTCGCGCCGACTAGGCCATGGAAGGCAGCCTCATTCCAAGGCTGCGGCTCACGCCTCTCACCTCGAACAAGGAATATCCAGCGAGCCGGCTCCATAGCGGAGGAGGCATCGAAGAGGATCGCGCCTTTATCTTGTGTGATGACATCGATGCGGCCGTTCGAGCCAATGACCCATAGTCCAGCCGGCACGATGCTCATGACCGGTGTTTCGCCGCGGTTGAGATCGAGAATAGGCAGCTCGCGGTCCGGGACGGCAAACTTCTGCATCAACTCCTCGGACATGAGGATCGTGCGAGAGCGATCTGCGGTCAGGCCATCGCGTGCGGCCCAGGCTGCGGCTTCGGTGTAGATAGCCTCAATCCGGTGCTGCCAATCGTCCAAGCGCTCATCAACGTACGCCCGGTCGAAGACGCTACCGTCATCGTTGAATTCCCAAACGTAGAGTGGGTCGAGGTCGCTGGAGTGCGGGATGCCACCTTCCCAGCCGAGGATCGTCAGCTTCAGGCGCTCAACGTTGAAGTTCCAGACCTCGTGCCGCGGCCCTGGCTTTCGCGATAGCTCCCTGAGTTCGGCCCAATGCCTTTCCAGCTCTTCCGTTTTGAAATCTCGGACGCCTACCTTGACGTCGACCGTGAGGGCCGCCCCATTGGCAAAGGTGATCTGCAGGTCAGCCCATGGCACCCCCGTCGCGGGTGCATTTAGCACGTCAGCATCCTTGATCTGAATGCTGCCAATTAGGCGGTCAGGGGGGAAGTCGGTCTCATCCCCGACGCGCTCTGCGAAGCGAGTTTTGACGTCGCTTGGGCCGAGCAAAGCCTTTCCGTGTATCCGGATCTGAGATCCGAACACCACGTAGCGGTTGCCAACGTTGACGAGGATCTGGCGCTCGTAGGGGGTAGGGGGCGCCGGGTCCTGCCGAGCTTCTAAAGCAGTCAAGCTAAGATCCTGTTCGGTCAGGCCTTCACGATGGGCCGATGGAGCGGGAGCCGCAAGAGGAGGAGTGCCCGCAGTTCGGTCGGCAATGGCGATCGGTCCAAGCCCGAATTGGACAGACTGAGGTATCAGGCTGCGGCCATCGCGGACCGTTCGGGGATATAGCCGGCACGGATCTGAGCCATGGTCGGCGGCCAGCAGGTCGCCCACGCCTCAAATGCGCATTCTCGCCCGCCATAGGTCTGCCGGCAGAGAATGGCGATCTGTGCCCCTGAGAGCCGACCACGGGCCATGAGGGCGCTGGCGACAGCCTGGATCGCAGCGGATCCCAAGGGCGAGCGGACGAGCCCTCGCGTCCAAGCATCGACCTTCGCTTCAAGCTCGCTTCGGGCGGCCTTGTCCAACGACCATCCCTCCATGATCGCGCTGAACCGCTCCATGTCGGCGCCGCCGCCGCCCAACATGGCCGCGGTTGGATCTACGCGCTGGTAGTGCGCCTCGGCGTGAAAGCCGGCGTAGCAGTGGATCAGCTCAACATCGCGCCGATAAGTCCACCACCGCAATCCTGCCGCCTGTTGTTCAGGGCTGCCCGCTAGCGGCCAAGGGCGGAACGGCCATTCGTGGATTGGCTCCCCGCTGACCATGCCGTGGCACGTGAACAGGCCACCATCTCGCCCCCTCAGACGCTTGCCGGCGCGGATTTCCTCACCTGTCTGGACCACGGCGCGGTCGGTCCTGAAACCGAAAAACCAGCGCACGAAAGCGTGGCCGGCTTCGTGGTGACATGTAGCGCGACGGCGAGGCATCTACCGGTCCTTAGTGCTCGTCTCGTGTTCCATCGGCCCGGTGCTTGAAACGGACGCCTGCGCCACCGCCGTTCTCCGGTGTGAACTCAATCCCAGCATCCTGCAGGGCTCGCTCGATGCCCGCCAGGTTGTTGTGGCTGGGTACGCGCCGCCCCCTCTCGAAATCCCGGACCGTCGACAGCCCGAGGTGTGATGCTTCGGCCAACTGCTCTTGCGACCAGTCCAGCAGGGCGCGCGCGGCGCGAGACAAGGCAGGGGTAAGCATGGACGCAGAATAGCGCGTCATATTTTTTCGTCAATCGTGCTACAAAGGCGTTGACAGGCGACCGTCATATCTACAATCTGATTTTCAACGAAATCATATGACAAGACGCCTTGATGCCCTACCGCACCGTCTCCTGGAACACCCTCTCCCGCAGCCTTCACGACAGCCGGCCGGCTATCGCCCCCGGCCTGCTCTCGGCCAAGGCCCGCATCGACCTGACGGTGCGTCTGACCCGCCGGCCGCTGTTCGCCGCCGGCCAGTTCGACCGCGGCGCCATCATGTCGGCCGCTGCTTCCGCCGCCCGTGCCCATCAGGAGCGGTTCGGCTGCACCTGGGGCGAGGCGATGTCCGTCTGCCTCACCGCCGCGTGGCGCGCCGCCAAGATGGCCCGCCACATGGCCGCGCACTGAGGGGAGGGGCGCCATGCTGATCACCCGCACCTCGATGCTCACCGGCAAGGTCGCCACCCTCGACCTGCCCGTCACGGTCGAGCAGCTGGCTGAATACGAGACCGGCGCCTTCCTGCAGGACGTGTTCCGCCACCTCCCGCCGCCCCAGCGCGAGTTCATCAAGTCGGGGATCACCCCCGAGGAATGGCAGACCTTCGTCGCTGTGCCTGAGCCCGACGAGCCGCCCGACTAACGCGCGCCGCCTCGGCGCACCCCCCTTCCGATCCTCACCCCTGAGCCTGTCCCACGAGCCCATTGCGGAGCCCGAACGATGCTGCACGCCTTCCTCACCCCCGATCCGATCCATGCCGTCATCGAGCGCCACCGCGCCGCCTACGACGCATACCAGGTGGCGCCTGAGGGCCGCCCGAGCGTCATCGCCAATGACGAGTACGACGCCGCCAGCGAGGCGCTGGTTTCGACCGCCTGCTCGACCCGGTTCGGGGCCCTTGCCTTCTTGGCGCACCTCCGCTGGTGGCTGACCGAGGAGGCCGATTTCCAGGACGGCCACCAGCCCGCCTATGGCCTCGCTGAGGCCCGCGCTGCCGACCTGACCCTGTTTCTTGGCACGCCGCTGCCGCCGGCCGTGATCCCGAATGCCGTGCCGCTCGGGCATGCCGCGGCCGGTGTCGTGCGCCAGTTAGCCCACGGTCCCGCCTCGGAACACCACTGGCCCGAGGACCAGTTCTTCGCCCTGCACGACGAGGCGCTGCCTGGCGAGGATGAGCCCTGGCGGGTCGTGATGCCCGTTCGGCCCGACACCGCCCATGTTCGGGCCCCGCGCTTCCTCGACATCGCTGGCGAGCTGCTGGCCGCCGTCGCCATCATCGGCGGCGGGATCGTCCTGACCGGCTTCGCCTCCCTGCTCTGAACCCGACCCGCAACCGAGCGGGCCGGTCGCCCGCGTTCCTCATCCGAGGATCCCGCGATGTCCTTCCGTGCCTCCCTCAAGAACCTGATCCGCCGCGATCCTGCTACCCGCCTACGCGGTCGCGCTGACGATCTGCGGGTTTCTCTTGCCGGCCAGACCCGCCGGACCATCGTGGCCGGATCCGTAGCCGCTGCCGTGCCGCTGCCGGCGATGGCCGCCGCCCGCACCCATGAGCCCACCGAGTACGCCGATCACCGCGATCGGCTGCTCGCGGCTTACGCCGAGGACCGGGCCTGCCGCCCGATCGACGGTGAGGCGCAGATCAACTCCATCGAGGACGTGGCCTGCACCTTGGTCGAGCGCAGGTGCTGGGCGCTGGCTGAAGAGGTCGCGACCTTGCCGCCCCCGCGCACGCTCGATGGCCTCGGCGTGGTGGCCTTGGCAGCGACGATCCTATGGGAAGTGTCGCATAGCGAGGAGAGGCACGACGTAGCCGCCGTGAGCCTGATCCGGTCCGTTCTGGCGATGACCGGCACCGAACTGCCGCCCCGGTTCAGTGGCTTCGGCGACGAGCCGGACGTGAAGGAGCGCGACACCGCCCTCTACGACGCCGAGGGCTCACTGCCGGCCTGGGCTATCGCCGAGGCCAAGGCCGAATACGACTTCGACGACGCCTGACGCCGCCACCGCGCGGCGCATCGTCTGCCGCGCCTCCTTCCATCCCATAATCCCTGGAGGCCGCTCGTGCCCTCTCTCAAGCTGTCCAACCCGTTCCGCCGTGACGCTGATCGCCCGACGCTCAAGCAGCGCGCCGTAGATCTGAAGGCCAGTCTCAACCATCTCGGCACCGCCTCGCGGCCCGCATCTGAGGCTCCTCCTGCCCAGACCGAGGTTGGCGACGATACCGAGCTGCTACACCTGGGTCAGCAATTCGAGGCTGCCCGAGCCCGCGAGACCGCGGCCTGCGAAGCCTGCAATGCGGCTCAGCGGGAAGCGGACCGGCATATGCCGGAGCGCCCGGCCTGCCTGACCTACCGCGCCTCCGACGAACGCCTAAACGTCCATCAGTACTGGATGATGCCCGAGGCGCTGGAGGGGCGGAAGATCCGCGGTTCGGATGTTGCCCGGCTGCGGCGCATCATGCCGATGACGCACGAGGTGCTGCGTCCGATCTGCCAGGGCGAGCGCTCCCACATCGACCACCCCGGCCGTCGGTTTGACATCGTGCCTCATTCCGAGGCGCAGGTCCGCGCCGAGGAGATCGTGACCGCGTGGGATGCATGGCGATCTGAGCAGGCTCGTCTTCTCGATGAACTTGTCACGCCCGAACTTGAGGACGCCGCCGAGACCGCCGGCACGGTTGCTACTGGGCTCGCTGAACAGATTGCCCGCTTGCCGGCCCGTACCGTCGCTGGGTTCCGAGTGAAGCTCTTGGCGCTCGCAGCGTACCAGCCCAAGGTGCTGCTGTCCGCGTTGCCGGAAGAGCCGGATCCGGATCAGATCCTGTCGCATTCGCTCTGGCGCGATGTGCAGGGTGAAATGGCGCCGGTCGTTGGGGCCGTGGACTGGCAAAACCCACCGCCCGGGTTCATGGCCTCGCCCGCCATCAAGCCGTTCAGCTTCGCCCGGATCCCCGATGCCATCGGCCTCGAACTCGACCGCCTCCACGGCATCGCCGTCGCGGAATTCAAGCGCCGGGGCGGTCCCGAGAAGAGTGAGGCGGAGCAGGTCGCCCTACGCCGGGAACTGCATCTCGACGAACTCAACTATGTGCCGCCGCGCGAAGGCGGAACGACGGCTGGACCGGCGATCGATGGGTTGTCCGCCAAGATCCTAGCACTGTGGCCAGCTTGGGCGGCGCACACAGGCGATGATGGCACCGACGAGCAGACCGCAGCCTATGAGGCGATGCAGGAGCGCCGGTTCGCTCTGCTCCACGCTGCCGATGCTTTGCCTGTGACCGTCAACAACATCCTGCCAAAGGCGATCGCCCTGGCGTGGCTACACTACGTCAACGAATGGCGGCTCGGGCAGAAACGCGAAGACTACAGCACGGATGGGCGGCTTGCGATCGACATCCACATGGCGGCCCTAGCGCAGGGAGATCTGCCGAAGCGGGTCAACCAACGCCCCGAACTCGATCTCGTCGGCATGCTCGACCTCGCGTCCGCCTCGCTGGAGGACCTGCAGTCGCTGCACGATCTCTCAGACCGCGTCAGCAGTTTCGCCTACGCCTTGGTTTGGACGAGCCGGTGCCACACCCGCGGATGGGACGAGAGCAAGCACCCGGGCGACCAGTACAACGCCGCCGGCAAGCTGATGCAGTGGTTGGGCGACGCTCTGACCGATGTGGAGACTGCGGTCGATAAGGAGGCCGCCCGGCGGCTGCCCGACAACGCCTCCGACCGCGAGACCCGGCTGTCGATGCTGGCCGTGCAGACCATCGACAACGGCGACCCAGAGGCGATCGAGGCTTTCGCCCGCGAGCTGCTGGCCCACGCCGCCGCCGAGCGTGCGAGGGGCTGACCGGCCCCTTCCGTAGCCGTGCGTACCGCCCTGGCCGGATCCTGCCGGGCCTCCCCCTCATCGCGATCCGAGACCTGACATCATGGGCGACGTGCTCACCTTTACTCCGCGTCCGAAACCGGCCGCTCCAGATTTGGAGCCGCTGGCCGGGGCCGGGCTTCGCGCCAGCCTGGAGGAGGCGGCGCAGACCGCCCTCGACGCGGCGGACCGCATCATCGCCGTCCTCGACCGCATGGACGGCGATACCGACATTGAGGACGGCGCCGACGCCGAGCCGTCCCTGGCGGCGCCCGAGAACCACACCGGCAGCCAGATCACATGGCTGCGTGGCAACGATCAGGACCGCGAAGTTGAGACGGCTGAGACCGCGCTGCCGGAGGTGGCAGCTGAACCGGCAGCGAACTCGATCGTCTTACCTTGGCGGGGGCGTGGGAACGTCATCTCGGCTGCCGGCATATCGCTCCTCGACCTCGCGGGTGTGCGTTGACGCCGACAAGTTACGGCTCCAGCAGGGTCCACGATGGGTGGAATTTTGCCGGTCCGCTTCTAGAAATGAGAATGCATAGTCGGACGTCCAATGAAGGCGTCGTCTAGCCAGATTTCACTTGCTGTGCCGTGGATACGCTTCGCGACGCGCGATCTCATTACGATGGGAGGTCGGGGAACAGGGTGGAAGCCAGCTCTACCGCCATCTCCTTGAACAGTCGCACCGGCCGCGGCACGTATCGATGACCCAGATGGACCAGGGTCAGGTCGAAGGGACGGAAACGCCATCCGGGCATCGCCTCGACGAGGCGCCCGTCGTCGAGCAGGTCGGGCCGCACGATGGGCGGAAGGTCGCCGATCCCGGAGCCCGCCAGCAGGGCGGAGGCGAGACCGAGATAGTCGTTCATCGTGAAGGACGGCTGGAAGGTGACGGTCTCCTTGCGGTCACTGTCCTGGTGAGTGAAGGTCCAACGCCTATCAGGTTTTCCGAAGGAAAATGCCAGCAGCCGATGGTCGTACAGATCCTGTGGACTTAGGGGCGCAGGGTGCCCCGTGAGATAGGCCGGGCTCGCCACCAGTCGGTGGCGGTATGTGAGGATCTTGCGTGCGACGAGGTCCGAGTCCTGCTGGGGGCCGAACTGAAAGGCGACATCGATCCCCTCCGCAACCTGATCCACGTAGCGTTCGGTTACGAGAACCTGCACGAGCACGTTCGGATAGGCGGCCTGGAATGCGCCGACGAGCGGCGCGACGAGCGTGTCGGAGATGCTGGGCAGAGACGCGATGCGCAGGACGCCAGAGACATCGGTCATCCGGTTCGAGACGAGGCCCATCACCCCGTCACTGATCTCGATGCTGCGCCGCGCCTGCTCCAAAACTTCTGAGCCGAGATCGGTCAACCGCAAGCTACGCGTCGAGCGCTCCAAGAGACGTACGCCGAGTTGGCTCTCAAGCTCGGCGACGCGGCGGCTGACGGTCGAGGTCGGGATGCGTAGCTGACGCGCGGCCATCGCGAAGCTGTTGGCCTCCACGACCTTGGCGAAGATGAAAAGAGCGTTCAGATCGAGCATCATTGTCCCATATATGGGATAGGCCATCCCGCATTGAATGGGTTATGGCTCAATGAGAGATCGCATACTGATGAGGCACCGTAAACAGGTGCCGGAGTATCGTGAATGAAGGTTCGTCTTACCGCTGCCTGCGCCCTAGCTGTCCTTGCTCTCATCCCCACTCAGCCCAGCATAGCGCAAACGCACACCGGTTCATCGACGGCCCCGTCCTCCGAGACGAGCGACGAAGTCGCGATCCGCGCCGCACTGTCCTCGTATAACGCAGCTTTGAACGGTGGTCAGAGCGCCGCTGTGCTACCCCTCTACACGCCCGACGGCATCTTCATGGCGCCCTACACGTCCTCCTTCATCGGTCAGGACGCGGTTCGCAGGGCGTATGATGCCGTCTTCAAAGAACTGAAATTCGATGTGACATTCAATATTTCCGAGGTGGTCCAGATGGCCCCAACCTGGGCGTTCGTGCGGACCAACTCCGCCGGGAAGACGCTGCATCATTCCAGCGGCAAGACGACGTCCGAGGCGAACCAGGAACTCTTCATTTTCCAGAAGGGCGACGACGGTCGCTGGCGCATCGCCCGCTACAGCTTCTCGCCTACGAACCCGCCGAGCCAGTGACTCGCTCGATAGTCCAAAAAAATTCTGTGGCCAACTCTATTTTTCCTCGCAAGGATCAGCCCATGAACGCGGATGAACAGGCTATTGCCGAGGTGCTTAAGCGGTACGGAGAGGCCGCCAACCGCTCAGATGCTGACGCCGTGGCTGAACTCTATACCGACGACGGGGTGCTGATGGCACAGAACAGCCCGCCCCAGGTCGGTAAGACTGCGGTTCAGGCGGCCTATGCGGGCATGGCTGGGGCAATCAAGCTCGCCATCGCTTTCGAGATCGGCGAGATCCGGGTGCTAACGCCAGAATGGGCCTTCCTGCGCTCCACCTCGACCGGCACGATCCGCATCCTGGCCGCAGGCATCGACATCCCGGAAGCCAACCAGGAGCTGTTCGTCTTCAAGAAGGTCGACAGCGCCTGGAAGATCGCTCGCTACAGCTTCTCCACGACGCTGCCGGCGCAGGCGTGAGGCGCCCGCGATGACCCTATTCTTGCCGAAATGGATCGACGCGTCGGCGCGCGTACTGATGTCAGCCCTGTTCCTGCTGTCCGGCATCGGCAAGCTCACCGCCATCGCGGCCACGCAAGGCTACATGAGCGCCTACGGCGTCCCCGCCATGCTGGTCTGGCCAGCCGCCGCCTTCGAGATCTGCGCGGGGGTGTTACTCCTGCTGGGCCTTTGGACCCGGCCGCTCGGCGTGTGCCTGGCCGGGTGGTGCCTGCTGACGGCAGCCACCTTCCATACCGCCTTCGCCGATCAGAACCAGCTGATCAACTTCCTGAAGAACCTCACTATGGCTGGCGGCTTCCTGCTACTCGCCCGCGCCGGTGCAACCGGCCTCAGCCTCGACGCGCGCCGCGCCGTGAGTCGAACAGATGGGTGAGTGCATGTCGCTCATCTCCTGCCTGCGCAATCTATTCCTTAGTGCAGCGCTTGTCGGGGCCGCCCTCGTACCGGTCGACGCAGCGGATCAGACCACCAGCAGCTTCGCGTTCGCGTCCGATCCGATGGTCGCGGCCGGGCAGCGCGCGGCCTACGACGTGGTCCACCGCTATGAGACGCTCCTCAACGCGGGCGACACTGACGGCATCCTGGACCTGTTCGCCTCCGACGGCGTCGCGGAGTGGAACGACAAGCCCACCTTCGCAACGCGCCAGGAGAAGCGGGATGCCTACGCGGCCCTGTTCCGGGTCGCCCGGTTCACGACCGTGTTCGGCTACGCCGGCATCGACGTCCATGGCGAGACGGCCGTCGTGCGGACCTACCACCACAAGGGCGCGACGGTCCTGGAGGGGGGCAAGCAGGTCGTCGATCTGAACCGCGAGGTGTTCGTGCTGCGCAGGATCGACGGCGCCTGGAAGATCACCCTGTACGTCTTCAACACCAACCCCGTGCAGGGTGAGGGCTGAGAGCATCCACGACGTTCCCGGCTCAGGAGGACGACCATGACGACGATGAGGGCGGCGGTGATCCGCGAGGCCGGCGGTCCGGACGTGCTGAAGGTCGAGGCGGTCCCGATGCCCGAGCCCCGCGCGGGCGAGGTGCTGATCCGGGTGCGCGCCTTCGGCCTGAACCGGTCGGAGCTGTTCACCCGCCGCGGTCAGTCACCGGGGGTCGCGTTCCCGCGCGTGCTCGGCATCGAGGCGGTCGGCACCATCGTGGCCGCGCCCGACGGCACGGTCGCTGAGGGCGACACGGTCGCAACCGCGATGGGCGGCATGGGTCGCAAGTTCGACGGCAGCTATGCCGAATATGTCCGCGTGCCGATCGGTCAGGTTCAGGTCCTGCGCACCGACCTGCCGTGGGAGGTCCTGGGTGCGTTACCCGAGATGCTGCAGACCGCCTGGGGCTCGCTGTTCACGGCCCTACGGCTCAAGGCGGGTGAGCGCCTGCTGATCCGGGGCGGCACCACCTCGGTCGGGCTTGCCGCGGCCGCCATCGCCAAAGCGCACGGCGTCCACGTCGCAACCACCTCGCGCCGCACCGACCGCGCGCAGATGCTCCGGGACAACGGCGCGGATCAGGTCTTCATCGACACGGGCACAATCGCCGCACAGGTATCGGAGATCTGCCCAGGGGGCGTCGACAAGGTGCTTGAACTGGTCGGAGCGACGACGCTGGAGGACTCGCTCCGCTGCGCCAAGCCGGGCGGCATCGTTTGCATGACGGGCATGGTCGGCGACCGGTGGTCTCTGCCGGACTTCAGTCCGATGGACGTGATCCCGAGCGGGGTGTGCCTCACGACCTACGACGGCGGCGTTACGGACTTCATGCGCACGCCGCTTCAGGAACTCGTCGAACAGGTCGCGACAGGCAGCCTGCGCGTGCAGGTGGGCCGCACCTTCAAGCTCGACGAGATTGCCGAGGCGCATCGCTTCATGGAGGAGAACCGAGCCGGCGGGAAGATCGTCGTGCTGCCCTGACGGCGCGCGACCCTCCCACACAGAAGAGTCGCACGGATCACCGGGCGCGAACTGCACCATCGAAGGGGGTGACACGACATGCGCACACCGGTCGAAACAGTCCTGGCCCTTCTGGGCGACGCCGCCAATCCGTCGACCGTCGCCGAGTTGGTGGCGCCCGACGCCACCTACGTGTCGTTGAACTACGACAATCCCGACCTGAAGCGGATCATGCCCTGGTGCGGATCGCATACTGGCGCGCAGTCCATCGTGGAGACGTTCGTGAACGTCAACCGGCATTGGGAGATCCTAGCCTTCGACGTGCAGGAGGCCTTAGGTTCCGATGAGCGGGTCGCCGTGTTCGTAAGCTGCACCTTTCGCTCGCGGGTGATGAACCGGACGCTAATCTCGCCCGTCGCGATCTTCGCCAGAGTCGTAGGCGGAAAGATTACCCAGATGCAGTTCATGGAGGACACGTTCGGGACCGCTTCCACCTTCCGAAGCGGCGGCGCCTGGACATTCAGGGCCGATCCGGACGGCGCAGAGGTGACGATCTGAGCAAATCCAGCATCATGGCTGCGCCTACGGATTTGTGCCCGAGCAGCACTCAGTCGGCTTGCGGGACCGCTTGGACGGTCTGGAGGTCGGCGCAATGCCGACGCCGCGGAGCTAGGTCGGATTGTCGATCTGTCTAGGTGCCCCTCACGAACGCCGCTCGCTCACCCAGTGTAGACCGTTCCAGGTGCCTTGTTACTCCCGGACGGGCTTCGGCTCCGGCTTAGCTGCTCGCGTCAGGCTCTGGATCTCTCGCGGCGGACGACCCGCCTTCTCGGCAATCTCGGCCTCCTGCTGCTCAATGAGGTCGCGGGCCGGCTGATCACCGTCCAAGCCGCCCAGGATTTCCATCGGCACGCGTCGGTTCGAGGCGCGGCTGCCGTCCTCGAAGACGACGTCGAACAGAACGGAGCCCCGCTCCTGCGGGAGCAACTTCACGCGTTTA
Organism: Methylobacterium sp. E-066; assembly: GCF_022829635.1. GTDB lineage: Bacteria > Pseudomonadota > Alphaproteobacteria > Rhizobiales > Beijerinckiaceae > Methylobacterium. Next base: position 24,750 of record NZ_JAKSYO010000017.1, read on the forward strand.
GCCATGGCCGGGGCTGATACCCGGGCAGGGTCGGCGGCGCCAGAACAACGGACGTGGTTGACGGTATGAGCGCATGGGAGGAGGCTCCGTGCGGGGGCGGCTACGGAGTTAGCCACCATGAGCGACTTCGATCACATCCTGAACTGGAAGCTTCTCCGAGGCTCACACAAGTTTCCCGGTCCTGACGGCGGTACCTGCATTAACGAAGCAGCAGTCGTGGCGTGCGGCTTCCCCTATCAGCGTGTCGGTTCGGTCAAAGCGATGCCGGACTGCTTCTCGCGCCCGATCTGTGCGCTCGCGATGCAGCTCAACGACAATGCTACGGATACACAGCGTCAGCGCCTAATGCCATTCGTGACGCGGCTGGCCTGTGCAGACACAGCCGGAGTCGAGCGGCAGCGGGAGCGCTATATCGATGCGTACCTCAACAGCGACAATTTATTCTCACCCGCACCGTGTCCGTTCGACTTTCAGGACGGCCTTTCCGTTCTGGAAGGCGCGCTCGCCATCGGGCGGCAAGCCGACCCGCTCGGCGCGGT
>NZ_JAKSYO010000029.1 GCF_022829635.1 Methylobacterium sp. E-066
GGGCCAGGCGGGCGACAACGTCGGCGTGCTGCTGCGCGGCACCAAGCGCGAGGACGTGGAGCGCGGCCAGGTCGTGTGCAAGCCGGGTTCGGTGAAGCCGCACACCAAGTTCAAGGCCGAGGCCTACATCCTGACCAAGGAGGAGGGCGGCCGGCACACGCCGTTCTTCACCAACTACCGGCCGCAATTCTACTTCCGGACCACGGACGTGACCGGGGTGTGCGAGCTGCCGGAAGGCACCGAGATGGTGATGCCGGGCGACAACGTGACCATGGACGTCACGCTGATCGTGCCGGTGGCCATGGAGGAGAAGCTGCGCTTCGCCATCCGTGAAGGCGGCCGCACCGTCGGCGCCGGCGTCGTCGCCGCCATCAACGACTAAGCCAGGACGGATCGGCGCGTCGCGGAAGGCGGCGCGCCGGCCCAGACCGGGAGACAGTGCGCCGTTTGCGGCTTGCGGACAGTCGAGGCGCACAAGCATTCCGCTCCCGTCGAAGTGCCGGACCTCGATGTTCAGGTTTGATGTGACTCGCGCCGGCCTTCGTCTTGACGGAGTTCCGGCGTTGCTTTGACGTGTCCCTGCCGTGTTCCGGTGGGGACTCACATGACCGCAGGTTTCATTCTCCGCGCCTTGTGGCTCCTTGCGTTGATCTGTGTCGGGTCTCCGATCTCGCCCGGCGCGGCGCGCGACGATGCTTTGCGTGACGGGCGGTTCCGCGACGAGGTAGCGGCGCTGGTCCGGGTCCTGCGGCCGGAGGCCGAGATTCGTCTCGATTCCGATCCGGCGCAGATCCATGTCGGCGCCAGGACGATCGCGCTCACCAATCTGTACCCGCGCGTCGCCATGCTCGCCGGCGCGGAACGCCGGCAGGCCATCGAGACGTTTCTCGCCGACGTCTTCACGGGTTCCGAGCTTGCACCGGATCCCGGGGATTTCGCGGCCGTCACATCGCGGCTGCGCGTGCAACTCGTGCCGGAGGAGATCCTGCGACAGCACGCCGAGATCGCGCACCGCCGCTTTTCCGAGACGCTGTTCGTCGTCTACGTGCTCGACGAGCCGAAGCGCTACCGATACGTCACCCGTGCGATGCTCGCGGACTGGCAGGTCGATCCTGCCATCGTGGAAGCGATGGCCGTGAAGAACCTCGCGGCGACCTCGAAGGACGCGCCGTTCAACCTCGGTCTCGGGGATGGCGTCCCGATGTTCGCCATCGCCGAATCGGGCGACGATTACGACGCCGCGCGGCTGCTGGTGCCGGACTATCTCGAGCAGATACGCAGTGCCCTGAAGGCCGATAGCATCACCCTGGCCGCCCCGACCCGGGATGCGCTCATGGCGTGGCCCGCCGACAGCGCTGGTCGGCGCGACCTGGCAGCCGAAGTGAGCAGGCAGCTGCAGGCCGGCCCGTATGGCCGCAGTGATGAGCTGTTTCGCTTCGACCGGAGCGGGTTGCGGCCCCTGACCGCTGCGGAGCGGGCGGATCACGGCCGGTGATGCGGCGCGGTCGCGGGGTTCCCCAAAGGATCTCGCCTTGGGCCGTCATTCGACGCTGCGAGGGGCATATTTGACCCTCGCGAGCCTGTCTGTGTCGCCGAACCTCTTGCAAGCGCCGCCGCGATCGGGCATTGGGCGGGACGCTAGGAGTGTAGCTCAACTGGTCAGAGCGCCGGTCTCCAAAACCGGAGGTTGCGGGTTCGAGTCCCTCCACTCCTGCCAGATATCTCACTCACCCCCGCGCGGTCGCCCGGTCGACAAGCCGGCGGAGTTGCGCTAGAGCGGGCGCAATCCGAGATCTGAAGCGACCGTCGGTGCGGGCCCGTCCAGGCCCTAAGCGCCGGATGTTCGCGTTCCCGGAAGCAGGCCCTGCCTCGGGCCCGCGCACGCAAATAACACTGGCGCCATGGCATCGAACGAAGCGACCAAGAAGGTGGATGTGGCGCGCGGCGCGGCTCGCGGTCCCGCGAACACGCCGCCGGCCCGTCCGGCCACGCCCGCCAAGGTGCCGCAGAAGCGCGTGACCCCGGGTGAGTTCTTCTCCCAGGTCCGTGACGAGGCCCGCAAGGTCACCTGGCCGTCCCGCCGGGAGACCACCATCACCACCATCATGGTGTTCGTGATGGTGGTGGTCACGAGCCTGTTCTTCACGGTGGTCGACCAGGCCCTGCGGTTCGTGGTCGGCCTGGTGCTCGGCCTCTGAGGGGGCGATATCGATCGGGGGCGACCTCGCAGACTTGTCGGAGTTGAACGGAACCGTGTCGAAGCGCTGGTACATCGTCCACGCCTACTCGAACTTCGAGAACAAGGTCGCGCAGTCCATCAAGGACCAGGCGGCCCAGCGCGGGCTGACCGAGCTGTTCGACGAGGTGATGGTCCCGACGGAAAAGGTCGTCGAGGTGCGCCGCGGCCGGAAGGTCGATGCCGAGCGCAAGTTCTTCCCCGGCTACGTCCTGGTGAAGTGTGACCTGACCGACGAGGTCTACCACCTCATCAAGAACACCCCGAAGGTCACGGGCTTCCTCGGCGCGGACAAGTCGAAGCCGGTTCCGATCCCCGACGCCGAGGCGGAGCGGATCAAGGGTCAGGTCGCCGAGGGCGTCGACCGGCCGAAGCCGTCGATCGCGTTCGAAATCGGTGAGACCGTTCGGGTCGCCGACGGCCCGTTCGCGAGCTTCAACGGCACCGTCGAGGAGATCGACGAGGCCCGCTCCCGCCTCAAGGTGGCCGTGTCGATCTTCGGCCGCGCCACCCCGGTGGAGCTGGAATACGCCCAGGTCGAGAAGGCCTGAGGCTTCAAGGAATTCGGCGGCCGGTTCTTCGGCCGTCCACGCTCTTCCGGCCGGCGCTGCGCGTCGGTCGCGAAGCGGCCGTCCCCGTTAGGAGGCGGTCTCACACGCGGGAGATCCGCCCGGCCTCGCCTCCGGGATCCACGGATCGCACCGCGACCTGCAATCGTCCGACCCGCCCGCGCTTAGGCAGCCCGGCGGCGGACGCAGTTTTGGGAGATATCCCATGGCGAAGAAGATCACGGGCTACGTGAAGCTTCAGGTCCCGGCCGGCGCGGCGAACCCGTCGCCCCCGATCGGCCCCGCGCTCGGTCAGCGCGGCCTCAACATCATGGAATTCTGCAAGGCCTTCAACGCGAAGACCGCGCAGATGGAGAAGGGCACCCCGATCCCGGTGATCATCACCGCGTATCAGGACCGCTCCTTCACCTTCGAGATGAAGCAGCCGCCGGTCACCTTCTTCCTGAAGAAGGCGGTCGGTCTGAAGATCGGCAAGAAGCCGGCTTCCGGCTCGAAGACCCCCGGTAAGGGCCCCTCCGTCGGCAAGATCTCCGAGGCGCAGCTGCGCGAGATCGCCGAGAAGAAGATGCCCGACCTCAATTGCGACTCGGTCGATGCGGCCGTCGCCATGATCCGCGGCTCTGCCCGGGCCATGGGCCTCGAAATCACGGCCTGAGGGAGGACATCATGGCACGCGAAGGAAAGCGCATCCGCGCCGCCCGCGAGGGCATCGAGGTGACCAAGCTCTACCCGCTCGATGAGGCGATCAAGCTGGTCAAGGAGCGGGCGACCGCGAAGTTCGACGAGACCATCGAAGTCTCGATGAACCTCGGCGTCGATCCGCGTCACGCTGACCAGATGGTCCGCGGCGTCTGCAACCTGCCGAACGGCTCGGGCCGGACGGTCCGCGTGGCGGTCTTCGCCCGCGGCGCCAAGGCGGACGACGCCAAGGCGGCGGGTGCCGACATCGTCGGCGCGGAGGATCTCCTGGAGATCGTCCAGAGCGGCAAGATCGAGTTCGATCGCTGCATCGCCACCCCGGACATGATGCCGCTCGTCGGCCGTCTCGGTAAGGTGCTGGGCCCGCGCGGCCTGATGCCGAACCCGAAGGTCGGCACCGTCACCATGGACGTGAAGAGCGCCGTGGCCGGCGCCAAGGGTGGCTCGGTGGAGTTCCGCGTCGAGAAGGCCGGCATCGTCCATGCCGGCGTCGGCAAGGTCTCGTTCGACGCCGACAAGCTCGTCGAGAACATCAAGGCGTTTGCCGACGCGGTCGCCAAGGCGAAGCCCGCGGGCGCCAAGGGCACCTACGTCCAGCGCATCGCCGTCACCTCGACGATGGGCCCGGGCGTGAAGGTCGAGCCGAGCACGGTTCTGACCGCCTGAGGCTCAGTCCCGAACCGATCCTCAGAGAAACGCCCGGCCGGAAACGGCCGGGCGTTTTGCGTTGCATGCTCCAGCACCAAGTCCCGGGTGGATAAGACGCGGCCCTTTCCCGGACGCCTGGAACGACATTGGAAGGTGATCCGGGACCCAGCATGAGACCTGCCGCGGAGCGGCTCAGGCGAGGTGCGACGGCATTGCGAGGGACGCTTCGCGCCCTCTTATGCTGGGTCCCGGGTTGCATTCCGCTGGCGCTGCATGCGCCCGGGAAAGGGCGTCGTCGAATCGGCAAAACTTCGTCATATCTGCCTCCCGTGCTGGGGAGGTGGGTGATGGAGCGCCGGTCCCACGTCTACATGCTCGCCAGTCGGCGGAACGGAACGCTCTACACCGGCTCAACGACCGACCTCGCCCGGCGCGTCCATGAGCATCGCACCGGTGCGATGCCCGGGTTCACCCGTGACTACAGCGTGACGATGCTGGTTTGGTACGAAGAGTATTCCCGTATCATCGACGCCCGCATCCGGGAGTACGCGATCAAGCGATGGCGCCGAGCGTGGAAGCTCGCGCTGATTGACGCATTCAACCCGGCTTGGCGCGATCTCTACGAGGATCTCGGGTTTTGAGCCGCTGCGCGGCGCGTCCCATGCTGGGTCCCGGGTCGCATTCCGCTGGCGCTGCATGCGCCCGGGAAAGGGCGTCGCGGTTCATCCTGCACTGCCCTTTCCCGGACAGGTGCAGCGAAGCGGAACCTGATCCGGGACCCAGCGGAAGAGTCGCCGCGTAGCGGCTCTTTAGCACCGCCCTTCACGTCATTCTCAACCGTTAAGGGGGGCGCCATTCGCTACGGCTGTGCTAGATAAGCCCTCATGCGCAGCACTGTCTCCGTCACGACCCGCCGACGCATCCTGTGCGTCTTCCCCGCCTACACGCCGTCCTTCGGCACGTTCTCGCACGCCTACCCACTCATGGGTGGCGTCAAGGCGTTCATGCCTCCGCAGGGGCTCCTGGTGATCGCGGCCTACATGCCGGAGAGCTGGGAGTACCGCTTTATCGACGAGAACATCCGGCGCGCCTCCGCCCAGGATTTCGCCTGGGCCGACGCCGTGTTCGTCTCCGGGATGCACATCCAGGAGGGCCAGATCCACGATATCGGCCGGCGCGCCCATGCGGCCGGCAAGGTCGCGGCTTTGGGCGGCCCCTCGGTGTCCGGCGCCCGCGAGAAATATCCGGATTTCGATTACCTCCATGTCGGCGAGATCGGCGACGCCACCGACCGGCTGATCGAGCGCCTCGACGCCGACGTCGTCCGGCCGCACCAGCAGGTGGTGTTCGAGACCGGTGAGCGCTTGGCGCTCTCCGACTTCCCGGCCCCGGCCTACGAGGCGGCGCCGCTCAAGCGCTACCTGATCGGCTCGCTGCAATTCTCCTCGGGCTGCCCGTATCGCTGCGAGTTCTGCGACATCCCGCAGCTCTACGGCCGCCAGCCCCGGCTGAAGAGCCCGGAGCAGATGTGCGCCGAGCTCGACGCCATCATCAGCCAGCCCGGGCACCCGGCGGTGGTCTATTTCGTCGACGACAACTTCATCGCCAACCGCAAGGCGACCCGCGAGATGCTGCCCCATCTCGTGGCATGGCAGAAGAAGAACGACTACCCGCTTCAGTTCGCCTGCGAGGCGACCCTCAACATGGCCAAGCAGCCCGAGATCCTCGAGCTGATGCGCCAGGCCAACTTCATGACCGTGTTCGTCGGCATCGAGACGCCGGAGGAAGACGCGCTCAAGGGCATCGACAAGACCCACAACGCCGCCGTGCCGATGTACGGGGCGATCGAGACCCTCAATTCCTACGGGCTCGAGGTCACCTCGGGCATCATCCTGGGGCTCGATACCGACAGCGACCAGTCGGAGCAGAACCTGATCGACTTCATCGACAAGTCGGCGATCCCGGTGCTGACCATCAACCTGCTCCAGGCCCTGCCCAAGACCCCGCTGTGGGACCGGCTGGAGCGCGAGGGCCGGCTGGTCCACGACGCGGCGCTCGAATCGAACGTCCTGTTCAAGCGTCCGCACGACACCGTGGTATCGAGCTGGCGCCGGGCGATTGCCCATGCCTACGAGCCGGAGCAGCTGTTCGCCCGGTTCAAGCACCAGTGTGAGACCACCTACCCGAATCGGATCGTGACGCCGACCAAGGGCAAACTCACCTTCACGAACCTGCGCCGCGGCCTGATCCTCGGTTTCAACATCATCACGCGGGTCGGGCTGCTCTCGGATTACCGCAGGCCGTTCTGGAGCGCCGCGGGCTACGCCCTGAAGCGTGGGCAGATCGAGGCGGTGTTCAACATGGGCTTCGTCGCCCACCACCTGATCCGCTTCACCCGAGAAGCCCTGCGGGGCGAGCACAACGCCTCATTCTACGCCGCCAAGGCCGCGGAAGCCGAGGATGCGCAGCGGCGCTCGTGGTGGGAGAACGCGCGGCGCAAGCTGGTGCCGGAGCGCGAAGCGGCCTAGCCTGGGGCCGGATGCCTCGGCAGCAGGGAAGCCGCGTCATGGCTGATATCGACCTGAGCCCGGATCTCGACCGCTTCGGGAGGTCTCAGAGCCTGTTTGACCGTGTGATCGCAGTCGCGTGACGGCTCTGACTGACGTGTATCCCAATCGTCCCCTCATCCTGAGGTGCTGCGCAGCAGCCTCGAAGGAGCCCTCCAGGGATCGCGCGGCTGGCTGGAGGGCTCCTTCGAGGCCTCCGCTGCGCTTCGGCACCTCAGGATGAGGCCGAGGATGGGAAAGACCGGTTAAACAGGCTCTGACGTTCCAAACGTCCAGGAGGAGATCGCGCTTCATCCGGGGGACGGTGCAGGTAGCCGCCGACCCTTCTACCGGAAACCCGTGTGATTGCCGGTTCGTCAGCCCGCCTGGACCAGCCAGCAGGATGCGCGCAGGCTGACGATCCCGCCCTCCGCGTGCGGGCGCAGGGCCGCGGTGACGGCGGCTTCTGCCCGGGCCCGCAGATCGGGCTCGGCCTCGCGGATGAGCCGCGCGGTCGGCCCGAGATTGAGCGCCACGTGCGCCGCAGCCTCCGCCGCCTCGGACTCGGTGCCGCCCCGGCCGAGCACCACGTCCCGGTCGATCGCGTCGCACGCCACGGTCCCGAAACCGGCGCCGCGCAGCAGCGCGACCAGCAGCCCGTCATCGGCGAAGCGGAACGGGCCCGGCGTATCCGGTGTCGGCGGTGGCGGGATCTCCGGCAGAAGCGGCACCACCGCCTCGCGCGGCACCGTCACCCAGAGGTTTTCCGGTAGTCCCCGCCAGCACAGGAAGGTCAGGCGGCCCTCCGGACCGAGCATCCCGCGGATATTGGCGAAGGCCCGGGCCGAGTCCGGGAAGAACATCACCCCGAAGCGCGACAGGGCTTGGCTGTAGGCGCCGAGATCGGCACGCTCCACATCCGCCTCGACGAACCGGATTGGCGCGGCACCTGTCTCCGCCTCGGCGCGGCTCCGGGCGACCGCCAGCAGTGGCGCCGAGATGTCCGCGCCGGTCACCGTGCCCTGCGGCCCGACCCGGTGGGCGGCCTCCAGGGTCGTGGCGCCCGAGCCGCAGCCGATATCGAGCACGGACTCGCCGGGGCGGAGCGCCGCCCGGGCGAACAGCGCCTCGGTCAGCGGCGCGAACACCGCGTCGAGGACCGCCTGGTTGCGGGCCCAGCGGGTGCCGACCTCGCCGTTCCAGTACTCGGTCTGGGTGATGCCGCCGGCCATCGCCGCCCTCCCCTCAGGCCGTGGTGACGGCGACCGACAGGTCGGGCTTGTGGTTCAGGGTCTGGAACACGACGCAGTAGCGCTCGGTGAGCTTGAGCAATTGCGCGAGTTTGTCCTCCGGCGCGTCGGTGTCCAATTCGAAGAACAGCCGAATGCTGCGAAAGCCCACCGGCGCCTCCTTGTCGACGCCGAGCGTTCCGCGAAAGTCGAGGTCGCCCTCGGCGCTGACCGTGCCGGACCGGAGCGGGATCTCCAGCGCGGTCGCCACCGCCTTCAGGGTCACGCCGGCGCAGGCGACCAGGGCTTCGAGCAGCATATCGCCGGAGCACAGCTCCAAACCGGATCCGCCGCTGGCCGGGTGCAGCCCGGCCTCCGCGATGGCGCGGCCGGTCTCGACCTTGCAGGCGATCTTGGTGTCGTCCAGCGTGCCCCGGGCCTTCAGGGTGACCACCGCCGAATCCGGGGCCGAACGGTACTGGTCCTTGATCGGAGCCTGCAGGGCTCGCAAAGCGGTGGCGTCCATGGGGCGTCGTCCTCTCGGTGTCCCGGGCTCCTCTTGGGCGGGAGCCTCCGGGACGCGGTATAGGCGCCCCGCTCAGGGACGGGAAGCGCGGCTCGTCAGCGCCGCCACCGCGTCGGCCAGGGCGTCCACCTGCGCCTCCGCGTGGGCCGCCGAGAACGCCACGCGCAGCCGCGCGGTCCCGGCCGGCACGGTCGGGGGGCGGATCGCCACCACTAGGAAACCGGCGGCTTCCAGCGCCGCCGAGATGGCGAGCGCCGCCTGCGCGTCGCCGACCAGCACCGGCACCACCGCGCTCTCGGCCTCAGGCAGGCCCAGGCGGGCGGTGAAGCGCCGGGCGAGCGCCAGCGGGCGCGCCCGGCGCGCCGGCTCCTCCTCCAGGATCGCCAGCGCTTCGAGCGCCGCGGCCGCCGAGGCGGGGGGCAGACCGGTGGTGTAGACGAAGCTCCGGGCGCGGCTTGTCATCAGGTCGATCACCGGCCGCGAGGCGCAGAGATAGCCGCCATAGGAGCCGAGCGCCTTCGACAGGGTGCCCATCTCCAGCGGCGCCCGCGGCCCGTCCACGACCACGCCGATCCCGTGGGCGTCGTCCACCAGGGTCCAGGCGTCGAACTGGTCCGCGACGCCCAGGATGTCGCCCAGCGGCGCTCGGTCGCCATCCATGCTGAACACCCGCTCGGTCAGGACCAGGGCGCGGGCGTGGTGCGGGCGGTGCTCCGCGAGCGTCTTTGCCAGATCGCCCGGATCGTTGTGGCGGAAGGTCAGCACCTTGGCGCCCGACAGCCGTGCCCCGGCCCACATGCAGGCATGGGACAGCGCGTCCAGCACCACGAGATCGCCGCGCCCGGCGAGCGCCGGGGTGATCCCGAGATTGGCGAGATAGCCGCTGCCGAACACCAGGGCGGCCTCGGTGCCCTTGTGCCGCGCCAGCCGATCCTCCAGCGCCCCGAGAACCGGATGGTCGCCGGTGACCAGCCGCGACCCGCCCGCCCCGGCCCCGTAGGCCGCGACCGCTTCCTGTGCGGCGGCGACCACCCGCTGGTGGTGCGACAGGCCGAGATAATCGTTGCAGGAGAACGACACGAGCGCCCTGCCCCCGCGCGCCGCCGCCGCCCCGGAGCCGCGCTCGGTGGGCGTCAGCCGCCGCCGCAGGCTGCCGGCCTCCAGGGCGTCGAGTTTCGTGCGGGCGAAGGCGTCGAGGCTGTCCATCGGGTGGGTGATGGGGCCGCGGGCGCGGCGGATGTCAAGGTGGCGGAAGCCGAGGGGCGATTGACACTGACGCAGCCGCAATTATGGTACGATCATTCCAAAACAGGAGTGGCGTGTGGCCCGGCCCAGAGAATTCGATGAGGACCGTGTCCTCGACGCCGTGATGGAGACCTTCTGGCGGACCGGCTTCGAGGGGACCTCGGCGCAGGCGCTGGTCGACGCCACCTGCCTCGGGCGCGGCAGCCTCTACGCGGCTTATGCCAGCAAGACCGGGCTCTTCGAGCAGGCGCTGCGGCGCTACCAGCGGCGCGCGCAGGACCATGTCGATCAGCTCCGCCAGCCGGGCTCGCCCCTGGCGCGGCTGCGCGACCTGATGGCGGGCATCGTCGAGGCCGATCTCGCCGAATCGGACAGGCGCGGCTGCCTGGCGACCAACAGCGCCATCGAGATGTCCGGTCGCGACCCAGGCGTGGCCGAACTCGTGCGCGACAATTTCGGCATCCTGACCCGTGGGATCGCGGAGACGATCCGGCGCGGCCAGGACGCGGGCGAGATCCGCGCCACCGCGGATGCCGAGACCCTGGCGCTGTTCGTGTTCAACGCCGTGCAGGGCTTGCGGGTTCTGGCCAAGACGACGCTGGCACAGGACCGCGCGAAGCTGATCGCCGTCATCGACCAGACCTTGGCGGCGCTGACGTAGCGCCCCTTTTTTGGCTTATTATGGAACGGATATTCCAAAACCATCGCGAATTAGGAGATCCCCATGACAGATCGCAAGCCGCCCGTGTCCGTCACCGTCCTCGGCACCGGCCTGATCGGCGCCGCCGTGGCCCGCAACCTCGCCCGCAAGGGATTTGGCGTCCGCGTCTGGAATCGGACGCCCGAGAAGGCCCGCGCCCTCGCGGCGGACGGCGCCGAGCCGGTCGATCGGGCGGCCGATGCGGTTCGCGACGCCGAGATCGTCGTGACGGTTCTGAAAGACGGTCCCGCCGTGCGCGAAGCCATGGTGGCGGCCTTGCCGGGCCTGCCCAAGGGGGCGATCTGGCTCCAGCTTAGCACCGTCGGCGTGGGCGCGATCGAGGCGCTCGCGGGCTTCGCCGCCGAGAACGACCTCGTCCTCTACGATGCGCCGGTGCAGGGCACCCGCCAGCCTGCCGAGCAGGGCCGGCTGGTGATTCTCGCCTCCGGGCCGGTCAGCCGGCGCCCCGAGGCCCAGACCGTCTTCGATGCCGTCGGCCAGCGCACGCTCTGGGTCTCCGAGGCGCCGGGCGGGGCCAGCAGACTCAAGCTCGCCCTCAACGCGTTCGTGTTCGCGCTCACCCACGGCGCGGCCGAATCGCTTGCCATCGCCAAGGCTCTCGGCCTCAATCCAGCCCTGGTGATCGAGGCCGTGACCGGCGGACCGCTCGACAGCCCCTATGTCCAGGCCAAGGGCGGCGCGATGCTCAAAGGCGACTACGCCACCAATTTTTCCGTCGCGAACGGGCTGAAGGATGCCGGGCTGGTCATCGAAGCGTTCGCCGGGACCGGCATCCGCGCCGACTTGGCTGAAGCCGGTCTCGCCCGCTTCCGGCGGGCGGCGGAGGCCGGCCATGGCGGCAAGGACATCGCCGCATCCTTCCTGGTCTGATGGGGGCTCCGATGACGGTCTCTGAAACCGTGCACCGATCGACCGTGGCAGGCGAGGTCGGTTCCGGACGCCTCCCGGTCGGCCAGCTCCTGGCGTTCACGGTTGCGGGGTTCCTCGCCATCATGACCGAGACCTTGCCGGCCGGCCTGCTGCCGCAGATCGGCTCCGGCCTCGGCGTCTCCGAGGCGGTGGCGGGCCAGACGGTGACGCTGTACGCGCTGGGTTCGGTCGTCGCCGCCATTCCGGTGATCGCCGCGACGCGCAGCTGGAACCGACGCCTGCTGTTCCTCCTGGCGATCGCCGGCCTGCTGGTCTTCAACACGGTGACGGCCGTGTCCGCAGATTTCGGCCTGACCCTCGTCGCACGCTTCATCGCCGGCATGGCGGCGGGCGTCGTCTGGGGGCTGGTCGCGGGCTATGCCCGGCGCCTGGCGCCGCCGCATCTGCAGGGCCGTGCGCTCGCGATCGTCGGCGTCGGCCAGCCGATCGCGCTCTCCCTCGGCGTCCCGCTCGGCGCCTGGCTCGGCAGCCTGTCCGACTGGCGGCTGGTCTTCTGGATCCTGTCCGCTTTCGCCCTGCTCCTGCTCGCCTGGGTGCGGCTGGGCGTGTCCGATTTCCCCGGCCAGGCGCCGGATCGGCGCGTGCCGGTGCGAGCGGTCTTCACGATCCCGGGCATCCGGTCGGTCCTGCTGACGCTGTTCGCCTGGATCCTCGCGCACAACATTCTGTACACCTACGTGGCGCCGTTCCTTGGCACGACGGGAACCGATCTCCGGGTCGATCTCATCCTGCTCGTGTTCGGGGCCGCGTCGGTCGTCGGCATCTGGGCGACGGGCGTGCTGGTGGATCGCCACCTGCGCGGCCTGACGCTGCTGAGCCTCGCCGCCTTCTCGGCCGCGGCGCTGCTGTTGGGACTGTCGCACGGATCTCCGATCCTGGTTCTGGTCGGCGTCGTGGTCTGGGGCCTGACCTTCGGAGGCGCCCCGACCCTGCTGCAGACGGCGCTGGCCGATAGCGCCGGCGAGCAGGCCGACGTGGTGCAATCCATCTTCGTCACCGTCTTCAACCTGGCCGTTGCGGGCGGCGGCGTGGTCGGCGGATTGGTGGTGGATTGGGCCGGCGCCGAACTTCTTCCCTGGACGCTGCTGCCCTTAGCTATCCTCGCGCTGGCGGCGACGTGGCGGGCGACAACACATGGTTTCCGGGTCGGGGGCCGGGGGGCGCGCTGAACGATGGTGACCGGTGGCTAGAACCGTGCCCGACCACGTTGGGTCGGGTCACGCCTCTAAATCTTTGTTTTGACGCGCTCTCTTGCGTCGAACCGGAGCCACTTCGTCAGAGAGCGCTCTAGGCGTCGATGAGGCTTTCGCCCAGAAACCAAAGAGCGTGCCAGTCATCGTTCACGACTGCGATCTGACGCATCACCGAGCGCAGAAGATGGCGTCGGCGCGGCAGCGGACGGAACGACAGATCCACGCCCAATTCCTTCTCGACCGCCCGGACGAAGGGCTCGGTGCAGTCCTTGGCGATATGGGCGAAACCGTCGCTATAGTGCCGCTTCAGCGATGCGTCGCGTGCGTAATAGATCTTCGGGATTGGGATGAAGACAAAGCCGGCCTCGCGCGCGCGCGATTTCAATGATTCGTTCAAAAGATACCACACCACGAGCCGGTCGCGCAGGGGGCCGTGCGGTTGCTGCGCATGGGCTCCGCGCGGGGGATCAAACGGCGGGACGATCCCAAGGAGACTGACCCTAGGTCGGGGCTCGAGGCTATCGAGTGAAGCGTGCAGGGCCGCGAAGTAGCGATCAACGAGATCGGTGACGGCCTCCTGGTACGTCCATCCTTTCTCACCGGCCACGCGGATCAGATGCCGGCGTACGTCGATCTCGCCGAAGACGAAGATGTAGTCGTCGCCTGGAGCGGGTTTGAGCGAGGCGAGAAGTTGTTGGACCCCGTCGCGGCCAGCACGGTGCATGGTATGCCCTGGCAGGCAGTAAGCTGTCGCAGCCCGTGCGCGCGCAAACAGGTAGTGGCCATGGCTATCGCCAAAGACGTAGACAGACATGACGGATACGCTCAGTAGGCAAGCTAGCACATTTATGCGTTACTTCGGCGCATCTGACTATAGCGCGAGCGCAACAGAGAGCGGGCTAGACAGTTTTTCTCCGCATAAACTCGAATCATCCGCAATCGCCAATGTAACGCTGATGCTATGCGGTCTGCTGACGTAGATTTTTGCTCGACGAAGCCAGCAAAATACGCTAAACTTAATTGAGTATATTGGAAAGAACTTATAGATGAGCGCGCATATATCCTGAAGTGTGCCTGGTCTTGTCGTTAGCCTCCGACAAAAATCCTTGCTGAAGTTGGGCATTCTAGCTTTCATATCGGCCGGCCTGGATTTTTCGAGCCGGGCTTCATGTGGGCGGACCAACATGGTGCGGCCCTATGCTCGATCCCCGCGCGGTGAGCGCTGTCGGATCTCTTTGCCGCACGGGGACGACAAGACCACTACCGTCACCGCCGCCCTGCGCAGTCGCGGCCTCGTCGCCACCACCTTGTTCGACGGAGCCACCAACGGTGAGCGTTTCCGAGCTTATGTCACCGACACCCTGATCCCCGTGTTGAAACGCGGCGACACGGTCATCCTCAACAACCTGCCCTCATATAAAGTCGCCGGCAGATCATAGCGGCTTCGGCCGGTTCGCGCGGAATCACGCTTCTGCTTGACCGCTTCGGCCCTGCCGCCCATCCCTCCGCCATGACGTCCGATCGACCCTCGAAAAAGAATCTCTGGCGGCCCTACACGCAGATGCGGCTGGCGCCTCCGCCCCTGGAGGCGGTGGCGACGCACGGCAGCCGTATCGTGCTGGCCGATGGCCGCGAGCTGGTGGACGGCATCGCCTCCTGGTGGACGGCGGTGCACGGCTACAACCATCCGCACATCGCCCAGGGGGTCGCCGGCCAGCTGGCGCGGATGCCGCACGTGATGTTCGGCGGCCTGACCCATGCCCCGGCCGAGCGGCTGGCGGCGCGGCTTGCCGCTCTGCTGCCGGGGGATCTCGACCACGTCTTCTTCAGCGATTCGGGCTCGGTCGCCGTCGAGGTCGCGCTGAAGATGGCCGCCCAGATGTGGCTCAACCGCGGGATGAGCGGCCGGACCAAGGTCCTGGCCTTCCGGGGCGGCTATCACGGCGACACGATGGGCGCGATGTCGGTCTGCGACCCCGAAGAGGGCATGCATCGCCGCTTCGGCGCCTACCTGCCCAGCCAGGTTTTTTGTGACCTGCCGCGGAGCCCGGCCAAGACCGAGGCACTCGACTCGGCGCTCGCGGCCCATCGCGAAACGCTGGCCGCCGTGATCGTCGAGCCCCTGGTCCAGGGCGCGGGCGGCATGGTCATGCATCCGCCGGAGGTGCTGGCGACGATCGCGCGCCTCGCCCGCCGCCACGGCCTGCCGCTCATCGCCGACGAGATTTTTACCGGGTTCGGCCGCACCGGCAGCCTGTTCGCCTGCCAGCAGGCCGGGATCGTGCCGGACATCCTGTGCCTGTCGAAGGCGCTCACCGGCGGCACCATGGCGCTCGCCGCCACGATCGCCCGGACGGAGGTGTTCGATTCGTTCTGGTCCGAGGATCCGGCGGCGGCGCTGATGCACGGCCCGACCTTCATGGCCAATCCGCTCGCCTGCGCGGCGGCCAATGCCAGCCTCGACCTGTTCGAGACCGAGCCACGCCTCGACCAGGCCCGAGCCATCGCGCGCCGGTTCGCGGACGGGCTGGCCGAGCTGAAGGGGCTGCCCGGGGTGGCGGATGTCCGGACCCTCGGCGCCATCGGGGTGGTGCAGTTCGCCCACGCCCCCGACCTCGCGGCCCTCAAGGCGGCCTTCCTCGACTGGGGCGTCTGGGTGCGGCCGTTCGGCGACATCGTCTATCTGACCCCCGCCCTGACCATCCCGATGGGCGATCTCGACCGGCTGATCGCGGCGGTCGTGGCCGTCGTTCCCGGGCAGGCCGCGGCGCTCTCCTGAGCGCATCCGCCACACGATCCCGCGAGCTGTCGCCACGCCGGCCTGCAACCCGGAACCGTTTCTGCCGTTGGGCTCACGGCTGACAACGCGTACGGCGGCCCTCGCGGTCGGACGCTGCCGGAGGGAGTACACAGTGGCGAGCGAGCAGACGGTTTCGGGCGGCGATCGGCCGGTGATCCTCCTCGTCGAGGACGAGGCGCTGACGATCATGGACCTCGGGGACGTGCTGGAGGATGGCGGCTACGACACGGTGCAATGTGCCTCCGCCGAGCGGGCGCTCAGCATCCTTCAGGCGCGACCGGATATCTGCGGGCTGGTGACGGACGTCCAGCTCTCGGGAAAGACCGACGGGTTCGACCTGGCGAGCGCGGTGGCGGAGGCCCGGCCGCACTTGCCGATTCTCATCGTGTCCGGACGGGCGGCTCCCGACCCCGCCCGCATGCCGTCCCACGCCGACTTCATCGCCCGGCCCTGCACGGGCGAGGACATCCTCGACCGGCTCAAGCGCCTGATGCCCTGTTGAGCGGAGCGCCTTTTCGGCCCCCGTCATCGCATCGTCACCGGCTCGCGCCACAGGAACTGACGCGGCCGTGGGACGGGAGTGGACGGTGCAAGTTCAGGATGGTCCGGCGGCCGCCGGCATAGATGCGGGCGCTCCGGTGGGCGACAAGCAGAAACGCGATCGTGAGATCAAGGACGCGGGCGCGTCGGAGAGCTCCTCCAAGAAGATGCGACCGCCCGGCGTGCGCAGCGTCGGGTGGGCCTTGGTGCAGGCGGCCCGCCTGCACCGAGCCCGCACCGGCGACCGCCTCGCCAAGCTCGGCCTCTTCGCCGGGCAGGAGCAGGTCGTGCAGGCGCTGGCCGCGGCCGGCACCATGACGATGGGCGATCTCGCCGCCCTCCTGCGGGTGCGGCCCCCCACCGCCTCGAAGACGGTGACCCGGCTGGCCGCGCTCGGCATCGTCGAGCGCCGGGCCGAATCGGGCGACGGGCGCGTGGTCCGGGTGCAGCTCACCGAGGCCGGCCTGGCCAAGGCCGAGGCGATCGAGCGGATCCAGGAGGAGGTCGAGGCCGAATTGCTCGACCATCTCGACAAGACCGATCGGCGCCGCCTGCGCAAGCTCCTGCGCAAAGCCGCCCGCGGCCTCGCCGAGGCGGCCGGCGCCTCCGGCCAGATCACCGAGGTCGACGCCGAGATCGAGGCGGAGGACGAGGCGGAGGCGCTTTCTATCTGAGAGCCGGTCTGATTTCGCGATCTCGCTTGAGATCTGGTTTGGAAGACGGTTCCGAGCGACGGATATCCTAATATCTCCCCTCATCCTGAGGTGCTGCGCAGCAGCCTCGAAGGAGCCCTCCAGGGATCGCGCTGCCGGCTGGAGGGCTCCTTCGAGGGCTCCGCTCTGCTACGCCACCTCAGGATGAGGTCCAGACGGGGAAAAACCGGTCAAACAGGCTCTGAGAGCCTCAAAAGCATCATCCCGAACGGTGGTTGCCACCTTTCGGGATGAGCCTGTCGCAGGATGATGTCGGAAAACCGGATTCCACCTTAGGTTCGCGCAGCCCAAAGGTGATGATGTGAGCGCCCAACGGCGCAGGTTCGAGGCGCAATCGCCCTTGCAAACCGCGATGCGCCCCCTCTCCCGTGCGGGAGAGGGTTGGGGTGAGGGACCAGGTTTTTCCGGAAATCGCGCATCCCTCACCCTGTCCCTCTCCCGCACGGGAGAGGGGACCCGCGCCACATCCGGCGATGTGGCAATCCGATAGCCCCAAGGGAGAGGGAAAACGCGTGGCGTTTCTGGCGCTTACGACCGAACGCAAGGGGTGAATTTGGTGGCCCGTCCGTTCAGGCCGCGCGCTTCCAGGCCGGGAACGGGTCCGGCAGGTGGCGATAGGCCTCGGGGTCGAACGCCGCCTCCTCGCTGGCCTCGACCAGGCAGGCATCCAGGGCGGCGGTGAGCGCATCGCGGTCCATGCCGGTGCCGATGAACACCAGTTCCTGGCGGCGGTCGCCCCAGACCTCGCTCCAGACCGCGTCGAGGCGCTCGCGGAACTCGGGCGCCTCCGGCCAGCGCCGGCGCGGCACGGCCGACCACCAGAACCCCATCGCCGAGACCCGGGCCACGGCGCCCGCCAGGGAAAAGTCCCCGACCCAGTCCGGCCGCGTCGCCAGCCAGAAATGGCCCTTGGCCCGGATCAGCCCCGGCCAGGTCGCGTTGACGAAGGCGTTGAACCGCTCCGGATCGAACGGCCGCCGGGCCCGATAGACGAACGAAGAGATCCCGTATTCCTCGGTCTCCGGCACGTGTTCGTGGGCGCCGTACAGCTCCTTGAACCAGAGCGGGTGGGCCTGCGCCTTCTCCTCGTCGAACCGCCCGGTCTCAAGGATCGCGTCGAGGGGCGCACGCCCGTGGTCGGTCTCCATGATGCGGGCATCGGCGTTCAGGCCGCGCACCACCGAGCGGACCAGGGCGAGGTGCTCGGTCGAGACGTCCTGCGCCTTGTTGATCACCACCACGTCGGCGAACTCGATCTGCTCCACCAGCAGGTCGACCAGGGTGCGGGTATCCTCGGCGCCGGCGGTCTCGCCGCGCTCGCGCAGGAAGGCAGCCGAGCCGTAATCCTTGAGCAGGTTCACCGCGTCGACCACCGTCACCATCGTGTCGAGGCGGGCGAGATCCGAGAGCGAGCGGCCCGCTTCGTCCCGGAACGAGAAGGTCGAGGCGATCGGCAGCGGCTCGGCGATGCCGGTGCCCTCGATCAGCAGGTAGTCGAACCGCCCCGCCTCCGACAGGCGGCGGACCTCGTCCAGCAGGTCGTCCCGGAGGGTGCAGCAGATGCAACCGTTGGTCATCTCGACCAGCGTCTCGTCGGTCCGGGACAGGTCGGCGCCGCCGGCCCGCACGAGGTCGGCGTCGATGTTCACCTCGCTCATGTCGTTGACGATCACGGCGACCCGGCGGCCATCGCGATTGTTGAGGACATGGTTGAGCAGCGTGGTCTTGCCGGCCCCGAGGAAGCCGGAGAGGACGGTGACGGGAAGGCGGGGATCGGGCTTGGTCATGCAACAAACAAAACGTTATAACGTTTCAAAGTCAACCGTCGCTGGAAGGCTCTGTGAAGGGTCGAGGGGCCAGCGCTTTCAAGGTGTTTGGCCCCGTGCGCGTCGTGGGATCGGGGCTCCTGAGCAGATCACGCGCGCCCCTTCCCGGACAGGTGAAGCGAAGCGGAACCTGATCCGGGACCCAGCACACGAAGCGCCGCGCCAGCGGCACAGGTCGATCGGACGGACGCTTCGCGCTGTCGTGTGCTGGGTCCCGGGTCGCATTCCGCTGGCGCTGCATGCGCCCGGGAAAAGGGCCGTGCAGACCGGCTCGACACTATGTCACGGCTCTCAGCTCAACATCTTGAAAGGCCTGGGTCGAGAGGCCGAAACGTTGCAATGATGTAACGTTTCCATGCGATCGCGACGGGACGCGCGATCGGCCCTTGCATCGACCCACCGCGGCACGTGAATGAAACATTATAACAGTATGTGAGTCTCGATGCCTTCCTCGCTCCGTCTCGCTTTCCTGGCCAGCACGATCTTGTCGGCGCCCCTCTGCACCGGTCTTCTGACGGCTCCGGCGCAGGCGCAGCAGGCTGTCACCCTCGACCAGATCAGCGTCACCAGCCCCAGCCCGATCCAGACCGGTCAGCCCACGGTCGGGACCGCGGCCCCGCTCCAGACCGGCATCCTGCCGGTGGCGACCAACACGTTCTCGCCCGTCACCGTGGTGACCCAGGATCAGATTGCCCGCGACCAGCCCCGGACCCTGGGCGATGCCCTGTTCGACCGGCCCGGCATCTCGTCCACCACCTACGCGCCGGGCGCGGCCTCGCGGCCGATCATCCGCGGCCTCGACAATGCCCGGGTGCGCATCCAGGAGAACGGCATCGTCAACGGCGGCGTCTCGGATCTCGGCGAGGACCACGCGGTGCCGGTGAACCCGCTGGTCTCCGACCG
Organism: Methylobacterium sp. E-066; assembly: GCF_022829635.1. Classification (GTDB taxonomy): domain Bacteria; phylum Pseudomonadota; class Alphaproteobacteria; order Rhizobiales; family Beijerinckiaceae; genus Methylobacterium. The sequence continues at coordinate 19,325 of NZ_JAKSYO010000029.1, forward strand.
GATCGAGGTGATCCGCGGCCCCGCGACCCTGCGCTACGGCTCCGGGGCCATCGGCGGCGTGGTCTCGGCCGACAACAACCGGGTGCCGACCTTCATCCCGGCCAACGGCGTGCAGGGGCAGGTCACCAGCGGCTATTCCAGCGTCGACAACGGCCGGCTCGGCGCCGCGACGGTGGATGCCGGCGGCGACGGCATCGCGGTCCATGCCGACGGGTTCAGGACCGCCAGCGACAGCTACGCGATCCCCGGCGGAATCCAGCGCAACTCCTACACTGAGTCGCAGGGCGGCGCGGTCGGCATCTCGGCGATCGGCGACCGCGGCTTCGTCGGCATCTCGTTCAGCCACTACGACGCGCTCTACGCGATCCCGGGCGGCGTCGCCGAGCAGGACCGCACCCGCCTGACCCCGAACCAGGACCGGGTCCTGTCGCGGGGCGAGTACCGGCCGCTGGACGGCCCGTTCGAGGTGATCCGCTACTGGGCGGGCTACTCGGTCTACCGCCACAACGAGATCGGTATCGGCGAGGACGGGATTGAGGGCGTCCAGGCGATCTTCAAGAACCGCGAGGCCGAGGGGCGGCTGGAGCTCCAGCACGTCCCGGTCGACACGCCGTTCGGCCGGCTCACCGGCGCTCTGGGCTTCCAGTCGGACCGGCGGGTGATCAACACCCAGCTCGAATCGTTCCTGCCCAAGACCGAGTCCCGGGCCAACGCGGTCTACCTGTTCGAGGAGCTGGAGCTGCGCCCCGGCACGCGGCTGCAGGCGGCGGGCCGCTACGAGGTCGACCGGCTGTCGAGCACGGCCGCGCAATTCCCCGCGGACTTCACGCCGGTCGACGGGCAGGACCCGTTCCTCTACGCCCGGACCCGGCGCTTCGCCCCGAAGAGCGCCAGCATCGGCGCCCTCCAGGACCTGCCCTTCGGCTTCGTAGCGAGCCTCAACGGCTCCTATGTCGAGCGCGGGCCCACCGGCTACGAGCTGTTCTCGCAGGGGCCGCACGACGCCACCGCGACCTTCGAGATCGGCAATCCGGACCTCAAGAAGGAGCGCGCCCGCACGGTGGAGGCCAGCATCCGCCGCGCGGAGGGGCCGCTGCGCCTCGACGCCACCGGCTATTACACGCGCTATACTGGCTTCATCTACCGCAACTTCACCGGGCTCACCTGCGGCGACGACTTCGCCTCCTGCGGCAGCGGCACCGAGAACCGGCAGATCGTCTACCAGCAGCAGAACGCCACCTTCTACGGCGCCGAGATCATCGGCCAATACGACCTCCTGCCGGTCGGCGACGGTTTTGCCGGCGTCGAGGCGCAGTTCGACTTCGTGCGCGCCCAGTTCGACAACGGCACCAACGTGCCGCGCATCCCGCCCTACCGGCTCGGCGGCGGACTCTACCTGCGGGCGGATGGCTGGTTCGCCCGGGTGAACCTGCTCCACGCCTTCGACCACCAGGCGACCGCCCTGTTCGAGACCCCCACCCCCGGCTACGACGACCTGCGCGCCGAGCTGAGCTACACGAAAGCGATCGATCCGGCGGTCTACGGCGCGAGCACGATCACCCTCGGCGTCCAGGGCCGCAACCTGCTCGACGCCGACATCCGCAATTCGACCTCGTTCAAGAAGGACGAGATTTTGTTGCCGGGCCGGAACGTGCGGTTGTTCTTGACCGCGCGGTTCTAGGGACGGTCCGGGGCGGCAGGCGCACTGGATACGGTTCTCACGCGACGGCGTGTGAACCTCACCGTCATTGCGAGCGCAGCGAGGCAACCCAGGGCAGCGCGCGATCCCCGAACCGTGCCCCCTCCCTGGGGTGCTTGCCTCCCCTCGCATTGAGTGGACTTCGGAGACAGCTCGTCCCCCCCCAGAAAAGTCATCCCGCGGCCCGGGGCACGGCCGCCGGGTGTCCCGGCTCGACCACCCCCGTGGCGGGCACGGTTCCGTCTCCGCTGAGCGCGTCCGCCACGGCGTCGGGCGCGATCGCGGCCTCGGTGGCGGCCTCGCCGGGCATGGGAGGCTCGGCGGTGCTGCGGGCGGTCTCGCGGCGGGGCGGCATGTCGGCGCCGGCATGCTCGTCGGCGACGCGGGCCACGGCCTCGGCG
>NZ_JAKSYO010000034.1 GCF_022829635.1 Methylobacterium sp. E-066
GGGGAGAGGCCCGCACGGACCTCGTCGTCCGTGCGGGAAGCGCAGGCGAAGCCGGAGCGGCGGTGAGGGGGCGGTTCAGGACGAGGCGCGTGTCCGGAGCCGCCCCCTCACCTTCGGCTGCCGCCTCGCTTCGGCGACGACGAGGTCGCCGAAGCCCTCTCCCCGCAAGCGGGGCGAGGGGAACATGCCCGCACCATGCGCTTCAGAATCAAGGCCCCTCAAGACCCCAGGGCCAACCAGTAAGTCGACATGGTCCCGCCCCCCGTCACCGTGCCGCCGGTCGTGCGGCGGTTGCGGAGGGTGAAGCCGGTGGCGGTCACGTCGCTGACCTGGCTGGCGTAGAGCGTCCCGGCATCCCGGGCGACCGGCTGCGTCCAGACGCCCAGGCAGGCGCTGGGAAACGCCGGGGCGAACGAGACGGAAAAATCCGCGTCCGCGCTCGTGGCGAGCCCCCATTGCAGGATCAGGCCGTTGGCGAGCCGGGCGTAGCCGTTCGGGGCCAGCGCCTGCGTGCCGAGCGCCAGCGGCGTGCCGTCGGCGCGCTGGTAGTGGCGCACGCGCCAGCGGCCGGCGCCGTCCGAGGTGGCCAGGCAGGTGTCGTCGGCGGCCGTGACGATGTCGGCCCGGGTCGGCAGCGCCAGCTGCTCGGAATCGTGGACCAGGGTGGCGGCGCCGGCGAAGCGCACGAGCCGCTCCCGGTCGGCGCCGGTGCCGAAGCGGGTGATCCGGGCCGTGCCGGTGACGAGGACGCGGCGCGTGCCGGCGGCACCGAGATCCGTGGTCGCCGCGGAGGCCAGCACGGTCTCCGTGGAGGCGAAATCGATCCCGCCCTTCGCCGCGGAGGCGGTGAGGGCCGTACTGAAGGCGGAGCCGTCCGGCGACACCTTCAGGGAAAAGTCGTCGCTGCCGAGGAGGCCCAGCAGGGCGCGGGCGGAGTAGCCGGTCTGGAGGATCAGGCCGGCATCCCGGGACGGGGCCTGCTTGTTGACCGCGATCCGCATGTCGCCCGAGCCCGGCGTGGCGTCGTCCCAGGTGAGCAGGGCCGCATCCGACTTGACCGCGAGGCGGTTGGTGGCGTCGGCCCCGGTGTTGACGCCGAGCCGGCTGACGCTCTGGATCGCCGTCAACGTCCGGCGGAAGCTGCCCCAGGCGGTACCGTCGAACACGTAGAGGTCGGCCTCGTCGATCAGGTAGGCGAACCAGCCGGCCCGGGGCACGGCGCCGATCCAGACGCCGTCGGCGTAGCGCACCACCTGGCCGGCGAGCCCGGCCCAGGCGCCGCCCGGGTTCGACGCGACCACGAGGTAGCGGTCGCCCTCCGCGGGGTTCTGCGGCGGCGCGGTGAGGTCCTTGTCCAGGCAGGCGAGCTGGACCAGAGCGTCGAGGAGGCCGAGCGCCTCGTTGTGGGTGACGTGCTTCTGGGCCTGGCTCGCCGCGATCAGCGGCAGGCCGAGGCGGGGCGTGACGTCGGTCATGGGGGGCTCCGGAAGACGTGCGGTATCCGGCGGGATTGCCCGGCCGGCTGTGTGCAGTGCCGTCATCGCGCGCTCAGCGAAGCGACCCAGGGACGCGCCACGGTCCGGGATCGCGCGCTGCCCTGGGTTGCTTCGCTGCGCTCGCAATGACGGTGAGGGCTTCGTTCGGAAGTCGGATCAGGCGCTTCGGATCGGGATGCGGGCGCGGCTGGCCGGGCCGGGGCCCGCTACCGCGCCGATCTGGGCCACGGCGACATCGAGGCTGGTCTGGGGGCCGCCGAAATCGGCCGCCTCGTCGGCGTAGAAGCAGTTCTGCGCCTCGGCCCGGATCCGGCGCAGGGGCGTGCCGGCGCCGGAATAGACCGTGACCGCGTAGGCCTCCGGCTCGTCGAGGAGGATCTCGGCGGGCTCCCAGGCATCGCCGTCCCGGCGCGCCCGGCGGATCCAGGAGAGCCGCACCCCCGAGCCCTCCCGACGCGCCCGCAGGTGGACCGGCCGCAGAGGACGCAAAGCCGCGAGCCCGGCCGTGGCGGCAAATTCCAAAAAAGCCGGATCGCCCGGGTCCCGGGCGGCCGGGCCGACCCGGTAGCGGAAGCTGCGGCCGACCTCGTCCAGGCGCTCGACCAGGGGCACCACGGCGCCGTCGTCGAGCCGCACGATCAGGCTGCCCGCCGGGATCGCCCGGCCGGCCGACGCCTCGCTGCCCGCGAGCCCGCGCAGGAACCCCGAGAGCCGGTAGGTATCGGAGCCGATCAGCAGGGCATGAGCGGCGGAGAGAAGTTCCACGGCACCGTCCGGCCCGATCAGCGCGAACAGGTTGCCGCCCGCGCGCATCGCGGCCTCGCCGATGGAGCCGAGCGCCCCGCCCCGGCGCAGGGTGACGTCGAGGGGAACACCCCGTTGCAGCCGCCAGAGCGGCCCGGCCGGCAGGGCCGTGAGGGTCCGGCCGAGGCAGGCCGGGTAATCGACGAGACCGTGGAGCGCGAACGGCCCGGATCCTTCCGCGCGCCAGACGACCGCCTCCCCGGGCCAGGGCTCGGCTGCGACCGCGAGGTATTGCAGCACCGTCGGGCTGCCGCGGTCCACCGGCAGGTCGAGCACCAGCGCGAAGGGCGGCCCCGGGAAGGCCGGCGTTGGGCCAACCGGCAGGGCCGCGCTGCGAGGCAGGCCGCGCGCGGGCCCGCCCCGGGGCGGGACGCCGCTCGCCTCGATCCGCCGGCCGGTGGGCGCGTCGTCGATCCGGTCGATCCTGCGCAGAACCGTCCCGCCCGGCACGTCGGCCGGCACCGCCAGCAGGTCGCCGGGCTCCAGCTCCAGGCGACGGGGGCTGAGGGTGAAGACCGCGCTGTCCCGGGCGGCGATGACCCGGTCGAGCATCGCCTCGGCCAGGCCGTCGCCGGTCTCCCGGCGGGTGACGATCGCCGCCTCGATCCGGGTCTCGCGCCGCCGCTCGCCCACCGGGCGGATCGCGGCGGCCGAGGCGCGGCGGTAATCCGGGCTCTCGGATTCGGTCAGACCGAGCTCGACCGAGCGTGGCAGCCCGCTCTCCTCGGCCCGGACCTGCCGCAGGACCGGTTTTTCCTCCGATAGCCGGACCAGATCGGCTTCCGCCAGCACCACCGGCCTGTCGCGGCGGGGCCCGCGCAGGTGCAGGGTACCGGCCACCGCCGAGACGTCGAGGCCGTAGACCTGCGCCAGGGTCTCCAGCGCGGCGCGCGCCGAGAGCGGCCGGTCGACGACGTAGCCGTCGAGGAAGGCAGCGGCCTCCACGGCGACCGGCGCGTCGAAGCCGAAATCGGCCAGGATCTTCAGGACCAGCAGGTCGAGATCGCAGCCCTCGATCCGTCCGGTGATCCAGTGCCCGACCCGCCAATTCGCGGTGTCGGCCCAGACCGCCTGCACGGCCGGGAAGGCCGGGTAGGGCCGCGCGTCCCAGGACCAGACGAAGATCGATCCCGGATCGACCATCCGGCCGCCATAGACCGGCGAGACCGGGTTGTCGGCCTCCGAGAAGCCCGCCGCGGCCGGATCGAACCGGGCGATCACCGCCTCGACGCCCCGCAGCTGGATCAGCTCGTCGCGCAGAGCCCGGGATTGCGGCGGGTAGGCGCCCTCGGCGGATTTCGGATCGGGGAAGACGTTGGGGCCGTTCGTGCCCTTGTCCACCGCCGGCACCCCGACCTCGGTGAGCCAGATCGGCTTGCCCTTGGGTACCCAGGCGGTGGCGCGGGTCTCGACGCCGCCGTCGCGCTCGACATGCGGGTTCGACCACCAGCCGATGAGGTCCTTGGGCCGGAAGACCCAGGGCTTGCCGGCGGCGCCGTCCTGGATCGGCAGGCGCGCCTGCGCCGCCCGCCCGGCCGCGTCGGCATAGTACCAGTCGTACGCCTCGCCGGAGGCACCCCGGGCCTTCAGGTAGGTGCGGTCGGCGATGTCGCCCGAGACCGCGAGGTCGGCATGGTCCGGCATGTCGCGCCAGTCGGAGATCGGCGGATACCAGTCGATCCCGACCGCGCCGATGTTGGCATCGGCAAACAGATCGTCGAGGGGGAACCGGATCGTGGCGCCGCCGTCGCGGACATGGGCGCCGTACTCGGTCCAGTCCGCCCCGTAGACGAGCGTCACGCCGGCGCCGAGGCGGGACCGCAGCTCCGCGGCGAGGGTCTTGAACGCCTGCACGGCCGGGTAGCCGGCGGCGCCGCGCACCCGGGTGAGGCCGACGAACTCGCTGCCGATCACGAAGCCGGCGATCCGCACGCCCCGTGCCGCCCATTGCGCCGCGAGGCCGGCGTAATGCAGCACCTCCGCGCGGTAGCCGTTGGCGAAGAAGTCTTGGACCTGCGCCTCCGCGGCGGCGGTGCCGTCCGGGCTGCCGGAGACGCCCGGGGCCGGGTCGCAGGTGATGCGCCCGCGCCAGGGATAGGGTGGCTGGGTCGCCCCGGGCACGCGCGGATCGGGCAGGCCGTTGCCTGCGGCCACGTCCATCATCACGAACGGGTAGAGCAGCACGTCCAGGCCGCGGGCCACGAGGTCGGCCACGAGCCGGGTCAGCCCGGCATCCGAGGGCGTGCCGCCATAGGCGGGGGTGCCGTCCGGCAGGGTCGAGACCACCTCGGCCTTCTCGCGCGTGATCCCGGCGACGCTCCAGGCTTCGGGCTTGGTCTGCTTGCCCGCGGTCTCGACCTTCGGCACCACCCGGCAGGTTCCGGCGCGCAGATCGGTGCCGAACCACGTCGCCACCACGGCGACCCGGCGCAGGTTCGGGCACAGGGCCTGGAGGGCGTCGAGGGACGCGCTGACGTCGGTGGCGCGCTGGAGCTGGTGCCGGTTGGCCGCCTGCGTCCGGCCGAGGCCGAGATCGACGGTGACGCGGTTCGGATCGAGGGCGAACTCGCCCGCCCCCGGGATCAGGTCGACGGCGCGGATCCGGTGGAACAGGCCGTTGACCGGGCGCACCACCTCGAAGGCGAATTGCGGGACGCGATTGCCGAAATCGGCGAGCGGCAGGTTCTCGAACACCACGTAGGCGAGGCCGCGATAAGCCGGGGCGTTCTCGGCGCCTTCCTTGGCGACGATCAGCGGGTCCGGCGCCTGATCGGGGCCGCCGGTATGGACCCGCAGGGTGATCCCGATCTGGTCGATCTCCTTGCCGTCCGCCCAGATCCGGCGGACCATCGCGATCTCGCCCTCGCACAGGCCGACCGCCAGGTTGGCGTAGTAGGCGTAGCGGGTGCGCACGGTCTTCTGCCCGCCCGCGCCCTTGGAGGCGGACGCCGCGCGCTCCACCGTCGTGTTGGCGACCTCCCGGGCGCGCGTCGCCCAGATCAGGCTGCCGCCGATCTTCGCCCGCCCGTAGACGCGGGGGATGGGGTCGCCCTCCGTGGAGGACAGCCCGGCGACGTCGGCAAGCCGCGGCCCCTCGACGAAGCGGGTGTGCCGCCTGGAACCCGACAGCATCCCGTCGAGCCCCGCCCCCGCGGCCGCCCCGAGCACGCGGCCCACCACGGCCCCGATCGGCCCGCCCAGAGCGGTCCCCACCGCCGCGCCCGCCGTCGACAGGATCAGGGTGGCCATGGCGGGCTCCGGGCGTCCGAGGGTCGATCGAACACGAGGTTCGCGGATTGCCGCGCCGTATCCGATCGAATACGTTGTCGCCGTGGCGACGATTCTGCTGTCCGATAGCTTCCGTCGGTGGCTTGCCGACCTGCGGGATCACCGCGCGAAGGCGCGTATCGCCGCCCGGATCCGCGCCGCAGGCCTCGGCAATTTTGGCGACGTCAAACCGGTCGGCGATGGCGTGTTCGAGATGCGGATCGCGTACGGTCCGGGGTATCGCCTTTATTATGTTCGGCGGGGTGAGGTGACCTATCTGCTCCTGAACGGCGGCGAGAAATCCAGTCAGGATCGAGATATTCAGAAAGCCAAGGTCCTGGCCAAACATCTCGACGGTATCGCCTGATGTCCTTCACACCCTTCGATGCCTCGGAATTCCTCGACAGCGAGGAGGCGATCGCCGAATATCTCGCGGCTGCGCTCGAGGATCCCGATCCCGAGCTGTTCGTGGCGGCGCTCGGCGATGTCGCCAAGGCCCGCGGCATGAGCCAGATCGCCCGGGAGGCCGGTCTCGGGCGGGAGAGTCTGTACAAGGCGCTCACCCCGGGCTCGAAGCTGCGCTACGAGACCGTCCGCAAGGTCATGGACGCGTTGGGCGTCAAGCTCACCGTGGCGACCGGCTCCTCGTAAGGATCCTCCGGGAACCGGAACATTCCCGTCAGGTGCCGCCGCCACCAGGCGGTGAGGGCCACCTCGGCCACGGCGGCGTGGTCGTGGGCGTGGATCATGGCGCCGTCGCCGGTGGCGATGGCGCAGTGGCGCGCCGGGAGGTGGCACCGGAAGGCGAAGAGCAGCACGTCGCCCGGCCCCGGCGTCGCGCCGGCCACCGGCACGAGGTTACGCGCCGCCGCCGCAGTGAGCGGGTCGGTGCCCGGGGCGGCGGATTCCGCCCAGGTGGCGGCATAGGGCGGCACCGGTTCCGGCTCGGCCCCGTAGAGCCCACGCCAGACCCCGCGCAGCAGCCCGAGGCAATCGCAGCCGACGCCGCGCAGGGAGGCTTGGTGCCGATAGGGCGTGCCGAGCCACAGCCGCGCCTCGCCGAGGGCCGCCACACCGATATCTGGGCTGATTTCCCGTGGCATCGCGCTCATCGGAACAGGCTCCCACCGTCAAGGACGGGCTCCGAGCCCGGCACCGCGCGCATCACCGCGTCGTTGCCCGGCATGTGCGGGAAGCCCTGGAAGTTGACCGCGTTGGCGAAGCGGTCCCGGCAGGTGGCGAGCCGCTTGTCGCAGCCGGCGGTGAGGCTGAACGCATCCCCCGCCGCCACCGGCCGGGGCGGCGGGGTCCACAATTCGAGGAGCGCGTCGAGCTGGAGCCGCACGTCGGCCTTGAGGCCGGCATTGGCGCCTGCCGTCCAGGTGAGCGTTCCGCCGGTGAACAGCCCGTCCGCGAAGCCGCCGGCCAGGGTGATCGCGAGGGTCGCGGGTTCGGGAAAGCCAGTGACCCGGCCGGTGGTGCGCCAGGCCGCGAGATCGACCCGGCAGCGGCCATCGCCGAGATCGGCGCCGCAGGTCGCCCGGAAGGTCCGGCCGCGCTCGGCCCCGAGCCGGTGGGCGAGGCCGCGCAGCTCCGCCACGAAGGCGTCGCCCTCGCGCCGCACCTCGCCGATCGTGCCAACATCGAGCAACAGGCGCGTCTCGGGATTGGTCCAGTCGACCAGCCAGGTCTCCACCGTGGCGCCATCGTAGAGGCCGGCAGCAATGTCGGCCTCGGTCAGCCCGAGGGAACTCAGCGCCCCGGCCACGTCGCCGCCGGAGACCGCGAAGCCGGATTCGGCGCTGGCCTCGGCGGCATCCAGCCCGGTGCGGGCGGCGTGGGCCAGACCCGCCAGGGTCAGGTCGCGGTCATGGTCGGTGAAGCCCAGCGCCACGCCGTCCCGCCGGCGCAGGGACCAGCAGCGGCACAGGGTGGTGACGCCGCCCGCGAGATGGGCCGCGAAGGCACTTGGGATATCGCGCATCTTTTTCCCCTCAAGGCACCTACGGGCGACACAGGTCTGAGGCGCGACAGCTTTTGCAGAGCTCGACGCGCCCCCTCTCCCGGGCGGGAGAGGGTTGGGGTGAGGGGTCAGGTCTGTCCGGAGAGGTCGCACCCCTCACCCTGTCCCTCTCCCGCACGGGAGAGGGGACCCGCGCCTTTTCGCGGCCGACCGGACGATCCGAAATCTGCGTCGCTCACGGCACGATCTCGACCAGCGGCACCTTTGGGATCTCGCCGGCCGTGAAGGCGGCGAGGTCGATGGTGAGGTCGTCGGTGTCGAAGCGGACCGGCACGTCGAAGGCGAAGCCTGCCGTGACGGCGGCGCCCTTGGCCGGGACATGGCCGGCCGCGAAGGTGACGAGTCCGGTGGTCGGGTCGCACGCGAAGGCGTCGGCGCCGACCTCCCGGCCGGCAACCGCCACCCGGACGCTGCCGGAAACCGGCTTGGCGATGCGCCGGCGATAGGGCGCGAAGCCGGACCCGTAGGTCTTGGTCAGCGCGAACGACGCGGTGGCGCCGTCGCCGGTGCCGAGCGGCTGATCGAGGGGGCCGATCGCCCGGCCGGGCGGGCCGGAGCGGAAATCGACCCGGTCGCGGTAGCGGAAGCCGTAGAGCCGGCCGCGCCGTTCCTCGAAGAAGGCCAGCACGGCGTGGAGGGAATCGAGCCCGCGCACCCCGAACCCGGCATCGTAGCGGCGGCGGGAATCCGCCCAGCGGCCGTTGCGGTGCTCCCGCCCCGAGGCCAGCGTGACGATCTCGGTGAGCCGCTGCGGCCCGCCGCTGCCGCGCAGCGACACGTCGAGGGGAAACAGCACCTCGTGGAAGGCGTCGGCCATGGCGCGATGATCCCGGAGAAGGGGCCGGAGAAGGCACGTCCTCCCGGCCGCGGATGACCGGGAAGAGTCTTTTGGAAACGGGCGAAACTTCGGAAACGCCGTTCATCGACAACCGGCCGAGACCGGTCAAAGATCACCGAAGACGACAGACGCTTCGTCGAAGATTTCCATCTCCGGCAGATCTTGAAATATCTTGGCCGCGAGGCGTGCGTCGTCGCCGATCCACCGAGGAGCCTTCCGATGAGCGCCGTCCCGCAGCCGCTGCACCCCACCCTCGACATCCGCCGGGTCGCCGGCCGCATCGGCGCGGAGATCCGCGGCGTCGCGCTCTCGGGCGATCTCGACGCCGCGACGGTGGCGGCGATCCGCCAGGCCCTGGTCACCCACAAGGTGGTGTTCTTCCGCGACCAGGACCTCGACGAGGCGGGCCAGGAGGCGTTCGGCCGGCGGCTCGGCGACCTCGTCCCCCACCCGACCGTGCCGTCGCTGGCCGGGACCACGGGCGTCCTCGACCTCGACGGCAGTCGGGGCGAACGGGCGAGCTCCTGGCACACCGACGTGACCTTCGTGCCGGCCTATCCGGCGATCTCGATCCTGCGCGCCGTGACCCTGCCGGCCTATGGCGGCGACACTCTCTGGGCCAACACGGCGGCGGCCTACGCGGAGCTGCCCGAGCCCCTGCGCGACCTCGCCGACCGGCTCTGGGCGCTGCACTCCAACGTGTACGATTACGTCGGCGGGCGCGTGAACGCCCCGGAGGCCGGCCGCCAGCGCTACAACGAGGTGTTCACCAAGACCGTCTACGAGACCGAGCACCCGCTGGTTCACGTGCATCCAGAGACCGGCGAGCGCTGGCTGATCGTCGGGCACTTCATCCAGCGCATCCTCGGGCTCACGACCTCGGATTCGCAGCACCTGCTGGCGATCTTCACCGACCACGCGACCCGGCCGGAAAACACGGTGCGCTGGTCCTGGCGGCTGGGCGACGTGGCGATCTGGGACAACCGGGCGACGGTGCACCGCGCCGTGGACGATTACGGCGACCAGCCCCGGGTGGTCCGCCGCGTGACCATCGAGGGCGTCCCCCCGGTCAGCGTCGACGGACACCGCAGCCGGGCCAGGGAGGCGGCGGCCAGCAAGGCGGCGTGAGGGGACCCCTGAAGGACCTTCCGGCAACGCAAGATGGGTCAGCGTGATCAGCTGCGCGCCGGCACGCTGTGAGTGCTTGCGACGACTGTCTTCCAAAGTTGTTCGCCGGGCCTCACTCATCTTCACCTGACGCTGAAGGTCCCCGCGCAAGTGGACCTCGAAGGAGGCCTCCGGGGATCCACGCAGCCGGCTTGTCCGCGGCCTCCGGTCACCGCAGCTGAGGCTCGCGGTCCCCTGCGCTTATCGTGGCAACGACGAAATCCATGAACGCCCGGACGATCAGAGGGCAGAGGTGCCGCGACGGGTGGTAGATATGCAGCGGGAAGCGTTCGTCGGCCCAATCGGGAAACAGGTCCACCAAGCGGCCGTCACGCAGCATCGCGTCGATGCCGAGGGCCATCGGCTGGGCGATACCGAGGCCGGCAAGGCAGGCCGATAGACTGGTCGCGACATCGTTCAGAAGAAGGCGGCCGCTGACCTTCACGCCGAGGACCTCGCCGCCGCGGTGGAATTCCCAGGGAAAGGGCCGGCCTGTAACGGGGTCGCGGAACAGCAGGCACTCATGCCCGGAGGCCAGATCGCGCGGGTGGCCGGGAGCACCGCGCCGGGCGAGATAGCTCGGCGCGGCACAGGTGACGATGCGCGTTTCCGAGAGTTTTCGCGTCACCAGCCCGGATGGTTCCGGCTCGCCGAACCGGATGGCGACGTCGAACCCGTCCGACACGAGGTCGCCCAGCCTGTCGCAGACCACGAGGTCGAGGGTGAGATCGGGATAGGCGTCGAGGAAAGTCTGCAGGCGCGGTGCCAGCATCAGGCTGGCGAACCACGCATCGCAGTTCACCCGAAGCCGCCCGCGCACGAACACCGCATCGCCTGCAGCATGGCTTGCCGCCTCCGAGATGCCGACGAGCAGCGGTGAAACCTCGGCGAAGAACCTGTACCCCGCCTCCGTCAGCGTGTTCGACCGGCTGTTGCGCTCGAACAGACGGACACCCAGCCGCGCCTCCAGACGGGCGATCGAACGGCTGACGCCGGAGGGCGTGAGGTGGAGCACCTCGGCCGCCCGCGCGAAGCTTCCGGCCTCCGCCACCGCGATCAGGGTGCCGATCCCACCCAACAGCCTTGGATCGACGTTCATCGGTGATCCCAAGTCACGATAAGCGTGAGGATAATGCGCTTCTGTCACGCCTCGTCCAGCGCTTAGCCTGATCCCGGAGCGGAAATCTGCACCGGATCGGGAGCGCGACGATGACAATGGATGGACAGCGTGTGGTGGTGCTCGGGGGGACCTCCGGCATCGGTCTGGCCGTGGCGAAGGCCGTGGCGCGTGAGGGCGGATCGCCGATCGTCGTCTCCAGGACGCCGGAACGGGTCGGGGCCGCCCTGGCCGACTTGCCGGCGAACGCCGAGGGGATCGTTCTCGATCTCCGCGACGAAGCGGCGATGCGGGAGGCCTTCCTGCGAATCGGCGCCTTCGATCATCTGGTGTTCACCGCCGGGGAAAGCCTCAAGATCGGCCCGATCACCGACCTGCCTCTCGAAGACGCGAGGCAGTTCTTCGATGTCCGCTTCTGGGGCGCCTTCGCGGCGGCCAAGCACGGCGCGCCGTGCATCCGGCCGGGCGGCTCCGTCGTCTTCACGTCGGGCATCGCGGGGGCGCGGCCGCCTCAGGGCGGCTGGGCGCTCGGCGCCAGCGTCTGCGCGGCGATGGAGGGGCTGACGCGGGCCCTGGCGCTGGAGCTGAAACCGATCCGGGTCAACATCGTCTCGCCGGGCTTCGTGCGCACGCCGCTCTGGAGCGATATTCCCGAGGCCGATCGCGAGGCGATGTATGCGGCAGCGGGCGAGCGGTTGCCGGTCGGCCGCGTCGGCACCGCCGAGGACTTGGCCGAGGCCTATCTGTTTCTGATGCGCCAAGACTTCGCCACGGGGCAGACGCTGGTCGTCGATGGCGGCGGGCTGATCTCCTGACTCTCCTCAAACCCTCACGTCGCCCGCTGCCCCCGGGCGACCGCGCGGGCGAGGCTGGCGGTGACCTGCGCCTCCGAGCGGCGGAAGGCGCCGGGGTCCGGGGTGGCGATGTTGACCGTCACCGAGACCGGCCGGGAAGCGGGGGCGCCGGCCGCGACGCCGAGGCGGCCGTCTGGGCCGCGGTTGAGCGGCAGGATCGCCTCGGGGCCGGCCTCGCCCATCAGGCCGGCGCCATTCGCCATCGGGAAGTAGGTCGGCGCAGCCACCACGCCGCCGGCCGCGAAGGGCTGGACCCGGCCGCCCCGGAATACGCCGCCCCGGGCGAAGCCGGTCTCGCTGCCGGCGCCGGCCCCGAGCATGGCGTTGACCAGGCCGGTGATGCCGGAGCGGATCGGGCCGGAGGCCGCCCGGGCCGCCGCGCCTGCGAGCTTGCTGCCGATCGTGCCGAGCACGCCGTCGAGGCTGCGCCCCGAGGCGGCGCCCCGGGTGAGCGCCGAATCCAGGCTGCGGCCGAAATTCTTGGCGAGCTGGTCCAGGGTCTCCAGCTGCTTGATCCGGGCGGCATCCTGCGGATCGGGCTCGGCGTCGATCATCGGGCGGGCCTCCTTGTGGTCGGGATCGGCACGGTCCCAAAACCCGGGATCCCAAAGGGCTCAGCCCTTTGGCGGGGTCCGGGGCGAAGCCCCGGTTCCGTTCAGTGGCCCGGATCCGGATAGGCGGCGAGCAGGCGCTCGAACGCGTCGCGGCTCAGGGGCTCCGGGCCGCGGCGAGGGCCGAGGGCGGCAGCGAATTCGCGGGGCGTGGCCACCCAGAAGGCGGCCGGGCTCCAGCCGAGCGCGCCGAGGCCGAGCGCCAGGGCGTCGTCCCAGGGGAAGGCCGGGGCTCGAGCCGGCGCCGACGCAAAACCGTCGGGCACCGGCTCTACCGAGGGTTTGCGGGGCCCGGCGCCTCCCCGAAGGCGGCGGCGAGGACCTCGCCCAGGGCGGTGGACACCGCCTCCAGGCCGCCGGCCAGGGGCAGCTTCGCTACGGCTTCGTCGTCGAGGGCGTGGCCGCCGCCGCGCAGGGCCGCGCCCAGCAGGGCGATCAGGTCCCGGGCCGAGACCCGGCCGCCGTCGAAGCGCTCGGCCAGGCCGACGAGGTCGCCGGCCTTGAGCGCGCCTTCCAACTCGGCGAGGGCGCCGAGCGTCAGGCACAGGGTGTAGCGCTGGCCGGCGAGCTGGAGCGGCACCTCGCCGCGGATCCGGTTGGCCATGGCTCAGGCCGCCGTGAAGGCGAGCACGCCCGCCGAGTCGAGGCTGATGTCGAAGGTGACCTCGCCGGCATGGTCGCCCCGGTATTCGAGGCTGGCGATCTGGAATGGCCCCTCCAGGGTCCCGAAGGCCGGCACGACCACCTGGAAGGTCTCGATCGCGCTCTCGAAGAAGATCAGCCGCAGGCGTATGTCCGAGGCCTGATCGCGAAACACGCCGGATCCGGAGATCGCGGCCCGGCGCACCCCGGCGCCGGCCAGCAGCTCCCGCCAGCGGCCGGTGGAATCGGCGTTGGTGACGTCCACGGTCTCGGCGTTGAGGGTGATCTGCCGGGTGCGCAGGCCCGCCACCGCCACAAAGCCGCCCGCGCCGTCGCCGGCCCGGAGCAGCAGGTCCTTGCCCTTCTGTGCGCCCATCGGGCCCTCCTCATGCTTTGGGATCGAACGTCGCCGGACGCGCACCGCCCTTTCCCGGGCGCATGCAGCGCCAGCGGAAGGCGACCCGGGATCCAGCACAAGACGACGCGAAGCGTCTGTGTTGATTCTCGATGATGCCGCGACGCGGCGCTTTGCCTGCTGGGTCCCGGATCGCCTTCCACTGGCGTTCCAGGCGTCCGGGAAAGGGGGGTGGGTCGGCAACCCTGCCTGTCTCAAAGAATTTCGGTGACGGCCTCGAGCGTCAGGGTGGCGCGGGCCTCGCCTGTGCGGGCGTCGCGGGTCGCCTTGATCGCCCGCACCCGCAGGGTGACGAGACGGCAGCCCTGGAGCGGCAGGGCGGCGTCGGCCAGCAGCGCGGCCATGCGCTCGGCGGCATCCAGCGCGGTGCGGACCGAGCCGGGCTTGGCGATCACCGCGATGGCGTGGCTGTGGCGATGGCGCTCGGCGCCGTCGACGGAATCGTCCACGATCTCGGCCTCGCCGAACAGGGCGTAGACCGGCACCGAACCCCGGGGCGGCTCGTCGTGGAGCCGGACCTTTCCGCCGAGGAGGACGGCCAGGGCGGCGTCGCCGGAGAAGCGGGCGATCAGGCCGGCCCGCAGGGCCAGGAGCGGGCTCGGGTCGCTCACGACGCGCTCTCCCGGGCCAGCTCCTCGACATGGCAGATCAGGTCGCGGCCCTTCGCGTCGGGCTCGCTGACGGCGCGGATCGCGAAGCGGCGGGGGCCGGCGGCGAGCCGCATCGTCGGGTCGAGGGCGATCCGGGCGCGCAGGGTGACCCGGTAGGCGGGGAGCGTGTCGGTCCGGCCTCCCTCCGGGCGGTCGGCGAGGCCCGACGGGGTGATCGCCCCCCACAGGACCGGGCCGGCGACGTAGCGGCGCAGCACGCCGCCGAACCCGTCCGGCTGCTCCAGGGGCCGTTCGAGCACGAAGCGGCGGCGCCGAGCGCCGAGCGGCGGGTGATGCGGATTGGTCGCCATCGGCGAAGCTCCGGTGGGTCGCGATCGAAGAGTGAGCCGGCTCACAGGCGCATCCGGCGGAACGGCGCGGCGAGGTCGGCGGCGTCGGTGCGGGCGGCATCCGGCTCGTCGCCGCGATGCTCGTAGCGGGCGGCGGCGAGCCGCAGGATCGCGAGCCGCAGGGGCGCCGGGAGCGGCGGCCCGTCGCCCCCGAACCCGGCCGCGACCTCGATCAGGATCGTGCGGCCGGCCGGGTCCGGCACGCCCAAGTCGATCAGCAGGCCCGGCGCCTCGATCGGGTCGGGCCCGAGGCGGACCAGGCCGGCGGCGAGTTCGGTGACGCCCTTGGCCTCGGAGAAGCCGACACGGACCAAAGCCACGAGCGGGCTCAGCGGCAGGGCCAGCCGGCCGTTCGCGGGCCAGGCATCGAGGGCGATCCGGTAGCGGCCGGGAACCAGGACCCGGCGCGCCTCGATCTCCAGGCTGGCCCGGGCGGCGGTGATCAGGGCCTGGAGCAGCCCGTCCTCGGTGCCGCCATCGTCGGAATCGAGGCGCAGATAGGCGCGCAGCTCCGCCACGCTCACCGGCTCGACCACGGCCCCGTCGGCGCGTATCGGGATCATCGCGTTGCCCCCTCGCTGGAAGTCTCGAATGCCGGTCCCGAAGCGCCGCCGGGCGGCCCTCACCGCCCTGGCCGCTGTCCTGTCGCTCGCGGGCCGTCCGGCCGGCGCGATCGTCGGCGGCGCGGAGGCGCCGGCCGGCGGGGCCGTGATGGTCCTGTCCTCGAATGGCGGCGTCTGCACCGGGCTGGTGCTCGCTCCCGATACGGTGCTGACCGCCGCCCATTGCGCCGCCGCCGGGCGGGAGCATCGGGTCCATTTTCGCGACGCGGCGGGCGCGCCGGTCCTGGTCGAGGTCTCAGCGCAGGCGACGCATCCGGGCTACGATGCCGGCGCCGCATCGGGGCGGCGGCGCTCCATCGACCTGGCGTTGATCCGGACCGCGACGCCCCTGCCGCCGCTCTTCGCCCCGGTCACCTTGAGCGCGGCGCTGCCGCGGGCCGGCGAGTCCCTGACCCTGTCGGGCTACGGCGCGGCCCGGCCCGGCGACCCGCGCTCCACCGGGACCTATCGCAGCGTCGCCTTGCCGGTGATCGAGCCCCACGGGCCGAGCCGCATCCTGGTCTGGCTCAAGGGCGACGCGGGCGGCGGCTGCCAGGGCGATTCCGGCGGCCCGATCGCCGGGCCGGACGGCGCCGTGCTGGCGCTCGCCGCCTGGATCGGCGGCCCGTGCGGCGGCCTCACCCAGGGTATCCTGGTCGGGCCGCAGCGCGGCTGGATCGATCGGGTGCTGGCGGGGTGGGGTCGGACTGCGCGGTGGGGCGGTTGAGGCGCCATGCCGAGACAATAAAGATCGTCCGGACCTGACACGCGCCCTCCCTGCCCCGCAGAGGATGGTCGCACATCGGCTTGCGAAAGCCGCCACGCGCCCCCTCTCCCGTGCGGGAGAGGGTTGGGGTGAGGGACCAGGTCTGTCCGGAAAGGTCGCATCCCTCACCCTGCCCCTCTCCCGCACGGGAGAGGCGACCCGCGCCACATCCTGGGATGTGGGAATCCGATAGCCCGCAGAGGGGGAGAGACGCGCGCATCTCCGGCATCGATGCTCGCCTCCGACGTCTCCGCTCGGAACCGCAGCTTGGCCGGTTCATTGCCTTGCTCTAGGCTCCCGCAGCGCCGCGCCGTCGCCGCGGCGTCCCCTCTTGCGCCGTGAGCGCCCCCCGGAGTGCCCGATGTCCCGTCGCCCGATGCGCAAGGCCGGCCCCCGTGAGCGTCTGTTCGGCCTGGGGCTCGGCGGCGCCATGCTGGGCGCCCTGGCCGGGCTGATGCCCGCGCCGGCGGCGGCGGTGATCAACGGCACCACCACTCGCGATCCCGACGGCGCCCGGACCTTCGCGGTGCGGATCGAGAGTACCGAGGGCGAGATCTGCTCAGGCACCCTGATCGCCCAGGACCTCGTGCTCACCGCCGCGCATTGCGTGATGCGCCCGGCCGGCTACACGGTGATCAGCGTCGACCGCGGCTTCCGCCAGCACCGCACGCAGGTGATCGCCGCGACCATGCATCCGGATTTCGTGCCCGGCACGACGCCCGAGGACCAGCCCGGTGTCGACCTCGCCCTGCTCAAGCTCGAAGCGCCGCTGAACGCCGACTACGTCCCCCTCGATCCCCGCGGCGCCGCCTCGATCGACACCGGCGCGGCCGTGGACATCGCGGGCTTCGGCGTCGTGGCCGAGAACCGGCGCGACACGGCCCGCACCCTGCGGCTCGCGCATCTCGTGTCGATCGGCTCCCTGCAGGTCGCCAACCGGGTGACCGTCGTGACCGACCGGCGGCGCATGGCCGAGACCTCCGGGGCCGGCGCGTGCCTGGGCGATTCCGGCGGCCCGATCCTC
The DNA here is from genome assembly GCF_022829635.1 of Methylobacterium sp. E-066. Classification (GTDB taxonomy): domain Bacteria; phylum Pseudomonadota; class Alphaproteobacteria; order Rhizobiales; family Beijerinckiaceae; genus Methylobacterium. Next base: position 16,627 of record NZ_JAKSYO010000034.1, read on the forward strand.
TCCGGCGGCCCCGGCGGCTACCGGATCGTCGGCGTGGTGAGCTGGTCGAGCGGCGCCCTGCAGCAGGGTGCGCGCCGGACCGCCTGCGGCGGCTTCACCGCGGTGACCCCGGTGGCCGAACATACCGGCTGGATCGCCACCCGGTCGGCGGAACTCGCGCGGATTCCGGTGGGCGAGGCGCTGCCCCGCGGCAACCGCTCCGACTGGATGGCCAAGACAGGCCGGCGCCGCTGAAGCTCGGTCCGAAAGGCGATCAGAGCGCCCAAGACCAGTCTTGGCCCTGAAGCAGGTCAGACCTGCGGCTCGGAACACCGGACCGGCCGTCGCGTTGTGCAACGCAATCGCGTCGGGCGAGGCATCGCGGCCGTCAGGGCCTATTCGCGACCGTCCGCACGCATGTTTACGGAGCAAATTTCATGGCTGACACCGGCAAGGGCGATACCGTCCGCTCGCACAAGACCCGTAACGACACCGACTCGAACGCCAAGCAGGTCTCGGTCCAGGCGCTGAACGCCCGGCTGGCGGACGGCATCGATCTCGCCCTGGCGATCAAGCAGGCCCACTGGAATCTCAAGGGTCCGCAGTTCATCGGCATCCACGAGATGCTCGACGGCTTCCGCACCGAGCTCGACGACCTCAACGACAAGGTCGCGGAGCGCGCGGTGCAGCTCGGCGCCACGGCGTTCGGCTCGACCCAGGCGGTCGCTGAGAAGACCAAGCTGCCGGCCTACCCGACCGGGATCTACGCCATCGCCGACCACGTCGCGGCGCTGATCGACAGCTACGCCGCCTACGCCAACGCGGTGCGCGAGAACATCGACGAGACCGACGAGGCCGGCGATCCCGGCACGGCCGACCTGTTCACCGAGATCTCGCGCGCGGTCGACAAGCAGCTCTGGTTCCTCGAGGCCCACGTCCAGGAGCCGACCGGCACGCTGCGCGACGGCAACCCGGGCCGGTAAGCTCGGCTCGCCAAGCGGTCGTATTCGGTAATGGTACGCGCCTTCCCTCCCCCCTCTGCGGGGGAGGGTGGGCCGGCCGTCGGGCCGGGTCGGGAGAGGGCCCCGGCCGCCAGTGCCTGAGAGCCGCGAGCGCTCCCGCCCTGATCGCGCGGAGCACGTCTGTGTTTGACAGCAGGCCTTTAGCCGTCCTCATCGCGGAGGCCGACGAGCTCGTCCGTATGGTCACAGCCGACATGCTAGCG
>NZ_JAKSYO010000036.1 GCF_022829635.1 Methylobacterium sp. E-066
GCGCCTCGTCCTGAACCGCCCCCTCACCGCCGCTCCGGCTTCGCCTGCGCTTCCCGCACGGACGACGAGGTCCGTGCGGGCCTCTCCCCGCAAGCGGGGCGAGGGGACCCGCGCTTCGTCCGCAGATGTGTGAACATCGTACCCCGCCCGGGAGAGGCGGCCTGTCGCGATCAGCAACAACGCCTGCCCCTCAAACCTGTGTAGCGCGTAGGGATGAGGGGGAGGGTGGGAGCGGGCGGTCGAACGGATCGCCGGCTGGCCCCGCGTCCTACCCCTCGACCTTCAGAAACCGCACCGCGTCCCGGTGCACCCGGTCGGCCATGGCGCGGACGCCGTTGGAGCGTTGCGGGGTCAGGTGCTCGCCGAGACCCAGCTTGGTGTAGAGCGCGAAGGCGTCGGTCTCGGCGGCCTCGCGGAGCGGCTTGCCGTCGAACAGCGCGATCATCAGAGCCACGAGGCCGCGCACGATGTGGGCGTCGCTGTCGCCGCGCATGCGCAGGCGCGGCTCCGAATCCGAGCGGTCGACGTCGAGGTCGATCCAGACCTGGCTGGCGCAGCCCTGGACCTTGTTGGTCTCGGCATGCAGCGCCGGGTCGGCGGGCGGCAGGGCGCGCCCGAGCTCGATAAGGTAGCGGTAACGCTCTTCCCAATCGTCGATGAAGGCGAAATTCTCGACGATGGTGTCGATCGGGGGAACCATGGTGGACCGGATCTGGAATGGGCCGGGGCCGCTATAAGGCCCCGGCAAAGATCTGGCGACTCCATCGCGAAGCACCAGGGGGCGCGGCGCCGGCGCTCACGGCTCCGGGGGCTGCGTCGGCGGCAGGATCAGCATCAGCGGTTCGGCGATGCTGGCATCGCCGCTCACCCGGATCTCGGCCTGGGCCGCATAGGCGGCGATCAGGCGCGGCCCGAGCTTTGGGATATTGGAGCGACCGGTGGCGGCCATCTCGCTGACCCCGGAGACGATCGAGACGCGCAAGGGGTGGCCCTCGGCCGATTCGATCTCGATGGCGATGGAGCAGGCGACGTGCTCGGCGGTGGCGTCGAGGCACTCGGCCACGATCTCGGCGACGATCATGCCGAGCGCGTTGGCGGTGCGCGGCTCGACCAGCCCGGTGCCGGATCCGCCAACTTGAACGCTGATCCGCCCGGCCCGCCGCAGCTGCCCGAGGCCCGAGGCCAGGCGGTGGAGGTAATCGTGCAGGTCGATCGACGCGATGTGGGGCGCCTCGTGCAGGTGCTGCTGCACCAGCGCGATCGCCCGCACCCGTTGGCCGAGCGCCTCGAAGCTGCCGCGGCACGGGTCCGGGGCGGCCCGGCCGTAGAGGCCGATCAGGCTGACCATCACCTGGAGGTTGTTGCGCACCCGGTGGTAGACCTCGGCGAGCAGCGCCTCCTTCTCGGCGAGCGCCTGCTCGATATGCTCCTCGGCATGCTTGCGGTCGGTGATGTCGAAGCAGGAGCCGAGATAGCCCTGGAAGCGCCCGTCCTCGACCAGCGGCCGGGCGGTGTCGAGCAGCCAGCGGTAGACGCCGTCATGCCGTTTCAGCCGGAACTCCACGGTGAACGGCGTCCGGGCCGCGAAGGCCTCGGCGACGATCCGGGCGTGGCGCTCGAAATCCTCGGGATGCAGGCCGCTGCGCCAGCCGAGGCGCAGTTCCTCCTCGAGGGGACGCCCGGTGAAGTCGAGCCAGCACTCGTTGTGGTGGACGGCATGGCCGTTCTCGTCCGAGCGCCACAGCATCAGCGGCACCACGTCGGCGAAGCGCCGGAAGCTGTCGCTCAGCGCGATGGTCCCGGCCGCCCCAGGCCCCTGGCTCGACTCCCCAGCCGGGGCCGTCGCCTGCGGCGCAGCCGTTCCGGACCCTGGTGGCTGACCGCCCATTCTGTACCCGACCCGCTGTGCCGAACTGTGTGAGACGCCGTGATTGCATCGTGATGGCGCCGGTCAACGTGCCGGTGGGGGTCCCGTTCCGGTCCCACGTTGCCGCTGCCGTGCTCATCCACACGCGGATCTGATTTTAGGGACGAGACCGGGTTTCGAGAGGGGTTTTCGAGGTCTGTCGCGTGGGTTGCACCGGTTATTGCAGATCATCTGCGGCGGGACTGGATTCTTGGTTGCGGCATTGCGGGCGCGCTTTTGCTCGCCCGCAGGCGCTCGAAACACCACGCGTTTTCCCTCCCAACAGGGTCTAAGGATTACACAGGTTTCGACCGTAGCCGCTTTCATACCGTGGGCGCAGAAGGCTCGGGTCCCCTCTCCCGTGCGGGAGAGGGACAGGGTGAGGGATAAGACCTTTCCGGAAAGACCTGGTCCCTCACCCCAACCCTCTCCCGCACGGGAGAGGGGGCGCGTCGCGGCCTGCAACAGCGCCTGTGCCTCAAACCTGTGTAGCCCGTAGCCACAAGGGGAGGCGAGCACGTCGCGCTTCGCCGAAGACGGTGCGTGAACGTCGTAGCCCGCGCGGCACAGGGGAGACGTGATGTTTCCTGCGCTGCGGCGCCGCCCGCTCAGGCGCGGATCAGCTTCGCCACCACCGCCAGCAACTGCTCCGGCTTGAACGGTTTTGTGATCCAGCCGGTGGCGCCGGCGGATTTCGCCTGCTGCTTGATCGCCTCGTCCGATTCCGTGCTCAGGAACAGGATCGGCACGCCCGCGCAGGACGGCACCGTGCGCAGCTGCTTGATCATCTCGATGCCGTTCATGACCGGCATGTTGAGGTCGGTGATCACCAAGTTGATCGCCTCGGCCTTGGCCTTGGCCAAGCCCTGGGCGCCGTCCTCGGCCTCGATCACCGTGTGACCGGCGGGGCCCAGGACGATCTTGATCATCTGCCGGATGCTGGGTGAATCGTCGACGGCGAGAACAGTGGCCATGAAAAAAATCCGGTTCTGGGATCAGTGAGCGGGTGCGGTCGCGAACGGCGCGTGCGGCGCGAAGCCGGCGCGCCGGAAGGCCGCCGCGACGGTGTCGGGCAGGTTGGTCAGGTCGAGTGTGACGCCGCGCGGCGCGGCCGACCGGGCGGCTGCGACGACGAGCTGGACGAAGGTGACGTCCACCGTCTCGATCGCCGCGCAATCCAGCGCCAGGCCGGACGCGCCGTCGAGCGCCGCCAGCAGGTCGGCCTGGAGCGCCTGCGCCGTCCGGAGCGTGCAATCCGGCGGCATCGTGAGGGTGACAGGTTCGGCCATGAGGAATCCGCTGCTGGTGCGCGGCCAGACTGGCTGCAGTCGACCGCTTTAAGAGTCGGTCCTGTTAAGTTTCCCTTGAGAGGCCATAAGGACCCAGCAGGTCCGAGGCTTTATCCAACGTTTTCTGTTGAAAACTGCTCGTCGGCTGCCGGAAGACGTTTTTGTATTGAGTAGCTTGTACGGCGGTCGGCTCCGATCGTCGATCGGAAGCAACTGATATTCGATCGAACGTATGAACGGATATGCGATATGCATTTATATTCGCACGTGAAAGTCTAGCAGCGATCTTTGTGCGCGGTGGATCGCAGAAATCGCGTCACGCGCTCCACATATAGAATGCGGCATAACTGTTCATTCAGATGCCCGGCTTAGAAACCGGCGGCTCACGGCCGTCAATTCGAGCCTGTCCCCGGCGAGAGCTGGCCGAGTCCGAGGAATACAGATCGATGGTCTTTTGGGGGCGCGCGACTCTGAAGTCGGAGCACGTGGAGGCATCGGATGCGCGCGGCGCGCTCGCCCTGGCCGGGCTCCCGCCCGCCGCCGAGCCGGCTGCGCCGCAGCACCCGCTCGGGGCCGCCGATATCCTTCAGGCCCGGCTCGGCCTGTCGGAGGTCCAGCGCAAGACCCTGGACGCGCTGATCGACTAACTCGGGATCATCTCGGCGGATGTCGAGACCGACGTGCACGGCCTGTCGGAGCGGTTCCAGCGCATCGCCGCGACCACCCGCGGCCAATCCGAGATCGTGCAGGGGCTGGTGACGTCGATCCAGTCGGTGCGGATCGACGGCGCCGAGCGGCCGCTGGCCGAGGTCGCGGCGGCGCTCGGCGAGATCCTGGCGATGCTCAACGACCGGATCGGCTTCATGTCGTCGCGCGGCGCCACCATGGAGGACGCGCTGAACGGCGTTCTGGGCGAACTGTCCTCGGTGGATGGCAGCATCGCCGAGATCGAGAAGATCAACCGCCAGACCAACCTGCTGGCGCTCAACGCCAAGATCGAGGCGGCGCGGGCCGGGGAGGCGGGAAAAGCCTTCGCGGTGGTGGCCGACGAGGTGCGCAGCCTGGCCGGCACGATCAACACGCTCTCCGGGGTGATCAAGCAGCAGATCGGCTCGATCGCCGGCGGCCTGCGCAGCAGCCACGCGCTCCTGCACGACATCGCCACCATCGACATGTCGGAGGAGAGCCGGAACGCCGACGCCCGGGTGCGCCTGGTGATGCAGGCCCTGGTCGAGCAGAGCTCGCGCTTCGCCGGCGTGCTGACCCAGACCGTGCAGACCACCGAGGCGATCACCCAGGACGTCTCGGGCGCGATCGTGGCGATGCAGTTCCAGGATCTCGCCAAGCAGCGGATGCAGAACCTCCAGGCGATCCTGCGGGCGCTGCGGGCCGCCCCGGAGCGCCCCGCCGACGCCGCCGGGTCGGAACTGGACTGGATCGCCGCCACCATCGCCGGCTGCACCCTCGGGGAGGTCCGGGAGCGGATGTCCCGGCGCCTGCTCGGAACGGCGGCGCCGGCCGAGGAAAACGAAGACGATCCGCTCGCCGGGATCGATCTGTTTTAGGTCGGTGCCAGTTTTCGCCATCCGGCGACATTATTGGTTGGATCTACTTCAGGTATTGTAGCGCAACTACCGGAACATCCGGTGGTTTATTTGTGCACAATCGATATTGTGCCGGATTGGCGAAATAGAAACTTAGAGTCTTTGCAAAAAAGTACAGATCTGAACGCTTGGTGTTACGAAGTTTCTTCAGGAAAGTTCCGATCAGGCGGATTTTTTAACGACGTTAGGACTTCTTTTCTTAAGGGGTTTAAAGTATGGTGATTCCCGATCGGTAGACCGAGTTTGGTGCCGATCGGGCGTCAACCCGGTTGATCGCGATATCTAGCCTCCGGTCGGCGGCTTCACGGGCCGGTAATCGCCCGAATGCCTCGGAAGACGGCACAACTGGATCTGCTCGACGATGACTGACCATGATCCGCGAGAGGTGTTCCTGGCGGAGGCCAACGAGCTTCTCGACCGGCTGGAGACCACCCTGCTCGACCTCGGCGACCGGCCGGGCGACTCGGCGCTGATCGACACCGCGTTCCGGGCGCTGCACACGATCAAGGGATCGGGGGCGATGTTCGGCTTCGACCGGGTCGCCGCCTTCACGCACGATTTCGAGACCGCGTTCGACCTGGTCCGGCGCGGCGAGGTCCCGATCAGCGCCGATCTGGTCAACGTGTCCCTCTCGGCCAAGGATTATATCCGCACGCTGATCGAGGATCCGGATTCCACCGCCCCGGTGATCGGCGAGGCGATCCTGGCCGAACTCGAGCGCCTGGTGAGCCGGGCCTCGGCCCAGCCCCAGACCGCCCAAGAGCTAGAACCCGAAGCCCCGAGCCTGAACGCCGCGCCCGAAGGGTGGCGGATCGGGATCGCCTTCGCCCCGGAGGTCTTGCGCAACGGCACCAACCCGCTGGCGCTGCTCGACGAGCTGCGCGATCTCGGCCCCTGCACCGTGGTGCCGCGGCTGGCCGACCTGCCCGACCTCGCCGCCCTGGACCCGGAGAGCCTGGCGCTCGGCTGGGACGTGACGCTCCGCGGCGCCGCGACCCGGGAGGCGATCGAGGACGTCTTCTTGTTCGTCCGGGACGACATGGTCCTGAGCCTGGCGCCGCTGGACGCCCCCGAGCCGGCGCCAGAACCCGCCCCCAAGCCCGCCGTCGTGGCGGCGCCCGTGCCTGTTCCGGCCCCGGAGCGGTCCGCCCCGGCGCCCGCCGTCAAGCCCGCGACCCCGCCCGCCGCGAAGCCGGAGGCCGAGTGCCGGGGCCCGGCCCGCAACTCCGAGCCGCGCGGGTCCAGCACCATGCGGGTCGAGGCCGAGCGGCTCGACGAGCTGCTCGACCGGGTCGGCGAGCTGGTCATCGCCCAGGCCCGGCTGAGCCAGCTCGCCGGCCTGCACGCCGATGGCGGGCTCCACACCATCGCGGAGGAGATCGAGCGGCTGTCGGCACAGCTGCGCGACACCACCATGAGCATCCGGATGGTGCCGATCGGGGCGCTGTTCAGCCGGTTCCGGCGGCTGGTCCACGACCTGTCGGGGGATCTCGGCAAACCCGTGACCTTCGTCACCGACGGCGAGGAGACCGAGCTCGACAAGACCGTGATCGAGCGCCTGGCCGATCCGCTGGTCCACCTGATCCGCAACGCCATCGATCACGGCATCGAGGACCCGGCCCACCGGGCCGCCTCCGGCAAGGACGCGACCGGGCGCATTTCGCTCGCCGCCGAGCATGTCGGCGCCCAGGTCCTCGTCACCGTGCGCGACGACGGCGCCGGGCTCGACGTGGCGCGCATCCGCGCCAAGGCCGAGGAGCGCGGGCTGGTCGCCCCCGGCATCCCGCTCACCGACCAGCAGGTCTACCAGTTCCTGTTCGCACCCGGCTTCTCCACCGCGCAGCAGATCTCGGCCCTGTCGGGCCGCGGCGTCGGCATGGACGTGGTCAAGAAGACCATCGAGGCCCTGCGCGGCTCGATCGACATCACCACCGAGCCGGGGGCGGGCACCGCCGTCGTGCTGCGCCTGCCGCTGACGCTGGCGATCATCGAGGGCCTGCTGATCCGGGTCGGCGACGGCCGCTACGTGCTGCCGCTGGCGGCCGTGGAGGAATGCGTCGAGCTGCCCGAGAGCGGGCGCAGCGAGCGCGGCCGGGACTTCCTGAACATCCGCGGCGACCTCGTGCCGTTCCTGCGGCTGCGCAGCCTGTTCGAGGCGACCGGCGAGCCCGACCCGTACCAGAAGGTGATCATCGTCTCGGTGGGCGAGGCCCGGTTCGGGCTCGTGGCCGACCAGATCCTCGGCAACCACCAGACGGTGATCAAGTCGCTTTCGAAGCTGCATGCCGACGTCACGACCTTCTCGGGCGCCACGATCCTCGGTGACGGCACCGCGGCGCTCATCATCGATCCGGCCCAGCTGATGGCCGGTGGACAGATCGGCGCCGCCCCGGACGGGCTGCGCGACTACCGTGAGGTGGCGTGATGACCGACTTCGTCGAGGCCATCGAGCAGGGCCACGCCCTGCAGGTCGTGATGATGCGCATCGGCCCCGAGACCTTCGCGCTCGGGGCCGGGATGGTGCGGGAGATCATCGACCCGATCCCGACCACCCGGGTCGCCGGGGCGCGGCCGCATCTCGGCCACGTGGTGAACGTGCGCGGCAACGTCGTGCCGCTGGCCGACATCCGCGAGCGCTTCGGCATGCCGATGGAGGCCGCGACGCCGGACACCCGGTTCGTGGTGATCGAGCTCGATCTCGACGGCGATCCGACCCTGGTGGCGCTCGTGGCCGACAAGGTGTTCGAGGTGACCGCGGTCGCCCTGGAGACCCGCCAGCCGGCGCCGAAGATCGGCACGTCGTGGCGGCCCGAATACATCCGCTCCATCGTCAAGTCCGGGGATGATTTCGTCATCATCCCGGACATGCAAGCAATCTTGAATTGATCGGCAGGGACTGAAGCGATGCGGGTTTCGATCAAGGCCAAGCTGGCCGGCGGGTTCGGCGCCTTGCTGATTCTGGCGGGCTTGGCCGGCGGGGTGGGCTACCAGGGCCTGGTGGCGGCGGACAGGAGCCAGGCGTTCCTCCGCGGCCGCGCGGAGACGCAGGCCCTGGTGCTGGAAGCCAAGGGCAGTACCATCCGCAGCACCTCCAACCTGCGCACGGCGGTGATCACCGTGAACGACGCCCAGATTGCGGATTCGCTCAAGCGCGCCCTCGATAACCGCAAGCGCGCGCAGGAGATCATCGCCAAGGTCAAGGTCGGTGCCACGACCGACGAGGGTGCCCGGCTCGTCCAGGATCTCGACCAAAAGTATGAGAAGCAGGTCGCTCTGGGCAACCGGATCGTGGATCTGGCCCGGATGAATGCCAATGCCCGGGCCTGGGCGGAGATCCTCGGCGTGGGTCGCCCGGCCATGGCTGTGCTGCGGACGGAACTGGAGGCTCTCACGGCCAAGGCCGACGAGCGTTCCATCGATCTGATCAAGGCGGTGCTGGCCTTCCAGATCCCCCTCGAACGGGCCTGGGGCCGGCTGCAAGCCGCGACGGGCGCGGTCAGCGTCGCCGGGTTGGACGAGCACGTGACTGCGACCAAGCAGTTGCGCGACGAGATCGGGCGCAGCCTGGACAACCTGCTCCGGGTCGGCGCGGCCCTGAAGGTTCCCACCGAAACGGTCCGGAAGAGCTTCGAGACCTGGTTCGCCTCGTTCCAGAGGGCCCTGGCCACGATCGAGCCCGGCGCACCCATCCACGCGATCGAGCTCGTGTCGGGCGAGTACAGCGCCGCGTCCATCGCCACCAACCAGGCCTTCGACCTCCTGTCCGACTACCAGGGCCGCCAGATGGCGGAGGCGGTCGAGCACGCGAAGACGGCGTCGCAGGAGAGCCAGACGCTGATGCTGGCGACATTGGCCGGCGCGCTCCTCCTCGGCCTCGGCATCGCCGGGTGGCTCGCGGTCTCGATCGCCCGGGGGATGGCGCGGGCCGTGTCGCTCGCCGAGGCCGTCGCGGTCGGCGATCTGGGCCAGACGATCGCGGTCAAATCGAACGACGAGATCGGCGACCTGATCACCGCCATGAACCGGATGACCGACAATCTCAGGCAGACCGCCGCCCTCGCCAACGCGATCGCGGGGGGCGACCTGACCGTCGAGGCCAAGCCGCTCTCCGACAAGGACACGATGGGTCTCGCCCTGCAGACGATGCTGGCGCGGCTCCGCGCCGTGGTGACCGAGGCGAACGCGGCGGCCGGCAACGTCTCGGCGGGCTCGCAGGAACTGTCGTCCTCGGCCGAGCAGCTGTCCCAGGGCTCCACCGAGCAGGCCGCCTCCACAGAGG
>NZ_JAKSYO010000045.1 GCF_022829635.1 Methylobacterium sp. E-066
CGCAATCGTGTCCACGCCCTTCATCCCCCTACACCACCCTTCCGGCCGTACCGGAGGGCAGTCTGCGAGAACGAGGTTAGGGGGTCAGAATTGGACGCCGATCCCCCGCCTCACGGGGTCAAAGTTGCACGCCGAAACACATACACCCACTTAGCCGACTTGGCGGCGTCCATGGCTGAGATGAAGGAGGCACATCACTTCTATCCGGTGCTGTTCTACTTCCGCTTTCGTCAGCCGTTCTATTCGGTTTCGGCACAGGCCTTCGTCGCCCTCGACACGGTGTCGCTGATCCGCAGCGGCATCGGGGGCCGTCAGGCGGCATGGCTGAAGGAGGCCGCCGCCGTCGACGCGATCTGGCGCGTCGCCATGCTGCTCGTGGTCACGCTCGAAACGACATTCTCGCGCGGAGACCTGCCGACGCCAGCCGACGTCAGCAGGGCCGAGAGCGAGGCATGGCGCACGCGCTTTGCAGAAGCTGCCAGGCAACTCTCGTCGGCGGGGATCGAGGCGACGCCCGACGGGTCAGGCGCCGAGACTTATGTCGCGCTGCGGGCTCGGTGGCAGCCACACATCGCCCGACTGGCACCGCTGATGGCTTACCACATCGACGAACTCAAACCCGGCGGAGACAAGCGCCCATGACATGCCCTCACACTGCGAGGGAGCACAGACGATGTCTGCTTCGATGCATGCGTAGTCCAGAAGCGGACGGGCGGGAAACCACCCAACCCAGTCGCAGGCGACAGTCATCCGAGTTGCCCGCAAGCAGACGTTCTCAGCTTCCGTAACGGGTCGCAAGCAGCCCCTTGCGATGAGTGCCGAGCGCTGGATTTCGACGACCACTAGGTCCGGCGCCGGCACTTTGCAGCCTCCAACGGCCGGGCTGCGCGCTCAAACCCGGCCCAGGGATCGCGATGCAAGGCGGAGAGGCGACCTGGTAGGCTGGCGACGTCGAAGCGCGCGCCGGACCCGAGCGACGGGAGCTCGTCCCAATCGACCGGGACAGATACGGGCGCCCCGGGGCGGGCCCGGGTCGAGAAGGCCGCGACGGCGGTCGCTCCCCGTTGGTTGCGCAGGTAGTCCACGTAGATCCGTCCGTCCCTGGCCTTCTTCGATACGGTCGCGATGAAGCTGCCGGGGGCGTCCTTCGCCATCTCGGACGCGATGCGCTTCACGAAAGCCTTCGCCTCGTCCCATCCGGCCTTCGGTTCGATCGGCACGACGACATGCAGCCCCTTGCCGCCGGTGGTCTTCACGAAGCTGGAGAGGCCGGCCGTCGACATCCGCTCGCGCACATCCAGGGCGCCGGCGACGATATCGGCCCACGCGACGCCGTCGCCCGGGTCGAGGTCGAAGACCAGACGGTCCGGCCGATCCGGGTCCGAGGCCCGCGCGCCCCAGGGATGGATCTCAAGGACGCTCGCCTGGACCAGGGCACGGAGGCCTTCCCGATCCTGGATCACGACCGCTTTCTCTCCGTCCACCAGCCGGATGTACCGCTCGTCGAGCCCCGCCCAGGCGTGCTTCTGGTAGAAGCAGGAGCCGAGACCGTCCGGGCACCGGAGGAGCGACAGCGGGCGGTCGATCACATGCGGCAGCATGCGGTCGGCGATCTCCGCGTAGTACGCGGCGAGCCCCTCCTTGGTCAGGCCGACGTCGGGCCAGAGCACGCGATCCGGATGCGTCAGCTTCGCGACCGCCTCCGCGGGCTTCCGCGTCCTTGCCTTCGGCAGCTTCGGCTTCGCCTCCCGGACGACCTCGTCCGGACGCACGTCGGTGCGGAGTGTCTTGAAGGACACGTGCCGGAGCTGGCCGTCGCGCGTCCAACCGCGGAACGTGACCTCGCAGACGAGCCTGGGCTCGACCCAGCAGGCGTTCCGGCGCGCCAGCGGCGGCAGCTCGGCTTCGAAGGACGGCACCGGGATGCGCAGCGGCTCCAGCTGCGTCCAGAGATCCTGAGCGACCGCGTCGCGGAAGCCGGTGCCGACCCGCCCGACATGGACGAGAGTGCCGTCCTCGTGCGTCCCGAGGATCAACGACCCCACGGATCGGTTCGCCGTGGTCGACGGCATGAAGCCGGCGACCACGAACTCCTCCGACGAACTGCACTTGATCTTGCGCCAGGCATCGGTCCGGCCCGACCGGTAGGGCGCGTCCGCCCGTTTGGCGACGATGCCTTCCAGGCCGAGCCTGCAGGCGTGGCGCGCCATGGCCTCGCCGTCGGCGGCGAGGTGCTCGCTGAACCGGATGGGGCCGCCCGGCTGGGCGTCGTCGAGGCTTTGCAGCAGCAGATCCTTGCGTTCCATCAGGGGCAGCGCGCGCAGATCCCTGCCATCGAGGTAGAGCAGATCGAAGGCGTAGAAGACCGCCGATCCGGTATCGCCAGCGGCGAGCGCCTGCTGCAGGGCGGAGAAGCTAGAGACGCCGGCCGCCGTCTCGACGACGATCTCGCCATCGACCAGGGCCGAGGGCAGCTTCATGGCCTTCAGGGCCTGGGCCGTAGGTTCGAACTTCGCGGTCCAATCCAGTCCCGAGCGCGTCAGGAGCTTCACCGAGCCGCCGTCGATGCGGGCCTGCATGCGGTAGCCGTCGTGCTTGATCTCGTACAACCACCCGTCGCCGGTGGGCACGTCGTCGACGAGTGTCGCCAGCGCCGGCTCGACGAAGGGCGGCAGGATCGCCTTGCGGGCGCTCTTGGACCGGCTCGCCGGCGGCTTCGTCTTTCGTTCCGCCACCACATCGGCGCGGGCGGCGTTATCGGCTCTCACGGCCCCGCCGTCCGCGAGATCCTGGTTGGTCCGCCCAGACAGGACCGAGGCCTCTTGCTCGACCAGGATGTCGCCGTCGCGGCGGGCGTGCTCGTCGTCGACCTTCATGAGAAGCCACGGCTGCTTCTTCTCGCCGCCGCGGCCCTTCATCCGCACGAGGTGCCAGCGGCCCGCGAGCCGCTCGCCGTGCAGGGCGAACTCGAGGTGGCCCTTCGCTAGCGCGGCGGCCGGATCGCCGACCGGCTCCCAGGCCCCGGTGTCCCAGACGATCATGGTCCCGCCGCCGTACTGGCCCTTCGGGATCGATCCTTCCCAGGCCAGGTAATCGACCGGGTGATCCTCGGTCATGACGGCGAGCCGCTTCTCGGCGGGCGACAGGCTCGGTCCGCGCGTCACGGCCCAGCTCTTCAGCACGCCGTCCATCTCCAGACGCAGGTCGTAGTGCAGGCGCCTCGCATCGTGCTTCTGGACGACGAACCGCGCCTTCGCCGCCTTGCGGCCGCGCTTCCCCTTGGGCTCGGGGGACGCCTCGAAGTCCCGCCTTTTCCGATACGGTTTGAGAAGTTCGGTCATCGTTTCCAACGAAACGGGACCGGCGGGGTCGGGTTCCTGGGCGGACCGGGACGGAGGAGCGAACGACAATACTGGGCAGGTTATCCACAGGCGTGCCTGTGGAGGAACGAGTCGAGTTGGACTCTCGTTGAACCGTCAAGCTCCCGATCGGCACACTACGGCTGCATTGACGAGCGGTAGTACTTCGACGGACACAGGAGACGGACGTGGCAGCCCGCGCCAACTGGAAAGGTCATCTTCGACTTTCACTCGTCTCCTGCGCGGTCGGACTGTATCCGGCGGTCAGCTCGTCGAGGGAGCTGAAGTGCCATACGATCAACCGCAAGACCGGCAACCGTCTCAGGCAGCTGATGGTCGACTCGTTGACCGGGCACACCGTCGAGCGTGACGATCAGGTGAAGGGCTGCGAGATCGGAAAGGACGAGCTGGTGCCGGTCGAGGACGACGAGCTCAGCGAGATCGCTCTGGAAAGCACGCACACGATCAACATCGAGGCGTTCTGCACGCGCGAGGAGGTCGACGAGCGCTACCTGGACAAGCCGTACTACCTCGCGGCCGAAGACAAGGTCTCGCGCGAGGCCTTCGCCGTCATCCGGGATGCGATGAAGAAGAAGGGCATGGCCGGGCTCGGGCGCATCGTCATCTACAAACGCGAGCGAGTGGTCCTGCTCGAACCCTACGGCAAAGGCCTGCTCGCGACGCTGCTGCGCTACCAGGACGAGGTCCGGTCGCCGACGGCCTACTTCGAGGACATGCCCGACGGCGATCCGACGGCCGAGATGCGGGCGCTCGCCGAGGAGCTGATCGCGCGCTCCACCCGGAAGTTCGATCCCTCGAAGTTCGAGGACCGCTACGAGGAGGCGCTGATCGCCCTGGTGAAGGGCAAGGCGCCGAAGCCGGCGAAGGGCAAGGCAAAGGCTGGCACGCCGAGTTCCGGCAACGTCGTGAACCTGATGGAGGCTTTGAAGCGCAGCATCGACTCCGAGAAGGGCGGTTCGCCGACGAAGGCGCGGCCGCGCAAGACGGAGACGAAGCCCTCGACGCCCGCGAGGAAGCACGTTTCGGGCAAAGCTACCGCCGGCAGGACCCGAAAGGCTGCTTGACCGGCCGTCTGTCCGGCCGGCGAACCGCCGAGGTTGTTGCGTGCTAGTCTAGGTGGGCCGTGACGTTTCCAAGGTAACGGCTGCCAGCCTGTCCATCATCGACCCAACTCGGCCGTACGATACGACGTCGTTGTTTCCGGAAAGCGGACGTAAGCCCCTGCTCTCGCGGACGGAAGGAAATGGCCGAAAGCCGCTAGCCCGCTTCGGAGAGGATCGACCAGAAAAGCGGACACGCCGTTTGCCCCACCCCGCCGATGTAGACCTACTACGCATCGCCGTAGAGCATTCGGCGAGCCCTTTTGCGTCCTCAACCGGCCCGGGGAGAGATACTATCTGTCAGCTAATTTCGGGCACCGATGGCAGCCTCCCATCGACCACCCAGTAAGGAAGGGCTGACGCCACGATGCGCACGATCGTTTATGCCGATGGCGGCTGCGACCCTAATCCAGGGCCAGGCGGTTGGGGGGTCGTCGTTGCGGCCCCGGAAGGTACGGTCGAGTTGTGCGGCGGAGAGCCCGGCACCACGACCAACAACCGCATGGAGCTGATGGCAGCGATCAAGGGCCTCGAGCATTTCCCGGCCGGGGCCGCAATCGAGATGCGGTGCGACAGCCAGTACGTCGTCAAATCCGTGACTGAGTGGATGCGCGGTTGGAAAGCGAAAGGCTGGCGCACGACGACGGGGGACGTGAAGAACGTCGACCTCATGAAGCGCCTCGACGAACTGAACGCGGCGCGGGACGTGAAATGGACCTGGGTCCGGGGGCATGCCGGCGACCGTCTCAATGAGCGCGCTGACGCTCTCGTCCACCAGGGTCGTCGCGAAGCCAAGCTTGGCAAGCTCGAGTCGCGAAACAGTGCTGCACCCATACCTGCCCCGACCGTCGCACCAGCTTCGCCGAGCCAGGGTGCCGCCTTGCGCATCGATCTTGCGCTTGGCCTCCAAGTTACTCGGGCCGCGAAGGCAGCGGGTGTCACGCCCGACGCTCTGGTCGACGATGCGATCCGCTTCTACCTCGCGATTGGGCCCAGCGAGGTCGCACGCATGCGATCGAGGTAAGCATAGTCATCCCGTCCCCGGAATCCGCTCATCCCAAGCACAAGATCGGTTCGTTCGATGCCCCGTCGCCGATGCCTGGGCTCCCGGCCGGGATGGATCCTGAACAGGGCCAGGCCGACGCCCGACGGGTTCGCTTACTTCGCAACCTGGATGTTCGGCGGACCGAGGTGCTGGAGAAAGTCCGGCTTGCCGAGGGGCACCCCGGCACTGCGCAGGATCCCGTAGGCGGTGGTCACGTGGAAGAAGAAGTTCGGAAGTGCGAATCCGGTGAGATAGGCCTGCCCCGTGAAACGGTATCCCGTGCCGTTCGGGAACTTCAACTCGACTTCGTGCTCCGCGCCCGAGGCCAAGGCAGCAGCATCGACGCTTTCAACGAAGGCGATGGTCCTCCCGCAACGCTCCTTCAGTTCGGCGAAACTGGCCTCGACATCCGGCATCGTGGGCGCCTCGATCCCGGCGATCCGCGCCACGGCGTTCTTCGCACTGTCGGAGGCCATTTGATACTGGGCCGGCAAGGGCCGCATGTCGGGGGCGAGTCGGCAGAGGAGTAAGTCGGCCTCGGGCTTTTCCGATGCCGCCTTGTCGAGCCAAGCGCTCATGTTGCGAAGCGCGTTCACGAAGACCGGGACGCTGACGTCGTGGATGCTGATGCTCATCAGGAATGGCTAAGGCACCTGCACTTTCGGCTCGGTGAGAAGGCGCACACGGCGTGAGGCCACCGTCGCGGAGTTCGTGGCGTTGAAGTCGGTCAGTGAAGGTTCGCTGAGAGAGTGTGTCATTGCAACCCATGCCAACTGTCCGGAGCGCCGTCGGTGCTTCCCCGACGTAGCCGTTCATCGACCGTGCGGTAACTTCGACTCCAAGTTGGAAGCGGCTCCTGAGGTGCCGCCCGCGAGCGGGCGTTCCATTTCGTGGCTGAGGGATCCGCGCAGATTGCCGAACATGACGGCAGCCCACCATCTCGCCTCGGCCCGGGGACGACCCATTCTCAGCCGCCTTAGCCGCGCGCGCCTCATCGCGCATACCGCGTGAAGACGAAATCGTGGTTCCTCACCCGCGCCTCGTGGCAGGCGAAGCAGGTTTGATGCTGCACCTCGTCCACCGGTTGGCCGTCGATGAAGCGGCCGAATCCCCAGCCGCCGGTCGCGGCGTAACGCTTCGCGTCCTTGACCATGACCTGCACGGTCGTGGCCCGGCCCGGCACCGTCGCCGACTCGAACTCCGCCGACGGCATCCGCTCCCAGGCCAGCTTCACTAAGACCGTCCCGTCCGGGAAGGGCAGCGTGCCGTCCCGGTAGGCCGCCACGGCGCGGTCGTTGCCGACGACCGCGCGCAACTCGTTCAGCGGGGCGTCTTCGAGCGCCGGAGCGATCAAGCGCCAGTCGCGGTAGCCATCCGGAATGGTGACGCCGTAGATCGGCGTGGCGGGCTTTCCGCTCTCGTCCACCGCCCGGGCGGCCGCGACGAGAAGGCCTGACGCGGCGCAGGCCAGGAGAAGGGCGCCGTGTCTGCGGAGACGACGGTCAGGAGGCATCGACGTCCACCACGGCCTGCGCGAAGGCCTGTGGGGCCTCCTGCGGAAGGTTGTGCCCGATGCCGCCGGTGATCGTCCGGTGCGCGTAACGCCCGGAGAACTTTCCGGCATAGGTAGCGGGGTCGGGGTGCGGGGCTCCGTTCGCGTCGCCTTCCAGCGTGATCGTCGGCACGCCGATCTTTGGCGCCTCCGCCAAGCGTGCCTCGAGCGGATCGTAGCGCCGCTCGCCGTCGGCGAGGCCCAAGCGCCAGCGGTAGTTGTGGATGACAATGCTGACGTGGTCCGGATTGTCGAAGGCCGCCGCACTCCGCGCGAAGCTGGCATCGTCGAATTGCCAGCGCGGCGACGCCGTCCGCCAGATCAGCCGGGCGAAATCCGTGCGGTTGGCCTCGTAGCCCGCACGGCCGCGGCTGGTCGCGAAGTAGAATTGATACCACCAGGAGAGCTCCGCCTTGGGCGGCAGTGGCTTCTTGCCCGCCTCCTGATTGCCGATCAGGTAGCCGCTGACCGACACCAGGGCCCGGCAACGTTCCGGCCAGAGCGCGGCGACGATGCAGGCGGTCCGGGCGCCCCAGTCGAAGCCGGCGAGAACGGCCTGACGGATGTCGAGGGCGTCCATCAGGGCGATGACGTCGACCGCAAGCGCCGCCTGCTGGCCGTTGCGCACGGCGTCAGAGGCCAGGAAGCGCGTCGTGCCGTAGCCGCGCAGGTAGGGCACGATCACCCGGTATCCCGCCGCAGCGAGGACCGGCACGACTTCCCTGAAGCTGTGAATGTCGTAGGGCCAGCCGTGGAGCAGGATCGCCGCCGGGCCGGAGGGATTGCCGGCTTCGAGATAGCCGACGCGCAGGAGGCCGGCCTCGACCGCCTTGAGCGGCCCGAACGCGGCGCCGGCGCCCGATCCCGCCTGCGCGCGCGCTGACTTGACGAGGCCGAGTTCGGCGACCGCGAGGGTGGCAGCCGCGCCGCCGAGAAGGCGGCGGCGGTTCTGGTTGATGGTTTCGGACGGCATGGGCACATCCCGCAGCTGGCGTATCGATGCGCTGGACACTACTCTCACCGGCCGCGAGCCGCTTTCAGATGCCGTGGAGTTACCCTTCAGGACCTCTTGATTTTCGGCGCTGCACGGCCCTGCTGAGCCGGCCTGATCGCTGAGGCGGCCGCGTGATCTACCAGTTCGAGCCCTTCACCCTCGACACCGCCCGGCGCGAGCTCAGGGAGAGGGGCAACCTCGTCGCCCTCGAACCGCAGGTCTTCGATATCCTCGCCCATCTCATCGCGGCCCGCGATCGCGTGGTCAGCCGCGACGATCTGCTGGAGGCGGTCTGGCACGGCCGCATCGTGTCGGAGGCGACGATCAGCAGCCGGCTGAACGCCGCGCGCGCGGCGGTCGGTGACACGGGCCTCGACCAGCGCCTGATCCGCACGCTCCCGCGCAAGGGCGTGCGCTTCGTCGCCACGGTGCAGGAGTTGGCGGAGCTCCCGCCCGAGCCGATGGCGGAGACGGGACCCGACGCCGGCTCCGCCTGGCGCGCGGGATCGCGATTGCCGGCCGTCGCGGTCCTGCCCTTCACGAACATGAGCGGTGAGCCCGAGCAGGACTATTTCGCGGACGGGATCTGCGAGGAGATCATCACGGCTCTGTCGCGCATGAGCGGCCTGTTCGTGATCGCCCGCAACTCCTCCTTTGCCTACAAGGGCAAGGCGATCGACGTGCGCCGGGTCGGCGAGGAGCTCGGCGTCGGCTACGTGCTCGAGGGAAGCGTGCGCCGCAGCCGCGACCGGCTGCGCATTGCGGGGCAGCTCGTCGATGCTGCCTCGGGCGCCCACCTCTGGTCGGACCGGTTCGACGGTGACCTGCAGGACGTTTTCGAGCTGCAGGAGCGGGTCGCCGACAGCGTCGCTGCTGCGATCGAGCCGACCCTGCAGCAGGCCGAGATCGGTCGCCTCGGCCGCACGGCCCCCTCTCGGCTCGATGCCTACGAGCTTCTGCTGCGGGCCAACGCCCACATGTCCGAGTTCACCGGCGCCGGGATGGGCGAGGCCCTGACCTGCCTGGGCGAGGCCCTGATCGTCGAACCGGGTTATGCCCCCGCGATGGCCGCGACAGCCTATTGCCGCGCGCAGTGCCACTTCCAGGGCTGGGCCGAACAGGACGACCAGGCCCGCACCGAGGCCGTCGACCTGGCTTGGCAGGCGGTCGAGCTCGCGCCTGGCGACGCGCAGGTGCTGTGGATGGCCGCCTTCGCGATCTGGAACATGGCCGTGAGCGGGCGTGAGCGGGCGCGGGACATCTTCCGCCGCTCGCTGCTCCTCAACCCGAACTCCGCGATGGCGTTGACGCTCGCGGGCTGGATCGAGGCGATGTGCGGCAATGGCAGCGAGGGCCGCAGCATGGTGGTCCGCGCGCAGCAGCTCAACCCGCGTGATCCGCGCGGCTGGCTGATGTCCGGCGTGATGGCAGTCGCCGATTTGATCGACGAGAACGACACCGGTGCGATCGGTTGGGCCGAATTGGCCCTCGGGCAGAACCGCCGTTTCGCCGTGGCCCTGCGCGTGCTCGCGGTCGCCAATGTTAGGCTCGGGCGGGTGGATCGCGCACGGGCGGCTGTCGACGACCTGCTCGCCATCGAGCCGACCCTGACGATCTCGGGCTTCTTCGCCCGCATCCCCTTTCCGCTGGAGAGGACGGCGAAGATCTACGCCGAAGCTCTGGCGATCGCGGGCCTACCGGCCTGATCGCCAAACGAGCCTGAGCCGACATGCAATGGTCTACAAAGGGCGTCCAACATTGGTCGGATCGCACCCGAATCGAAAACGCCCGAACGGATCGATCCGACGTTCGACAATCAGATCATCCGGCCATCTGAAATGGGTCGACACCGGACGGTCAGCCCCCCTGAACTGAACGTCCGCTTCTGGGCGTAGAGCCTACTTCCGATACTGGCGCGATCCAAAGACGCAATCCAACCGTTGCTACGTCTGCTTCAGAGCATTCCTAGAAACGGGCGAAATGACCGAGATGGGCGCAGAGTTGAATGTCGGCTTTCAGGCAAGGTCTTGTAACCGTTCAACACTTGTTTCAGCATCCGCAGTCGGTCATCAGACGTCAGATTTGGCACACTAGGAATTGCGTAATGCTCATCGCCCTTGCCATATCGACCGGGGTCTCCGCTGTGTTCACACTGGGCGGCTTGGTAATTACCCGTGCTGGCGGTTATGCCGGCCAGACTACCGTGATCCTGATCGCGGTCGCTACTGGGCTCGGGGTGCTGGCACTGATCGGCGGCCTCACCCGCCTCGATGCGGGAGGGGCGGCTGTCTCGCAAGCCGAGGCCCGCCCCGATTACGGGATGAGCTGGCGACCGCCAGCGCCAGATCCGGTGGAGCGCTGAAGGCTCGGCCCCGACCACTGCCGGCCGCGACCGGAGGACTTCGGAGCGCTACCCTTTCGGCGGCGTGGCAGAGGAGGTACGTGGAACGGGCCATGCAAGCGGGTGTTGGCCTGCTGACACAGAGCGGAAGCGCTGCAGGTAGATATGTACCGCGCCTTTCGGGAGCGGATACCATGATACGTCAGCTGGTTAGCACCGCCTTGCTGCTTGTCGGCGTCGCAGGGCAGGCCGTGGGTGAGCCCGCCGAACGGCAGAGCCCGCGACCTGCAACGGTCGAGACTGGGTGGGCGGGTGCGCTTGACGGCACTTGGCACTGGAGGCTGCCGGATACGCCTAACGGCCTTCACCCGACCCAGAGTTGGCACGCCACAGGGTCTGCGCCAGACGGCAGTGTCTACGTCGGCGGTATGGATCACGCGACGAACGCAGCCCTCTACCGCATCGACCCACAGGGGGGTACCCTGCGGTATGTCGGGGATGCGCGCTCAGCCTCGGAGGCCGCACACAACTGGTTGCCTGGCGAGACGGCGCAGAAGTTTCACACACGACCGCTCTGGCACAACGGCAAGATCTACGTCGCGACCATGGACCGGTCGGATCTTAACGCAGGCTACCTCGAACGTCGTGGCTTCCACTGGTACGCCTATGATCCTGCGCACGACAGCTTCACGGATCTGAGCGCCTCCGAGCCAGGCGGCAGTGCCGTGCCCCATGGCAATCCCGTCACCCTCGTGTCTGATCCGATCCGCAACGTCATCTACGGCGCGGGCGTGCCTACTGGT
Source organism: Methylobacterium sp. E-066 (assembly GCF_022829635.1). Taxonomy (GTDB): domain Bacteria; phylum Pseudomonadota; class Alphaproteobacteria; order Rhizobiales; family Beijerinckiaceae; genus Methylobacterium. The sequence continues at coordinate 11,216 of NZ_JAKSYO010000045.1, forward strand.
GCGATCTACCGGTACGACGTCTTGACCGGACGCACCAAGGACCTCGGCCGCCCGGCCTCCTACAAGCAGCCCTACGTCTACACGGGGCGGGTGATGTGGGTCGACGCGCGCGGCCGCCTCTATTTCACGGCCAGCAACTGGGACGAGCCAGGGGTGCATGACCATGTGCACTACTATGACCCGGAGACCGGCTTCGGCGAAGAGAAGGGCTGGCTACTGCAGGACGGCATGGCCCTGGAAACGGGGCAATGCACAGACGGGGGGAAACGGTGCGTGTTCGGCGACGATCGCGGTCACGTCTACCGCTTCGATCAGGACGCACATTCCTGGACGTACCTGGGCCAAATCGAAACAGGGAAGAAGGCGGGCTGGGGTGGCGTCGAGTTCTGGCTCTTCGCAGTGAAACCCGACGGCAAGAGCGCCTACGTTGGCACCAGCACCTCACCACGACCAAGCGAGGACACAGCCCTCTACCTATTCGATTTCGGGACCGGCCAGACGCGGCGTCTTTGCGCAATGACCGAGTTGGATCCAGCCTTGGCTCATCTTCACGTCCACACTGGGTTCAATGCTTGGGACGCGGATGGGCGTTTCTACTTTGCTAGCTTCGACGGAAGCCCTGACCATGGCGTGATCGTCACCCGCATCGATCCAATGCGCCTCGAGGCAGCATTAGCTAGCAGCACAGGGGCGGTCAGATAGGTCGGCCGGCACACTCCCTGGATCATCAGCCCGGGGAGCGATGTGCAAACGGCACGGACTTCGACACAGGACCGCCCACCGAGATACGGGGCTTACCGTGCCCAGCGCCCGAGACGCCGTTTCCACCGCTCGCCAGGTGCGAGGTTCGGCTCTGGCTTAATCTTGAGGGAGCGAAGCGCTGGCGCGAGAGCCGCCACAGCGTAATCTTCCGCGGGCAGCGGCACAGCGGCTACCGAGGGCGGGGAAGCAGGCGCAGCATCAGCCAGATCTTCGAATGACGCGCACGGGGCGGGGGCGGTCTTGCGAGGCCGGCCGCGCGGACGCTTCATGCGGATCTCATCAGCGACCGGCACCAGCTCGACCTCGATCTCGGCCGCCTCGGGTACGATGAGGCTGGGCAGGACGCGACGCTGCTCTGGGACCGGTGCTGGCGGTTCGGGAGAGACGACCGTGCTGAACCACGGTGAGGTGACTGCTGACGGAGTCGAGCGCCGAGGGATGATGGTCGCATGCCGACGATCGGTGGACTTGATCTCGACGGTGAACGAGCGCCGTGAATCTCTGCGCATATGGGTCCGAAACTGTCATGCCGATCCAAGTCGGCTGTAGCGGTCAGGCTGAGCATGCGGAGCTTAACGAAGCGATACCGTCGCCTATGGAATCGGCGACCGATTGGATAGCTCGTTAAGTCCAGCTTGGGTTGGAGCGTGGGTAGCATTCGTTCGCCGCCCACGTCCTGGATCCGCCTACAGCCTGAATCGATAGGCTGTAGGCGCCGAGCACCCTCACTCAGCCGCGACGGCCGCTGAAGCCTTCTTGCGGCCCTTGGTGGGCTTCGCTGCCGGCTCTGCAGCCTTCTTCGATCGGCCAGCCTTCTTCGGCGTCTCGGTGATGGTCTCGTCGGTGTGGGCAGTCTTCGCCGCTGCCTTCCGCCGCTGCTGACCCAGACCAAGGCTCTTGGCGAGCGCAGAGCGCTGCGCCGAGTAGCTCGCAGCCGTGGAGGGGTAATCCTTCGGCAAGCCGAAGCGCTCGCGGTATTGCTCGATCGTCATGCCGTTGCCGCTGAGGTGCCGCTTCAGCGTCTTGTACGGCTTGCCGTCGATGAAGCTCACCAGTGCGTCGTCCTTCACGGACTTGCGGATTTGCGCAGGCGTGGGCTTCTCGACCACCGACGCCTCAGGTGCACCACCCTGGCCGAGACCGGACAGGGCCGAGTAGACCCCAGAAAGCAGGGCGGGGAGTTCGGCAACCGGAACGCTGTTGTTCGATACGTAAGCCGCCACGATGTCGGCGCTCAGCTCGATATGGTTATTCTGCGGGGCGAGTAAGTTCTCGGACATATCGTGATCCTTTCATGCTCAATCACACGAACGATCCCAAACGGCCCGGAAGTCAAGAGATGGAAACGTACTATTTGATATCGGATGCGTTTTATTCAGATATATTCCCATTCGGAGTGTGGAAAATCAGCTTTCCATTCTAAGGCCCGCTTACGCTGCTGCGCCGGACTCCGAGGTTATTCTAAGCCGAGCGCTTTGCAGCTGCGCGGCGGGCGATACCGATGGAGGCTGTCAGCGTCATCTCCCAGCAATGTCGCTCCAGCCTCGCGCCGATCAGGTTCTTTGCGCGAATTGGCCTCGACATCGGGCTGGCGTCCGCTCGCGTCTTGTGGCCCTTCCAGACCCGACCTAGCGTCTGCCCGGCGAAGCCTTGGAGCTGGACGTCAACGGAGCGATCGGCGATGGCAGCCCACTCGGCGTTGATCGGGAAGGCCGGCGAGATGATGGTGGCGGCCGAGCTCATGCGCCGTGGCGTTGAGGTCGCCCAGCCCCATTCCGATGTCGGCGTAGATCTGCTGGCCTACCGCCTCGAGCCGGGCTCGACCGTGCCGAGCCGCATCGTGCCGGTCCAGGTCAAATCAGCCTCGAACGTTGCCTTCAACTTCCACAAGAGCTGGCTCACGAAGTCGACCAACCTCGTGCTCGTGTGGCGGCTCGAAACCTTGCCCGAGTTCTACATCTTCGACTCGCTGGCGAGGATCGAGGAGGCGCTCGGCGCCACGTTCAGCGCGTCCAAGTCCTGGGCCGAAAACGGGGTCTACGCGGTGACCAGCCCGGGCGCTGCCGTGCTGGAGCGGATGACCCCGCATCGTGATCGGTGGGATCGCATAATCGGGCAGCTGTGAGCGCGGCTGGAAGTCCGATTACCCGCGCGCCGCCCGCCAGCCGGCCGCCCTCGCCTCGTCTTCGCTGCAAAACATCCTCTCACCGGAGCCGGTGTTGATCGCGGTGCGATCGTAGTCCCAAGACCCGGGCAGGTGATAGATCTTGTCGCCCTTCCGCGAGATGTTGCCCTTGATCGAGCAGGTGGTCTGCGCAGGCGCCGGCGCTGCTACCGCAGGCTTCTCCATCTCGGGTCGGGTTTCGATGCCCCCGGCACGCTTGGCACGCCTCCAGTCCGAGGGTGGGTCGAATGTGCCGGCCCAGAGTCCGCGCTTGGCAGCCCTCGCCGTCGTCTCGGCCGGGACGTAGTCGTGGGAATACCGCTGGTAGGCTGTGGCGTAGCCCTGCTGGACCAGCCAAGCGTTCAGATCCTCGGCGCCCTTCCTGCAGACCGCGACGGTGCGCCCGTAGCGATCCGTATCCCGCGGCTCACAGGAGATCGGTGCCTCGCCGATGCGGTCGGCCAGCGCCAGCGCCGCCCGCTGGCCGCAGCGGTAATCCTTGGCCGCCGCGTCCTGGCAGAGCTGCGCGCTCTCCGGCGCGTCAATGCCGAACAGGCGGATACGGGTCCCGTGGATCATCACGGTGTCGCCATCCGTGACGGTGGCGCGACCAGTAATAGGCTCGGCAGCCAGAGCGGGACCGCTGAGCAGCAGGAGGGCAACGAGGGCGTGGCGCATTCCGAAGCGATAGCCGATCTACAGCTCCCGGCAATCGGATAGCGTCGAATCGACTACCCTGAGTTGGTACTGAGCAGTTACGAAAACCGATCCGGGGCATGCACGATCCTATGCCCGACCGCCCCAAACCCATGGCCGGTGCGGCGCAGTGGCGGGGTTCTTTGCGCCGGCGTCTGGGGTATGTCCGATGCGATTTCAGACTCCCCCGAGTTCGAGGTCACAACCGTCGCCCGCCCGGTTCGCCGGCGCGGGCTTTTTCGTGTCGCGATCCCGACCCGGGACGACCGGCCGAGACGACCAGCACGGCACGGTAACCGCCCAGCCCCATCCTGCCTTCCGAGTCGCGTCGCGTATCGGCTCTCGTTGGTGAGATTGTCGACCTCCTCCGCCAGCCTGTGATCAAATCGGGCGGCGTGACTGCGGCGGAAGACTTCTAATATAAAACGATCTTGCGACGCCTCCTACTCGCGCTTCAACTCACCTGGCCAAGCGGGAGCTTCGGATCATGCCTCCCTGCGCGCGTTCCAGAATACGAACTGATCCTCGACAACATCGCGAATATCGCGCCGGTAGGCGGTTCGATAGAAGTACTGTCCGGTCGGCAGGTACGGCACCTGTGTCATGGCCACCGCCTGTAGGTCACGCGCGATCGTCTGCCGACCGGCATCGTCGGGGGCCTCGATCCAGGCCTCGCGTAAGCTCTCGATCTCCGGGATGTCCGGCCAGCCGAAAAAGCCCTTCTGGCCGCCGCAGCGCAGGACCTGCTCGCCGACCGGATTGCTCATGTCGAGACCGGTCCAGGTGGTATTGAAGATGTTCCAGCCGCCCTGGTCGGGAGGCGCCTTGCTGGCACGGCGTGTGACCAGGGTGCCCCAATCGGAAACGACGTATTGCACGTTCATCCCGAGGCGCTTGAGCAGGTCGTTCATCACCTCCCCGAGCGCCCCGAGGACGGGATTGTCGCTTGCCGACATCAGCACCACCGGTTCGCCCTTGTAGCCGGCCGCGATCAGGTCCCTCTTCGAACGCTCAATGTCACGCGCACGCATCAGCACGTCGAGGCCCGCATCGTTGGCCATGGGCGTTTCCGGCGTGAAAAGCCCGACACCGGTGCGCCAGAGCTTCCGATCGTCGCCGCCAGCCGCGGCCATGAAATCCTCCTGCGACAAAGCTTCGAGCACCACGCGGCGGATCGCCGGTTTGTCGAAGGGCGGGTAGAGGTGGTTCAGCACCGCAGTGCCGAGATTACCGAGGCGGCTGGCAAGCTGCGTCACGATCTGTGGGCTGCGTTGGAGCGTCGGTAGCAGATCGTTGATCGGGTTCTCCCACCAATCGACTTCGCCGTTCTGGAGTGCTGCGGCGGCGGTGCCGGGATCGGGCATGACATGCCACTCGACGCGCTCGAAATGAACCCGCTTCGGGCCCGCGGCCCAGGATACGGCGCCATCCGCGCGCGGCTGATAATCGGGATTGCGGTCATAGACCACGCGGGCGCCGACCAGCCGCTCTTTCGTGTTGAAGCGGAACGGACCGGAGCCGATCACCTCCGGGATCTGCTGGGCCGGATCGGTCATGGCCAAGCGCTCGGGCATGATCACAAGTGCCGGTGGACCCAGCTTGGCCAGGGTCTCCAGCATCAGTCCGTAGGGGCGCTTGAGGCGAATGACAAAGCTGCGGTCGTCAGGTGTGGTCATGGCGTCGGTACGCGCCACAAGCGCCTGGCCGAGGCTATCGCGCTGGGCCCAGCGCCGGATCGACGCGATGCAGTCCCGGCCCCGCACCAGCTCGCCATCGTGAAATTTCAGCCCGTCCCGGAGCCGGAAGGTCCAGAGTTTGCCGTCATCCTCGACGGTATGACCCTCTACCATCTGCGGCTGGGGCTTCAGTTGCGCATCGAGCCCGTAGAGCTGGTCGAACACCATGAGGGCATGGTGGCGGGTGATGTAGGCGGTAGTGGTGACGGGATCGACGATGGTCAGGTCGGATTGTGGGACGAAGCGCAGCACGCTGGCCCGCCCAGCCTGCGCCAGGGCGGACCGGGCGGACAAGAACGGCGTGGTGCCGGCCGCGGCCACGCCGCCGAGGAAGGTTCGTCGCAGCATGGTGTCAGGCTCCAGACACGGGGTGACACCAAACCGGACTGCAAGAGCCGTTCCCCATACGCACTGGCGCGGCACATGCCTGCATGTCGATGGCGTGAAGATCTGCCACTACCGATAGGAGACTGGGCGTGACGCAGGGGACCGAGCCGTACTACCCCGCGGGGACTTGGGGAGGCGTGGATCCTGAGGCTGCCGGCTTTGATCCCACGGCGCTGGCCGGAGCGGTTGCCTATGCCGAAGCGAACGAGAGCACTTGGCCGAGGAGCCTCTACTACCCTGACGGACGCTATGTTGGTTTGGTCGAGTGGAACGAGCGCGGGCCGTGGAGCGACATCGTCGGGCCAGTACAGCCACGGGGCGGCCCGGCCGGGGTGATTCTGAAGGGCGGTCGGCGCGTCGCGGCCTGGGGCGATACGCGGCGTCCAGACATGACCTTCTCTATCGCCAAGAGTTACTTGGCGGTGCTGGCCGGACTCGCGCATGATGACGGGCTGATTCCGGACGTAGATGCACCCGTAAGAGACAGCGTCCCGGATCCGCTGCTCAATGGTTCGCAGAATGGCTCGATCACTTGGCGCCATCTGCTGCAGCAATCCAGCGAGTGGCAGGGCACGCTGTTCGGCAAGTCCGACCAGGTCGATCACTTCCGCCAGATCGGTCCTGGGGCAGACAACCGCCGCAAGGGTGAGCGCCGTGCACTTCATGCGCCGGGTAGCTATTACGAGTACAACGACGTGCGGGTGAACCTGCTCGCGTACTGCTTGATGCGCCTTTTCCGCTGCGCATTGCCGGAGGTCCTGCGCACGCGGATCTTCGATCCGATCGGCGCGTCCCACGACTGGGCATGGCACGGCTACGACAATGCCTGGGTCGAAATCGACGGTGCTCGGATCCAGTCCGTACCAGGAGGCGGCCACTGGGGCGGCGGCCTGTTCATCGGCTCGGACGACCACGCGCGCTTCGGACTCCTCATCGCTCGCGGTGGCATCTGGGCAGGGCGCCGGCTTTTGTCGGAGCGGTGGATACGCGCGATGCTGGCTCCGTCACCCACGCTCTCGAATTACGGCTACCTGTGGTGGCTGAACCGCGGGCTGACGGCCAAGCCTGAACTGTCGGCTACCTCGTTCAGTGCCCTCGGTGCAGGCAACAACGTGATCTGGGCCGATCCCGATCGAGATCTTGTCGTAGTCCTACGTTGGATCGACAAGAGCGCGCTCGATGATTTCCTACGCCGCCTCGTCGAAGCTGTGCGGGCTTAATCGATCATCGCAAGCTGATATGGATGGAGCGCACTCACAGTTCGTTTCCACTCTTGGCCTTTTCATCGGACTTATCTGCGACCGCATCGGCTTGGTGGAGTTCCGAAGCAGTTAGGTCGGAGGCCATTCCGGGAATCACCGCGAGCAGCCCTGACACATCGAACACATGGCTGAGATGGCCACATCATCATGGCTCGCCCGGTCCCGCACACCCGATCAGTGTTGATCCGTGGAGCCATCATGGACAGAGTGAGCGTGGGTCAGAAGGGGCTGACTGCGTGATATGACTGGACGCGCATCGTGAACCGTCCCGCCGGGCGATCGAAGGCGAAGGAACGTCTGAAATGAGCGATGCCGACGCCCAGCCACAAGAGCTAGACGAGATCCTCCGTTTAGTGACGGTGCTCGCCGAGCAATTGCTGGCGTTGGAGATCATCGACGAGAAGGATTGGTCGACGGTCTGGGATGAACAGTTCCCGACCCCTGAGAACGCCTGTCGCGCCTTCTACGCGGCGGCTGACGAGGAGGGGATGGCATCGTTCGTGGGCGACTCCGGGCCGACGGTTCACTGACCCTATCCCCCCTTGTGGAAGAAGCGCTGAAAGCGAACAGGTCCTAGCACTACTTTGGCAGTTTGACTTCAGGGTGGCAGATTGAGAACGGCGTCACAGTGCGGGCATCGCCGCGGTGGTGGCTGACTGAGGTGATCCAGGATGGCTTGGCGGATCGCCGGCATCGATGGCTGGGGCGGCGGG
>NZ_JAKSYO010000054.1 GCF_022829635.1 Methylobacterium sp. E-066
GTAACCAGTTTATAACTTGTGTTCCAGCTCTTTTACCTCGCTGTCACGTGCTTCGGCTCACTCTACGGTGCGGGTATCCCCTCGCCCCCCTAGCGGGCAGAGGGCTTCGCAGACATTACCCCCGCCGACGCGAGGCGGCAGCCGAAGGTGAGTGCGCGGCTCCAGACACGCGCCTCGTCCTGAACCGCCCCCCCACTGCCGCTCCGCCTTCGCCTGCGCTTCCCGCACGGACGACGAGGTCCGTGCGGGCCTCTCCCCGCAAGCGGGGCGAAGGGACCCGCGCTTCGTCCGCAGATGTGTGAGCGTCGTAGCCCGTGCAGGAGAGG
>NZ_JAKSYO010000057.1 GCF_022829635.1 Methylobacterium sp. E-066
CGCGCGGGAGCGCGAGTGGGCTGACCGGCCCGGCGATGTGCAGCGGGACCAGGGCGTAGACGAACCATTGCCCGACGAGCGGGATCGACTCACGCCGCGGGATCGCTGCCGAAGCACCGAAGGACAGCTAGCGGCTAATGAGCGCAGAAGAGGAGCATTGTCAAGGGTAAGGTCGTGTGTTTTTCGTGTTCGGTCGTCGCGAGCGCAGCGAAGCGACCCAGAGCCACGCTACGTCTAGGGACCGCGCGCAGCGCTAGGTTGCTTCGCTGCGCTCGCAATGACGGCGAAGGCGGCGGAGAGC
>NZ_JAKSYO010000066.1 GCF_022829635.1 Methylobacterium sp. E-066
CCTGCTCGGCGCCTACGAGACCCGCCGCGCCTGATCCCCATCGGTCCCCGCCTCCCGGCGGGGACCTCTTCCGACCGGCATGAGCCGGCCATCGCGCAACCCTGAAGGAGAGTTTCGATGAGCAGCACCACCGACAAGATCAAGGGTCTGGCCAACGAGGCCGTGGGCAACGTCAAGCAGGCCGCCGGCAACGTGACGGGCAACGACAAGCTCGTGGCCGAGGGCAAGGCGCAGGAGCTCAAGGGCGAGGCGCAGAAGACCGTGGGCGACGTCAAGGACGGCGCCAAGAACCTGGCCGACAAGGTCACCGGCCGGAGCTGAGCCGGTTCGGCGGGGCCGGCTGGTCCGGCCCCGTCCCGAGCAACCGCACAACCAGGAGAGTAGCATGAATCGCGACCAGATCGCGGGCGCGTCCCGCCACGTGAAGGGCCGGGCCCAGACCACCGTCGGCGGCCTCACCGGCGATCCGGGCCGGCAGGTCCGCGGCGCCGTGAACCAGGTGGCTGGCGGCGCGCAATACGTCTACGGCCGCGCCCGCGACCGGGCCGAGGATCTCGCCGAGGATGGCCGCCACCTGGCTCACGCCGCCTCCGAGCGCGCCGACCACCTGATCGACGACGGCCGCCGCTACGCCCGCGAGGCCCGTCGCCGGGGCGAGACCTACGGCCGTCAGGCCGTCCGCTACGCCGACACCAACCGCACCAGCACGCTGCTCGGCATCGCGGCGCTCGCCTTCGCGGCCGGCTGGCTTACCCGCCGCGGTCGCTGATATCGATAGCCGACCGACGCCCGGCCTCATCCCGAGAGGCCGGGCGGGTTCCGGTCGGGGACAGGGAGGGCACGGCCGATGAGGCGGTTCGGCACGCTGCTGCTGCGCCCGGAGATCGTCTTCCTGATCCTCGCCATCGGGCTCGGCCTCGCGGCAGCCGGCGCCTACTGGGCCTCGCGCGCGACGGTGCTGACGGTGGCGGTCGCCCCGCGCGACGGCACCGAGCCGGCGGTGATCCAGGCCTATGCCGACGCCCTGGCGAAGCGGCACAAGGAAATCCGGCTCAAGATCCTGCCCTTCGACGACGTGCGCGACAGCGCCGAGGCGCTGCGCGACGGCCGGGCCGACCTGGCCGTGGTCCGACCCGACGTCGCGCTGCCGGATAACGGTCTGACCCTCGCCATCCTGCGCGACCAGGCCATGATCATCGCCTCGCCCGAGGCGTCCGGCATCACCACGTTTCCCGATCTCGACCGCAAGCGCCTCGCGATCCTGGCCCACCGGGACGCCGACGAGACGCTGATCAAGGCGATGCTGGCCCATTACGGCCTGACGCTGGCCGGCCCGGACAGCACGGGACCGCTTCCGCCCCGGCAGGTCGCCCTCGTGGAGGTCGGCGAGGCCGACCTCACCGCCGCCCTGACCCGCAAGCAGGTGGACGCCGTGGTCTCGGTGATCGCACCCACCGCCCCGACGGCGCAGCGCATCGTCGAGAGCGTCCAGGCGGCGAGCCGCACCGGGAAGGTGGCGTTCGTCGACGTGGAGAATGCCGACGCGATCGTGGCCCGGATGCCCCGCCTCCAGATGGTGAGCATGCCGGCCGAGACGTTTGGGGGCAGCCCCAAGGTGCCGGAGGCGGACGTGCATACGGTCGGGGCGTCCTACCGGCTCATGGCGCGCTCCAGCCTGCCCCGCTCGGTGGCGGCGGACGTGACCCAGCATCTGTTCGAGTTGCGCAGCGGCATGGCGAACGCCACGGCGGCCGCCGATTACGTCCAGGCCCCGGCCTACGAGAGCACGGCCGGCGCCACCAGCGCGCGGCTGCCGATCCATCCGGGGGCGGTCGATTATTTCGAGCGCGAGCAGCAGAGCTTCGTCGAGCGCTACGAGACCTGGATCTACCTCGTCGCCTTTCTGGGCGGCGGCATCGGCTCGGGCGTCGCCTGGGTCGGGCAGCGCCTGTCGCGGCTACGGCGCGAGCGGATCGAGGAGGCGACCGACCGGCTCCTGGCGATCCGGCAGGAGGCGCAGGATTCGCCCGATCCCGAACGCCTCATCACGCTTGCCCGCGAGATCGACGATCTGGCCGGCGACATCGCCCGCCACGCCCTGGAGCGGCCGACCGAGGCCCGGACCCTGTCGGCGGCGGCCATCGCCATCGACGCGGCCCGCTCCACGATCAAGCGCGCCATCGCGGCCGGGCGCCACGGCGACGATGCCCCGGCTTTGGCCGGCCAGACCGTCGCCTCCGGACCCGAGACGGCCTGACCCGAACCTCAGGGTGCCTTCCGGCGGGCCTGCGCGGCGGCCCATTCCCGGTCGCGCTCGGCCTGGGCGGCGCGCTGCTCGGCGGCGTAGGCCTCCTGCTCGGCCCGTTCCCGCTTCCGCTTGAGCTCGGCCGAGGCGGCGGCCCGCTTCTTCCACGCCTCGGTCTCGGCCTTCTGGCGCCGCAACTCTTCGACGGTGATCGGCTTCACCGGCTCCTTCGGCTGCGCCCAGGCGAAGGGCCGCCGCGGGGATTGCGGCGGCCGGCGCGGCGGCTCCGGATCCGCCGAAGGCCGTGGACCGCGCAGGCCCGCGATGGCCGCGTCCAGCGTCAGCCCGAGGCCGGCGGCGATGCGCGCGGCGGCGGCACGGGCCGCGTCCCGCTCGCCCGCGGTCGCGCCCCGGGCCGCCAGGGCGAGGCACTTCTCGAAGCGGTCGCGCTCGGCCGGCGTCATGGCGGGTTCCGGATCGGCAGGGTCGTCGGGGTCTAAGAGCACCTCACAAAACGCCCGATCATCGGGCGCTGCCTTCTGCACACAACGGTGCGGAGGGCGTTTTGTGAGAGGCTCTTATACGGTTTCGGCGTCGCAGACCCTGCCGACGGCGTCACGTCAACGGTTGCTCAGAAGCGCCCGGGCCAGGAGGTGGAGCGTCGCGCCGAGGCCCAGCGCGCAGGTCGAGACCACCAGGACCTGAAGCCCGCTGATGCCGGGCCGGGGGCCGAAGCTGTAGGCCAGCAGCGAGCCGCACGAGCCGGCAGAGACCACGCCGGACGCGATGGTGTTGAGCCACGTCGCCGACAGGCGGCGCCGTTCATCGTTGATGTCGCCCATGGCCGGCTCCCATCACGGGCGAGGTCAAGCTTATTTTCATACAGAAGGAATTATTACCAGAAGTTGCGGTCCGCTGCAAGGGGCGCCGTCGAACCGGTCACGCTCAGGTCGCCCCCGTTCGGCAGCGGGCATAGCCGCGGGAGATCAGCCGGCTCTGCTGCGCCACACGCTGTTCGACCTCGCCGAGATCGGTCAGCGCGTCCGTGATCGCCGCGACCAGCGCGTTCCAGGCGTCACCCCGCGCCGCGCGATGGTAGGCCAGTGCGATCGCCTCGGCCTCGGTGAGCCGAATCTCCGCGGTCGGTTCGTGCGGGTGTGCGAGCATGGCCATTCCGTTCCAACAAGAACATATAGCGAACAAAGCGCAGCAGCTGTCCCGGTTCAACCCTTGAGGTGCCGCGAGGTCGGATTCCGGTGGACGCCTGTTGATGGCCTCCAGAAAGCGCAATGATGGCGGGGCCTTACCGTGCCCGCGGGCCGAGCTCGTGTGAGCCGGTGGCGACCGGTAGCAGAGTGATGGTAGTTCCGCGCTCCGGCTCCGATTGGATCTGCAGGATGATGGAGGCGTTCGGCGAGACCCGGTGTCCGCAGATCCGGCAGGCGGTGCGGCGGACCTTCGAGAGCACCGGGATCCGGTTCCCCGTGATCGGCGCCGACCGGGTTGCCGTCGTGGGCGGCGGCGGTTCGGCGAGGGGCCTTCGTTAACGCCGGCGCTGCATCCTTATCGGCACCGAAACCGTTGCGCGTGTCCGTAAGTCCGGTTGCCGAGGCGCCTGCCATGACCATTCTGAGCGTCCTCTGCCTGGTCACCGGCGCCACCCTGGCGGGTATCGCCCCGCGGCGATCGGTGCAGCAGGCGGCCCTGGAGAGTGCGGGCGGCAGCCTGATCGTGCTCGGGCTCGTCATCATCGGCGCGGGCCTGCCCCTGTTCGGCTGAGGCTGCCCGCGGATCTGGCCTGCCACGCACGCCCGGAACTTCGAGGCGGTTTTCGCGGCCGGGACCGGCGGATCGACCGACCAGGGCCGCGCTTCATACGCGGCGTTGCAGTCTTCCCGTGCGCCAGGGGCGATGTATCGCGGCGAAGATCAATCAGACTAGACCGGATCTGCGCAAGATTATCCCGGCCGGTCCGCCTCTGGTATTTGCCGCAGATCGCCCCTATGGTTCGTTCTCTGCCATGTGTCTTTGTATTTTGAAGTGTTACAAAGAACGAATGTGAGGCGTTCCGAGCATGTCCGGTCTGAACGGAGATGAGAAGCCGGGGAGCCGCCAGGAGCCGCGGCTGGCACTCCGGGCCTTGGCCTCCGAGCACGAGGTCGTCATCCGGCATGCCGGCCAGCGCGACCGGCTCCGCATCACCGCCAACGACACGCTGATCCTGACCAAATGACGATGCTGCACACCTGGTCGCGCCGCGCCCTGCTGACCGCAGCCGCGACGGCAGTCCTCGCCCCGCGGGGCGCTGCCGCCGTGGAATCGACCGCCCGGATCGCCTCCCTCGGGGGCGCCGTGACCGAGATCCTGTACCGGATCGGCGCCGGCCCACGGATCGTCGCGGTGGACACCACCAGCCTCTACCCGCCCGAGGCCCTGCGCGAGAAGCCGAATGTCGGCTACCTGCGGGCGCTCTCGGCCGAAGGCCTGCTCGCCTGCGGGCCCGATCTGGTGATCGCCGCCGACGGCGCTGGGCCGCCCCCGGTCCTGGCCCAGCTGCGCGAGGCCGGCCTGCGCGTCGAGACCGTGACCGAGCCGCCGAGCCCGGAGGGCGTCCTCGACAAGATCGCGGTGATCGGCCGCCTGGCCGGCCTGGAGCACGAGGCCGAAGCCCTCGCCGCCGAGGTCCGCGCCCATTTCGCCGCGGTCGCGGCCAGGCGCGCCCGGATCGACACGCCGGCCCGGGCGATCGTGGTCCTGTCCCTCCAGGGCGGCCGGACGGTCGTGGGCGGCGCCGGCTCCACGGCGGACGGCATCCTGACGCTCGCCGGCATCACCAACGCGGCCGCCGGCGTCGCCGGGTTCAAGCCGATGACCGACGAGGCCATCGTGGCCGCCGCCCCCGACGCGGTGGTGATGATGCAGAACGGCCCCGAGCCGCCCAAGCCCGAGACCGTCTTCGCCCCCGACACCGCCCTGGGCCGCACCCCCGCCGCCGCCCAAGGCCGGCTCATCGCCATGGACGGCCTCTACCTCCTGGGCTTCGGGCCGCGCACCCCCCAGGCCGCCACCGAACTGATGCGGGCGATCTATCCGGGTCTGCCGGGTGAGTGAGTTTTTCGTCGACCCCAAATTTGCCTCCCGCCACCTCATCTTGAGGTGGCGGAGCGAAGCGGAGCCCTCGAAGGAGCCCTCCAGCCATCGCGGTAATTTCTGGAGGGCTCCTTCGAGGCTTCCGCTGCGCGAAAGCACCTCAGGATGAGGGGGCGACTGGGAGATCCGTCGGTTCCGCTGAACCACCGCGCCGCCCTGCCATGGGTTTTGGCGGCGCTCACCCTGTTGATGCTCGCGGTCGCGCTGCTCTCGGTGAGTCTCGGGGCGATCCGCATCCCGCCGGAGCGGGTCGTGGCGGTGCTGACCGGGGGCGGGGGCGATCCGGCGCTGGCGCGCGATGCCCTGGTGGTGCTCAACATCCGGCTGCCCCGCACCCTGCTGGGGCTGATGATCGGCGCCGGGCTCGCGGTCTCGGGCGCCTTGATGCAGGGGCTGTTCCGCAATCCGCTGGCCGATCCGGCCCTGGTCGGGGTCTCGTCGGGGGCGGGATTTGCCGCAGCCTGCATCATCGTGCTGGGCGACCGGCTGCTCGCCTATGCCGGCGTGCCGGGGCCGCTGCCCTATCTGATCCTGCCGGCCGGCGCCTTCCTGGGGGGACTGGGCGCGACCCTGATCCTCTACGGGCTGGCGACCCGGTCCGGCCAGACCGCGGTGGCGACGATGCTGCTCGCCGGCATCGCCCTGGGGGCGCTGAGCGGCGCGCTCACCGGCCTGCTGACCTATGCCAGCGACGACCGGCAATTGCGCGATCTCACCTTCTGGTCGCTGGGCAGCCTGGGCGGCGCCACCTGGGGCAAGGTCGCGGCCTCGGCGCCGCTGATCCTGCCGGTGCTGGTCGCGGTGCCGTTCCTCGGCCGCGGCCTCAACGCCCTGGTGCTGGGGGAGGCGGAGGCGTTCCATCTCGGGATCCCGGTGGAGCGCCTGAAGCGCGCCTGCATCCTCCTGGTCGCCGTCGCCGTGGGGGCGAGCGTGGCCGGCGCCGGGGTGATCGGCTTCGTCGGCCTCGTCGTGCCGCACGCCCTGCGGTTGGCAATCGGCCCGGAGCATCGCCTGCTGCTGCCGGCTTCGGCGCTTCTGGGCGGCGCGTTCCTGGTGCTGGCCGATGTCGTCGCCCGGCTGGTCGCGGCGCCGGCCGAGCTGCCGATCGGAATCGTCACCGCGCTCGTCGGCGCGCCGGTCTTCCTGTGGCTGCTGCTCGGCCGGGCGCGAGTCGCCGCCGATGCCTGAGCCGGCCCTGCTCAGCGCCCGCGACCTCACCGTCACGGTGGCCGGGCGCGACCTCGTGCGCGACGTGTCCCTCGACGTGGCGGCCGGCTCCCTGCAGGTGATCGTCGGCCCGAATGGCGCCGGCAAGTCGACCCTGCTGCGCCTGCTCTGCGGCGAGCTGCGTCCGACCCACGGGCAGGTCGCCTACGAGGGCGAGGCGGTGGGCACGATTCCGGCCTGGCGGCTCGCCGCGATGCGGGCTGTGCTGCCGCAGGCCGCGCGCCTCGCCTTTCCGTTCGCTGCGGCCGAGGTGGCCCGGATCGGCCTCGACGGCATCGGCCGGGGCCTCGGCGCCCGCGACCGGGACGCGATCCTGGCCCGCGCCCTCGACCGGGCCGACATCGCCCATCTCGCGTCCCGGGCCTACCCGACCCTGTCGGGCGGCGAGCAGGCCCGGGTGCAGTTCGCCCGGGTGCTCTGCCAGATGGAGGCCGGCCGCACGGTGGCGAACCGGCAGGTGCTGTTCCTCGACGAGCCGACCGCGAGCCTCGACCTGCGCCACCAGGGCGCGCTCCTCGACGCCGCCGCGGCGCTGGCGGCCTCGGGTACCGCCGTGGTGGCGATCCTGCACGACCTCAACCTCGCGGCCGCCTATGCCGACACGCTGCTGGTCCTCGAAGGCGGCCGGCTGGTCGCCAGCGGACGGCCGGTGGATGTGCTGCGGGACGAGCTGATCGGCCGGGTGTTCGGGGTGCGCTGGCCGGTCGGAAAAATCCCCGGCCCGGATCAGCCCTTCATCCTGCCGCACCGGACCTGATCTCCGGTTCGGACCCGTCATGGTTTCAAAAGGGCGTCGCCCTTTTGCGGGTCCAGGGCAGAGCCCTGGGGTGTCTCGGGAGCTCCGCCCCCGAACCCCGCCATAGGGCTGAGCCCTTTGGAAGCCCGGACTTACCGGTGCCGGGACGGGTGGTATTCGCGGTAGCTCAGGCCCAGCACCGCGGCGAGCAGGCCGGCGCCCCGGCACAGGGTGTAGCCGCCACTGATGAGGGTGGCGGGCCGGAGCGACAGCCCGGCGATCCCGAGGCGGGCCAGGCCGCCGCCGAGGCGGGCCAGGCCCCGGGCGGCGTTCGAGAGCCGCCCGCTCACCGTCTCCGGCCGGAGCCGGCCGAGATAGGCCTCGACGCTGCCGCTGCGATACCAGCGGGCCAGCAGCCAGCGGACCCGCATCCGGTGCGCCGGGATGCTGTCGTACACGATCGCGTCCGGCGCCCAGGCGATCTTGTGCCCGGCGCGCAGCAGAGCGTGGAAGAAGAACGTGTCCTCGCCGCCCATGGTGTTGAAGCGCATGTCGAAGGACAGGCCCAGCGCCGTCACCACCCGCAGGTCCAGGAGGGCGTTGGCCGTGTAGGCATCCGCCACCAGGCCGTTGCGGACCGGCAGGGTCTTGGCGAAGAAGCCGCCGGCCGTGGCCCAGGCCGGGGGGACCCTGTCGAACAGCGGCACCACCGGCCCGACGCAGGCCGGGACCCCGACCCGCAGCGCGGTGTCGAGCAGGCTGCGCAGCCAGTCCGGGTCCGGAACCTCGTCGTCGTCGATCAGCGCGATCCAGTCGGCGCCGAGCGCATGGGCCGCCGCGAGGCTGCGGTTGCGCACCGCCGCCAGGCCCCGGACCGGCTCTCGTGCATAGGTGATCGGGAAGCGGCCCTCATTCCGATAGGCCTCGACCACCGGGATGGCCGCATCGCTGCGCCCATTGTCGACCACTAGGATCCGCAGGGCTGAATCAGCGAGGCTGCCGAGCCTCTGCCGGTCGATGGCCCTGAGCAGCAGCGCCAGCCCCGCCGGGCGCTCGCAGGTGCAGATACAGATGCAGAGGCGCATGCGGATTACCCCTGTCCGGCCGGGAGGGCGTCCGGCAGCGCCGGACGCAGGCGTTTCTTGAAGCGATTGCCCGCCGCCGCCATCAGCGAGCCGGTGAGAAGCCGCCAGGCCCGGGGGCGGGCGAGCGCCAGCGCGGCGCCCCGAAGCCAGTGGCCGCCTTGCGCGGCGTCGATCACTCGGGCGATGACCTGCGCGGTGGCGAGGCTGTCGCGATAGGCGTGGGCGGCCTGCCGGATCTCGGGGGACCGCTCTCGCTGCTCGGCCCAAGCCGCGAAGGCGGCATCGAGGCGCTGGATGTCGGCCAGATGCAGCCGGTGGGACAGCGAGGCTGGCCCCCGCCGATAGCCGTAGCCGGCGTAAGAACTGACGACGAAGCGGGCCCCCGCCGCGAGCGCCGCCGCGCAGAACAAAAAGTCTTCGCCGATCCGGACTTCCGCGTCGTAGCGGAGGCCATGCCGGCGGACGAAGTCGGCCCGCAGCATCGGCTTGAGATAGCCGAGCTTCACCCCCGGGGTGAGCATCCGATTGCAGGTCAGGTACTGCGCGAGATCGACCGTGAACAGGTAGGGCTCCTGGCCGCGCTCAAGCATGCCGGCGCCGCGCGGATCGAAGCTGCCGGAAAACGGGATCGGGTTGTCGGCGATGAGGTCGGCATCGGTGGGGGCGGCGAGATCCAGCAGGGTCCGGCTCCGGTCCGGGACGATCAGGTCGTCCGCGTCGAGGATCGCCAGCCAGCGGCCCCGGGCGGCCTTGAGGGCGGCGTTCCGGGCGGCGGACGGCCCGCGCGGCGCGCCGGTCTGCGCCCCGTCGAGGGGAATCCGGCGGATGCGCGGGTCTTCCGCCGCCAGCCTCGCGACCACGGAGGCCGTCCCGTCCACCGAGCCGTCGTCGACGACCAGGATCTCGACCGCGACGCCGGCCTGGTCGAGGGCCGAGCGGATCGCGGTCTCGATCCACGGGGCGGCATTGTGGGCGGCCATGAGGAACGAGATGTCCACGGACACATCCCGCGCATCGGCCACGATCTGATTCGCCATCACTCGTCCTGCCCGCTACCCCCGGCGCTTGCGCGCGGGCGGTCTTCCCGGCCGCGGCCCAGCATGCCGCGAAGCGAATCCGATGCACGACGCTCAAAGGGCGTAGGGCGGGGCGTAGCGCGGCTGCCACGCCGTCTCAGGGCGAAGATTGGGCTCGGAAGGTCGAGCTCCGGAGCCGGGACGGATTATTTTCGGCCGCCGAATCGACGAAGGTTTACGGGCAAGCCCTGCCGAATCGGCGGCGATACCGCATTTCGCCCTGCGTCTTCATCGAATGGGCAATGATCGATACCAATATTGGACTATTATACGAAAATTCAGACATTATTGCCACGGGCCTGGCGAAATCAGCTTTGATATTTGTTAAACTTTATGTCTCCAGATGATTGCTGTCGGGCGCAGCCGGGCCGCGCAGGCACGAACGGACGGCCCTCCGAGGGCATCAATCACGGGGGATCTCGGTGCCCATCCGGTTCTATTTCGATGTCGAGAACGGCAGGGAGACGATCCGCGACCACGACGGCGTGGAGGCGGCGGATCTGGCCGAGGCGCTCACCGAGGCGCGCAGCGTCATCCAGGAGATGGCCCACGAGGTTTGCGCCGACGATCCCGGCACCGCCTGGGCCCTCGTGGTCCGGGACGGGACCGGCACCGTGCTGGCGCGGTTGCCGATCAGACGGTAGGCGGAGGCGCACTCGATCTGTCTGATTGCCGATATGAATATATTCCCGGCTCCGTACACGTCATGATATTCGGACACGATCTTGGCGTCCGGCATGTCGCGCAGCGGCCCCATCCAGACTTGCTACGCCGTTTGGAGAGGACCGGCACCCACCGAGGGTGGAGGTAAGCCGAATTCGAAGCCGAGATCCGGTGGGGGATCCCTCCTTTTGCGCGCCCGCGGCCATCTCTCGCTGCGGGCGAACCGGTGGCATGGGTCGGAGGCGCCGCGTCCCGGTGCGCGTCCGTGCGAGGCCCGATCATGCGTCATCAGGTGGCCCGTCGAGGGAGTCCGACCAGGACGATCGGAGCCGCGCTCGCGGCCGGCGGTGGCTACGGCGCAGGCTTCGACACCCTGCGGCTCGTGCTCGCGCTGCTGGTCATGATGTTCCATGCCGGCGCCACGGTGGGCAGCAGGCTCTGGACCGAGACGCTCACGCCGCTGACCGGCAGCCTCGTGCCGCTGTTCTTCGGCGTCAGCGGTTTTCTGGTCGCCGGAAGCGCATCGCGGCTCCCGGTTGGGCCGTTCCTGGTCAACCGGGCCCTGCGGATCCTGCCCGCCCTCACCGCCGTGAGCCTGGTCGCGGCCCTCGTCATCGGCCCGATGGTTTCCACCTACGACCCGGCCGCCTATTTCGCGCAGCCGGCGGTTTGGCAGTATGGCGCGAACAGCATCGGCCTGTTCCGCGGTCAGCTTCCCGGGGTCTTCATCCAGAACGGGCAGCCCGGCATCGTCAACGCCGCCCTCTGGACTCTCGCCTACGAGCTTGCCTGCTACGGCCTGATGGCGACCCTGATCAGCATCGGGCTCCTGCGGCGGCCTCGGCTGCTCCTGGCGGTGGCGGTGGGGCTCGCGGTCACGCCCGCCCTGCTGGAGGCCCTGGGCCTGCTGCCCCTGTTCGAGCGGAACGGGCTGTTCCGCCTATTCTTCCTCGGCCGGGGCGCGATCCTGTTCGCCGCCTTCCTCTGCGGCTGCCTGCTCTATGTCTGGCGCGATGCCGTGCCCCGCGACGGCCGGCTGTTCGCGGCGGCGCTGGCCGGGAGCGGCCTCGCCCATTGGCTCGGCCCGGACCGGTGGCATCTCGTCGATCCTGCCCTGTCGGGGCTGTGCCTCGCCTACATCGCCGTTTGGATCGGCGTCACGGATTTCGGCGGCAGGATCGGGCCGTACAAAGTCGATTACTCATATGGCCTGTATCTGTACCACTGCCTGATCCTCAACATCGTGGTTTTCCTGGTCCCGCAGATCGATTCGGTGACGCCGCTGGTCCTGCTCGCCATCGGCCCGACAATCCTCGCCGCCGCCGCGTCGTGGCACGGGATCGAGAGCCCGGCCCTGCGCGCGCGCAAGCGACTCGGCCGGATCACTGCGGCCGTCGTCTCGGCCGTCTCGCGGAGAGGAACGGGATCCCAAAGGGCGAGCCCTTTGGCAGGGTTCGGGACAGCGTCCCGAGGCTCGCAGGGCTCCGCCCTGCACCCGCAAAAGGTCGAAGACCTTTTGAATCCATGACGTCTACAGCGGATTGATCAGCGCGGGGCGCCGAGCCGCCCGCGCCGGTGCCCGCAAGATCCGGCGGGCGGGCGATTCGAGGAGCCGCCAGGAGGCTTCCGCCAGCAGCAGGGTCAGCGCCAGGTCCAGCGCCAGAGTGACGGAATGCGGCGCGGCGAGGTGGAGCCCGAGAGCCGCCAGCACCTGCTCCGCATGCAGCGGCACGTGGAACAGGTAGGCGCCGTAGCTGATCACGCCGATCCGGCGCAGCCAGGCGCTGTCCAGGAGCGCCACCGCACGGCTCCCCGGGGATTGCGCGATCTGCAGCAGCAGCAGTGCCGCCAGGATCCCGCTGAGCCGCCCGAGAAGCAGCCACCGGCCAGGCTCCCCGGCCAGGAGCGGCAGGGCCAGGAATACGGCCAGCACGCCGATCAGGATAGCGTCGCTCCGGAGCCAGCCCGGCAGGGGTTTCGTGTGCAGCCCCGCCAGCCCGCCGAGCGCGATCAGCCCGAGATTGGCCAGGGTGTCGACATCGAAGCACACCAGCGACGCGCCGGCCCACCACAGGGCGGCGTGCATCAGCACGCTGGCGCCGATGAGCGCGCCGCACAAAGCCCCCAGATAACGCCGCGGCAGGAACAGCGCCGCCGGGGCGAACAGCAGGTAGAATTGCTGCTCGACCGCCAGGCTCCAGAGGTGCCCGAGCTCCGTCCCCCAGCCGTGGCGCTCGACATAAAAATTCGTCCCGTACAGCCCGGTCGCGAGCTTGAACGATTCGTCGCCGAGGTTCAGCGAGCGGCCCAGCGGGGTCGTGTAGAGTACGAGCAGGAACACGTAATAGACCGGCACGATGCGGGCGAAACGGTTCCGGTAGAACACCCGCAGGCTGTCCATCGGCGTCGCCGCGCCGGCCTCGATGCGGACCCGGGATGCCGCGAGGATCCGGACGATCAGGAAGCCGCTCAGCACGAAGAACAGCCAGACCCCGGCGCTGCCGACTGCTTCGGTTCGCGGGCTCGGCGCCTTGTGGCTGACGAAGACCATCAGGAAGGCCACGGCCCGCAGGCCGTCGAACCCGATGATGCGGCGCTCCTCGGCATCGGCCCGGATATCGGAGCCCGGCCGATGCTGTGGGTCCTTGGCACCGCATCGCCTTCTTCCGAAGGCCGGCAGCCACCGTTCGGGATGATGCGCCAGCTCTTTGATTCGCATCGTCCCGAAAGCCGGAGGCCACCTGTCGGGGCGATGCTCTAACGGGACCATGCACGCCTCGTCCGATTCGGTCCGGCTGTATAGGCCGGCCCGGCGCGGGACCGGCCTACCTCGATCGGCGTAGGCGAGCCCGCCCGAACATCTGCCGCATTGCTGTATTCGGCATTGATCCCGTCGTGTTTAGGGTTGTTTAACACTGTCAGTCTGGGGTATGATCGCGATGGCCCGTCCGATTCCGGGTGGAACACTGATGTGATCGGTCATCGCTCACATACGCCGGTTTCCGGACGATGCGATATCTTGCGGCAATCCCTGCCGCAGGAAGCCTCAAGGCGTCTCTGCACGATACGCGGACGCACGGTCCGGCCGCTTCGAGACGCTCACCGCCGCATCCCGAGCAAGACGACCAATCCCACGGCGAATGCGGCGCCGGCCTGGGCCGCCAGCAGCGCGGCCAGCCAACCCTGCAGCAGGCCC
>NZ_JAKSYO010000070.1 GCF_022829635.1 Methylobacterium sp. E-066
CGTCCGTCGAACCATCTGGCGCCAGGAAGCTTCTTCGATGTCAGGCCGCAGGCGCGACCGCAGGAAACGTCGGTTCCGTCTTCCACCAGCCTGGGCCTTCGCCCTGTGCCAGGCGGCCTGAATGGCCAAAGTCGAGCTAAGCACCTAAGAGGCGGGCCAATGGGAGAACGCTTATGAAGGCACCACTGCTTGCTGTTGCAGCCATTCTTGCCCTGGGCAGCGCCGCATTCGCTGCTGAAAGTGGAGCTGGCGGCTCAAGCCGCTCAGGAACCGCGAACAGTACCGGCCCGAACGATGCGGGCTCAGGCTCATCACCCGGTGCGGCCGGCAGCGGCCCTTCAACTGGCGGGATGAGCCGCTCCGGCACGACGAACAGTACGGGGGCTAACGACGCCGGGTCGGGCTCGAAGCCAAGCGGGACCAGCGGAACGCCTGGCAACCGCTAAACGGCGGTCGAATGGGGCGGCCTTACCGCTTCCCCATTCGCGGCTCAGCTATTCCGATTGAGCGTGCGGTCGCATCCGCCTCGTCACGACACGGTCCTGCAGACACCAACCGTTAACCGGATTGTCACTCGCTCGCCGCATGTCGGCGGTAGGCACTCTCGCTCCCGCAACAGCCGTGAGCAGAGCATGACGCGAGCCGACCTCGACAAGCGCGCAGAGCTGACCGTGTGGCCCGGCCGGGGGCTAGCGCACGTTGCACAGGGTCACGAGTTCCCGACGCTACGCCAGGCTCTCGCGGCAGCCGCTGAAGCCATAGACGCAGAAGACGCGCAGCCCTGGATCATCACAGAGGACGGCGACATTCTCTCGCCTCGTTGGATCAGAGCCAACACAGGATCAAGCCGACTACAATAACGGGCCGTGAGCCGGCGCTTGCGGTCTCCAGTCCCGCCGCCGCACCGACCCTCACGCGACTGCCCGGCCAAGGCTTCACGGGCGTCCTGCGGGGAACTGGCCCGGAGAACGCCTGTCGTCACGTGCTTGCCCGCCGCATGCCTTGCGGTGTCGCGAACGCCTCGGGCGCGCTAACGGGAAGAGATAGCTCTGTAGCAGGCGCCAAGGTTGGTTGTCGTCGCTCACCATGCCGCAGATCTCGACGAACCTGCGGAGGACCGGACGCTAGGCTTGGCCCTGCGCAGCACCTCGATGAGGAAGCCGATTGCACTGCGAGCGTGGGACTGCGCCACGGTCAGAAGCTCCGCCCGATTTGGGACTAGATCTACCGGCCGACGAGCGATGTCCTCAACAGCACGCAGGGCTGATCGGACCGTATCCAGGGCGCTGTAGAGACCAGGTGTGTTGCCCGCCGCGTTCGCGCGAAGCGTCAGCAGGCAGGCCTCGGCGTCGCGCAGGGTGGCTCCGTCCGAAGTGTCGGATTCGGCAACCGCCCGGATCGCGCCGGCGAGTGCGTCGATCGATGGCGCGAAACAAGGCTGCAGCCCTGCGCCTGTGATCAGACCGTTGTCGTTCGTCATACCGTCCGCCTGCGTGCGCCTACCGCATAGCTATTCCCGGGCCACGACCCGCACGGATTCGGAAACGTGCCTCTCGGTCGAGGTCGCCAGCCGCTTGTCGGCAGCCCTTCTTCGATTCCCCATCCACAACTTGCCTTTGTGGATCTCCCCTATCCGTGGGGTGAATCGGTTTGCACCCTATGCTGCCCCAGAGCGCCGGTGCCGCGGATCGCCCTCCACGTCGCAGCCACTGGAGCCATTCCCGCGAGATGATGCGAATCACGTTCGGGTCCGACTTCCGGCCCTGGTGACGTCGCTCCTGAATGGTCAGCAACCCGTCCCCCTCGGCCAGACGGATCGCGGCCTGCGCCAGCCGCCGGCAGACGCCCGCCCGTGCCGCGATGGCGTCGATACACAGCCCGCAGGCGCCGTTGCGGGCGACCTCATCGCCCACGATCCGCAGGACCGCGAGCTGCCCGGTGGTGAACCGGGATCCGAGCGCGGGCGGCATCGGGCCGGAGCAGGCCAGCCGGCGGCGACGCTCGATGGCCACGGATCGCTCAGGAGCCCGCTGGAGGCGCTTGGCTGGAAACAGCGTCACACGGCCGAGCGGAATGCCAACGGGCGCCACGGCCTCCCGTATCGCATTCCTGCGGGCATGCAGCGTCTCGGCCAAGCCCTGGGCTTCGGCATCGGTGACGGTCTCGGCGGCGTGAACCTGCCAGATCTTGCGCGACAGGTCGTCGAGCTGCGCCAACGTCCGCGCGCCCTCGATCGCCGACCGCATGGTGGCGTGAAACATCGAACCCGGTCCCTCACGGGCCGCGGCTAGGGTCCAGGCAAAGCCTTCCCGTTGACGGAAACGAGTTCCGTCTTGACTCCCGAGGGAATCATGTGGCTTGTGAGGGGCAGCGCGCCGGGCCTCACAAGGCCTCAGGTTTTTCGACAGCCTCTTCCTTGCCGGGAAGGGGCTGTTGGCTTTTCAGGGTCTCAGATCCGCAGCGGTTGTTCTCCTGAAGACAGCCGCGACTCGCCAAGGCGGGTCCGGCCGGAACGGTCCATGTCGGCCGGGCGGCACGGTTAAGTCAACGTCAGGGAATGATCAGCGCGCCTATGACTGCCGCACTACCGACCGTCGCCGACCTGCGCAGGTCCGGCCGCATCAGCAGCCAGGAGATCGTCGCGGCGATCGACGCCTACATGATCGACCCGACGGCCGGCCCCTACCTGTTCGCCAGTGGCTACAGCCTCGACGTGTCCGCGCTCGTGGCCTCCACGATCGACCCTACGGAGGTCGCGAACCGCGCCGGTCCGCAGGAGAAGACGTTCCGGAACGCGGTCGCGGCCGTCGTCATGGCGGCACATCCGACTGTGCCGTGAATTATCGGCTGCTTGGTCCCGGCTGCGGCATCAGCACCTATACGACCCGCGATGGTTTGGGCTCAGTGCAGCTTCGGATCGCGAAATGGCCTTGATGCTGCGGCCACCTGGCCGTCCGGCAGCCCCGCCGCGATCTGGCGGCCGAGTTCGAATAGCAGTGCTTTCAGAGACGGACGGAGACGGGCAGCGCTGTCGTCGTCGAGCTGGTGCATCAGATCCAAAAGCTTCAGTGCGCCGTCGGCCATGGTCTCTGCGGGCGAGCCCAGCGTCTCGCATGCCGCCAGATAACGCGATGGTCCGTCGACATGACCGTCAGCCCGCGTGTCGGTCACGTCGATGACGATCCCCCGCCCACGCATCCGTCCGTCCGGGCCTCGCTCATAATGTCCGCGCACTAAGACCCAGCGCACGATGCCAGGCGCTGGCATGATGCGGTGCTCCCACACGAACAGCCCGCCTTGCTCACGCACGCTTCGGCGCAGTTCCGGGTCGCGAGAAACCTCATCCGGGTGGAAGATCGAGAAGAGATGCGATCGTGAGATACCCTCGGCGGCCTCCGCATCGGTCAGACCGTACATCTGCCCCATAACCGCATCGCCGCGGATGCGATCTGTGCTGACATCCTCCTCCCACAAACCAATGCTGAGGGTGGTCAGCGGCAACGAAGCCGACGACAGAATGCTGTTCGAAGACCGACGCGGCATGCGTCATCCAACCGTATTTGCAATCTCGGTGTCGGCTTGCAACACAACTTTCCGTCGAAGCGCAACTGCGGTATACAATCGCACGTTCATAAAGGTGGTTGGTTTAGGATGGCCGAACGTGACAAGGGCAACGGCCGAGACATCCGCCTCCCCTCAGCGGACAAAATTGCTCAAGCACGTGAGCGCGAGGGCAAGCTGCGGATGTTGAAGCGTCTCAGCGACGCCCTGGGCAGGCCGGTTGGGGACTTCTACACGGCTGAGCCTGAGGTTCCTCCAGACGCCTCAGGCGGTAAGGCTCAAAGGTGAGGAATAGGGCCTGCCCGCACTTGCCCCGACGCCGGTGTCTTGGCACGCCGCAGCCATGATCCGATCCGAGCTCGTCGCCCGCATCACGGCGCAGAACCCGCACCTCTACGAACACGAGATCGATGCGCTGGTGAAGGCGATCTTCAACCGCATCTCCCAGGCGCTGGCGGACGGCGACCGGGTCGAGCTGCGTGGCTTCGGGGCGTTCGAGGTCAGGCATCGCGAAGCCCGCGCCGCACGTAACCCGCGCACCGGTCAGGCGGTGGAGGTCGAGGCCAGGACCGCCATCCACTTCAAGCCCGGTAAGGCGATGCGGGAGCAGCTGAAGCTTAAAACATCGGATCCTGAGGACGACGTGGAGCGCGTGCGGCGAGCGTCGTAGGAGGCGTCGCCGCCAAAGCTTGCGCCATCGCAATCCTCTGCTCGCGCGGGTATCCGCTCTTCCGGAGCTTGTTGACGAACTGGCGCGTGCCTGGCGGGTAGATCCGAACACCGCCGTTTATGGCAGTAGCTGCACTATGGTCCGGTGTGGCGAGAACCCACCGATGGACGCAGGACCGGCTCACGCCTAGCGCGTTCGCGATCTGCTGGATGGGCGTGTGTTCAGCCCGCATTGCGCACGCCCGTGCCTTCAGTACGGCAAACAGCTCGCCGGTCTCGGGGTGCCTACGGTTCAGAAACTTGCCCATCAGACAATAAGTCCGGCTTTGTCGGTTCTCGATCGGGGGATGAGGCGTCGCGCACCTGAAGATCGGCAGATGCTGCGCTACAGTGGCGACACCGGCCCCTGTAGTCGCGCCCGCACCTGAGCAACGGCTTCAGGCTCGGGGATCTCCAGCAAGGCGGCGATGGCCTCGTGACAGGCCACCCAGCGTCTCGATGTCCGTAGCAGTCCAAGCCCA
>NZ_JAKSYO010000072.1 GCF_022829635.1 Methylobacterium sp. E-066
TCCGTCTTGACTCCCGAGGGAATCATGTGGCTTGTGGGGAGCAGTCACGCGGCCCCACCAGGCCCCAGGAATTTCAGCAGCCTCTTCCTTGCCGGGAAGGGGCTGTTGGCTTTTCAGGGTCTCAGATCCGCAGCGGTTGCTCTCCTGAAGACAGCCGCGACTCGCCAAGGCGGGTCCGGCCGGAACGCTCCATGTCGACCGGGGCGCATGGCCAAGTCAACGCCAGAGAGTTTTGGCCACCTCGTGCTCAGCAGCGTGATGGAGGACGTGCATACGTCTTGGGCGACCCCAGCCACCGCGCCGACACCCGCGCCTTTCTGTCCTGCCACTTAGCCACGGCCGACTGGTGGCCGTCTCAAATCCCGATGCATGATAGGACTGGGATGGGGGAGGCGCCGATGGATCGTTGTGATTTTCGCATCGGCGGGGAGTTTATCTGCTCCGGCAGGCGGTACCGCTGCACCGACATCGGCTCGCGTACCGTTCTCGCCATCCAGATCGATGAGGCAACGATTGCGACCAAGGACGCTGGCGAGCCAGTCACGACGCGCACGATCTCCGGTCAGGAAGCGCAGGCTATCGGCTGGTTCGACGGGCCACCCTACGGCGTGATCGAGCACGTATTCGATGAGAACGATCAGGAGGTCTGCGAGCCCCTGTGATTTCGATTACAGCGACCTGACGAGATGCCAGTGTCGGCGTGCCGCTCATCGGCGGACCATAAACAGGATGCGAAATGACAGAGTGCGTAGGGATACGGTTTAGGGTGAAGGAACATGCGGGCGGGGAACCGTGGATTGCTCTCGAAGGCGCGGAGACCGTCACGGCACTGGCACGCGCTGTTCTCGGATTAAAGTTGACCCCTGGCACCACCATCGAGGAAGCCGAACGCATCGCCAAGGAACTCCAGGCGCAGGTAAGCGGGCTCACTTTTGCTCGACGCTGAAGGCAGGCCTCTCGTCTTTGAGAACACGCCAGCCGGACATGGCATGTCGGCCGGGCGGCACGGTTAAGTCAACGTTGAGGGTGCGGCTATGCCGGCGCCGGACCGGCGCAGGCAATCGCTCTTGCTATCTCGAACGAGGCTTTCACTCAGCGCTTTCGAGTGCCTGCGATAGGCCCAGCCATCCCTTCACCTTCGCAGGCAAAGAGCCAGAGTGCCTCTTCGCCGATTTGGCTGAAGCGCGGACAGCACCCAGCCGACCTGCAACCTTCACCGCGCCGAGCGGGTCGGCTTGCCGCCCGATGGCGAGCGCGCCTTCCAGAACGGAAAGGCCGTCCTGAAAGTCGAACGGACACGGTGCGGGTGAGAATAAATTGTCGCTGTTGAGGTACGCATCGATATAGCGCTCCCGC
>NZ_JAKSYO010000075.1 GCF_022829635.1 Methylobacterium sp. E-066
GCGTACTCGGCGATGATCTCCGCGGTGCCGTCGCTCGACCTATCGTCGCCTACGATCAGCTCGAACGGGAAATCCGTCCTCTGGCTCAGGATGCTGTCGAGCGTCTGGCGGATGAACGGCTCTTGATTGTAGGTGATGCACAGGACCGAAACGACGGGCTTGCCGTCCGCTAAGCCGACGGAGGCGTCGCCCTGCTGGCGCAGCCACGCCGCGAACGGGTTGACGTAGGTCCCGTCCACCGCCTCGTCCGGCGTCCCCGGAAAATCCGGCCGCGGCTGCCGGCCGAGCCGTGCGCCGTACTTCACGTAGTGCTCGAGCGGCGAGAGGTCGGTCAGGCCGACATCCGGATACCGCGCCGCGTACCAGAGGTGGTCGAACTGACCGCTGCGATAGATCGTCGAGAAATCGACCTGCCACGGCTCCAGCTGAGGCGGAGCCGGGGCTGCGGTCTCAGCGGCAGTCTGCATCGATCGTGTCCTTACACAGGTCTCGGCCGCCGGCTGCCGTCAAGCGCGGCGATACACCACTCACCGTGGCGTCGGGCAGTCGGCCCGAGCCGGCGTCAGAGCGCGCATGGTGGCCGCGCCTCGGCGTAACCGTGGTTGAAGTAGTGCTGCGTCGGGTCGGCGCCCGCGCTCGCCACGTCGCCGTTGCACTTCAAGTAGAAATCACGGTCGAACAAGCCGGAGGTCTCGAGCCACCGGAGAAACGTATTCTCGTCAACCACTGGCGCAGTGTCAGGGGACGCGGCCGAAGCCTCGCGGTAGAGCTGAACGAGCCGCGCGATGCGGGCCGCGACGTCCTTGGCTGCCGGCCGTCGGACCGAGGCGGCGACGACGCTCGACTGCTCGCCCGGTCGCTGCCGCTGAAGATCGGCCTCGGCCAAGCGGACCAGACGGGCCAGTTCCCCCTGCGCTTCCTTCAAGCGAGCCTGCGTTTCCGCGAGCTCTGTCCGTAGCGTCTCGACGTCCTCGCCCAAGAACCGCTCCGCCCCCATCGTGGCGCCCACGGCGCCGAAGCTTCGGACGTGCGGCGGATGCCGCACACCGACCATCGCAGCGGCCGGGCCGCGCGTCGCTCGGGTGATACGATTGCCCTGTTAGCCCGGTCAACCCTCGCTGGGCGCTCGGGCTCGCAGGGGGAGGGGCCGACGCACCGCCTGGCGGGACTCACCTCAGCCAGACGCCTCACCATCGGATCGTTGGGCGAGGGAGACCGACAGCCAAGGCAGAACTGCGTCCTCCAGCAGGATCAGGAGGCGAACCTCCAGATGCCGATCGAACGGCAACAGGAAGTGGAAGCCACAGCGCGCCTCGTCCACCGGGGCGGGCGCGTCGCCGAACAGGGCGTTAACGACGTCGGACCGGGGCCGGTCGACGGGAAACCGATGGGTCTCGCCACCGACCTCGGCGATCAGCGTCGTCCGGCCCCCGTAAGTCGGGACGACCCAGCCAGCAAGGACCACCTGTCCGTCCTGGATCTCGGTCCCGGCGCCGGGGATCGGCGCCTCCAGATGGGCGCGGACGAGGTCGGGAGACAGCGGAGGGCCGCCGTCCGCGACCGTACAAATGAGCGCGTAGGGCTCGAAGCCACGCCCACGACCGAAGAGAGCGGCGAATCGTCGGCGCTGGAGGTCGATCCGGGCCGCGTGGATCACGTCGGGGCGGTCCGACCAGGGTCCGCCCGCCCGGCTGTTCCAGACTGATAAGATCTCCCGCAGAAATGCGATGCCCCCTCGATCGGCGACGTAGAGATCCATCAACCAGTCGCCGGCACCGGGCTCCTCGAAGAAGGCCTGCGGCAGATTCCGCAGCGCATCTGCGCGGTAGAGGCCGCACGAGCGATGAGCGGTGACTGGTGCGACGGTAAGATCCGAGAAGCGGAGGTTCCCGTTCGCGAGTCGCCCCTGCCCCTCGTGCGGCAGCAGGGATCCCTCCGCCGCGCGATGCACGAGCACCCAGTTGAAGCACAGCGCGAGCTTGGGGTCGCTCCGCAGGATCCGGAGCTGCTTGGTGAGCTTGCGATCCGACATCCAGCGGGCATCCGCGTCGCAGAAGGCGATGTAGCGGCCGGCGCAGGCCGCGATGCAGTCCTGCAGGTTCTGGAGCGGACCGAGATCCTGCGGGCGCGGGCGCACGTCGATGCGGTCCGGATCCGACGCTCGAAGAGCATCGATGATCTCCGAGGCGGCTTGCGTCGAACGCTCATAGCCGACGATGACGCGCAGCCGGAACAGCCCGCGCTGGGCCAGAATGCTATCGAGGCCGTGACGGAGATCGGCGCCAGGACCGGGCGCGGTCACGATGACGCTGACGGTAAGCTGTTCTTCGAACCACGCGCGCAGAGCGTCGGCATCACCGCTCGGCAGGCACGCGGTGTCGAAGCCCATCTCACCGAGCGTATCGTGGGCGATGTCGGGATGGTCTTCGATCAGGGTGCGCAAACCAGGCACGTCCTCCTCGTCGAGGCAGGCCTCTGCGAGGCGGGTGAAAATCAGCCGCTGCGACGCCGCGAAGCTCGCGGCAAAGCGGCCGCCGAAACGGTCGCGCAACCGCCGGTAGAACTCGATTTCCGACTTACCGAGCCGCTTGTGCCGCGCGAGGTCGGACGCATGAGCCCACATCCCGCCCGCGTGCTTACGGTACACCGCCATCACCTGCGGCAGGAACCCAATCCGCCCGACCTCGGCGTGCATCAGGTGGATGTACCAGTCGGCCGGGATGATACCGCGACCGATCTCGAGCTTCTCGCCGCCACAATACCGCCAGCGGTAGAACACGCTGTTCGTCTGAATGAAGTTGCGCGCAGCCAAATCGGAGAGGGACGGCTGCGGAGCGCAGTGCTCCGGATATATGGTCGCGACACCCGGCATGTCTTCGTAGACGACGCGTACCGGGTGGAAGCACAGGGTGTATTCCGGCCTGTGCCGCATGTAATCGAGCTGGCGCTGCAGCTTGTCGGGATCGGTCCAGTAGTCGTCGCCTTCGCAGATGGCGACGTACTCGCCGGAGACGCGCCCGGCGATATCGTCCAGGTTCTTGACGACGCCGACGTTCTCCGGCCGCAGGATCGCGACGATGTTCGCGTGGCGCGCGGCGTACTCGGCGATGATCTCCGCGGTGCCGTCGCTCGACCTATCGTCGCCTACGATCAGCTCGAACGGGAAATCCGTCCTCTGGCTCAGGATGCTGTCGAGCGTCTGGCGGATGAACGGCTCTTGATTGTAGGTGATGCAC
>NZ_JAKSYO010000084.1 GCF_022829635.1 Methylobacterium sp. E-066
AGCAAGAGACGAGTTCCACCTCGCAGCCGCCGCCCAGAACCTGAGGAAGCTCGCAAAGCTCCTCCCGATCCCGCAGCCGAGCCCGGCCTGACCGGCTGGCGACACCCAGCTCGAGGGCGAGGGCTCATCCCGCCCCTCTCCAATCTCCGCCGCCAACGAGTTTTTCAACGAAATCGATCGGGAGCGGACGGTATCAAGCATCCGGTCTCACCCGCTCGGTCCGCACGAACCGTCCGGCCCGCGCCTCAAGCAGGCGCACCAGCGCCGGCTCCATGAAGCCGTAGGCATCGGGGATGTCGAGGCAGACGAGACGGGTGCGGCGCAAGGCCGGGCCGAACCGCCGCATCAGCTTGCGCCGATGCGCACGCTCCATGACCACGACGATCTCCGCCCAGGCGAGATGATCGGCCTCCACCGGCTCGTCGGCGTCGGGCGACACACCCGCGCTGGCCGCCTCGATCCCGGGGCGGCGCGCGAAGATCTGCTCCGCGGTCGGGCTGCGGGCGCGGGCCCGGCCGCAGACGAACAGGATCCTCACGCGCTCTCCGCCAGGACGGATTGCCGCTCGAACAGGGCCCGGTAGGCCCCGCCCGGGCGGCGCATCAGGGCGGCGTGCGGGCCGTCCTCGACGATGCGGCCGTGGTCGAACACCAGGATGCGGTCCAGCGCCCGCACCGTCGACAACCGGTGGGCGATCACGAGCGCGGTGCGCCCGCGCATCAGCCGCGCCATCGCCTCCTGCACCAGGGCCTCGGATTCCGAATCGAGGCTCGATGTCGCCTCGTCCAGGATCAGGATCGGCGCGTCCGCCAGGAAGGCGCGGGCCAGCGCCACCCGCTGGCGCTCGCCGCCCGACAGCTTGACGCCGCGCTCGCCCACCAGCGTGGCGTAGCCCTTGGGCAGCCGCGCGATGAAGGCGTGCGCGTTGGCGAGCCGGGCCGCCCGCTCGATGTCTTCGGCCGAGGCGCCGGGCCGGGCATAGGCGATGTTCTCGGCGAGCGAGCGGTGGAACAGCACCGGCTCCTGGGGCACGATCGCGACCTGCGCCCGCAGGCTGGCCTGGCTCGCCGCCGCCACGTCCTGCCCGTCGATGGTCACCCGCCCGCCCGAGACATCGTACAGCCGCTGGATCAGCTTGACGAAGGTGGTCTTGCCCGAGCCCGAGCGCCCCACGAGCCCGACCCGCTGGCCCGCCGGGATCGTCACCGACAGCCCGTCGTAGAGCGGGTTTCCGTGGGCGCCGTAGTGGAAGCGCACGGCCTCGAAGCGGATCGTCCCGCCCGCGACCGCGAGAGGAACCGCGCCCGGCCGGTCGGCGACGCCGACGGGCTCGGCCGCCAGCGCGACCAGCTCCTCCATCTCGTTGACCGCCCGCTGCAGGTGATTGATGTGGCCGCCGATCTCGCGCAGGTAGCCGTGCACCACGAAGGTGGTGGTGAGCACGTAGGCGACCTCGCCCGGGCTCGCCTCCCCGCGCCACCACAGCCACAGGGCGGTGGCGATGATGACGGTGCGCAGCGCCAGCAGCAGCCCGAGCTGGCCGGTGCCGCTCCAGGTGATGATCATCCAGGTGCGGTGCGTGCGCCGCTGCCACTTGGCCAGGAGCCGGCCGAGGCGCGCCTCCTCCCGGCCCTCGGCGCCGAACGCCTTGACCACGGCGTTGTTGCCGACCGCATCGCTCAGGGCGCCGCCGAGCCGCGTGTCGAGGGCGTTCGAGAGCGCGGCCGCGGGGGCGATGACGCGGGTCGCCAGCAGGGCGGTCGCGCCGACATAGGCGGCGGCTCCGAGCGCCACCACCGCGCCGAGGGCCGGCCAATGCAGGCCGAGCACGAGGGCGGTGCCCAGGAGCACGACCAGGGCGGGCAACAGCGCCAGCAGCAGCGTGTCGTTGAGCCCGTCGAGGGCCCACATGCCGCGCGAGATCTTTCGGACGGTGGAGCCCGAGAAGGTGTTGGCGTGCCACTCGGTGGAGAAGCGCTGGACCCGGGCGAAGCCGTCGCGGGCCATGTCGCTCATGGAGTGGAGGGTGAGCGGCACCACGAGGCTCCAGGCGACGTGGCGCAGCAGCGCGGTGGCGAGGCCGAGCACCGTCATCGCCAGGAAGGCGGGCAGGGCGGCCTCCAGCGCCGCGTGCCGCTCGGGCCCGGTCAGGGCATCGACCAGCCGGCCTGCATAGAGCGGCAGCATCACCTCCGC
This sequence comes from Methylobacterium sp. E-066, assembly GCF_022829635.1. GTDB lineage: Bacteria > Pseudomonadota > Alphaproteobacteria > Rhizobiales > Beijerinckiaceae > Methylobacterium. Next base: position 2,197 of record NZ_JAKSYO010000084.1, read on the forward strand.
GAGGGTGGCGAGGGTGATGGCGCCGGACAGGCCGGCGACGAGGGGCCAGCGCTTGCGCCAGCCGCGGACGACGAAGGCGAGGACGCGCCGAAACGCGCCCGCCCGCCGGGGAGAGGACAGAGACATGCCTATGCCCGACGCGCAGGCGTCGGCTCCGAGAGGCGCGGATCCCGCGTCGGCGATGACGCGGACCGGCGAGGTCAGACGGGAGGGGGGCTCGGGGACGCCGGGGCCGAAAGTCCGGGCGCGGACGAAAGGCGGCTAGCCGACCTGGGCGGCGACGCCAGCGATTCCTACGGGGAGGGCAGCATAGACGGTGTTCATGCGGCCTCCTCCTTCAAGCGAGCGCGACGGTGCCGAGGCTAGGGGAACCGGAAACGATTCGCAACGGTGGAAGCCGGCCCGTTGAGATGACGGTTCAAGCGCGGGCGGATTGTCTGTTGGGGGGTGGGAAGCGGAGTTAGCGCGCTAGTCTGGTGGTCCCTCGTGCTAATCTGCGCCAATCGACATTTGGTCGCTCGCAGTGACGGCCTGTCCTGCTGATGCAACGAGCCATCCGGCCATGCGCTCAGCGGTCTGGTCCTGAGGATCACGCCAGCGGGCAATCTGCATCTTCGAGCAGGGTTGCGCCTCATCCGACCCAATCAGTCGCACCAAGCGACGCTGTCGCAGTGCATCCGCTGCAAGGAGCGAACGCGCCAGGGCCACGCCGTTGCCGTCCACGGCCCCTTGAAGAGAACTGCTGATGTCACGGAAGCGGATCGCTTCCTGACCAGGGCCTACCCGCAGCCACGTTCCCCAGGACCATTCCCGTCCCGTCTCCTCGCCCCGCCGGCCCTTCGCCAGCAGCGGCAGTCCCTGCCAGCCCTGCCCCGGAGAGATGGTCTCCAGCAGTCCCGGAGCGGCTACGGGGAAGACTTTCTCGATCGGGAACGGCAGTTCGCAGGCGCCAACATTCCTGCTCACGTACGGCAGCCACAGCAAGGCGAGATCGACCACGGCGCGTGCGGCCTCGGCCGCCGTGTCCCACGTCACGACCTCGACGGAGAGGTCTGGGAAGGCACCGCAAAGGGCGGGCAGGCGGGGCGACAGCCACCAGGCCAGCAGCGGTGTGCTGAGCCCGAGCCGGAAGCTGCGCGGCCCCGATCGCCCGGCGATCCGCCGCCGCATGCCCGCGAGCGTACCCAGCAGCGGGCTGAGCTCCTGGGCCAGCCGCGCGCCTGCCTCGGTCACGCGCAAGCCGGGGTTGAGCCGTTCGAGCAGGGCGACGCCGAAGAAGTCCTCCAGAGCCCGTATCCGGTGGCTGACGGCGCTCTGCGTCAGACCGAGTTCGTCGCCGGCCAGCGTCATGCTGCCGTGCCGCAGCACCGCCTCGAAGGCGAGCAGGCCTGCGAAGGGCGGCATCTGGCGCGAGGTTGAGGGCACACCGCATTAATGCGCTTCATGCGGTGAAGAGCAATGCTCATTTGCCGTCGAGCCGAGTGCTGACCCATGCCAAGGCCATGGAAGACGCTGCCGAACACCAGGCTTGGAACGGCCGGACCCGCCTGATCGCCGGCACGATCGGCCTCGCCGCCGCCCTGACGAACTTCGATGTGACCTCGGTCGTGGTCGTCCTGCCGTCGATCGGCACGAGCCTCGACATCCACGTGGCGAGCTGGGCCTGGATCATCGACGCCTACAGCATCGCCTTCACCGCGACCCTGCTGGTAGCTGGCGCCCTAGCCGACCGCTTTGGCCGTCGACGAACGCTCCTTATGGGTAACGCCGGGTTCCTCGTGACGTCCCTTGCCTGCGGCCTCGCCTGGAACAGCGCACTGTTTCTGGCAGCGCGCGCAGCACAGGGCGCCGCGGCGGCCTTCCTCGTGACTGGGGGCTTTGCCTCGATCGCTACCGCATTCCCGGCGCCGGAAGGGCGGGCGCGCGCCTTCGGCATTGCCGGGGTGGCATCGGGGGTCGCCATGGCGCTGGGGCCGAGCCTGGGCGGCCTCATCGGCTCCGAGTTGGGCTGGCGGTGGATCTTTCTCGTCAACCTGCCTGTCTGCGTGCTGATCACGCTTCTGGTGCCTCGCCTCGTGGCGGAGAGACGCGACAGCACGGACAAGCCGCTGGACTTGCACGGGGTCGCGATCCTGACCCTCGCACTGGGCTTGATCATCCAGGCTATCCTGGAGGCTCGCCACGCGCCGATCCGTATGGCGATCGGGCTGGCAGTGGGTGCCGGCCTCGTTGCATGGTTCGCCTTGCGTCAGCACCGGCAATCGCAGCCGATGCTCGATCCGGCCATCTTCGCCAGCCGATCGATGATCGGCGTGACGGCCCTGCTGATGGCCGTGTCGGTGGGCTACTGGGCCGTCCTCGTCTACCTGCCCTTGTTCTTGGGCACAGCCTTCGGCTGGACCACCGAGGCGGCCGGACTGGCGATGCTGACCGCGACGCTGCCCATGCTCGTCGTGCCGCCCTTCGGCGGTCGCCTCGCGCCTCGCCTGGGCTGGCGACGGCTCTTTGCGGCGGCGCTGGCGCTGATCGCGATCGGCGGGGCTGCCCTCGCGCTCTCAGCGCTGGTAGACTTGGTATCAGCCCGTGCGTTCGCTTTCGCCGGGATGGCGTTGATCGGGATTGGCGCCGCAATGTCCCATCCGCAGCTCTCCGGAGCCGTGATCGCGCTCGCACCGTTGGAGACGAGCGGCATGGCCTCGGCCCTGACCGTCATCGCGCGGCAGGCCGGCTTCGCGCTCGGCGCCCTGACGCCTACGACCTTCGCTGTCACCGGCTTCGCTTGGCTCTTCGGCGCCGCAGCTGGTGCGGCGTCTTGCGGCATGCTGGCCTGCTGCCTGCTCCCATCCACAGCAGGCGGAAGCATCGCGCCCTGATCCCGGGGCGGCTTTGACGACCAATCTATGTCCGCTGAGGGTTCAAGCTGCGTGAAAACATCAGCGCTCTGCATCACCGTAGAACAGCCTTCCAGGCTGGCCTATCAAGATGGCCTTATAGGCCGGGAAATGACTTCACACGGCATGCATCCTCCGGCTCTGGAGATGAACCTCCTACTGGGAACGACGCTGTCAGCGTTTTCACACAGCCTCGGTCGAAAGCCGTCTCTCCAAAAGGCACCGCTCTCGTGATCCGCGACAGCGTGCCGGCGACGGGGGCCCCGCTGTCGGGCGGCATGGTCGCGCGTGAGCCCAGACCTGGCTTTCCCATTCCCTCATCCCGAACCCCCGCCACCGGGACGAAACCCTAACCCGGCTCATCCTCCGGATCGGCCTCCGCCTCCTCCTCGGGGATCGGCGCGGCGCCCCAGGCGGTGAGCGTCGCGTTGAGGTCGTTGAGGACGAAGTGCCGGGCGCTGTCGCGGTCGTAGCCCTCGTCCAGGAGGTCGTCGTAATCGGTGAAGACGTGGCGGGCATAGGCCACCAGGGCCAGGCGCGCGGCGGTCCCGGGGGCGGCCCCGCGCAGGCCGGGGCTCGCCAGGGCCCGGTCCAGGACGGCGTCGGCCTCGAAGGCGGGCAGGCGCGGGGCGATGTGGGCCAGCGCGTCGGCCACGGCCTCGCGGCGGTTGCGGGGCGGGGCGGCGCTCACCGGGGGCCTCCGGGGGCGGGCACCATGATTTTGCCGCCGGGGGCGGTCAGAGTGCGCGCAGCCGAAACGAGGGCCGGTTCTGCGCGGGTCAGCGCGTCAGGCCAAAGGCTTAGGGCCGCACGCAATTGCAACGCGATCGGATGCAGCCCTAAAGTCATCGACAGTTGAGGCGGGGCAGATCGACAACCCGCCGCCGGGGAGATCAGGTTCATGGCAACGATCCGTCACGCGGTGATCCTGGGCGTCCTGCTCGGGGCGGCGCCGGCCCTGGCCCAGAGCCCGACGCCGGACGGCGCCGGGCTTGGCCGCAGGGTCACGGCCACCGGGCAGACCAAGCCGCCGAGCCCGGCCGTCACAGGCGCGGCCCGGCCGATGAACGAGGTCGCGATGGTCAAGGCGCAGAAGGCCGCGGAAGCCCGCTCGAAGGCGTGGGACAGCAAGATGCGCCACACCATGGGCACGATCTGCAACGGCTGCTGAGCCCGATACGGAAAGGGGCCGCCCCTGCGGGCAGCCCCCTGTCTTGTCCATCGAAGTCCTGAAACACACCCCGACGCCGGCTCGGCCACGGGGTGTGATCCCAGGAAAATCAGCGGGAATAGAACTCGATGACGAGGTTCGGCTCCATCTGCACCGGGTAGGGCACCTCGGACAGGCTGGGGATGCGGGTGACGCGGGCGGTCATCTTGGCGTGATCGGCCTCGATGTAGTCCGGCACGTCGCGCTCGGGCAGCTGGGTCGCCACGATGACGATCTCGAGCTGGCGGGACGACTCCTTGACCTCGATGAGGTCGCCGGCCTTCACCTGATAGCTCGGGATGTTCACCCGCACGCCGTTGACCTTGACGTGCCCGTGGTTGACGAACTGGCGCGCCGCGAACGGGGTCGCCACGAACTTCGCCCGGTACACCACGGCGTCGAGGCGCCGCTCGAGCAGGCCGACCAGGTTCTCGCCGGAATCGCCGCGCAGACGGATCGCCTCGGCGTAGTAGCGGCGGAACTGCTTCTCGGTGATGTTGCCGTAATAGCCCTTGAGCTTCTGCTTGGCGCGCAGCTGCGTGCCGAAGTCGCTCATCTTGCCCTTACGGCGCTGGCCGTGCTGGCCGGGGCCGTATTCGCGGCGGTTGACGGGGCTCTTCGGGCGGCCCCAGATGTTCTGGCCCATGCGGCGGTCGAGCTTGTGCTTCGCCTGAATCCGCTTCGACATGACTTCGCGTCCTCTCGTGACCGAGATTGAGGAACGCGCCCTCCTTTTCCGGGACACTCAGGTCCGGGACGACAGGGCGGGAGGATCCCGCCCACGGGTGCGTGTGAAAACGCGACGGGGCCCCGTGCGGAGCCCCATCGACGGCCGGGTCTTTAGGGGATGGACCCGCTCGGGTCAACCACAGGAGGTTTTTTGGAGTGGCCGAGACATGCGAGATCAGGCGCGCGGAACCGGCGGACGCGGCGGCGATCCGGACGCTGGTGGATGCGGCCTACGCCAAGTGGATCCCGCTGATCGGGCGCCTGCCGACGCCGATGCGGGCCGATTATGCGCAGGCCGTGCTGCACCACCGCTTCGACCTGCTGCATGTCGGCGAAGAGTTGGCGGCGCTGATCGAGACGACGGGGGAGGGCGGCCACCTGCTGGTCGTCAATGTGGCGGTGCATCCGGCCTTCCAGGGGCGGGGCTACGGCGTCCGGCTGCTGAGCCTCGCCGAGACGATCGCGGCCTCGGCCGGCCTCCCGCGGCTCCGGCTCTACACGAACAAGAAATACGCGGCGAACCTGCGCCTCTACGCCTCCCTCGGCTACCGGGTGGAACGCGAGGAGCCGTATGACGGTCCCGGCCGAACCCTGGACGACGACATCACGGTGCACATGGTGAAGGCGATCGGCGCCACGCGGCCGCACCCGGTCTGAACGGTCGATGCTGTCATCCGATGGCGGCGATGCCGGCGTAGAGGCACCCCATGTCCCGCTCGGAACGCCTGTTCGACCTGCTCCACGTCCTGCGACGGCACCGACGCCCGGTCAGCGGGCGCGTTCTGGCCGAAGAGATCGGCGTGAGCCTGCGCACCCTCTACCGGGACATCGCGAGCCTCCAGGCGATGGGCGCGTCCATCGCGGGGGAGCCCGGGATCGGCTACATCCTGAAGCCGGGCTTTTTGCTGCCGCCGCTGATGTTCAGCCCGGAGGAGATCGAGGCCCTGGTCCTCGGTTCGCGCTGGGTCGCCGACCGCGCCGACGACCGGCTGAGCGGCGCGGCCCGGAGCGCCCTCGCCCGGATCGGCGCGGTCCTGCCCGACGACCTGCGCGAGGCCTTCGAGAGTGCGGCGCTGCTGGTCGGCCCCGGCACGCCCGCCCCACCTGAGGCGGTCGATCCCGCCCTGTTGCGCAAGGCGATCCGGACCGAGCGCAAGCTGGCGCTCCGCTATCGCGACGGGGCGGGCGCGGTGTCCGAACGGGTGGTGTGGCCGTTCGCCCTCGCGTTCTTCGATGCCGCCCGGATCCTGCTGGGCTGGTGCGAGCTGCGCCAGGGCTTCCGGCATTTCCGCACCGACCGGATCGCCGCCGCGGAGCTGCTCGACGCCCGCTACCCGAAGCGACGGCAGGCCCTGCTCAAGGACTGGCGGCAGGTCGAGGGAATTACCGGCCCGGCCGCTTGATGCTGCCGGAATCTGGCAGCCGCGCCGGATATCGAGGTCGCGCCCTCACCGACAGGAGCGACCGATGACTGAGCCCACCAACATCCTTCTCTACGTCACCAACCCGGAGGCCAGCGCCCGCCTCTACGCGCGCCTGCTCGGCCGGGAGCCGGTCGAGGCGAGCCCGACCTTCGTGCTGTTCGCACTGCCCTCGGGGCTGGCGCTGAGCCTGTGGGTGCGAAACGATGTCGTGCCGGCCCCCACGCAGGCGGGCGGCGGCGGCGAGATCGGCTTCCGGGTCGACACGGCCGCCCGCGTGGACGCGATCCACGCCGCGTGGCAGGCTGAGGGGGCCGAGATCCTCCTGCAGCCCACCGATCTCGATTTCGGCCGGAGCTTCGTCGCTGTCGATCCGGACGGGCACCGCCTGCGGGTCTATGCGCGGGCCGAGGACCAATAGGCGATGCTCGGCGTGGGTTCGGGGCAGAGCGCTGCTATCGGGCTCCGCCCCGATACCCCGCCAAAGGGCTGAGCCCCAGCGCTTTCAAGGTGTTTGGCCCCGTGCGCGTCGTGGGATCAGGGCTCCCGAGCAGATCACGCGCGCCCCTTTCCCGGACAGGTGAAGCGAAGCGGAACCTGATCCGGGACCCAGCACACGAAGCGCCGCGCCAGCGGCACAGGTCGATTAGACGGACGCTTCGCGCTGTCGTGTGCTGGGTCCCGGGTCGCATTCCGCTGGCGCTGCATGCGCCCGGGAAAAGGGCCGTGCAGACCGGCTCAACGCTATGTCCCGGCCCTCAGCCCAACATCTTGAAAGAGCTGGGTCGAGCCCTTTGAAAACCCGAACTGGTCAGGTCACCACGCTCGGTTCGGCCCGGCCGGTGCGCGGCTCGATCTCCGCGATGGCGCGGGCCGCCGCCACGACCGGGGCCAGCACCTCGGCGACGGGGAGGTCGAGCCGGGCCGGATCGGCCTCGTAGCGCTCCAGATAGACCCGGAGCGTCGCGCCTGCGGTGCCGGTGCCCGAGAGGCGGAAGACCACGCGGGCATCCTCGGCGAAGCCGATGCGGATGCCCTGGCGCTCGGTGAGCGAGCCGTCGACCGGATCGCGGTAGGCGAACTCGTCGGCCGTCGAGACCGTGAGGTCGCCGAGCCGCGTGCCCGGCAGCCCGGCGAGCTTTTCGCGCAGCGCGTCCATCAGGCCGTTGGCAGCGTCCGAGTCCACCTCCTCGTAATCGTGGCGGGCGTAGTAGTCGCGGCCATGGGTCCGCCAATGGGCCCGGACCAAAGTGTCGGCGCGCTCACCCGTGGCCGCCAGGATGTTCAGCCAAAGCAGCACCGCCCAGAGCCCGTCCTTCTCGCGCACGTGGTTCGAGCCCGTGCCGGCGCTCTCCTCGCCGCACAGGGTGATCAGTCCGGCATCCAGGAGGTTGCCGAAAAACTTCCAGCCGGTGGGCGTCTCGTAGGCCTGGATGCCCAAAGCCGCCGCGACCCGGTCGGCGGCGCGGCTCGTGGGCATCGACCGGGCGATGCCGGCCAACCCGCCCGCATAGCCCGGCGCCCGGTGGGCATGGGCGGCGAGCAGGGCAAGGCTGTCGCTCGGCGTCACGAACAGGCCCGGGGCCACGATCATGTTGCGGTCGCCGTCGCCGTCCGACGCCGCGCCGAAATCGGGGGCGTCCGGCCCCTGCATCAGGTCGAACAGGTCGTGGCAATGGACCGGGTTCGGATCCGGGTGATGGCCGCCGAAATCTTCCTTTGGAATAGCGTTGACGACCGTGCCCTGAGGCGCGCCGAGCATCCCTTCCAAGATCGCGGTGGCGTAGGGGCCGGTGACCGCGCTCATCGCGTCGAAGCGCATGCGGAAGCCCGAGGCGAACAGGCGCGACACGGCGTCGAAATCGATCAGCGTGCGCATCAATGCGGCGTAGTCGGCCACGGGGTCGATGACCGCGACCGTCATGGCGCCGAGCCGGGTCTCGCCCAGGGTGTCGAGGTCGAGATCCGGCGCCTCGACCAGGCTGTAGCGGGTGAGCGCCTTGGCCCGCTCGAAGATCGCGTCGGTAACGGTCTCGGGCGCCGGGCCGCCATTGGCGGCGTTGAACTTGATGCCGAAATCCCCGTCCGGGCCGCCCGGATTGTGGCTCGCCGACAGGATGATGCCGCCGATCGCCTTCGATTTGCGGATCACGCAGGAGGCCGCCGGGGTCGAGAGCAGGCCGCCGCGCCCGACCAGCACCCGGCCGAAGCCGTTGCCGGCGGCGAGCCGGAGGGTCTTCTGCACCACCTCGCGGTTGAGGAACCGCCCGTCGCCGCCGAGCACCAGGGTGGCGCCCGCCTTGTCGGGCAGGGTGTCGAAGATCGCCTGGACGAAGTTCTCGACGTAGTTCGGCTGCCGGAACACCGGCACCTTCTTGCGCAGCCCGGAGGTCCCCGGCTTCTGGTCGGGGAAGGGCGTGGTCGCGACGGTTGTCGGAGTCGTCATGGACGGGCGTCTCCCGGGATCTCCCGCCTCAATGCCCGCCCGGGGCCCCGGCGTCACCCGTGCGGCGCACAATCGCGGCGGCTTTGTCACAGCGGTTTGAACGGATCGGGCGACGAAACCGGGCCTTCGTGCGCGGGGCAGGGGGCGCGGCGTGGCTCATCAGGCCACCATCATGGCCGCGGTTCCACGGCCGGCACCGCGATCCGCGACCATTGCGCCGCGATCTCGTCCACGCTGACCGCCCGAACGGCGGAGAGATCGCGTGGATAGCTGACGCCCAGCGCCTCGGACGCCCGGGTGGCATGGAACTGTCCGTTGCTGGCCCGAAGGATCCAGCCCCCCTCGGTGCAGGCCTCGGAAACCAGGAACGCGGCACCGGGGGCGACATCGGACGGGCGCAACTCGTCGGGCTCGCTCTCAACGCCCCACATGCGAGTCTTGGCAACGGGCGAGATGGCATTGACGACGATCCCGTCCGCCGCGCCTTCCCTCGCCAGGACATTAACGATGCCGACGGCCGCCATCTTGGCCGCGGCATAGGCGGCAAGGCCCGGCTGGACGTATTGCGGAAACAGCGCCCGATCGGAGGTCGTCAGCAGGATGCGCCCGTAGCCCGCTTCCTTCATCGCGGGCCAAGCGGCCTGCGCCAACCAGAGCGGAGCCTTGGCGGCGATATCCATCATCCGGTCGAACGCGTCTTCGCGGATCGCTTCGATGGTCTCATAGGCGACCCAACCCGCATTGTGGATCACCGCATCGAGGCGCCCCCGGACGGCGAGGCCCTCTTCGATCAGAGTGTGGCATGCTTCGCGTGACGCGATGGAGCCGGCCAGAGCGACGGCATCGAGACCGTCCGCGCGCAAGGTGCCGGCTGCCGTCTCGACCACCTGATGGTCTTCGCCGTGCCCGTTGCTATCCGCACCGGCATCCTGAAGCAGGATCATCGCGCCCAATGCGCCGAGGTGGCACGCATAGGCGAGACCGAGCCCGCGTGCCGCCCCGGTGATCAGAATCACACGCGCGCTGAAATCGACCATGACCGACTCCCTCTTAAGCTAGAGAGATGGCGGACGGCTCCGCTCGTTCAAGCGCAGCGCTTCCTCTCACCGAACCTGTACTGTTGCCCCATCAGGGCCATACCTCGCCGAAATCGGCCTGGTCTTCGATTGATCGATCGCAAACCGCTTTTGCTCTTTCCGACCCTCGACCTCATCCTGAGGTGCTTTCGCGCAGCGGAAGCCTCGAAGGAGCCCTCCAGGGATCGCCAAGACCTCTGGAGGGCTCCTTCGAGGCCGAACGATCTTCGATCGCTCGGCACCTCAGGATGAGGGAGGAGATCTGGAGAACCGTCGATCCTGAACCGGATCGCCCCTGCGCGGTGCGACTTCTACTCCGCCGCCTGGCGGGCCGCGTAGCCCAGCCGCTCGTTCAGCGCGCGGATCAGCTTGACCGCGGCCTCGGCGATCACCGTGCCGGGCGGGAAGATCGCCGAGGCGCCGGCCGCCACCAGGGCGTCGTAGTCGCCCGGCGGGATCACGCCGCCGATGGCGATCATCACGTCGTCCCGGCCCTGCTCGGTGAGCGCCGCCTTCAGCTCCGGCACCAGGGTGAGGTGGCCGGCGGCGAGCGACGAGACGCCGACGATGTGCACGTCGTTCTCCACCGCCTGCCGGGCGGCCTCGGCCGGGGTGGCGAAGAGCGGCCCGATATCCACGTCGAAGCCGAGATCGGCGAAGGCCGAGGCGATGACCTTCTGGCCGCGGTCGTGCCCGTCCTGGCCCATCTTGGCGACCAGGATGCGCGGCCGGCGGCCATCGTTCTCTTCGAACGCCTCGACCAGCGCCCGGACTTCCTCGACCACTGGCGACATGCCCCCAACCTCGCGCTTGTAGACGCCGGAGATCGAGCGGATCTCGGCGCGGTGCCGGCCCCAGGCCTTCTCCAGAGCCTCGGAAATCTCGCCGACGGTGGCCTTGGCCCGGGCCGCGTCGACGGCCAGCGCCAGCAGGTTCTCGTTCGTGTCGGCGGCCTTGGTCAGCGCCTCGAGACGGGCTGTGACCACGGCCTCGTCGCGCTCGGAGCGCAGGCGCTTGAGCTTGTCGATCTGGAGGCGGCGGACATTGCCGTTGTCGACCCGCAGGAGGTCGATGGCCATGTCGTCGTCGGACTTGAACTTGTTGATGCCCACGATGGTCTGGCGGCCGGAATCGATCCGGGCCTGGGCCCGGGCGGCGGCCTCCTCGATCCGCAGCTTGGGGATGCCGGCCTCGATGGCCTTGGCCATGCCGCCGAGCTGGTCGACCTCGCGGATATGCTCCCAGGCCCGGGCCGCGATGTCGGCGGTGAGCTTTTCGACGTAGTAGGAGCCGCCCCACGGGTCGACGATCCGGCTGGTGCCGCTCTCCTGCTGCAGGAACAGCTGGGTGTTGCGGGCGATCCGGGCGGAGAAGTCGGTGGGGAGCGCCAGCGCCTCGTCGAGGGCGTTGGTGTGCAAGGACTGCGTGCCGCCCTGCGTCGCCGCCATCGCCTCGATATTGGTACGGGTGACGTTGTTGAACACGTCCTGGGCGGTGAGCGACCAGCCCGACGTCTGCGAATGGGTGCGCAGCGCCAGGGATTTTTCCGATTTCGGATCGAACCCCTTCACCAGCTTCGCCCAGATCAGGCGCGCAGCCCGCATCTTGGCGATCTCCATGAAGAAGTTGGTCGAGATCGCCCAGAAGAACGACAGGCGCGGGGCGAACTGGTCGATGGTCAGGCCCGCGGCCAGCCCGGCCTTGATGTACTCGACGCCGTCGGCCAGCGTGTAGGCGAGTTCCAGGTCGTTCGTCGCCCCGGCCTCCTGCATGTGGTAGCCGGAGATCGAGATCGAATTGAATTTCGGCATATTTTTAGATGTATAGGCGAAAATGTCGGAAATAATCCGCATCGATCCCTTGGGGGGATAGATGTAGGTGTTGCGGACCATAAATTCTTTGAGAATATCGTTCTGGATCGTGCCGGCGAGCTTTTGCGGCGGCACGCCCTGTTCTTCCGCGGCGACGATGTAGAGGGCGAGGATCGGCAGGACCGCGCCGTTCATCGTCATCGACACCGTCATTTCGTCCAGCGGGATGCCGGAGAACAGCGTCCGCATGTCGTAGATCGAGTCGATCGCCACGCCGGCCATGCCGACATCGCCCGAGACGCGCGGGTGGTCGGAATCGTAGCCGCGGTGGGTGGCGAGATCGAAGGCCACCGACAGGCCCTTCTGGCCGGCGGCGAGGTTGCGCCGGTAGAAGGCGTTCGAATCCTCGGCCGTGGAGAAGCCGGCATATTGCCGGATCGTCCAGGGTTGGGTGACGTACATGGTCGGGTACGGGCCGCGCAGGAACGGCGCGATGCCGGGATAGGTGTCGAGGAACTCGATACCCTCGCGATCCTCCGGCCCGTACCGGCCCTTCACCGGAATACCCTCCGGGGTCATCCAGGGCTCGGGCAAAGCCGGCGATGCCACCGCAAGCGGATCGCCGACCAAAGGAATCTCGGCGAAGTTCGGGATGCGGGTGGTCATGGCGGTGACTCGTTATGGCGTTTGTCACCCCATTATAGACGCCCCCGGAAACCGGGCTACTCCCCCGCAGGTCTATGAGCCCGGCGGCCGCGCAGGATGTAGATCCCCGCGCCGGCGAGCATCAGCGCCATCCCGTACCAGGTCAGCGCATAGACCAGGTGGCTGTTCGGGAAGGCGATCACCGTGAGCCCGCCCACCGGCAGGCCGCCGGGATTGGGGGTCGCATCGGCATCGACGAAGTAGGGGGCAATATCGGTGAGGCCGTGAGCCTCCGCGATGGCGGCCACGTCGCGGGAGTACCAGCGCCCGTCCTTCGGGTCGTTGGCCCGCAGGAACGCCCCGCCGGGCTCGGTCAGCCGCAGGAGGCCGGTCACTCGCGTCTCGCCCGCCACCTGCCCGGCCTGACGGGTCGCGGGGTCCCGGTTCGCCCCCGGCACGAAGCCGCGATTGACCAGCACGAGGCTGCCGTCGGGCCGGCGCAGGGGCGTCAGCACCCAGAAGCCGCCGCCGCGCTCGGTCACCGCCTGGACCAGGGTCTCGCGGTCATGGAGGAAGGTGCCGGACAGCCAGACGTGCCGGTAGGCGTCGTCGGGGCCGATGCGCGGCCATTCGGCAGGGCCGGGGGCGGGCACGGCCGGGGCGTGGACCCTTGCATCGACCCGGGCGATCAGGTCGAGCTTCCAGGTCCTGCGCTGGACTTGCCAAGTCCCAAGACCCAACAGGACGACGAACACGAAGCCCACAGCGACGCCGAACACGACGCGCCGCAGCAACGACATCGGGGCCGGGGAGGGGGCCGAGCCCGGCTCAGCCCCCCCTCCCGACCCCGATGTCGTCATCGCCGAACGCGCGCTCAGCGGGCGTTGTTCATGACGTCGTGGGCGTCCATCGGCATCATGTTGTGGTTGAGGTGGTACATCACCCACACCGAGCCCGAGAGCATGATCACCACCACCATGATGGTGAAGATCAGCGCCAGGAAGGTCCAGCCGCCCTCCGACTTCGTGTTCATGTGCAGGAAGTAGATGACGTGCACGACCATCTGCACGCCGCCCAGCGCCAGGATCACCAGGGTGGTGACGAGGCTGTTGTCGAGCACGTTGCCCATCACCAGCCAGAACGGGATCACCGTCAGGATCACCGACAGGACGAAGCCGGTGATGTAGCTGCCGAAGCTGCCGTGCCCGCCCTCGCTGTGGGCGTGCGCGTCGTGAGTCTCCTGGCCGTGCCCGGTCAGGTGGTGCGCGTCGGCGCTCATTCGAGCACTCCCATCAGGTAGACGACGGTGAACACCCCGATCCAGATCAGATCGAGGAAGTGCCAGAACATCGACAGGCACATCAGCCGGCGCTTGTTCTCGACGATCAGGCCGTGCTTGCGCAGCTGAACCAGCAGCACGACCAGCCAGAGGATGCCGACCGAGACGTGCAGGCCGTGGGTCGCCACCAGGGTGTAGAACGACGACAGGAAGGCGCTGCGCCAGGGCGGGGCGCCCTCATGGAACAGGTGGACGAATTCCCGGATCTCCAGAGACACGAAGGCGACGCCGAACAGTCCGGTGATCGCCAGCCAGATCTGCGTCTGCTTGATCCGATTCCGGTCCATCTCCAGCATGGCGAAGCCGTAGGTGATGGACGAGAACAGCAGCATCGCGGTGTTCACGGCGATGCCCGGCAGGTCGAACAGATCCTTGGGGGTCGGCCCGGCCGCGTAGCTGCGGCCGAGCACCCCGTAGGTCGCGAACAGGGTCGCGAAGATGAGGCAGTCGCTCATCAGGTAGAGCCAGAACCCGAGCATCGTCGAGCCCTCGGAATGATGGCCCTCCTCGTCGGTCTGGTAGAAGACCGGCGCCGCGGCGCCGGGGGGTGCAGTCTCCCCGTGCATCATCGAATCACGCCATTTCCAGTTCGCGCGACCGCTGACCTTCCGTCCGACTGACCGTGTCGGCAGGAATGTAGAAGTCGCGGTTGTAGTTGAATGTGTGGAGGATCGCGACGACGAAGATCGCCACGAAGCTGAGCGCCGCCAGCCACCAGACGTACCAGACCATGGCCAGGCCGAAGGTGAAGTTCAGGCCCGCCAGGATGGCGCCGGACGCGGTGTTCTTGGGCATATGGATCGGCTTGTAGCCGGTCATCGGCCGGGCGAAGCCGCGGTTCTTCATGTCCCACCACGCGTCCGAGTCGTGGACCACCGGGGTGAAGGCGAAGTTGTAGTCCGGCGGCGGCGAGGAGGTGGACCATTCCAGGGTCCGGCCGCCCCACGGGTCGCCGGTCAGGTCGCGCAGCTTCTCGCGGTTGCGGATCGAGACCACGAACATCACGATCTGCGAGGCGATACCCAAGGCGATGAGCCCCGCGCCGCAGGCTGCGATGACGAACCAGATCTGCAGCGACGGGTCGTCGAAGTGCTGCATGCGCCGGGTCACGCCCATCAGGCCGAGCACGTAGAGCGGCATGAAGGCGACGTAGAACCCGCTCACCCAGAACACGAGGGCCATCTTCCCCCAGAACTCGTCGAGCTTGAACCCGAAGGCCTTGGGGAACCAGAAGGTCACGCCGGCGAACATGCCGAACAGCACGCCGCCGATGATCACGTTGTGGAAGTGCGCGATCAGGAACAGCGAGTTGTGGAGCACGAAGTCGGCCGGGGGCACCGCCAGCAGGACGCCGGTCATGCCGCCGATCACGAAGGTGACGATGAACGCCACCACCCACATCATCGGCACCTCGAACCGGATCCGGCCGCGGTACATCGTGAACATCCAGTTGAAGATCTTCGCCCCAGTCGGGATCGAGATGATCATCGTCGTGATCCCGAAGAACGAGTTCACATCGGCGCCCGAGCCCATGGTGAAGAAGTGGTGCAACCACACCAGGTAGGCGAGGATGGTGATCACCACCAGCGCGTAGACCATCGAGGTGTAGCCGAACAACCGCTTGCCGCAGAAGGTCGAGGTGATCTCGGAGAACACCCCGAAGGCCGGCAGGATCAGGATGTAGACCTCCGGGTGACCCCAGATCCAGATCAGGTTGAAGTACAGCATGGCGTTGCCGCCGAGGTCGTTCGTGAAGAAGTGCGTGCCGACGTAGCGGTCGAGCGACAGCATCGCGAGAACGGCCGTGAGGATCGGGAAGGCGGCCACGATCAGGATGTTGGTGCAGAGCGACGACCAGACGAAGATCGGCAGCTTCATCATGGTCATGCCCGGCGCGCGCATCTTCACGATGGTCGCGATCAGGTTGATGCCAGACAGCAGCGTCCCGATGCCGGCGATCTGCAGCGCCCAGATGTAATAGTCGACGCCGACGCCGGGGCTCATGGCAGCCCCCGAGAGCGGCGGGTAGGCGAGCCAGGTGGCTCGGGAGAACTCGCCGACGAACAGCGACACCATCACGAGGATGCCGCCGGCCACCGTCATCCAGAAGCTGAAATTGTTCAGGAACGGGAAGGCCACGTCGCGGGCGCCGATCTGCAGCGGCACCGCGAAGTTCATGAGCCCCGTGACGAACGGCATCGCCACGAAGAAGATCATGATCATGCCGTGGGCGGTGAAGATCTGGTCGTAGTGGTGCGGCGGCAGGAAGCCCTGCTCCGAACCGAACGCCACCGCCTGCTGCGAGCGCATCAGCAACGCGTCGGCGAAGCCGCGCAGCAGCATGATCAGGGCGAAGATACAGTACATGATACCGATCTTCTTGTGGTCGATGGACGTGACCCAGTCACGCCACAGCGGCCCCCAGAAGCGGAAGTAGGTGATCACGCCGAGGACGGCGAGGCCGACCACGGCCACGCCGGCGAAGGTCGCCTGCAGAATCGGCTCGTGATACGGGATCTGCTCGATCGTAAATCGGCCGAGGATCAACTGTTGTAGGTCCAGGTTTGCGAACATGGGATCGGCCCGTTCAATGGGTTCGACGGCGACCGCCGGTTTACGGTGTGGGGCTCGCGTTCAAGCGAGCATTCTTACTGGTTGAGCTGCTTGGGCGCGATCTGCCCGCCCTCGCTCTGACCCTGGCTGTCCGGCGCCTTGACCTCGGGCGCCTTCTCCTGCCCCGGCAGCGCGGACTCGCCCTGATTGCGCGAGTCCGGATTGCCCATGTCGGGCCTGGGCTTCATGCCCTGCGGCTGCGTCTGCCCGTGCGGGCCGGTCCCGGATGCCGGCCCGGTCGCGCCCGGGGCCTCGTTGCCGCGATCGGCCATGCGGTTGTCGTACTGCAACCGATCGTAGTTGGCCTCGGCCTCCGCCCCCGAGGCACCGCCCCTCGCGTCGATCTTCACCATCTCGCCGACGCACATCTGCTCCGGCCGGGGGCACATGCCGATGATCCGGTCGTACAGGCCCTTCGGGTAGGACTTGTAGAAGCGGGACGGCTCGGACTCGCTCGGCTTCTCCAGATCGAGATAGGCCTCCTGGGTCAGCGCGCCGCCCTGCGCCTTGGTCTTGGCGACCCACTGGTCGAAGGCTTCGTTGGTCAGGCCGTTGAACTTGAAGAACATGTTCGAGAAGCCGGCGCCGCTGTAATGCGCCGAGCGGCCCTCATAGGCGCCCTCGCGGTTGATCACCGCGTGGAGCTGGGTCTGCATGCCCGGCATCGCGTAGACCATGCCGGCGAGCGTCGGGATGTAGAACGTGTTCATCACGTCGGTGGCGGTGATCTTGAACTGGATCGGCCGGTCCACCGGCGCGGCGAGCTCGTTGACCGTGGCGATCCCGTATTGCGGGTAGAGGAACAGCCACTTCCAATCCATGGCGACCACCTCGACCTGAAGCGGCTCCGTGCCGGCCGGGACGTCGCGCTTCGCGTCGATCTTGCTGAGGGGCCGGAACGGATCGAGGGTGTGCGTGCCGATCCAGGTCAGCGCGCCCAGCGCGATGATGATCATCAGGGGCGCCGTCCAGATCAGCACCTCGAGCTGCGTCGAGTGGTGCCATTCGGGATCGTAGACCGCATCCTCGTTGGTGGCGCGGTAGCGCCAGGCGAAGAACAGGGTGAAGAAGATCACCGGGATGATGATCAGGAGCATCAGCCCGGTGGCGGCGAGCACGAGGTTGCGCTGCTGCTCGGCGACGTAGCCGGCCGGGCTCATCACCACGAGGTTGCAGCCGCCCTGCAGCGCCAGGACCGGCAGCAGGGCGAGGAGCGGCAGGAAGCGCCGCGCAGGGCCGCCCCGGCTCTTGGCGGGCGCGATCCTGTCCGGAAGAGGGGTCGAAGAGGTCACAGCACTCGTCTCTTTATCCCAAGCCGCATCCGCGGCGTCCCTGCCGTGCCGCGCGAGGCGGCGCTCCTGGCAGATTCTGGAAGGTGGCCGCGCGGCCTGAGCCGCGCGGCTGCCGACTACATCTGGCGCATTTCCGAACGGTCGAGGAACAGCGCCGCGAGGGTGCAGACCGCGCCGGACAGAAGGTAGACACCGACCATGGCCAGGCCATAGCGCTGCGACAGGAACAGCGCCACCAACGGGGCGAAGCCGGCGCCGACCAGCCAGGCGAAGTCGGAGGTCAGCGCGGCGCCGGTGTAGCGATAGTGATTGCCGAGCCGGGCGGTCACCGCGCCGGCGGTCTGGCCGTAGGCGAGGCCGAGCAGCATGAAGCCGATCGTCACATAGATCGTCTGGCCGATCGCGCTCTCGCCGAACAGGAGCGGCGCGATGATGCTGCCGACGGCGAAGAAGCCGATCAGCGAGGCGCTCATGATCAGGCAGTTGCGGCGGCCGATCTGGTCGGCGATCAGCCCGGAGGCCGCGATCGCGCCGGCGCAGACGATCGCCCCCGAGAACTGCACGATCAGGAACTCGCCGGGCGAGCGGCTGCTCGTGTTGTTGAGCGCAAGCCAGGCGATCGGGAAGATCGTCACGAGGTGGAACAGCGCGAAGCCGGCCAGCGGCACGAAGGCGCCGCGGATCACGTCGCCGGCATGGTGCCGGAACAGGTCCAACGCCGGCACCGGCCGCAGCCGATCGAGGTCCATCATCCGGGCGAACTCGTCGGTGGCGACGAGGCGCAGCCGGGCGAACAGGGCGACGACGTTGATGGTGAAGGCGCAGTAGAACGGGAAGCGCCAGCCCCAGTCGATGAAGTCGGCATCGTCGAGATTGACCAGGAAGAACGCGAACAGAGCGCTCGCCACCATGAAGCCGAGCGGCGCGCCGAGCTGCGGGATCATCGCATACCAGCCGCGGCGCTCCCGGGGCGCGTTCATGGCGAGCAGGGAGGCCATCCCGTCCCAGGCGCCGCCGAGGGCCAGGCCCTGCAGGATCCGCAGGACCGCCAGGATGTAGACGGACGAGATCCCGATGCTGTCGTAGCGCGGCAGGAAGCTTACCGCCGCGGTGGCGCCGCCGAGCAGGAACAAGGCGATGGTCAGCTTGACGCTACGTCCGTGCCGGCGGTCGATCGCCATGAAGATCACCGAGCCGATCGGCCGGGCGATGAAGGCGAGGGCGAAGATCGAGAAGGCGTACAGTGTCCCGGTCAGCGGATCGACGAACGGAAAGAACACCTTCGGGAAGACCAGCACGCAGGCGATGCCGAACACGAAGAAGTCGAAGTATTCGGATGCGCGGCCGATGACCACGCCGATGGCGATCTCGTTCGGGTGGACCTTGTGGTCCCCCATTGCCTGCTGAGCATCACGCTCCAGGGTCGTGGCCGAGGCCATTGGGGTGTTCGCACTCATTGTTGACAGCCGCCCTCACCGCGCGCCCGTTCGGGCGCCATGGCCGGAACCGCCTCATGCGGCATGTCCAGAGGTATCGCAACCGGCATCCGACGCAAGTTCACCCACTGACGCATGCATGGCACCCCGAGGAGGGCAGCGCCCCGATAGGGATGAAATCCGGCCCGCCGGGCCGGGCAGGCGCGCCGTCCTAGACCCGGTAATGCGCCGAGTTCCGTGACAGGTTGATGTTGTAGTAGGGGTCGGCCCGCAGTTCCGGGCCCCAGCGATCGAGCATGGTGAGCACCTCGCCCTCGAAGCGCTTGCGCTTCTCCGGCGTGTCCTCGGCCCCGCGGCTCTTGGACTCGTGGTGAATCAATTTCGCGAACGGCGTCCAGACGATGCGGTAGCCGGCCCGGCGAATCTTCAGGCACAGATCCACGTCGTTGAACGCGACCTTGAGGGCCTCGGCGTCGAAACCGCCGACCGCCTCGAACACGTCGGCGCGCATGGCGAGACAGGCGCCCGTGACCGCCGAGACCTCGTGGGCGATGACCATGCGGCAGAAGTAGCCGGGATCCTCGTCCGCCACGCCGAGATGGCTGTGGCCGGCGACGCCTCCGATCCCCAGCACGATGCCGCCGTGCTGGATCGTCCGGTCCGGGTAGAGCAGCTTCGCCCCGACGGCGCCGATCTCCGGCCGCACCGCCTGCCGGACCAGCTCCCCGAGCCAGCCGGGCTCCAGCACCTCGACATCGTTATTGAGGAACAAGAGCACCGGGCCGGTGGCGGCGGCCGCGCCGCGGTTCGACAGGTCCGAGAAGTTGAAGTCCCCGGGCACCGGCACGATGCGCACCCGCAAATCGCCGCGATACCGGGCGAACAAAGCCGCGGTCTCGGGCTCCCGGCTGTCGTTGTCGACGATCACCACCTCGATATCGGGGTAGTTGGTGCGTTCGAGCAGCCCGTCGAGGGTGACCGACAGGATTTCGGCCCGGTCCCGGGTCGGGATGATCGCCGAGACCCGGGGCGGCGGCTCCGGCAGCGGCCGGACCAAGCGATTGAAGCCCGAGGGGCCGCGCTCGGCCCGGCCGCCCCAGGGGGCCACGACCTCGTCGAGGGCGCGCAGGCGCGCCGCCTCGGCCCGGGCCAGGGACCGGTCCGAGAAGGTCCCGGAGCCCTGCGCGGCACGCCAGTGGTAGAGCACCCGCGGGATGTGGCGGATGCGGGACGGGTCGAGACCGTCGGTGAGGCGCAGCAGCAGGTCGTGGTCCTGGCTGCCCTCGAAGCCTGGGCGCAGGCCGCCGACGGCGCGCAGGGCGTCGGTGCGCACCACGGTGAGGTGGTTGATGTAGTTCTGCGCGTAGAGCAGCTCGCGGTCGAAGCCCGGCTTGAAATGCGGATCGAACCGGCGGCCGCGGCGATCGATCTTGTCCTCGTCGGAGTAGATCAGCACCAAGTCCGGATCGAGGCGGAGCGCCCGGGCGACCTCGTAGAGGGCATCCTCGGTGAGCACGTCGTCGTGGTCCATGAAGGCGCAGACGGTGCCGCGGGCGAGGCCCAGCGCGTCGTTGGTGGCCCGGGCGATGTGGCCGTTCTCGAACCGGGCAAGCACGCGGATGCGCGGGTCGGCCTCGGCGGCACGCTGCAGGATCCGGGGGATCGCGGGCCGGGTCGAGGCGTCGTCGACGACGCACAGCTCCCAATGCGGGTAGAGCTGCGCCCGCAGGGAGGCGAGGGCGGCCTGGAGCACCTTCGGATCGGGGTCGTGCACCGGCATCAGGACCGAGATCAGCGGGGGATCGGCCCAGACGGCGATCTCGGCGGCGATCCCGGCCCGCTCCGCCCGGCGGTAGCCGTGGGCGCGGATCCAGGCCTCGTATCCGGTGACCCGGCGATGGGCCAGCGCCCGGCCCAAAAGGCCGCGCGCCCGCACCTTCTTGCCGAGGATCCGCCAGTACAGCGCCTGCAGGGCGAGCGCCGGCTCGCGCGGCAGGGCGCGCGGCACCAGGAACGGCCGGGCAAGGCGGCGCACCGTGACCCGGCGCAGCCGGGCCGGGACCCGCCCGGCGGGATCGGCCACGCGGAGCGCGGCGACGCCCTCGGGGAGGCGACCGATCCACGTGAAGGCGCCCCCGCCCGCGGCCTCCTGGGGCAGCAGCGGCCCCGGACGCCCCTCCGGCCCGACGAACGCCATGACCGGGACCGCGTCCAGCCCCTCCATCGGATCGTTGGACAGGGTGATCTCGAGCCAGCGGCCGGCGAGCCCCGGGAGTTCGATCCGCATCCCGTCCGCCGCCGCCCGAGCCGGAAGCGGACGCCGCTTGCGCCCGGTCCCGGTCAGGTGCGCCGGCGGCAGGCGCGTCTCGGGCGCCCCCGTCTCGGTCGGCCGCACCATCAGCTCCAGCTCTTGTCGATGGAGTCCTTCACGGCATCCGACATGGCGACATCGAACACCAGCATCTCCTCCACCGCCTTGACCGTGCGCAGGCGCTCGGCCAGCGCCTGGGTCTCGGCCGGAACCGGCGGCGGCACCGGCACCGGGGCGCGGATGCCCAGCTGGTCGAACAAGGTCGACGCGAAGGCGTGGTACCGGGTCTTGTGGCCGACGATGCCGACCCGGGCGAGGATCTCGATCGCGGCGATCGAATTGCCCGGATGCAGGCGGTCCTCCGGCATGCGGGTGCCGAGCTGGCGGGTCAGCGGGTTGTAGAGCAGCCGGTAGGCCGGCTCCGGCAGCATGCGGAAATAGCGCTTGAGGCTCTTCACGTCGGTGAAATCATAGTCGTCCGAGAACGCTGCGGCCTCGGTGAGGGGCCCGAGGCGCCAGCCCCGCGTGGGATCGAGGGCATCGCCGGCCCGGGCCTTCAGCCAGAGCATGCGGGTCGCCATCTCGGTATAGGGGTCCTGGACCAGGATCGCGGTGATCATCAGGTCCGGCGTCATGAAGTTCTCATAGCGCGGGATCGTCACGGCCCCCGACAGGAAGGCCGAGGGGGCGGCCGGCCCGGTGAGGACGCAGGTCAGGATCTCGTCCGGCAGCTTGTGGATGCCGAAATAGCAATGCTGGAAATGCGGGAAGAGGGCCGCCTGGAGGGCGGTCTCGGGCTCGATCCCGGTGTTGATCAGCATGGTCCGCAGCCGCACCAGCCCGTCCGGGGGCATGCGGCGATAGACCAGGACGTTGGTGTCGGCATCGTAGAGTTCGAGCCGCGGGATGTCGGGCAGCCCCGGCACCTCGGCCGGGGTCACCACGAAGGTGCATTGCCCGGTGGCGTGCCAGCCGTTGCGCTTGAACGCCTCGTCGGTGACGCTGGCCGGGATCTCGGCCACGCGCTGGCCGCCGACGGAGACCATCACCCGGCTGATGGCGAGGGGATTGTCCGGCACGATCCAGCCGCGGATCGAGTCGCCGTGATCGTGATCGATGAAGTAGCGCATGTCCCGAAGCTTGAGGCGGCGGAATGCCGGAACCGCCTCGGCGGCCCGGCCGAATGCCGGCCGGCAGGCCCATAGCGCATTTTCTTCCCCGCGTGCACCATCGCGGCTTCCCAGCCACCGACCGCCACCGCCAACCTTCCGCTTGCGCCCCCGCCGAGCACCGGCTATAGGCCCGGCCCACCGGTGCTCGCACAGCACCGGCCCGGGCGCGTAGCTCAGCGGGAGAGCACTACCTTGACATGGTAGCGGTCCTCCCAATAAGTCGCTGAACCGGTTAAACTATTTCGGCGGTTTCAGGTTCGATGAATCTGAGCAGTTCGGAACGGAGACGTAGCACAGCGGTAGTGCATTCCCTTGACATGGGAAAGGTCACAGGTTCGATCCCTGTCGTCTCCACCATTCTCAATGACCTAGAGCCTCTCACAAATCTCCCGCTGCGCCGTCGCGGCCAGAGGAGAAATCCCGGTGATCGGGAGTCTTGTGAGGTGCTCTTAGCCGGCCCGCTGCGGGCCGACGGCGCCTCTCAGAGCCGCATTACTCCCCCCTGAAGATCACGACCTAATCCAGATCGGGCAGCGCCGCGAGGTCGCCCCGGCCGAGGGCTGCCCGAGAGCCACAATCCGAACGTTGAAGCCGTCGAGGTGCTTCGTGCGAGCAGCCATATCGTCGAACCGGATGCCGATTTTCAGCGCTGGCAGGTCGACGGCAAATGGATCCCGACAAGACAACGCCGTAGCGCCACCCAGGCGGCACACATGCGTTGAGCACCCCGGGCATCGCCGCGGAGCGTGTTTTCGTCTTCGCCCTGTCCGAAAAGGTGGGCCCCGGGGCCGAAGCCCCGGGTTCTGTTTCTACGGCTGCCCTGCCGCAAGATGCTTACGCCGCGAGGCGGGCATCCATGACAACGTTATCGTTGGCATTTAGAGTTTTGGTCAGGTGCCCGGAACAGGGGTTGCCTGCGCCGAACCGGTCGAGTCCTTACCGAAAGTCGCATCTTATCCTGCCGAAACAGGGCAGAACTCGCGATCCCTTTACCGTCCAGTCGAACCTAACTTCGCCCCCAGCAGAAGCACCCTGATCTCAGGCGGCGCAAGACGCGCGCTGTGACCCCGTTCGATGTCCGGGGCAGGATGCTTTTGGTGGAGGCGCCGGGTACCGCCCCCGGGTCCTGAAACGTTATTACGAACCGGTCATCAACCTCACGCGCATTCTACCGCGTGTGAGGCGGAAGGTCCACAGGCTCGTGCGGGATCAGCCCCGGCAACCCGTCGCCGCTGCGAGGGCAGGGGACGGCGGATCCGCGGGACGGACGCCTTCGGCCTCCTGCGGCTCGCACCGGCGGGGTTTGAGCGCTATGGGCTTACGCCGCCATCGGCTGACGCGGCCGATCGAGGCCGTCCGCCAGTCTGGTCAGGAAAAGCCGAACATGCCGAACACGCTGGGCCTCAACCGTACCCTCGGCAGCGCCATCGGCGTGATCGCGCTGGTGTCGGTGCTCAGCAGCGGGGCGGTCCTGCTCACCCGCGGCCAGCTGCGGGACGCGAACGACGCCCTCGACCGCGCGAACCAGACGATCCGCGGCCTCGACGCGTTCCGCAACGCCATGCTCAACCAGGAGACGGGCCTGCGCGGCTACCTGCTCACCGGCCGGGACGGCAGCCTCGAACCCTACCTGCAGGGACGGCCGGCCCTCGACGCGGCGATCGAGCGTCTCAGGGGCCTGGTCGGCACCGATGCCGCGTCGTCGCGCCTCCTGGCCGATGCCGTGACGGCGGCGCGCTCCTGGCAGACCGATATCGGCCAGGCGGCCATCCAGGGCGCCGCCGATCCGGCGACCCGGCCCGAGGCGGTGCGGATCGAGGCCGACGGCACGGGCAAGCAGCTGTTCGACACCCTGCGCGACCGGCTCGGCGCCATCGAGGGCCTGGCCGAGGCCAATCGGGCGGCGCTGAACCAGCGGGTCGCCCGGGCCGAGCGCAACGAGAGCCTCGCCCTGTGGGGCGGCACCCTGCTCACGCTGCTGATCTGCGCCGGGATCGGGATCGCGATCAATCGCCTGATCGTCCGGCCCCTCGGGGCGGTGATGGGTTTCGTCGAGCGCGTGGGCGCAGGCGACCTCTCCGGCCGGCTGCGCTCGGGCGGGCGTGACGAGATCGCCCGGCTGGGGCGCACCCTCGACGCCATGGTCGACGGCCTGTCCGACCTCGCCCGGACCAACCGCGCGGCGACCGCCGACCTCAACGCCGCCGCCGCCGAGATCCGCGCCTCCGCCCAGCAACAGGCCGCGTCCGTCGAGCAGCAATTCGCCGCCGTCCAGGAGACCGCCGCCACGGTGGACGAGATCACCCATTCCGGCGCCCAGATCGGCAAGCGCGCCACCGAGGTGATCGCCACCGCCCAGGCCACCGCCCAGACCTCTCGGCAGGGCCTGCGCGCGGTCTCCGACACCGCCAAGGCCATGGACGCGATCCGCGAGCAGGCCGAGGCGGTCGCCGGCAACATCGTCAGCCTGTCGGAGAAGACCCAGACGATCGGCGACATCATCGAGACGGTCAACGACATCTCCGAGCGCACGCATCTGCTCGCGCTCAATGCCGCGATCGAGGCGGCGGCGGCCGGCGAGAGCGGGCGCAGCTTCGCCGTGGTGGCCTCCGAGATGAAGCTGCTCGCCGATCAAGCGAAGGCGGCCACCGGCCAGGTC
>NZ_JAKSYO010000172.1 GCF_022829635.1 Methylobacterium sp. E-066
GCCGCCCAGCTCGGCGCAACGCCGCCCGAGCCGCACGGGATCGATCTCGGCGGGGCGAGGCGGACGGTCGGGATCGTCGAGGATATTTTGATTGGTTGCAGCGCTCAGGTCTTCCCGGCGGATCGGACGCTGCCGGATGCGGCGCTGGTCCCCTCTCCCGTGCGGGAGAGGGACAGGGTGAGGGGTGCGACCTTTCCGGAAGACCCCGATCCCTCACCCCAACCCTCTCCCGCACGGGAGAGGGGGCGCGTCGCAACCGGCACGGGCCGGTCCGTGGGCCTTGCCGCCGTTGCGGATCAAAGCACCGGTCGCCCACACGCGCCCTTCCCTCCCCCCTCTGCGGGGGAGGGTGGCCCCCGAAGGGGGTCGGGAGAGGGGCAGCGCGACGGTGCGGGTTTCGGCGCCCGTCGTCACCTCTCCGGACAGGGCGCTCCCCTCTCCTCCCGTGCTGCGCCGGGTACCCTCCCCCGCAGAGGCTATCGGATTCACACATCCCCGAATGTGGCGCGGGTCCCCTCTCCCGTGCGGGAGAGGGACAGGGTGAGGGATGCGACCTCTCCGGAAAGACCTGGTCCCTCACCCCAACCCTCTCCCGCACGGGAGAGGGGGCGCGTGGCGGCTTTCGCAAGCCGATGTGTGAATATCGTAGCCCGCAGAGGGGGGAGGGAGAGCGCGCGGGTGTCTCGATCCGCAGGTGAAACCGACAACCGCGACAGCCCCGGCTTCACGACACTCCGAAAAACCCTGGACGAAGTGGCCGCGCGCGGCCAGCGCGTGCCGTTCTGGTGGCGGGACGACGATGCCGTGGCGGCCTCCCCTGCCCTCGATCGGCTGATCGATCTGGCCGAGGCCCATGCCATCCCCCTCCTGCTCGCCGCCATCCCGGACCGGATCGAACCGTCGCTCGGACAGCGGCTGGCCGCGGCAAAAAACACTGTCAGCGTCGCCGTCCACGGCTTGGCCCACCACAACCACGCTCCACCCTGCGAAAAACCTGCGGAGTTCGGCGCCCATCGCCCTCTCGACACGCTGGTGGCGGAGGCCGCCGCCGGGTTGCGGATCGCACGGGAGCGGCTGCCGGAGGCCATGCTGCTGCCGGTCTTCGTGCCCCCGTGGAACCGGCTGGCGCCGGACCTCGCCGCCGCCTTGCCCGGTCTGGGCTATCGCGGGCTGTCGGCCGTGCCCGGACCGGCGATTCCCGGGCTCGATCGGCTGGACGCAACACTGGATCCGATCGACTGGCGCGGTACCCGCTCGCTGCGCGATCCCGACGCGCTGCTCCAAAACCTCGCTGCCGGCATCACCCGCGATCCGGCACGGCCCAACGGCCTGCTGACCCACCATCTCACCCATGATGCCGCGCTCTGGGCCTTCGTCGCCGATCTGCTGGAGACATGCTGCGGACATCCGGCCGTGACATGTTTGGATCCGCGAAGCCTATTCAGCGGCGCCGCAGTGGAAACCGGCGCGGCCGGATCTACTCTTCAGCGCTCGGTCGCTGCGAGGAAAGGTTGAGCCCGCTTCTGTCCATCCGCGACCTCGCGGTCGCGTTCCGCACGGAAACCGGACCGTTCGAGGCGCTGCACGGCCTGTCGCTGGACGTGATGCGCGGGCAGACCCTGGCGCTGGTCGGTGAATCCGGCTCGGGCAAGTCGGTCACCGCCCAGGCGATCATGGGCATCCTGCCGGCCTCCGCGTCGATCACACGCGGAAAGATCCTGTTCCGCGATACCTCGGACGAGACCGACATCGCCCGGCTCGACACCGAGGGGGCGGCCATGCGGGCGATCCGCGGCCAGCGGATCGCGATGATCTTCCAGGAGCCGATGACCTGCCTGTCGCCGCTCCACACGGTCGGCGATCAGATCGGCGAAGCCCTGCGCATCCATACCGGCGCCGACCGGAAGGAGGCCGATGCCCGCACCCAGGAGGCCCTGGCCCGGGTCGGGTTCCCGGACCCGAAGCGCGCCCTCAAGACCTACCCGTTCGAGCTCTCCGGCGGCCTGCGCCAGCGCGCCATGATCGCCATGGCGCTGATCCTGAAACCCGCCCTGCTGGTCGCCGACGAGCCGACCACGGCCTTGGATGTCACCACCCAGGCCCAGATCCTCGCCCTGCTGGCCCGGCTCCAGGACGAGACCGGCATGGCGATCCTGCTGATCACCCACGATCTCGGGGTGGTCGCCAACATCGCCCACGATGTCGCAGTGCTTTACCGGGGGCGCCTGGTGGAGGCCGGCCCCCGCGACACCGTCATGCGAGCCCCCGGCCACGCCTATCTGAAGGCGCTGCTCCACGCGGTGCCGCGGTTCGACATGGCGCCCGGCGAGCGCCTCACCCCGATCCGCCCGGCGCGCGCCGAGATCCCGCCGGTCCAGCCGCTGGCGAAGCTCGCGGGGCCCCTGCTCCAGGTCGAGAATGTCAGCAAGAGCTACACCCTGCGGTCCGGCCGTTTCTGGCAGAAGCCCCGGATGGTCCACGCCGTCTCCGACCTGTCGCTGAGCCTCGCGGCCGGGGAGACCCTGGGGCTGGTCGGCGAATCCGGCTCCGGCAAGACCACGGTCTCGAAGATGATCATGCGGGCGCTGGCCCCCGATTCCGGAACAATCCTGTTCGACGACGGCAGCGGTCCGCGGGACGTCCATGGCCTTTCGGGCGACGCCCTGTTCGCCTATCGGCGCACGGTCCAGTTCGTCTTTCAGGATCCTTACGCCTCCCTCGATCCGCGCATGACCGTGCGCCAGATCCTGTCCGAGCCCATGGAGATCCACGGCGTTCCCGTTGCCGAGCGGCGTGCGCGCTGCCGGGAGCTGATGGCCATGGTCGGGCTGGAGGCGAGCGGCCTCGGCCGCTACCCGCACGCCTTCTCGGGCGGGCAGCGCCAGCGGATCGGCATCGCCCGGGCCCTGGCGCCGCGCCCGCGCCTGCTGGTGCTGGACGAGCCGGTCTCGGCGCTCGACGTCTCGGTCCAGGCGCAGATCCTGAACCTGCTCAAGGATTTGCAGGCGGCCCTCGGCCTGTCCTACCTCATCGTCTCCCACAACCTGGCAGTGATCGACTACATGGCGGATACGATCAGCGTGATGTGCCGGGGCCGGATCGTCGAGGAGGCGCCCCGCGCCGCCCTGTTCCGCCACCCGGTCCATCCCTACACGCGGGCGTTGCTCGCCGCCGTGCCGGACCCGAGCCTCGACCACCCGCTCGATTTCGCCGCCATCACCGGCGACCAGAACGACCCGACCCGCTGGGAAGCGCCCTACCTGCTCGGCCCCGACGAGGCCGGCGCGATGCGGGCGATCGAGCCGGGCCACCGGGTCCGGTTCTCCACCGCGCAGGACGCGGAGGCCGCCTGATGCAGCCGCGTCCGCCCGTGATGCTGGAACGCCTGCGCCGGAAGGTGCTGTCGCCCCTGTTCGACCGCCTGGGCTACGACCTCGTGCCGGCCGCTCCCGACTGGAGCCACCGCCCGACCTCGCCGCGGGAAGTCGCCACCCTGCTGGAATCCGCCGCCGCGATCCTGGAGCGGGATTTTGCCGCCTCCGGCCTCGTGCCGGACGGCGATCTTCTCGACAGCGTCCGGGCGTTCTGGGCGCTGATCCCGACCGCCCCGGTCCGGCAGCGAAGGGGCGGCAGCGGGTTCAACGGCGCGCTCCAGCTCTACGTCCTGATGCGGGCGCTGAAGCCGGATTTCGTGATCGAATCTGGCGTGTTCCGCGGGCTCACCACCTGGGTGATCCGCATGGCGCGGCCCTCGGCCAAGATCTTCTGCCACGATCCGGACCTGTCCGGCCTGCACTACCGCGACCCCCAGGCGCGCTACAGCACCGACGACTGGTCCAAAGCCGACTGGTCCGGCCTCGACCCGGCCAGGACGGTGGCGTTCTTCGACGATCACGTCGCCCAGGGGCGCCGGGTGGTGGAGGCCCACGCCCGCGGCCTGAGCCGGCTGCTGTTCGACGACGACGCCGCCGGCCACCGGATCCACGCCCATGGCGGCCCGGCGCACCCGACCATCGCGATGATCACCGGCCCCGCGCACAGCCCGGAGCCGATCCGCTGGACCCGCAACGGCCGCCACTTCGAGCAACCGGCCGACGACGCGCTGGTGCGGCAGGCCGCCGGGCTGATCGCCCGGGCGCACGCCTTCGACGATCTCCACCGCGCCACGGGGTATTCGCCGGCGCGGCTGACCTATGTGGCGCTGCATCCTGCGGGGGGCGGGTCGTGAGCGATATCGAGACCCGCGGCTCGCCTGCCGCGCTCTGGGAGCGGCTGGACGCCAACGTGTCCGAACGAGGCGCGGGTCCCCTCTCCCGTGCGGGAGAGGGACAGGGTGAGGGCTGCGGCTTGTCCGGAAAGCCCTGGTCCCTCACCCCAACCCTCTCCCGCACGGGAGAGGGGGCACGTGGCGACCCGCGCGAAACGATGTTCGACCGTGGTGAGGAAGGAAGCCGAAGCGGCGTCTCCCGCCGGGCCCTGATCGCCGGCCTCGGTGCCGCCGCCCTGCTCGTCCGCCCGCGCAAGGCCCTCGCCGACACGCCTCCCACCGACGCCCCCGCCCCGCCCGAAAAACCCTTCGTGATCGACCTCGCCGCCCGCGGCCGGCGCACCGGAACCGCCGGCGGGACGATCCGGACGCTGATCGCCAAGGCCCGGGACGTCCGCTACCTCTCGGTCTACGGCTACACGCGGCTGGTCGGTTACGATGCTGATCTGCAGCTGCGGCCGGACCTGCTGGAGCGGGTCGATGTCGAAAGCGGGGTCTTCACCTTCACCCTGCGCCAGGGCCACCGCTGGTCGGACGGGCACCCGTTCACCAGCGAGGACTTTCGCTATTACTGGGAGGACGTCGCCAACGAGAAGGCCCTCAGCCCCGAGGGGCCGCCGGCGTTCTTCCTCGTCGACGGCAAGCTCCCCAAGGTCGAGTTCCTCGACCCGGAGACGATCCGCTACAGCTGGGACCGGCCGAACCCGATGTTCTTGCCGGCGCTGGCCGCCCCCCGGGACCCGCTGATCTACCGCCCGGCGCATTACCTCAAGACCGTCCATGCCCGCTATCTCGGCAAGGAGGCGGCGGATGCGAAGGCCAAGGCGCTGAAGCTGCGCGGCTGGGCGGCCCTGCACAACCGCCTGGACGACAATTACGAGCTGAACAACCCGGACTGCCCGACCCTCCAGGGCTGGGTGCCGAAGACCCGGTCGCCGGCGACGCGGTTCCGGTTCGAGCGCAACCGCAGCTACCACCGGGTCGACACCGCCGGCACGCAGCTGCCCTACGTCGATTCCATCGTGATGGACGTCGCCTCGCAGGGGCTGCTCGTCGCCAAGACCAATGCCGGCGAGGCCGACCTGATGTTCCGCGGCCTGTCGATGCCCGACATCCCGAGCCTCAAGGAGGGCGAAAAGGCGCATCGCTACCGCACCAACCTGTGGCCGGTGGCAAGGGGCTCGGAGATCGCCCTCTATCCGAACCTGACCACCCAGGATGCCGGTTGGCGGGCGCTGAACCGGGACGTGCGCTACCGCCAGGCCCTGTCGCTCGCCATCGACCGGCGCACCCTCAACAACACGCTGCTGTTCGGGCTGGGCACCGAGGGCAACGACACGATCGTGTCCGACAGCCCGCTCTATTCGCCCGAATTGCGCACGCTCCACGCCGGATACGACCCGGCCGAGGCCTCGCGCCTCCTCGATTCCATCGGGCTGACCCGCCGCGACGGCTCCGGCATCCGGCTGATGCCGGACGGCCGGGCCATGGAATTGGTGGTCGACAGCGACGGCGAGGCCGAGATGGTGCTCGACGCGCTCCTGCTCATCACCGAGTTCTGGCGCGAGGTCGGCATCCGCCTGGTGACCAAGCCGCAGGAGCGCACCAACCTGCACCGCCGCTCGATCGGCGGCATGACCGTGATGGTCGCGGCCCAGGGCCTCGACCTCGCGGTGCCGACCGCGATCATGCCGCCCACCGAGCTGAGCCCGGCCCAGCCCGAGCACTATGCCTGGCCGCTCTGGAGCGCCCATGTCGAGAGCCGCGGCAAGTCCGGCGAGGCCTGCGACATCCCGGAGGTGCAGCATCTCCTCGACCTCGACCGCCAGTGGCGCCACACCGACGACGCCGAGAGACAGGCCGCGATCTGGCGCGAGATGCTGATGAACCACGCGCAGAACACCTGGGTGATCGGCACGGTGGCAGGCGCGCTCCAGCCGGTGGTCGGGGCCGATCGCCTCGTCAACCTGCCCAAGCGCGCCCTGTATTCCTGGGATCCCACGGCCCTCATCGGCGTGCAGCGCCTCGACGAGGTCTTCTGGGACAAGGCCGCCGACACGCGCGCGGAGGCAAGGTGATCGTTCCCGTCCTTCGCCGCGTCGTCACCATGGCGCTGACGCTGCTCGTCATCTCGGCTTTGGTGTTCTTCATCATCAAGCTGCCGCCGGGCGACTACCTGACCAACCGGATCATGGAGCTGCGCGCCACCGGCGAGGCGGGCTCGGTGGCCAAGGCCGAATTGCTGATCCGCCAATACGGGCTCGACCGGCCGGTCTGGCAGCAATACCTGATGTGGATCGGCCTCATGCCCGGCCCGGTCGGGTTCTCCGGCCTGCTCCAGGGCGACTGGGGCTGGTCGTTCGAGTATGACAAGCCGGTGGCCGATGTCGTCGGCGACGCCCTGTGGCTGACCCTGCTGATCAACCTGACCGCGGTGGTCTTCGTCCACGTGGTGGCGATCCCGGCGGCGATCTATTCGGCGACCCACCGGCACACGGTCGGGGACGCGGTGGTGACCCTGCTCGGCTATGTCGGCCTGGCCGTGCCCGGCTTCCTGCTGGCGCTGATCCTGCTCTTCTACGCCAACCGCTGGTTCGACCTGTCGATCGGCGGCCTCTACGATTCGGCGCTGACCAACCAGCCCTGGGACTGGCCCAAGATCCGCTCGCTGCTGGCGCATCTCGTGGTGCCGACCCTGGTGATCGGGCTCGGCGGCACCGCCGCGATGATCCGGCGGATGCGGGCGAACCTCCTCGACGAGCTGGCCAAGCCCTACACGGTCACCGCCCGCGCCAAGGGCCTGCCGCCGATGCGGGCGCTCCTGAAATACCCGTTCCGGATGTCGCTGAACCCGTTCGTGGCCGATATCGGCAACCTGCTGCCGCACTTGGTCTCGGGCTCGGTGCTGGTCTCGCTGGTGCTGAGTTTGCCGACCGTGGGGCCGCTGCTGCTGGACGCCCTGCGCAGCCAGGACCAGTTCATGGCCGGGTTCATCCTGATGTTCGTCGCCGGCCTCACGCTGGTCGGCATGCTGATCTCCGACCTGATCTTGGTCTGGCT
The DNA here is from genome assembly GCF_022829635.1 of Methylobacterium sp. E-066. Taxonomy (GTDB): domain Bacteria; phylum Pseudomonadota; class Alphaproteobacteria; order Rhizobiales; family Beijerinckiaceae; genus Methylobacterium. The sequence continues at coordinate 7,328 of NZ_JAKSYO010000172.1, forward strand.
CGATCCGCGCATCCGCATGGGTGCGCGGTGACCGGCCCGCTTGGCGCCCACTTCGTCGATCCGGCGCCGTTCGAGCCGCAGGCGCTCGGCGAGAGCCCGGCCGGCAGCGCCTCGGCCTGGCGGCTGATCCTCCGAAAATTCCTGCGCCACCGGATCGCCGTCGCCTCGGCGCTGATCCTGCTGGCGCTCTACGCGACGGTGCCGTTCGTCGAGATGCTGGCACCCTACGGCCAGGCGCGGCGCAACGGCGACTTCCTGCACGCGCCGCCGCAGGGCGTACACCTGTTCCACGACGGCCGCTTCGTCGGCCCGTTCGTCTATCCCTACCGGGCCCATCTCGATCTCGATACCTTCCGGCGGGACTACGTAGTCGATGCCGGCCAGCCGCAGCCGCTGCGCTTCCTGTGCCGCGGCGACGGCTACGACTGGCTCGGGCTGATCCACACCGACCTGCACCTCGTCTGCCCGCCGGAGAACGGCACCCTGTTCCTGCTCGGCACCGACCGGCTCGGGCGCGACCTGTTCTCCCGCATGATCTACGGGGCGCGGATCTCGCTCACCATCGGGCTCGTCGGCGTGGCGATCTCCTTCACGTTGGGCATGCTGTTCGGCGGGATCGCGGGCTATTTCGGCGGGATCGTCGATGCCGGGGTGCAGCGCCTGATCGAGGTGGTGCGCTCCCTGCCCGAACTGCCGCTCTGGCTCGCCCTGTCGGCGGCCCTGCCGCCGAACTGGAGCCCGCTGCTCGTCTTCCTCGGCATTACCGTGATCCTCGGCCTGCTCGACTGGCCGGGCCTCGCCCGGGCGGTGCGCGGCAAGCTCTTGGCCTTGCGCGAGGAGGATTTCGTCCAGGCCGCCGAGCTGATGGGCGCCTCGCCGGCGCGCGTCATCGGCCGCCACCTGATCCCGAACTTCATGAGCCACCTGATCGCCTCGGCGACCCTGTCGATCCCGACCATGATCCTGGGTGAGACCGCCCTCTCCTTCCTAGGCCTGGGCCTGCGCCCGCCGGTGACGAGCTGGGGCGTGCTGCTCAACGAGGCGCAGAATCTGGCGGCGGTGCAGCTCTATCCCTGGCTGCTGCTGCCGGTGCTGCCGGTCCTGGTGACGGTCCTGGCCTTCAACTTTATGGGCGACGGTTTGCGGGACGCGGCGGATCCGTATCATTGACGGTGTTCGGGCCGCAGACCGGCATCGAGATGCCTGCGCAACCAAGACTGACGTTCGAAAGGGCAGCAGCTCTCCAGGCAGTCACGAGAGCGGAGCCTCAAAAAGGCTTTGTCCGCTCTTTGATCTCCGAACAACTGTAATCTCTCATCGGTCATCAATAGCGGGCGATAAGAGATGAGTCGTTCTTCGATCAACGCATCGCGCTAGCGGTTAGCGCTGCCACCGGCCCCCCCCGCACCTCCGGCACCACCTGCACCTCCAGCACCGCCTGCACCTCCGGCATCGCCTGCGCCCCCGGCCCCGCCTTTTCCGAAGCGGCCGGGCTGTCCGGGTTGACCGGGCTGGCCCGGCTGACCGGGTCCACCCCCGGCTCCGCCAGCGCCTCCCGCACCGCCTTTCCCGAAGTGACCCGGCTGTCCGGGTTGACCGGGCTGGCCTGGCTGACCGGCCCCACCCACGCCTTCGCTATGATGTTCCACGGGATCAGCCTGCACCACGGTAAGACGTTGAGGATCAAAGGTGCGATTGGGCGCTGCCGAGCCAAGCGAACTTGAAACGATCGCGGCCAGAATAAGGAATTCAGATAGCATCGATGCCACTCGGTGAACGTCGTTCGCCTTAGAAGATATGAGCTTGATTTTGATTCGCCTACTCCCGCAATCAAAGCCGTGAATCGTCAGTGGCGGTTACGGTATTTTACGGCAAAAATTTTATAGACAAATTATGCAATTATTATATAGTCGGTAATATATGCACAACATAATTCGACATTAAGACTTCGGTTAATATCGGGAAAGCCGAAAATATCGACAAAGTCGCCTTTATATCGGCGGAGGCCGAGTTCGACGCCTTAGTGGTCGACGCGGACTACCGTCCGGTGGGCTGGCCCATCCAAGCGAGGAACGCCGCCCCGTTGAAATCTCGGACGTCGTAGGCAGCCTCGCTCTCGATCAGCGAGGATCGCGGCACTTCGAGCTTGGCATCACGCCTTTCAAGCAAGCTATGGCCTGCACCCACTAGGTCGGTCGTAAAACTGTAACGCACACTGTCGACCTGCCGATTTATAAATTGTGTAAAGTGATCACCGAGAGGGTGAAGTGTCCGGTATCTCGCTCATCTCTCCAGTCGATACGGCGTTATAGTTCGTTATCACCTAGTAATTATTGTTGCGCTCCGTCGACATTGGCAGCAGAAGCTGATATATTCTTATTATCTTTTACCATCGTATAATCATCAGAAATTTTTCAGGCGGTTTCGGCGTTGGCTCTGCATCTTCTTGTGCTTACGGCGATGCGGGGCATGAAATACAATAGGACGCATCGTTCGATCTGAACGCGAGCAGAACCAGACCACTCAGAATATGTTCATGCCGCGTGTCCGAAAATACAAAGGATCTGATGAGATCAGAGCGGTTGCCGCACCAAAACAAAGTCAGCGGTCTTATGGCGTCGTCGCTATGCTGACAGCGCGATGCAGCTTGTTTTGATGAGGAGGGTAAACATGCGTGCTTTTATCTGCGGCGCTCTCGTTTTCGGTTCAACTGTCGTTCCCGTTCTGGCCAACGATTTCGAGAGGCAACGCGAACTCAATGTTTTGAAAGACATCGAGTCCAGCCAACGGCAGCAGCTCGAGCTCGCCCGCGAGCAGGCGCAACGGGACAAAGACCGCGCTCGACGCGAAGAAAACGCGTACGTTAATGCTCAACGGGACGCGCAGAGCGCCCGACGCTTCGATCGGCGCTGAGCGACGGCACGGGTATTCGGGGCTGTCTCTAAGTGGCAGCACAACAGAATCGAGAGGTCCAGCCGCAACACGTATGTGCAGCTGGCAAACAATCCCCCGTCCCTACCCCGCCAACGGCAGCGGCGCGATCCGTGCGGGCGCCACGGCGCTCTTGCGCTCCAGCAGCCCCGGCGGCGGGACCGGCGCGTCGATCGTGCAGATCACGCCGGTCTCCTCGTAGGTCAGCGTCACCTCGCCGGCGAGCTCGCGGGCGAGGCTGCGCTCGATCAAGCGGGAGCCGAAGCCGGTGCGGGTCGGCTTCTTCACCGGCGGGCCGCCGCGCTCGGCCCAGCGCAGGTACAGGCGGATCTCCGCCTCGCGCCGCACCGTCCAGGAGATCTCGACCGTGCCGCCCTCGACAGAGAGCGCGCCGTACTTCACCGCGTTGGTGCCGAGTTCGTGCAGCGCCATGGCGATCGACAGGGCGAGCCGCGGCGGCAGGCGCAGGGCCGGGCCGATCACCGCGAAGCGCGAGGCGTGCCCATCGCCCGATTCGAGCGGCCGGATCGCGTCCGCCACCACGGCCGACAGCTCCGCGCCTTCCCAGCTCTCGCGGGTGAGCACGTCGTGGACCCGGGCGAGGGCCAGGAGCCGCGCCTCGAACGCCGCCCGGGCGGCGTCGGCCTCCGGGCCCTCGAGATTGCGCAGGGACTGGCCGGCGATCGACTGCACCGTGGCGAGGGTGTTCTTCACCCGGTGGTTCAGCTCGTGGATCAGGAGCAGCAGGTGCTCCTCGGCGAACTTCGCGTCGGTGATGTCGATGTTGCAGCCGGTATAGCCGAGGAAGGTCTGGTCGTCGTCGAGGCGCGGCACGCCCTCGCAGCGCAGCCAGCGCACGGCCCCGCCCCGGTCGATGACCCGGACCTCGGTGCGGAACGGCGCGCGCGCGTCGAAGGCCTCGGAGAAGGCCGTGCGAAAGTTTTCGAGATCGTCCGGATGGACGATCCGCTCCCAACCCTCGTTGGTGAGCTGCGCTGCCGGGATCCCGAACATGTGCTCGAAATGGAGGTTGGCGAAGCTGACCCCGCCGGTCTCGTCGGTCATCCAGATCAGCGCCGGCGCGGAATCGGCCATGTGGCGGAACCGGGCCTCGCTCTCGCTGAGCGCGGTCAGGCCGCGGCGGGTGTCGGCAAGGGCGCGGTCGCGCTCGGCCTCGCGGGTCCGCAGCCGCAGGGACGCGTCGGACAGCACCGCCCCGAGCCGCTGAATCTCGTGGACCGGCGACGGCACCCGGGGGATCGCCTCACCCCGCGACAGGGCCGGACCCGACGCCGCCAGCAGCCGCAGCGGGCGCGAGACCCGGGACCAGAGGTTGACCGCCAGAACCGACGAGGTGGCGAGCACCAGCAGGCCGAAGCCCGCGAACGCCCAGATCCAGCGGCGCACACGGGCATCCACCAGGGCCTGGGGGATGCTGGTGGCGACCATCCAGCCGGTAAGGCGCGAGCGCGCCTCGATGACCACCACCGGCTTGTGCTGGCGGTCCTGGCCCTCCCAGACGCCCGGCGTCGCGGTCTGCACCTGGCGCAGGCTCGCGAGCCGGGGCTTGCCGATCACCGGATCCGGGTCCGGCAGTCGCGCGAGGACGATCCCGTTCCGGTCCGAGATGCCGGTGGTCCAGCCTGGCACGACCTCCCGGGACAGGATGCCCTGGAGCCTCGACAGCGGCACCGTGAAGCTCAGGATGTAGGCGACCTCGCCGTCCACCATCACGGGGACGCCGACCGCGTAGGTCGCCTCGCTCGGGGTCGGGCCCGGGATGTAGCCGCTGACCATCGCCCGCTGGGCGCCCTGGGTCAGGTCCGGGTCGAACGGCAGCGGCATCATCGGCATCGGCGCGCCGCGGGGCGCGCCGGTATTGACCACCTCCTGGCCGTTCGGCCGCCGGAGCAGCACGTCGAGGTCGATCGACTCGCGGACCAAGCGGGCCTGCGCGTCGAAGGCCTCGAAGTCGCCTTGGCGAATCCGCGGCGAGGTCGCCAGCGTCTGCAGCACCGAGACGAGGCCGGCGGTGTCGCGGTCCAGCGACAGGCCGATGCCGCGCACGTTCTCGCGGGCGTCCTGCTCGAAGCGGGCGCGCTCGGCCGAGGCGTAGCGCATCAGCAGGATGCTGGTGAACAGCAGCCCCGGGCCGATCAGCGCCACCACCAGGGCGATCAGGTAGACCTGGGTCGAGAAGCCGTTGCGCCCGAACCGGTACAGCCGGCGCGACAGCCACGACCGGCGCGCGGGAAGGACTGCCGGGAGGTTCACGCCCTCGGCCTCCTGCTCCGGGCTCAAGCGGCGCCCGTCCCCGGCCCGCGGTGCCCCGCGGGCTCCTCGCCGTTCCCTCGCTTCATGACCGGTCGATATGACCGAGATCGCGCTCCGGGTCGAGGTGGTCGCGCACTCTCTGCTTGAGAGCCTTCACGTCGGGGAAGCCGCCGTCGCGGACCCGCTCCCACAGCAGCACGCCTGCGATCTCGATGCGGAAGGCGCCGCCGGTGGCGGGCACGAGGGCGACCTCACCGAGATCGTCCCGGAAGGTCGAGAGCAGCTCCTGCGCCATCCAGGCCGAGCGCAGCAGCCAATTGCACTGCGTGCAGTAGGTGATCGCGACGCGCGGCCCCGCCGGGCGCACGCCGTCCTCCCCCGTCACGTCGCTGTCGGGCCGAACGCCCGCTTGCTTCTCGTGCATGGAGCAACAGCGCATTGCGGCGCCTAGCTTGTCAACCTCATGCGGGGTGCTTGACGTTTCGGGTCGGCGCGCCCTAGAAGGCCCGGCATCCGGTCGCCGCCTGCTCCAGGCGTGTTCGACCGCGTTGGTTCCGCCCCTGGGGTTTGGCCCCTCGGCGGCACGGACGGTTAGCACAGCGGTAGTGCGTTCCCTTCACACGGGAAAGGTCGCAGGTTCGATCCCTGCACCGTCCACCATTCTCCTTCCTCCCCCCGAATGTCCGACGTGTCTGACATTGGCGTCGGTTTGCCACCCGAAAAGCCCGTGCTAAGGCCGCGTGATCGGTGAACGCACAAGCTTCGACCCGGCCTCAACCGGGCAAGGCGGCACGAGCAGGGTAAGGGCGGGAACAGCCATGAAGGACATCCTCGACAAGCTCGCGGAGCGGCGGGCCCAGGCGCGCCTGGGCGGCGGCGAGAAGCGCGTCGAGGCCCAGCACAACCGCGGCAAGCTCACGGCACGCGAGCGGATCGAACTCCTCCTCGACCACGGGTCGTTCGAGGAGTTCGACATGTTCGTGCAGCACCGCTCCACCGATTTCGGCATGGAGAAGCAGAAGATCCCCGGCGACGGCGTCGTCACCGGCTGGGGCACGATCAACGGCCGCACCGTCTTCCTGTTCTCGAAGGACTTCACGGTGTTCGGCGGCTCCCTCTCGGAGGCCCACGCGCAGAAGATCGTGAAGGTCCAGGACATGGCGCTGAAGATGCGCGCCCCGATCATCGGCATCTTCGATGCCGGCGGCGCGCGCATCCAGGAGGGCGTCGCGGCGCTCGGCGGCTACGGCGAGGTGTTCCGCCGCAACGTCATGGCCTCGGGGGTGATCCCGCAGATCTCGGTGATCATGGGGCCTTGCGCGGGCGGCGACGTCTACTCGCCGGCCATGACCGACTTCATCTTCATGGTCCGCGACACGAGCTACATGTTCGTGACCGGCCCGGACGTGGTGAAGACCGTTACCAACGAGGTCGTGACCGCTGAGGAACTCGGCGGCGCCAAGGTCCACACCACCAAGTCCTCCATCGCCGACGGCTCGTTCGAGAACGATGTCGAGGCGATCCTGCAGATCCGCCGCCTCCTCGACTTCCTGCCGGCCAACAACATCGAGGGCGTTCCGGAGATCGAGAGCTTCGACGATGTCGACCGGCTCGACATGTCGCTGGACACCCTGATCCCCGACAATCCGAACAAGCCCTACGACATGGGCGAGCTGATCCGCCGCGTCGTCGACGAGGGCGACTTTTTTGAAATTCAGGCGGCCTACGCCCGCAACATCATGACCGGCTTCGGCCGGATCGAGGGCCGCACCGTCGGGTTCGTCGCCAACCAGCCGATGGTGCTGGCCGGGGTGCTGGATTCGGATGCCTCGCGCAAGGCCGCCCGGTTCGTGCGCTTCTGCGACGCCTTCGCGATCCCGATCGTCACCTTCGTCGACGTGCCGGGCTTTCTGCCGGGCACGGCGCAGGAATATGGCGGCCTGATCAAGCACGGCGCCAAGCTGCTCTTCGCCTATTCGCAGGCGACGGTACCGCTGGTCACGATCATCACCCGCAAGGCCTTCGGCGGCGCCTACGACGTGATGGCCTCGAAGCATGTGGGCGCCGATCTCAACTACGCCTGGCCCACCGCCCAGATCGCCGTGATGGGCGCCAAGGGCGCGGTGGAGATCATCTTCCGCAGCGAGCTCGGCGACCCGGACAAGATCGCGGCGCGGACCGGCGAGTACGAGGACCGGTTCCTCTCACCCTTCGTGGCGGCCGAGCGCGGCTACATCGACGAGGTGATCATGCCGCACTCGACCCGCCGCCGGATCGCCCGGGCGCTCGGCATGCTCCGCACCAAGGAGATGGAGCAGCCCTGGAAGAAGCACGACAATATTCCGCTCTGAGGCGGGGATACAGTTGGCGGTTTTGATCGCTGACCACGACGTCGCACAAAACCGCGCATCTCCGGACGAGGCGCGGGTCCCCCTCGCCCCGCTTGCGGGGAGAGGCCCGCACGGACCTCGTCGTCCGTGCGTGAAGCGCAGGCGAAGCCGGAGCGGCGGTGAGGGGGCGGCTTAGAACGAGGAGCGCGGCCTGAACCGCCCCCTCACCCTCGGCTGCCGCCTCGCTCCGGCGACGACAAGGTCGCCGAAGCCCTCTCCCCGCAAGCGGGGCGAGGGGATCCCTGCGCCGAAGCCGCAGCACAGGCCGCCGCGCAAAACGTCCGAACGCGATCTGTGAATCCGCTAGGCCGAACGGGAGAGGGGGCGCGTCGAGACCTCAATAAGCCGCTTCGACCAAACCTCGTGAGCCTCAGCTCCGGTCACTGTGCTCGATCACGGCGCACAGGGTCAGCGGCCCCTTGTCGGGCGAGACCATTGCCGAGCAGGTGATCCGGGCGCCGCCGAGATCGACATTGCTGTGCCGCAGGCGCACGGCGGCGGCCTGGGCGCGGTGCGCGGCCTCCGTGATGGTCGCGGCATCGATGCCGGTCACCGCATGGCCGGCCCGGCCGAAGGTCTCGTAATACGCGTCCGGCGGGCTCGCGCCGCGATACTGCGCGCCGACCGAGGACAGATCCGGGGTGCCGCAAGCCAGCGTCAGGGTCATGTCGGGACCGACGGCAAAGCCGGCGTAATCGCTGCGCCGCTCGGTCACCTTCGCGGCCGTCTCCGACGTGACTTGGTCGATGAGCGTGTCGCAGGATTGGGCCCAGGCGGAACCTGGGCCGGCAGCGAGGACCGCTAGGGTGACGATGGGAAGAAGTGCACGCATCGCGTGTACATAGCGCGAAGACCGAACCCCGCGAGGGACGCGGCGTTGGGGCGCGGCGTTCGGGCGCGATGCACCGCTGCCGTCTGTCAGCCGAACGCGCGGCGCCGATCCACGACACCGCTCGGGTTTTCCGTCGGCAGGCGCTCCTTGAGGCGGCCGATGGCCTCGCGTTGCAATGCGCTCGGCTCGGAATGGGCGCCAGCGACCTTCGTCAGCATGTCGATCAGTTCGGTGCGCTCGGCGACAGTGAGTTGCCCACGCAGCAGGGGGATCAACGGGTCAGCCACCTGCGAGAAGGGCTGATGCGCCTGCGTGTAGCGCCGGGCGCGCTCGAACATCGCGGACATCGTCGTGATCCCGAGGGGCGACGCCATGAATTCGAGGATGCGCGTCTTCTCGCCCGCCGTCACGGGGCTCCCGGTGCGCACGAGCTGGATCATGAGGATCACGGCGGCCAAGTGCACGTCGCGCACACGCTCGAGAAACGTGACGAACACGTCCTCAAGGACGGATTTCGCCCGCCGCTGAAGCCCCTTCGTGTCGTGGTTGACGTCGTTGAGGTGCTGGACCGTGCGGTGTGCCCGAAGGATCCAGAATACGATGGCGGCTAGGATGCCGACGACGGCGATCAGGATCGGCAACGTCGCCTCGCCCACGATTCGACGCCGCGATCTCGACACGCCCTGGAGGCAGGGTCAATTTGACGCAGGTCGTTGCCGAGCGCTCGGCAAGATTGCCCCGGGTCAGGCGGCCGTCGCGCCTGCCTCCGCCATTCCGAGGTCCAGCAAAACAATCTCCGGCGGTACGCCGAAGCGCACCGGGATCCGGCTCATCCCGAAGCCACCGGAGACGATCAGGTGGCGCCCGTCCTGGATGATATGGCCGTAGGCGTAATCGTGGCCGCGCACCCGCCGGATCGCGGGCGAGTGGCCGAACAGCCGGATCTGGCCGCCATGGGTATGGCCGGCGAGCGTTAGCGAGACCCGATCGGGCACGTCCGCGAAGATGTCGGGCTCGTGGGCCATCAGGATCACCGGCGCATCGTCGGTGATCGTGCCGAGGGTGGCGGGCAGGTCGTCGAGGCCGATATCGAAGCTGTTGAAGTAGGGCTGCTGGTCGGCGAGGCCGGCGAGCCAGAACGGCCGCCCATCCTTCACCAGCCGGACCGCCTCGTTCTCCATAACCGGGATGCCGCGGGCCTCCAGCAGGTGCTTCACCGCCGGCGATCCGCGGCGGGAGCGCTGGACGGCGTGATCGTCCCACCAGTCGTGGTTGCCCAGGATCGCGTGGGTGCCGAGCGGCGCCTTCAGGCCCTCGACCATCCGGGCGAATTGCTCGAGCGGCAGCTTGCGCCAGGCGATCTTGCCGGCCGGGTAGTCGCCGAGCATCAGCACCAAGTCGGGCTTGAGCGCATTGGTGGCGTCGATGATCTCCGCCACCCGGTCGAACGGCATGTACGGCTCGCAGATGTGGAAGTCGGCCAGCACCGCCACGCGCAGGCGCAGGGCCGGGTCCCAGCGCGGCAAAGTCGGCGCATAATTGGTCACCACCAGCCGGTGCAGCGGCTCGACATCGACGGCGTAGACCCCCGTGGCGGCCACGAGCCCGGCGCCGGCCCCGAGTCCGGTGAGGAACTGCCGTCGGCTCGGCACGATCAGCATGGGGCGTCCAAGGGCTCTCGAATTGACCTGCGAGCCGCTAAGCGCGCAGTCCGGCGAAACCGGGGCGGCGCCCAGCCTGACACGAAGACGCTTCAGCGAGTCTGAATCCCGCATCCGGCGATGGCCTGCGGCTACGGGCAGGCTATAACGGGCGCATAACGCCGCAAGAAACGTCCGGACCCCAATGTTGAACCGCCCCCTGCGCATCGGCACCCGCGGCAGCCCGATGGCGCTCGCACAGACCGGGATGGTGCGCGACAAGATCGTGGCGGCCAATCCGGGGCTCGAGACCGAGCTGGTGGTGGTCACCACGGTGGCCGACAAGATCCTGGATCGCCCGCTCTCGGAGATCGGCGGCAAGGGCCTGTTCACCAAGGAACTCGAGCAGGCGCTGTTCGCCGACGAGGTCGATGTGGCGGTCCATTCCATGAAGGACGTGGAGACCTGGCTGCCGGACGGCCTGGTGATCGCCTGCATCCTGGAGCGCGACGACCCACGCGACGCGTTCCTGTCGCCGCATGCGGACGGGCTGGCGGGCCTTCCGCACGGTGCACGGGTCGGCACCTCGTCGCTGCGGCGGGGCGCGCAGGTGCTGATGACCCGGCCCGACCTGAAGGTCGTGCCCCTGCGCGGCAACGCCAACACCCGGATGCGCAAGCTCGAATCCGGCGAATGCGACGCCACCCTGCTGGCGCTCGCCGGCCTGCAGCGCCTCGGCCTGCAGGATATGGCCCGCAGCATCCTGTCGGTGGACGAGATGCTGCCCGCGGTGGCCCAGGGGGCGCTCGGGATCGAGTGCCGGGCCGATGATGGCGCAGTCCGTGACCTGCTCGCGCCGATCGCCTGCGCCCGCACCACGACGGCGATCGCGGCCGAACGCGCGCTGCTGGCCGAGCTCGACGGCTCCTGCCGGACGCCGATCGCCGCTCTTGCGCAGATCGACGGCGATAGCCTCACCCTCGATGGTCTGCTGTTCCTGCCCGACGGCAGCCGGCACTGGTCGGTCTCTCGGCAAGGCCCCGTGACGGAGGCCGAGCGCATCGGCCGCGAGGCCGGCGCCGTGCTGAAGGAGGCGGCGGGGGAGACCTACGCGCGCCACCTGCAATAGGCGGCGCGCCCCCTTGAGGGTTTGCCGGGGCCAACCCCGTCATTGCGAGCGCAGCGAAGCAACCCAGGGCAGCGCGCGACCTTAGACCTTGGCGTATCCCTGGGTCGCTTCGCTGCGCTCGCGATGACGGTTCAGGATAGACCGCTCGACCAGAAGCAAAATCACTCCCGCTCGTCACCCCGTGCACAATCCCGGCGGATGCTGCGGCGGACGGCGATGAGCTGCCAGAGGCCGAGCCCGAAGGCGAGCGCGAAGACCAGCCCGATATCGAAGGCCGCGAACAGGCTGTCGCTCGCGGGTGGGCCTCACGACGGCGCGGAGGGGCCGAAGGCCTCGCGCTCGCGCATCCGCTCGATCAGTTCCAGCACGTGCACGACCCGGCCGCCCACGTCCCACCAGGGGCGCAACACGGAAAGCCGTCGGTCGGGCAAGGGCGGGTGACGCATCACCGCGTCGATCAGGAACGCAACCTCCGGCAGGGCCGGCGACGCGAGGCCGGGAACCGCCGGACTGGCGCGCAGGGCACGGGCGATCAGGGCCAGCTTGCGTCCGGTCCCGACCCGGGCGCGGCTGCCGACGGAATCGTATCCCTGCGCCGCCACGACCCGGCCGATCTCGGCATAGATCAGGGCCGCGGCCCGGATCGCCGGCTGGCAGGGAGCCGGCAGGGCCGCGATCCCGGCCTCGGCCCGCCGGTACAACCTATCGGCCTCGGCGAGCAGCCTGGCAACAACGCCGGCCAACGCCGAGCTCGGCCGCGGATCGGCGAGGAACGCCTCCGGGTCGAGCCCGGCGGCGACCATCCAGTCGAGCGGCAGGTAGAGCCGGCCCATCCTCGCATCCTCACCGACATCGCGGGCGATGTTGGTGAGCTGCATGGCCGCGCCGAGATCGCAGGCGCGGGCGAGCGCGTCGGGGGAGCGCGCGCCCATGATCAGCGCCATCATGGCCCCGACCGAGCCCGCCACGCGGGCCGCGTAGGCGTGCAGCGCGGCCATATCGGCGTAAAGCCGTCCCTCCGCGTCCCAGCAAAAACCCTCGATCAGGGCGTAGGGCAGCGCTTCGGGGATCGCGTAGGTGCCGACGATCTCCGAGAAGGCCCGGTCTGCGGGCGCGTCGGCGGGGGTGCCGGCATAGGCCAGCGCCACTCGGGTGCCGAGGCGGGCCACAGCGTCGCGCCGGTCGGACGGGTTCTCGGCCTCGTCGACCAGATCGTCCGATAGGCGGCAGAAGGCGTAGAGCCCGTAGGCGGCCTCGCGCACCTCCCCGGGCAACAGCCGTCCGGCGGCGAAAAAGCTCTTCGAGCCGGCGCGGATCGCCACCCGGCAGGCGGTGCGGTCGGCAGCCGCGGCGAATTCAGGCGGAAACACGGGCATCCGGAACCACCAGATCGAGGATACGGGCGGAGGAGAGCACGCCGGGCAATCCGGCTCCGGGATGCGTGCCGGCTCCCACCAGGTACAGGTTGCGCACGTCGCTCGACCGGTTGTGCGGCCGGAACCACGCGGATTGGGTCAGGACCGGTTCGAGGCCGAAGCCCGATCCCCGGTAGCTCTGGAAGTCGTCCTGGAATTCCTGGGGCGTCGTCACCTTCGAGGTGACGATGGCCTCCGACAGACCCGGCAGCACGCTCGATTCGAGCATCGCGGCGATCCGGCGTCGATACGGCTCGGCGAGTTCGCGCCAATCCTGGCCGCCAGCCAGGTTCGGCACCGGCGCCAGCACGTAGAAGGCGTCGCAGCCCGGCGGCGCGAGGCTCGGATCCGTGGCCGTCGGCCGGTGCAGGTAGAGGCTCGCATCCTCGGCCAGCACCTTCTTGTCGAAGATGTCGGCCAGCAGCCCGCGATAGCGCGGCCCAAGCAGGATCATGTGGTGGGCGACATCCGGGTAGCGGCGCTTCGTACCGAAATACCAGACGAACAGCCCCATCGAGGAGCGTGCACGCTTCAGCCGCCCGGGGCTCCAGCGCCGGGGTTTCGGCAGCAGCCGCGCATGCGTCACCGCCGAATCGGCGTTCGAGACCACGAGATCGGCCGCGATCGTCTCGCCGCTCGCCAGCTCGACGCCGGTGGCGGTCCCGTTCTCGACGCGGATGCGGGCGACATCGACGCCGAGCCGCACCCGCCCGTTCTGGCTGCGGATCAGCCGCACCAGTCCCTCGACCAGCTTGCCCGTGCCGCCCATGGCGAAATGGACGCCCCAGCGCCGCTCGAGATCGGCGATCAGGCAGTAGATCGCGCTCGCCCGGAACGGGTTGCCGCCGATCAGCAGCGGGTGGAAGCTGAACACGGTGCGCAGCCGCTCGTCGCGGATGAAGCGCGCCACCACGGAATGGACCGAGCGGTGGCCGGATAGGCGCAGCAGGTCCGGGGCGATCTTCAACATCGAACCGACGCTGCCGAACGGGACATGGCCGAGCTGCTCGAAGCCGATCCGGCAGACGGCGCGGCTGTGCGCCATGAAGCGGTCATAGCCGGCGACATCGTCGGGAGCGAACCGCGCCACCTCGGCGCGCATCCGCTCAGGATCGCCGCTGTACTCGAAGGTTTCGCCATCGGCGAAGCGGATCCGGTAGAACGGATCGATCGGCACCAGGGCGACATCGTCGGAGAGCCGGCGGCCGGCGAGCTGCCACAGCTCCTCGAACAGCTGCGGCGCCGTGACGATGGTCGGCCCGGCATCGAAGGTGAAGCCGTCCTGCCGATGGACCCGGGCGCGACCGCCCGCCTGCTCCAGCCGCTCCAGCACGGTGACCCGGTAGCCCCGCGCCCCGAGCCGGATCGCGGCGGCCAAGCCGCCGAAGCCCGAGCCGACGACGACCGCGTGCGGTCGTCGATCCGTCTTCTGCCGTTCCGCCGGTTCGACCGCGAGTGTCAACATAACTTGACACTATGCCGGGGATTTTTTCATACGCAAGGCCGAAACGCGGGTCCGGCCTCGCTGACGCAGGTTGCCCTCAGAACTCGCCGGCCAAGCCGGCGCGGACGCCGAGGTTGCTGTCGCCGGCGTAAGCGACGCCGGCCGTGATGGCGATCGGGACGCAGCAGGTCGGCAGCCGATGCGCCACGGCGACGCCGCCGGCCCACTCACCGCGATAGGTCGCGCCGTTGGTCGCCCAGGTGGTCTTGCCGGGGGCCGAGGGCATCGGCGCCGTGGCCATCGCGATCGCCATGGCGACACCCTGGCGGGCTTCCTTGCGGGTCTGGACGGCGTAGCGCTGCATCGTGTCGGTCTTGGCCTCCAGGTTGTTGACCTGGGATTGGACCGAATCGATCCGGTTGCCGAGGCCCGCGATGGTCGAGGGGCCGTAGGCCGAGGCGGCGAGGTTGCCGGCGGCGTCGGTGGTCACGAAGTTCGTCGCGCCGCTCTGGGCCGCAGCGCTCGCCTGGGAGGCGATGCCGGCCAGGGTGTAGGTGTTGGCGGCGTTGCCGATCGCCACTTGGTTGGCCTGGGTCGTCTTGACGTTGGCACCGATCGCGATGGTGTTCGCCTGGTTGGCGGCGGCGCCGTTGCCGAGCGCCACGCTGTTGTTGCCGGCCGCCGAGGCCGCCGCACCGATCGCCGTGGATCCCGTCCCGGTGGCCCCGGCGACGAAGCCGAGCGCCGTGCTGCCGGCTCCCGACGCCGCCGAGGCGGTGCCTACCGCCGTGCCGCCGAGCCCCTGCGCGCTCGCCGCATAGCCGATGGCGACGCTGCCGGTATTGGCCGCGGCGGCGCCGGTGCCGACCGCCGTCGAGGCGCTGCCGGACGCACTCGATCCGTAGCCGACCGCGAGGGCATCGCCGCCGGTGGCGATCGGGCCCGCCTGACCGCTGGTGTTGTTGGCGGCGATTCCGGTGGCGCTGGAGAGCTGAGAGAGCCGCAGATCGGCGATGACGGTCTGGCCCTGGGACTGGGTGACGTTGCCGGTGATGATGTAGAGGCCCTGGCCCGTGCCGCCGCCGCCCGTACCGCCACCAGTTCCGCCGCCGCCCGTGCCGCCGCCGCCGGTGCCTCCGCCGCCACCGCCCCCGGCCGTTCCGCCCGCGGTGCCGATGACCAGCCCGGTCCCGAGCAGGCCGTCACCCGGCCCGGTGGTCCCGATGAGAATTCCGGTCCCGAGCACGCCGCCGCTGGTGGTGCCGACATTCAGGCCGGTGCCGAGGAGGCCCGTGCCGGGGTTCGTGGTGCCGGCGGTCACGCCGGTCCCCAGCAGGCCGCCGCTGGTCGTGCCGACATTCAGGCCGGTGCCCAAGAGGCCGTTGCCGGGGCTTGAGGTGCCGACGGTGAGACCGGTTCCCAAAATACCGCCGGAGGTTGTATCGAGGGTTCCACGCAGAAGTTGCGCCTGCGCCGGCGCGACGACCGGGATCGCGAGCAGCGTACCGGCCAAGAGCGGCGCGATCCGGCCAACCGACCGGCGCAGGACGGCATGCGATGTCCGCGGCAACGCCGGGACGTCGGTCGAGTTACGCATCTGGGACTCCATTGCTGCGCGGCCCTGCAGATCCCGGCCCGGTCCTGAAGTCCGGAGGGCGCTAGGCGGGTACAGACACACCTTCTGGTAGAATGCTTAACACCAACTTTCGGTTGTATTGGTAATCGTCACTTCGCGTCTGACGCAGTATCACCCGCAGCGGGACGGCGGAGGTTCCATTCGCCTCAGAAAACGCGCCTTTTCCCAGCGATATCCGCGCGAACCGGGGGTATAGGGGCCACGCGAGCGCTGGCCGCAGGGAATGGACGCGTGATGGACGGGCGGGACAGGACCATCTTCGTTGCGGGCCACCGGGGCATGGTGGGATCGGCGATCGTGCGCCGGCTGCGGGAGCTCGGCTACGGGCGGATCCTCACGGCGGACCGGCAGGCCCTCGACCTGCTCGACCAAGCCGCAGTCCGGGCCTTCTTCGCGGCGAACCGGATCGACATGGTCTATCTGGCCGCCGCCAAGGTCGGCGGCATCCACGCCAACAATGCCTACCCGGCCGAGTTCATCCACGAGAACCTGCTGATCCAGTCGAACCTCATCCACGCCGCGCACGTGGCGGATGTCGACCGGCTGCTGTTCCTCGGCTCCTCGTGCATCTACCCGAAGCACGCCGAGCAGCCGATGCGCGAGGACGCGCTGCTGACCGGGCTGCTGGAGCCGACCAACGAGCCCTACGCGATCGCCAAGATCGCCGGGATCAAGATGTGCGAGAGCTACAATCGCCAGTACGGGCGGCGCTACCGCAGCGTGATGCCGACCAACCTGTACGGCCCCAACGACAACTTCCACCCGCAGAACGCGCACGTCCTGCCGGCGCTGATGCGGCGCCTGCACGAGGCCAAGCAGGCGGGAAGCCCATCCGTCACGGTCTGGGGCACCGGCCGGGCGATGCGCGAGTTCCTGCACGTCGATGACATGGCCCGCGCCAGCGTGTTCGTGATGGAGCTCGACGACGCGGTCTATTCGGCCAACACCCGGCCGGACCTATCGCATATCAATGTCGGCACCGGCGAGGATTGCACGATCCGCGAGCTGGCCGAGGCGTTGGCCCGGGTGATCGGCTACGAGGGCCGGCTCGAATTCGACGCGACCAAGCCGGACGGCACGCCGCGCAAGCTGATGGACGTGTCGCGGCTGCGCGCCATGGGCTGGCAGCCGGAGATCGGCCTGGAGCACGGGCTGCGGCAGACCTATGGCTGGTTCCTCGAGAACCACGCCACGCTGCGCGGCTGATCACGTCCACCGCGCGACATCCGATCAGGCAGGAGAACCAGCATGGCCCCGCGGGCCCCTGACGATGCCGAGCAGGCGCGACGGCGCAAGTTTTTGCGCGACTTCCACAATTTCGATTCGAATATCCGTTTTCCGGCGCCCTATACGCAATTCGCCGGCAAGCCGCTGACCCCAGCGGCGGAACAGGGCTGGCGCTACGACGCACTCGGCTACCGGAACGATGCCCATCCGGAGGCGCGCCCGGCGTCCGAGACGCTGCGCGTCTTCGTGGTCGGCGACAGCACGCTGGTCGACGGCCAAGTCTTTGCCGACACAATTCCGGGCCGCCTGGAGACCGGGTTGAAGCAGCGCCACGGCGCGGGCGCGCGGGTCTACAATTTCGGCGCGACCTCGGCCTGCCTGAACCAGATGATCGCCTTGATCACGACCCGGCTGATGGACCTCCAGCCCGACGTGATCTTCGTGCTCGGCGGCGCCACCGATATCTTCCAGCCCTGGAGCTTCGATCCGCGCGCCGGCTATCCCTACAACCACTTCGCCCAGGAATGCCTGTACGACTACTTCTTCAACACGATGAAGACGAACGAAGAGGCCGAGGACCTGTCCTACGACAGCCTGCAGGCGCTGATCTTCAATCGGCTCGACAACCTTCGGGCGCTGACGAACTGGCAGTCGGACATCTGGGAATGGGAGGTGGTGCGCCAGTTCGAGCTGGCGCTGAAGCGCCTGGCCCGCCTCTCCGGCGGCATCGGCGCGCCGGTGCGGTTCCTCCTGCAGCCGGCGATCGTGCGCAAGACCGAGCGGGTCGGCGACGAGCACAACGCCGCTTCCGGCGAGTTTTTGGGATATCTCGACCGGCAATACACCCGGATCGAGCAGGTTCTCGGCCGGCTCGAAGCGGATGGCCTGGCGCAGGGGCCGTTCACCACCCGGGACTTGAGCCGGATCTTCGAGGCCGACACGCGCTTCCTGTTCACCGACATCGTCCACGTCACCTCGGAGGGCCGCCAGGTGATGGCCGACAGGCTGGCCGACGAGGTCGCGGAGATGCTCGGCCTTCCCGCGGAGGCGTAAGCCTTGGTCCGGCCGATCGTCTTCATCGGGGACTCGATCACCGAGGCCTGGGGCTTCCACCGGGCGGCGACCTTCGCGGCGCACGACCTGATCCCGCGGGGCGGGTCCGGCCAGACGGCGCGCTGGATCACCATGCGGTTCCGCCGCGACCTGGAGGAGACCGGCGCCCGGGGCGTCCATCTCCTATGCGGCGTCAACGACATCGGGCGCAACGAGGGCTTCTTCGTCCCGGCCGACGACATCGCCCGGACGCTCGCCGGCATGCTCGACGAGGCCCGGGCGCTGGGCGTGACGGCCTGGATCGGGTCGATCCTGCCGGCCGCCCGGATCCCCTGGAACCCCGAGGTCCCGGACGCCCCGGCGATGATCGCGGCGGTGAATGCGTGGCTGCGCGATCACGCGCACGAGCACGGCGCGATCTTCATCGACTACCATGCCGTTCTGGCGGACGAATCTGGGGCGCTGCGCCGGGCCTACACCACCGACGGGCTGCATCTCAGCCCGGCCGGGTACAAGGCGATCGAGCCGCTGATGCTGGCGGCGTTGGGGCGGGCGCCGGCGGGGGATGTGGTTCAGGCGTCCAGTGGTGCGACGGGGCGGAAGTTCGGCGGACGGTGGCGTGCGGTGCTTGTCGCCGCAGTTGCGATCGTGATTGCCGGCCTGGTCCTCATGTTGGTTCTGCGCTGATGAGAAAGTTGGCTCGGCGATAAGCCCCGGAATTATCTCAAGGCATTGATATCCGACGCGTCCTCCCGGGGCCGCGAAGCGGAGCCCGGGATCCATAACCGCCGACAGGTCAAGGTCTTGCGCTGTCGGCGGCTCTGGATTCCGGGCTCGCCTGCGGCGCCCCGGAATGACAAGGCGATCGAACCTGAGATCGTCACCTCGATTTCCCAGGCTCGAAAGACAGCCTCTCTGAAAGCCAGCCCTCAATCACACCCGCCGCACTGCCCCATGCGCCGCGCTGGTGGTCAGCATCGCGTAGGCGCGGAGCGCCGTGCTGACCTTGCGCTTGCGCGGGCTCGCCGGCTGCCAGCCGGCCGCCTCCTGTGCGGCCCGGCGCCGCTCCAGCTCAGCAGGCTCGACCGCGAGGTGGATGCTCCGGGCCGGGATGTCGATGGCGATGGTGTCGCCGTCGCGCACGAGGCCGATCAGGCCGCCCTCGGCCGCCTCGGGGGAGACGTGGCCGATCGACAGGCCCGAGGAGCCGCCGGAGAAGCGGCCGTCGGTGACCAGCGCGCAGGCTTTGCCGAGGCCCTTCGATTTCAGGTAGCTCGTCGGATAGAGCATCTCCTGCATGCCGGGGCCGCCGCGCGGGCCCTCGTAGCGGATCAGCACCACCTCGCCGGCCGTGACCTTGCCGTTGAGGATGCCGTCCACCGCCGCGTCCTGGCTCTCGAACACCCGGGCCCGCCCCTCGAAGGTGAGGATCGAGGCATCGACGCCCGCCGTCTTCACGATGCAGCCCTGCTCGGCGAGGTTGCCGTAGAGCACCGCCAGCCCGCCATCCTGCGAATAGGCATGGGCGGCATTGCGGATCACGCCGCCCTCCCGGTCGAGGTCGAGCGCGTCGAAGCGGGATTCCTGGCTGAACGCCACCTGGGTCGGCACGCCGCCGGGGGCTGCGCGGTAGAACTCTTGGACCGAGGCGCTCGGGTCGTTACGCACATCCCAACGGGCGAGCGCCGCGCCGAGGGTCCCGGCCGAGACGTTGCCGGTCTCGGTGTCGATCAGCCCGGCCCGGTCGAGCTCACCCAGGATGCCCATGATCCCGCCCGCCCGGTGGACATCCTCCATGTGGACGTTGGCCACCGCCGGGGCGACCTTGCACAGCACCGGCACACGCCGGGACAGCCGGTCGATATCGGCCATGGTGAACGGCACCTCGCCCTCATGGGCGGCGGCCAGCAGGTGCAGCACCGTGTTGGTCGAGCCGCCCATGGCGATGTCGAGCGTCATGGCGTTCTCGAACGCGGAAAAACTTGCCACGGCGCGCGGCAGCACGCTCGCGTCGTCCTGCTCGTAATGACGGCGGGCGAGGTCGACGATCAGGTGGCCGGCCTCCACGAACAGGCGCTTTCGGTCGGCATGGGTCGCCAGCACCGAGCCGTTGCCCGGCAGGGCGAGGCCCAGAGCCTCGGTGAGGCAGTTCATCGAGTTGGCCGTGAACATGCCCGAGCACGAGCCGCAGGTGGGGCAGGCCGAGCGCTCGATCACCTCGACATCGGCGTCCGAGATCCGGTCGTCGGCCGCCGCGATCATGGCATCGACCAGATCCACTTTCTTCGCGATGCCGGGGAGCTGGACCTTGCCGGCCTCCATTGGGCCGCCGGAGACGAACACGGTGGGGATGTTCAGCCGCAGGCAGGCCATGAGCATGCCGGGGGTGATCTTGTCGCAATTCGAGATGCACACCATCGCGTCGGCGCAGTGCGCGTTGACCATGTACTCGACGGAATCGGCGATCAGCTCCCGGGAGGGCAGCGAGTAGAGCATGCCGTCATGGCCCATCGCGATGCCGTCATCGACCGCGATGGTGTTGAACTCCTTGGCGACGCCGCCGGCCTTCTCGATCTCCCACGCCACCAGCTGGCCGAGATCCTTCAAATGCACGTGGCCGGGAACGAACTGCGTGAACGAGTTCACCACCGCGATGATCGGCTTGCCGAAATCGCCGTCCTTCATGCCGGTGGCGCGCCACAGGCCGCGGGCGCCGGCCATGTTGCGGCCATGGGTGGTGGTGCGGGAACGATAGGCTGGCATCGCGCGGTTCAATCGGTTCAGAAGCGGATCTTTCAAAGGTGGGGGGCTTCTGCGCCCGCCGCCGCGCCGCTGCAAGCGTCGCCGGAACGGGTGCGACCGTGGCATGCTCCTGGCAAATACCAGGATCGAAGAGGGGCTGAGTCGCGCGATGGACCGAGTGGATTTCCTGCGGCGCGCCATCGACCAGGGCCAGGGCCGGACCGAGGCCGACCTCGTGCTCAAGGGCGGGCGCTTCCTCGACCTTGTCACCGGCGATCTCGTGGCCTCTGACATCGCCATCTGCGGGGACCGGATCGTCGGCACCTTCGGCAGCTATCGCGGCCGGCGCGAAGTGGACGTGTCCGGCAAGGTCGTGGTGCCGGGCTTCATCGACACGCATTTCCACGTCGAATCCTCGCTGATGCCGCCGCAGGAATTCGAGCGCTGCGTCCTGCCCCACGGCGTCACCACCGGCATCTGCGACCCGCACGAGATGGCGAACGTGCTCGGCACCGACGCCTTCGCGTGGTTCCTGGCCTCGTCCGAGACCCTGTCGATGGACCTGCGGGTCCAGCTCTCCTCCTGCGTGCCGGCCACCGACCATCTCGAGACCTCAGGGGCGCGGATCGCGGCGGCTGACCTGCTGGCCTTTGCCAACCATCCGAAGGTGATCGGGCTCGCCGAGTTCATGAATTTTCCGGGCGTGCTCGCCGGCGACCCGGGCGCGTTGGAAAAGCTCGCGGCGTTCCAGGGCCGGCATATCGACGGCCACGCACCGCTGCTGCGCGGCGCCGCGCTCAACGGCTACATCGCCGCCGGCATCCGCACCGAGCACGAGGCGACCACGCCCGAAGAGGCGATGGAGAAACTCTCGAAGGGCATGACCGTGCTGATCCGGGAGGGCTCGGTCTCCAAGGACCTGCATGCCCTTGCGCCGATCCTGACCGAAGGCACGGCGCCGTTCCTGGCCTTCTGCACCGACGACCGGAACCCCCTCGACATCGCCGAGGAGGGCCATCTCGACTTCGTCATCCGCACCGCCATCGTGCTGGGGGCGCCGCCGCTGGCGGCCTATCGCGCCGCCTCGTGGTCGGCGGCCCGGGCCTTCGGGCTGCACGACCGCGGCCTCGTGGCGCCAGGCCAACGCGCCGACCTCGTCGTACTCGATGATTTCTTGGATTGCCGCGTCGCGCAGGTGTTCAGCGCCGGGCGGCTGGTGGAGGACGCCTTGTTCGCGAATCGGCCGGCCATCCAGCCGATCGGCCGGGGCAGCTTGCGGGCGCGCCGGGTGACGGCGGCCGATTTCGCGGCCCCGGGCTCCGGGCCCTCGACCCCGGTAATCGGCGTCATGCCGGGCAAGATCATCACCCTCCGGCACGACCTGTCCCTGCCCTATGTCGATGGCGAGCGCCGGATCGACCTGGACCAGGACGTGATCAAGGTCGCCGTGGTCGAGCGCCACGGAAAGACGCCGCCGGGGGAGCGCGGCATCGGCGTCGCCTTCGTGAAGGGGTTCGGGCTGAAGCGCGGCGCCATCGCCTCCTCGGTCGGGCATGACAGCCACAACATCACCGTCGTCGGCGCCGACGATGCCGACATGGCCGTGGCGGTGAACCGGCTCGGCGCCATCGAGGGCGGCTTCGTCGTGGTCGAGGGCGGCCGGGTTCTGGCCGAGATCGCCCTGCCGGTGGCCGGGCTGATGAGCCTTCTGCCGTTCGATTCAATTCGTTCCGCGCTCGTGACCCTGCGGGCGGCGGCGCGCGGCCTCGGCGTCGTGCTGCCGGAGCCGTTCCTCCAAGTGGCGTTCCTGCCGCTGCCGGTGATCCCGCACCTCAAGATCACCGACAAGGGGCTTGTGGATGTCGACCGGTTCGCGCTGGTCGATCCTTGAAAATGAATTGCGCGCAATCTATCTCGGGACTATGCAGAGAAGGGAGGCGGCCCTAGATGCCGACTCTCTTCCTGGAATCGGAGAGTCTCCCATGTCCGTAGACGTGAAGTACCGCACCACCGCGACTGCCACCGGGGGCCGCGACGGCTCGGCGAAGACCGCCGATGGCAGCTTCGAGGTGAAGCTCGCGACCCCGAAGGAGCTCGGCGGCGCTGGCGGCCCGGGCGCGAACCCGGAGCAGCTCTTCGCCTCTGGCTACTCGGCCTGCTTCCTCGGCGCCCTGAAGGCGGTCGCCCCCTCGCTGAAGCTCAAGGTCCCGGCCGAGACCACCGTCACCGCCGATGTCGGCATCGGCCCGCGCTCCGAGGGCGGCTTCGGCATCACGGCCGACCTGACCGTCAGCCTGCCGGGCCTCGACCGCGCCGACGCGCAGAAGCTCGTGGACGCCGCCCACCAGGTCTGCCCGTACTCGAACGCCACCCGCGGCAACGTCGATGTCGGTCTGACGCTCGCCTGAGCCGGGCCGTCATTCGGCCCTTCTCCAACCCTCCCCCTCATCCTGAGGTGCGCGCGAAGCGCGCGCCTCGAAGGAGCCCTCCAGCGGTCGCAGCGATCGCTGGAGCCCTCCTTCGAGGGCGCCGCCAAGTGGCGCCACCTCAGGATGAGGTCGCGGGTGGGATATTTGTAGGGTCGGCAGTGCCCTCCCCGTCATTGCGAGCGCAGCGAAGCAACCCAGGGTCGCGCTACGTCCGCAAATCGCGCGCTGCACTGGGTCGCTTCGCTGCGCTCGCGATGACGGCACAGCTGAATTCCGAAGGGTAAGCGCTTACGCCGCCGCCTGCGCCCGCATGCAGACATGGCCGGCCTCGTCGAGGGTCACGCCCTCGAACCCCTCCCCTGTCCGCCGCCCGCAGACCCGAAACATCTGGTTGGCGGTCATCGGCGAGACGCCGCGATGCGTGAAGGTCCGCGGCATGCGTCCGAGCAGGGTCGCGGCGAGGTTCATCAGCAGCGTCGCCTGGATCGGTCCGTGGACCACGAGGTCAGCGTAGCCTTCCACCTGGGTCGCGTAGGGCTGGTCGTAGTGGAAGCGGTGGCCGTTGAAGGTCATGGCCGAGTAGCGGAACAGCAGCGTCGGCGTCGCCGGCACGGCCCAGACCTGCTCGTAATTGGACGCGTCGTCGCGTTCGGCCACGCCCCCCGCCCCGCTCTGCGCCCCGGCGGCCTCCCGGTAGACGATGTCCTGCCGCTCCCGGATCGCCAGCCCGCGCGCCGTGGCGACCGCATGCTCGACGGTGACGAAGCAGAGCTGGCCGCTACGCCCCTCCTTGAAGGCCACGTTACGCACGGTCTCGGTGCGGGTGACGAGGTCGCCCTCGCGCAACTCGGACAGCGTCTCGACCTGCCCACCGGCCCACATCCGCCGCGGCAGCGGCACCGGCGGCAGGAACCCGCCCTTGGCGGCATGGCCGTCCGGCCCGAGGGAATCGGCGGGCGGCGTCTCCGGGGCGAGGCACCAGTGCAAGGCCGGCGGGGCCGCGCCATCCGGCATCGGAGCGAGGTGCGGCGCGAAGGTCGCCCGGAACTCGGCCAGCAGACGCGGCGTGACGAGGTCCGAGGTCTCGCGGGTGCGGCCGATCCAGGCTTTGAGGTCGGTCATGTCAGTACGAACGCGGCAGGCCGAGCACGTGCTCGGACAGGTAGGCGAGGATCAGGTTCGTGGAGATCGGCGCGACTTGGTAGAGGCGGGTCTCGCGAAATTTGCGCTCGATGTCGTATTCCTCGGCGAAGCCGAACCCGCCATGGGTCTGGATGCAGGCATTGGCGGCCTCGAACGAGGCGTCGGCGGCGAGCATCTTGGCCATGTTGGCCTCCGCGCCCGGATTGGCGCCGGATTCGTAGAGACTCAGCGCCTCGCGGACCATCAGCTCGGCCGCGCGCATGTTGGCGTAGGCTTTGGCGATGGGGAATTGCACGCCCTGGTTGGCGCCAATCGGCCGGCCGAACACCGACCGGTCCGACGCGTAGGCCTTCGCCTTGTCGATGAACCACTTGGCGTCGCCGACGCATTCGGCGGCGATGAGGATGCGCTCGGCATTCATGCCGGATAGGATGTAGCGGAAACCCCTGCCCTCCTCGCCGATCAGGTTCTCCGCCGGCACCCGGAGGTTGTCGAAAAAAACCTCTGTGGTGGCGTGGTTCATCATGGTGCGGATCGGCCGGATGGTCAGGCCGTTGCCGATCGCCTCCCGCATGTCGACGAGCAGCACCGATAGGCCATCGGTGCGCTTCATGTCCTCGGTCTTCGGCGTCGTGCCGGCCAGGAGCAGCATCAGGTCCGAATGCTCGGCCCGGCTGGTCCAGATTTTTTGGCCGTTGACGACGTAGTGGTCCCCGTCGCGCCGGGCGGTGGTCTTCAGGCTGCCGGTATCGGTGCCCGAACTCGGCTCGGTCACCCCGAAGGCCTGAAGCCGCAGGCGGCCCTCGGCGATCGCCGGCAAGTAGGCGGCCTTCTGGGCCTCCGAACCGTGCCGGAGCAGCGTGCCCATCGTGTACATCTGCGCGTGGCAGGCGCCGCCGTTGCAGCCCGCCCGCTGGACCTCCTCCAGGATCGCGGCGGCGGCCGAGAGCGGCAGGCCGGAGCCGCCATACGCTTCCGGGATCAGGACCGAGAGATAGCCGCTCTCGGTGAGCGCGGTCACGAACGCGGTCGGATAGGCCATCTCCCGGTCGAGCGCCCGCCAGTACGGGCCGGGGAACCTGGCGCAGAGCTTGGCGACCGCCTCGCGGATCTCTGTATAGGCTTCCATCGCGCGCCTCAGGCCGTGCGGCCGCCATCGACCGGCAGGTCGATTCCGGTGATGAATTCGGCCTCGTCGGAGGCCAGGAACAGGGCCGCGGCGGCGATGTCCTCGGCGCGCGACATCCGCCCGAGGGGGATCGTCGCGATGAATTTTTCGCGGTTCTCGGGGATGTCGGGCACGCCCATGAAGTGCTCGAGGAGCGCGGTGGCGCCCATCACCGGGCACAGGGCGTTCACCCGGATCTTCCAGGGGGCCAGCTCAAGCGCCAGCGACTTCGAGGCGAGGCTCGCCGCCCCCTTGGAGGCGTTGTACCAGGTCAGCCCCGGGCGCGGCCGGAGCGCCGCCGTCGAGCTGACGTTGAGGATCACGCCGCCGCCCTGGTCGCGCATCAGCGGGGCGATCGTCCGGACGGAGTGGAAGATCGACTTCACGTTCACCCGGAACACCCGGTCGAACTCGTCCTCGGTCACCTCCAGCAGCGGCTTGTTGCGGTGGGTGGTGCCGGCATTGTTGACCAGGATGTGGGGGATGCCGAACCGCTCCCGGGTTTCGGCAACGCTGGCCTCGACATCGGCCGCCGAGCCGACATCCGCGGCGATCGCGATGGCATTCGCGCCGATGCCTGAAGCGACCCGCTCGGCCGCCGCCCGGTCGATATCCACGCAGGCGACCCGGGCGCCCTCGGCGGCGAAGCGCTCGGCGATGCCCGCGCCGAACCCGCTCCCGGCGCCCGTCACGAGTGCGATTTTTTCGCTTAGCCTCATCGTTTCCTCCCGGATTTTGTTTTCAAGCGTGTTCAACGCTTACGCCTCTCCAGACCACCACCTCATCCTGAGGTGCGGACGCGCAGCGGCCGCCTCGAAGGAGCCCTCCAGGGATCGCGGCGCCATCTGGAGGGCTCCTTCGAGGCTCGCGCTTCGCGCAAGCACCTCAAGATGAGGGCGCGGGTGGGTTTCCTGGTGCATCGCGCACTCATCTCTCCGCCTCAAACTCGCGTCGGATCTTTGCGCTGTGCTCGCCGATATCGGGCACCCGGCCGAGCGCACGGACCTCGCCGTCGATCAGGACCGGTGGCGCGACGATGCGGGCCGTTCCCGCCGAGGTCTCGACCTCGGCGCGGACCAGGGCCGGATGGGTGGCGAGGTCGGCCAGGGAGTTGACGAAGCCGTAGGCGGTGCCGGCGGCCTTGAGCCGGGCGGCGGCCGCGTCGCGGCTCAAACGAACCAGGGCGGCGCCGACGCGCAGGTCCACGGCGGCGCGGTTCGCCACCCTAGCGTTGTTCGACGAAAACCCCTCGGCCCGGGCGAGATCCGGCTCGCCCAGCACCGTGTCGCAAAAATTCGCCCATTCGCGCTCGTTCTGGATCGAGATCAGTACGAGGCTGTCGTCGGCGGTGGGATAGGCGCCGTAGGGCGAGATCGAGGGATGGGCGAGGCCGACCCGCTGCGGCTCCCGGCCGGTGCCCTCGAAGTAGAGCAGCGGCACATTCATCCAGTCGGCCGCGCCGCTGAACAGGCTGACCTCCAGGGCGCAGCCTTCGCCGGTTATGGAGCGGGCGATCAGCGCCTCCAGCACCGCCGCATGGGCGTTCATCCCGCAGGCGATGTCGCAGACCGAGACGCCGACGCGGCCCGGGCCGGCCGGGTGGCCGGTGATGCCGGCCATGCCGCTTTCCGCCTGCACCAGCAGGTCGTAGGCCTTCATGTCGCTGTAGGCGTGGCCGGACCCGTAGCCCGAGATATCGACCGTGATCAGCCGCGGGTGGCGCGCCCGCAACTCCGCCGAGCCGAAGCCCGCCCGGGCGGCGGCCCCGGGGGCGAGGTTCTGCACGAACACGTCGGCGTCTTCCAGGATCGCGTGCAGCAGGCGGGCATCGTCCGGATCCTTGATGTCGGCGACGAGGCTCTCCTTGCCGCGGTTGAGCCAGACGAAGTAGCTCGCCAGCCCGTTGACGGCGGAATCGTAGCCGCGGGCGAAATCCCCCTCCGGGCGCTCGATCTTGATCACCCGGGCGCCGGCATCGGCCAGCCGCGAGGTGCAGTAGGGCGCGGCAACGGCCTGCTCCAGAGCCAGGACGGTCAGCCCCTGCAACGGCCGGTTCACACGCATCCAGGCCCCCAATCTCCCGAACGCCCCGCTTCGCGAGGCCGGAACGGGAGGAACTGGGTCGGCCGCGCGCGCCGCCAAGCGGGGGCGGCTGACATCCGGCGCGCAACCGCGGCGCTACTCCGCGGCGCGCAGAGGCCGATGGTCGTGGGCTGCCTCGCCCGGCTCGGCCAGCAATGCGTCCACCGCCTCGGGCTTGTCCCGGAAGGAGAAGCGATGCGCCAGCCGGTCGAGATAGACGTAGATCACCGGCGTCGTGAACAGGGTCAGGATCTGGCTCACAGCGAGGCCGCCGACCATGGCGTAGCCGAGGGGCTGGCGGATCTCGGAGCCGGTACCGGTGGCGAGCATCAGCGGGATGCCGCCGAGCAAAGCCGCCATGGTGGTCATCAAGATCGGTCGGAACCGCAGCAGCGCCGCCTTGCGGATCGCTTCCTCCGGGCTCAAGCCCTCTTCGCGCTCGGCCACGATGGCGAAGTCGATCAGCATGATGCCGTTCTTCTTCACGATGCCGATCAAGAGGATGATGCCGATCAGCGCGATCAGGCTGAAATCGTAACCCGCCCACATCAGCACGGCCAACGCACCGACGCCGGCCGAGGGCAGGGTCGAGAGGATCGTGATCGGGTGGATGAAGCTCTCGTAGAGGATGCCGAGGATCAGGTAGACGACGAACAGGGCCGCCAGGATCAGCAGCGGCACCGTCGACAGCGATTGCTGGAATGCCTGCGCGGTGCCCTGGAAGCCGGTGACCACGGTGGGCGGCACCTCGAGGTCCTTCATGGCCCGGCCAATCGCGTCGGTGGCCTGCCCCAGCGCGACGTTGGGTCCGAGGTTGAAGCTGATCGTCACCGCCGGGAACTGGCCCTGGTGGTTGACCGCTAGCGCCGCCACCGGATCGGTGGTCCAGCGGGCGAAGGCCGCGAGCGGCACCTGCCCGCCACCGATCGGGGCTTTGATGTAGATCTTGTCCAGGCTCTCGACACTGCCCTGCAGGGCCGGGAGCACCTCCAGGATCACGTGATAGCTGTTGAGCTGCGTGAAGTACTGGGCGATCTGCCGCTGGCCGAACGCGTCATAGAGGGTGTCGTCGATCAGTTGGGGCGTGATGCCGTAGCGGGAGGCGGCGTCGCGGTCGATCGCCAGCGTCAGGGTGGTGCCGCGGTTCTGCTGGTCGGTGGCGACGTCGCGCAATTCCGGCAGCGTCTTCATCTTGTCGAGGATGCGCGGCGCCCAGGCGTTCAGTTCGGCGAGATCCGGGTCCTGGAGGGTGTATTCGAACTGCGTCCGCGAGGTCCGGCCGCCGGTGCGCACGTCCTGCGTCGCCTGGATGTAGGTGCGGATCCCTGCGACCCGCTCCAGCTTCGGCCGCAGGCGGCCGATGATCTGGA
Organism: Methylobacterium sp. E-066; assembly: GCF_022829635.1. GTDB lineage: Bacteria > Pseudomonadota > Alphaproteobacteria > Rhizobiales > Beijerinckiaceae > Methylobacterium. The sequence goes on from NZ_JAKSYO010000172.1 coordinate 36,233, forward strand.
ACGCGTCGGCCTCGCGCTCCTCGCGGGGCTTGAGGGTGATGTACATGCGCCCCGAATTGAGCGCCTGTCCGTTGCCGCCGAGCGACATGCCGACCGTCGCCACGTCCGGATCGGCCTGGACGATCGCCCCGACCTTCTCCTGCAGGGCCTTCATCGCCGAGAACGAGATGTCCTGGCCCGCCTCGGTGACGCCGATCATGAAGCCGGTGTCCTGCTGCGGGAAGAACCCCTTCGGGATGACGATGAACAGGTGGATCGTCAGCGCCAGGGTCGCGAAGAAGGTCAGCAGCGTGATGAACCGGAAGCGCAGGGCGAGGTCGAGGCCGTTCGCGTAGGAGGCCAGCAGCCCGTCGAACACCGCCTCGCTCGCCCGGTACAGGCGGCCGTGGTGGCCGGTGCCGTGGGGCTTGAGGAGGCGGGCCGCCATCATCGGCGTGAGCGTCAGCGCCACGAAGGCCGAGACCGCGATGGTCATCGACAGGACGACGGCGAATTCCCGGAACAGGCGGCCGATGATGCCGCCCATCAGCAGCAGCGGAATCAGCACGGCGATCAGCGACACCGAGATGGAGACGATGGTGAAGCCGATCTCGCCCGCGCCTTTGAACGCGGCCTCCATGGGCCGCATCCCCTCCTCGACGTAACGGCTGATGTTCTCCAGCACGACGATGGCGTCGTCGACCACGAAGCCAACCGAAATGGTGAGCGCCATCAGGGACAGGTTGTCGAGGGTATAGCCGGCCAGCCACATCAGCGCGCAGGCCCCGAGCAGGGCGAGCGGCACGGTCACGCTCGGGATCACGGTCGCCCAGAAGCTGCGCAGGAACACGAAGATCACCCCGACCACCAACACGATGGTGATCAGAAGCGTGAACTGCACGTCCTCCACGGAGGCGCGGATTGTCTGCGTGCGGTCGCTGAGGATGCCGATCTTGATGCCGGCCGGCAGGGTCGCGGTCAGGCGCGGCAGCTGCGCCTTGATGCTGTCCACTGTGTCGATGACGTTGGCGCCGGGCTGCTTGAAGACCACCAGGAACACGCCGCGCTGGCCGTTGGTCCAGCCCGCCTGCTTGGTGTCCTCGGGACCGGCGATTGCGGTGCCGATGTCGCGCACCCGCAGGGGCGCGCCGTCGCGATAGGCGACGATCACGTCGTTCCAGTTCTGCGCCGTGGTGAGCTGGTCGTTGGCGAAGATCGTGTAGCTGTGGCTCACGCCGTCGATGCTGCCCTTCGGGTTGTTCACCGTGGTGAGCGACAGGGGCGTGCGGATATCCTCCAGCGACAGGCCCTTGGCCACGAGCTTGGCCGGATCGACTTGGATCCGCACCGCGGGCTTCTGCTGGCCGCCGATGAACACCTGCGCGACGCCCGAGATCTGGCTGATCCGCTGGGCGAGCTGCACGTCCACCGCATCGTCAACCTCGATCAGCGGCATGCTGTGGGAGGTCGCCGAGAGCAGGAGGATCGGCGAATCGGCTGGGTTGACCTTCCGGTAGGTCGGCGGGGTCGGCAGGTTCTTCGGCAGCTGGCCGCTCGCCGCGTTGATCGCCGCCTGGATGTCGCTGGCCGCGCCGTCGATATTGCGGTTGAGGTCGAACTGGACCGTGACCGTCGAGATTCCGAGCGAGCTTGTCGAGGTCATCTGCGCGACGCCCGGGATCTGCGAGAATTGCCGCTCCAGGGGCTGGGCCACCGAGGAGGCCATGGTCTCCGGGCTGGCGCCGGGCAATTGCGCGGTGACCTGGATTGTCGGGAAATCCACCTGCGGTAGCGGCGCGACGCCGAGCAGCGGATAGGCCACCATCCCGAGGAACAGGATGCCGACCATGATCAGTGTGGTCGCCACTGGGAAGCGGATAAAGGGCGCCGAGATGCCAGCCTTCATGGCAGATCCTCTCGCAGATCCTCACGCGGCATCGCAGCCGCCCTCTCGATGCCGGAGCCCATCACGGATCGGCCTTGGCCGACCGCCCCGGCGCCGTTTCCTCGGCTTGCGCCGTGTGGGACGCATGCGGATCGGCCACGAGGCTGCCGTCCTGGACCTTGTACTGCCCGGCGGTGATCACCCGCTCGCCGGGCTTCAGCTCTCCAGCCAGCACCTGCGTCCGGCCGGAATCGGAGCGCCCGGCCTTCAGCACCCGCTGATGCGCGTGGCCGGATTCGTCGATCACGAAGGCGAACAGGCCGTCGGGCCCGTGCTGGACGGCATCGTCCGGCACCGTCGTGGCCGCCGCCACCGTACCGACCCGCATCTTGGTCGAGACCGAGAGGCCGGGCCACAAAGCGTGGTTCTGGTTCTGGAACACCGCCTTCAGGCGGATCGTGCCGGTGGCGGTATCGACCTGGTTGTTGAACAGGGCGAGCTTGCCCTCGGCCAGCTTGGTCAGCCCGTCCGAGGTCCAGGCCGAGACCGGCACATCGCCCGCCCGCAGGGCCACGACGATCGAGGGCAATTGGTCCTCCGGCGCGGTGAACACCACGAAGATCGGCTCGACCTGGGTGATGGTGACGATCGCCGACAGGCCCGCCGCGGTGACGATGTTGCCGATATCGACCTGCCGGAAACCGGTGACGCCGTCGATCGGCGCCCGGATCGTGGCGTAGCTGAGCTGCGTGGTGGCGTTGTCGATGGACGCTTGGTCGGAGGCGACCTGCGCGGTCAGCTGAGCGACCATGGCGGTCTGGGTCTCGGTCTGCTGGCGCGACGCGTAGGCGCCGAGCCCGGTGTAGCGGACGAGATCCGCCTTGGCGTTGTTGAGGTTGGCGGTGTCCTGCTCCTTCTTGGCCTTCGCCTGGTCCAGGGCGGCCTGATAGGGGCGTGGGTCGATCTGGACCAGGATATCGCCCGCGCGGACCGTCTGGCCCTCGCGGAAGGCGATTTGGCGGATCTCGCCATCGACGCGGGTCCGCACCTGAACGGTGTTGTAGGCCTGGACCGTGCCGAGCCCGTTCAGCACCAGCGCGAACGGCCCCTGCTCGACCATCCCGAGGGTCACCGGCACGAGTACGGGCGCCGCCGCCTTCGCCTTGGTCACCGGCCGCTGCGTCGTGCGCACGTAGCCGTAGGCCCCGCCGCCCAGGAGGGCGAGGGCCACGATCGTCGTCACCAAACCGCGGGACCGCCGCGGCTTCCGCTCACCCGTCATCGGCCGCGGTTCCCCCTCACCGTGGAATGCGACAGCCTCGTCCGATCGAGTCGCTTCGCGATGGCTGTCATCGTGGCTCAGCATGCCTGACTGGCCCTTGCGTGTTCGGGCTGCGCCGGACGCTGCAGAACGCCGATCGAGATTATTGCATTCCCTAGCATACAATCGATGCGGCGATATTCGGGCGCTCTGCCGATCGCCGCCGTGGAAGCATCCGTTATAAGCGAGGCGAGCGCTGCGGGCGGCGCCGATTGCACGCGCGGCAAAGGCATCGCAGATGAGCCGCACGATCGGATCGCCGCGCGGCAATCCGCGGCGCGGACGCGCTCGGGATCGGATGCCGTCGCGTCCGGCCCTACAGCCAGGAGACCGGAACCCCGCATGGCCGAAACGCTGGAACTGGACGGCTTGAACGAGCTGCGGGCCGCCCTTCTCGAAGAGCGGCAGACCATCGTCGCCTCGGTGCGGAAGCTGCGCGACACGCGCCGGCAGAAGGGCACCTTCGTGCTCGGCGACGGCGCGGCCGCGGGCCCGCGGCTGGTCGCGGTGCAACACCAGATCGACGTCGTCGAATCCATCATCGCCACGCTGACGAGGGGTTGAGAGCGGCCCACCGTGCGGATGACGCGCGGCCGAGCGGATCGGACAGGTGCCACGTCCGCGTGTCCGTTTTGTTTCTCAAGTTTGCGCAAGCTTGCGGAGGCTAAGACCGCCGACGGATTCGGATCACGGGCTCGCGCGGAAGCATCCGGTCGCAATGGGGTCGCCCGAATCCCCGTTCCGCGTGACGAAGCCGGCCGGTTGTACAGGTGATGCCTGTATTTGAGGCTGGACTGCGTAAGTGCTGTGCTGATACCGGACCGCAGCTCAAGGCGCGGGATGCCACGACATGGACGCCTTCGATCCCACCGATACAGCGACTGAGGCCGATGCGGCGACCGAGCCGCAGCCCAATGCCGACCTGATCGCCCTCTGGACCGCCCTGGAGGCGGATCGCCGCGCCCGCGACGAGCGGACGGCGCGGCTGCGGGCCATGCAGCTGATCGGTGGGTACGACGAGGCGGTCTGACGATTCGCCAGGCGTCAGGACTCGCCAGCCTCTCCAGAACCCGGCAGACGCGACGCCAGGGCGAACCCGACCGCCACGGCCATCGCCTCGGCCTGCGCGATCAGGGCCGGGTCGCCACTGTCTTGGGCGGCTAGGAGCAGCCCGACCGCGTGCTGTCCCAGCCTGACATCGATGTCGTATGGGTCAGGTCGCTGTGCGTCGCGTTCGTGCGGGCCGGGATCGTTCATGAGGGGCGTGCCGAGGGATTCGAGGAGGCCGGCGCGGGCCTGAACGGCGCCGACGCAGCGACCCAAGCTTGCGTGTCCATGACATCCGCGAAGACGCGCATGACTGCGCTCACCGAGCGCTGGTTTTGCATCGATCCCCGCGATCTGCCTAGCCGGATCCAGAGCGCGGCGCGTCTCGACCGGTGTGCCGCTTCTCGCCGATGTCGGACGGGTCAGCGGTACCCTTGACCCCGCGCCACGCATGATCCTTGCTCCCGTCGCCGCGACGACGAGGTATCCCGTGCTGCTGACGCCCCGCGAGAAGGACAAGCTGCTCATCGCCATGGCGGCGCAGGTGGCGCGCAACCGCCTGGCGCGCGGGGTCAAGCTCAACCATCCCGAGGCGGTGGCGCTGATCACCGACTTCGTCGTCGAGGGCGCCCGCGACGGGCGCAGCGTCGCCGAGCTGATGCAGGCGGGGGCGAACGTGCTCACCGCCGACCAAGTGATGCCCGGCATCGCCGAGATGATCCACGACATCCAGGTGGAAGCGACGTTTCCGGACGGGACCAAGCTCGTGACCGTGCATCACCCGATCCGGGGGGCGGTCTCCACCGATGTGCCCGGCATGGTGACGACGTTGCCCGGCGAGATCGTGTTCAACGCGGGCGCGGACCGCACGGTGATCACGGTGGCCAATACCGGCGACCGGCCGATCCAGGTCGGCTCGCACTATCACTTCTACGAGGTGAATCCGGGCCTCGTCTTCGAGCGCGAGAAGGCGCGCGGGCAGCGCCTCGACATCGCACCCGGCACCGCCGTGCGTTTTGAGCCGGGCTCGACCCGGGAGGTGGTGCTGGTGCCGCTCTCGGGCGGGCGCACCGTGTACGGGTTCCGCGGCGACGTGATGGGTAAGCTATAACTCGGCCGAAAGCCGGCTCGCTGCCCTTGCGGGTCTCTCCCCGATCTCCTTACTGATGTTGCGTACGGTAAGGAGAGGCGCATGAAGGCGGCGGAGGCCAAGATTACGTCTAAGGGTCAGGTGACCGTGCCGGCCTCGCTGCGCAAAGCACTCGGCGTGAAGGCGGGCGACAAGCTGGTCTTCACCCAGGATGCGCATGGCCGTTTCCTGGTCGAGGCACGGACCGATGCGCTGGGCGCGCTTCGCGGCATCGTCGGCCGCGAGAGCTGTGATCCGCTCGCGCCGGTCGATGACGCGCGTATGTCTGACTGGATCGAGGCCAGCCGCGCCGCCCGCTGGAACCGGAGGCACGATGTGGCCGAGGACGACGAGGCGTGATCGGGCTGGACACGAACGTGCTGCTGCGCTGGCTCGTCGATGAAACGGTTTGGCCGGACGATGCGCCGGAACAGACCGCGCTCGCTGCGGAAGCCTTGAGCCGGCGCGACGCCCAGTTCTTCGTCAATGCGGTGGTGCTCGCCGAGACCGTCTGGATTCTGGCGCGGCCCTTGCGCCAGAAGAAGGCCGCTCTCGTCTCGGTGATCCGCCGCTTGCTCAACGCATCGAACGTCGTCCTCGATCACCGCGAAGCGGCCGAGTCCGCCTTGTCGGCCTGGGCCGGCGGCCGGGGCGATTTCGCCGATCACCTCATCGGCGCCATCAACCGCTCGGCCGGATGCGGGACCACGCTGACCTTCGATCGGAAGGCCGAACCCGCGGACGCCCTCACCCGATTGCGCCGGGAGCCCTGACCCGCATGGCCAACACCCCGAAGCCCGCCGCCCTCCCCCGCTCGGCCTATGCCGACATGTTCGGCCCGACCACGGGGGACCGCATCCGGCTCGCCGACACCTGCCTCGAGATCACGGTGGAACGCGACTTCACCACCTACGGCGAGGAGGTGAAGTTCGGCGGCGGCAAGGTCATCCGCGACGGGATGGGCCAGAGCCAGGTCACGAACGCGGCCGGAGCGGTCGACACGGTGATCACCAACGCGGTGGTGCTTGACCATTGGGGCATCGTGAAATGCGATGTCGGCATTGTGCGCGGGCGGATCTTCAAGCTCGGCAAGGCCGGCAACCCCGACGTGCAGCCGGGTGTCGACATCGTGGTCGGCCCCGGCACGGAGGTGATCGCCGGCGAGGGCAAGATCCTCACGGCCGGGGGCTTCGACAGCCACATCCACTTCATCTGCCCGCAGCAGATCGAGGAGGCCCTGTGCTCGGGGGTCACCACAATGCTGGGCGGCGGCACCGGGCCGGCGCACGGCACCTTCGCCACCACCTGCACGCCCGGCCCCTGGCACATCGCCCGGATGATCGAGGCCGCCGATGCTTTCCCGATGAACCTGGCCTTTGCCGGCAAGGGCAACGCCTCGCGGCCGGAAAGCCTGATCGAGATGGTCCGGGCCGGAGCCTGCGCGCTCAAGCTCCACGAGGATTGGGGCACGACACCGGCGGCGATCGACACCTGCCTGTCGGTGGCGGATGCCCACGACATCCAGGTCATGATCCACACCGACACGCTCAACGAATCGGGGTTTGTCGAGGACACGATCGCGGCCTTCAAGGGCCGCACCATCCACGCCTTCCACACCGAGGGGGCGGGCGGCGGCCACGCACCCGACATCATCAAGGTCGCCGGGCTGCCGAACGTGCTCCCGTCGTCCACGAACCCGACGCGGCCCTACACGAAGAATACGATCGACGAGCATCTCGACATGCTCATGGTCTGTCACCACCTCGACCCGTCGATTCCGGAGGACCTCGCCTTCGCGGAGAGCCGGATCCGGCGCGAGACCATCGCGGCCGAGGACATCCTCCACGATATCGGCGCGCTCTCGATGATGTCGTCGGACAGCCAGGCCATGGGCCGGGTCGGCGAGGTCGTGATCCGCACCTGGCAGACTGCCGATAAGATGAAGCGCCAGCGGGGCGCGCTGGCAGGCGACACCTCCGGCACCGACAACCTGCGCGCCCGGCGCTACGTCGCCAAATACACGATCAACCCGGCCATCGCGCACGGCGTGTCGAAGCATATCGGCTCGGTGGAGCCCGGCAAGCTCGCCGACCTCGTGCTCTGGACGCCGGCCTTCTTCGGGGTGAAGCCCGATCTGGTGCTGAAGGGCGGCAGCATCGCGGCCGCGCCGATGGGCGACCCGAACGCCTCGATCCCGACGCCCCAGCCGGTGCATTACCGCCCGATGTTCGGCGCCTACGGCCGCGTGCCCTACGCGACGGCGCTGACCTTCGTCTCCCGGGCGGCGGTGGAGGACGGGTTGCGGGAGCGGCTCGGCGTGCAGAAGCAGCTGGTCGCGGTGGAGAACGTCCGTGGCGGTATCTCCAAGAAGGACATGGTGCTGAACGACGCAACGCCGGTGATCGAGGTCGATCCCGAGACCTACGATGTCCGGGCCGACGGCGAACTGCTGGTCTGCGAGCCGGCCGAGGTGCTGCCGATGGCGCAGCGCTATTTTCTGTTCTGAGCTATCGTGGAGCGGACGGACAGGAGGCCAGAAATGGCGAAGGCCGCGCTGAAAACGCCAGAATCAGATCTCTATGGCACCGATCTCTACCTCTGGACCGAGCAGCAATCCGCTCTGCTCCGGGCTGGCCGATGGTCGGAGATCGACGAGCTAAACGTTGCCGAGGAGATCGAGAGTTTGGGCGGGTCGCAAAAATCCGAGATCCGAAGCCGCCTCGCCGTCCTGATTCTTCACCTGCTGAAATGGGAGTTTCAGCCGGAGAAGCGGAAATACGGCTGGCGTACCACCATCGTGGAGCAGCGCATCCGGATAGACGGCCTATTGGATACGAGCCCGAGCTTGCGATCCTGGCCCGATCATGTGCTGCAAAGTGCTTATCGCCTCGCCGCGCTCGGCGCGTCCAGTGAAACACGTCTTCCGGAGAAGACATTTCCAGAGACGTGTCCGTATGCCGTGAAACAGATCCTCGATCTCGCGTTCTATCCTGGGCCACCCGAAGAGGATCTCGTGTGACGACGAGGAGCCACATCGACATCGCGCGACGATCATGATCCGCGCCACCCGCATCCTCCGCCGCGAGCACCTGTCCGGCGGCGAGATCGTCGACCGGGTCGTCCTGGATTCCGGCGAGCGCCATCGCCGCCGCGTCGCCATGCGCGGCGCCGGGGGCTTGGGGTTTCTGCTCGATCTGCCGGAGGCCGCCGTGCTCGATGACGGCGACGCCCTGGTGCTGGAGGATGGCCGGCTCGTCTGGGTCGAGGCGGCCCCCGAGCGGCTGCTGGAGATCCGCGCCGCGAGCGACCACGCCCTCAAGCGGCTGATCTGGCATATCGGCAACCGGCACATCCCGGCCGAGATCGGCGCGGAGGCAGTCTGGATCGCCGACGATCATGTGCTGGCCGACATGGTCCGGGGCCTGGGCGGCACCGCCGAGCCGGTCGAGCGCCCGTTCCGGCCGGAGGGCGGGGCCTATTCCGGCGGCCACGCCCACGGCCACGATCACCCCCATGGCGGCCACCATCACCACCACGCCGATGGGTGAGAGCCTGGACGCGTTGCGGCTGATGGCGTGGTTGTCGCAGGGCTATCCGGTGGGCGCCTACGCCTATTCGCACGGGCTGGAATGGGCCGCCGAGACCGGCGACGTGCGCGACGAGCCGAGCCTCACCGCCTGGCTCGCCGATGTCTGCGTGCACGGTGCCCTGCGCAACGATCTGATCCTCGCGGCCCATGCCCATCGGGTGGCGGGTTCGGACTCCCCGGACGCGATCGTCGCGATCAACGACCTGGCCCTGGCCCTGGCGCCGTCGCGCGAGTTGCATCTGGAGACCAGCCAGCAGGGCCGCAGCTTCCTCGACGCCACGCTCGGCGCCTGGCCCTGCGAAACCTTCTCGATCTTGGCCGAGCAGTTACCGGGGCCGGTCGCGTATCCGGTGGCGGTCGGTGCGGCGGCGGGCGCGCACGGGATGCCGCTGCCGCCGCTGCTGGCCGCCTACGGGCTCGCCTTCGTTCAAAACCTCGTCTCGGCAGCCTTGCGGGCGGCGCCGGTCGGGCAGGCCGCGGGCACGCGGGTGATCGCCGCCCTGACGCCCCGCATCGTCCGGCTCGCCGAGGACGCGGGCGACGCGGATCTCGACGCGATCGGCTCCGCCACCTTCCGCCTCGATCTCGGCTCGTTCCGGCACGAGACGCAATATTCCCGCATCTTTCGATCCTGAGGGCGCAGCATGACCTCCTCGAACGGCCCGCTCCGCGTCGGCATCGGCGGCCCCGTGGGCTCCGGCAAGACGGCCCTGATGGAGCAACTCTGCAAGCGTTTTCGTGAGCGCTACGAGATCTGCGCGATAACCAACGACATCTACACGAAGGAAGATGCCCGGATCCTGACAGTGGCCGGCGCCCTGCCGGAGGAGCGCATCCTGGGGGTCGAGACCGGCGGCTGCCCGCATACGGCGATCCGCGAGGATGCCTCGATCAATCTGGCGGCAGTCGCCGAGATGAGCCGGCGCTTCCCGAAGCTCGATCTGGTGCTGATCGAATCCGGCGGCGACAACCTGGCGGCGACGTTCTCGCCGGAACTCGCCGACATCACCCTCTACGTGATCGATGTGGCAGGGGGCGAAAAAATTCCCCGCAAGGGTGGCCCGGGCATCACCCGATCGGACCTGCTGATCGTCAACAAGACTGATCTGGCGCCGCTGGTCGGCGCCGATCTCTCGGTGATGGAAGCCGACACCAAGCGGATGCGAGGCGCACGACCCTACGTGTTCGCGTCCTTGCGGGGCGGCGACGGCGCGGATGCCGTCGCGCGCTTCATCGAGGAGGCCGGCGGCCTCGGCCGCTGACCCGACCCCATCGGTTGACCGTTCTCAGCGGCCGGCATCCGCCGAGCGCGAGCGCGGAGAGGTCTTGGGCGACAGACCCATCAGGGCATCCAGCCGGCTCATGCGGGCGTCGAAATCCTTCAGCGCCGACTCACGTGCCTTGGTGGCCGGGTTGGGCAGGGGCTTTGCGTGGACGCGGGCGGAGCGGGCTTCTGCGGCCGATGCGGTGAGTAATGCGGCCAGGGAAAACAGAGTCAGAGCACGAATCATGACGAGGGTCCCTCATGGATTCGCTGCATGAAGCAGCGGGCTCTCCGCGAGAGTATGGTCAGAGGAAGCGTGGCTGCGTGCGCGAGCGCACGTCGTGTATGAGGGGTCGGGTCCGAGCCGGATGAAAACCGCGTCAGGCGCGCGAGCGCCTGACGGTGAGCCATGAGGCCAGCAGCACGAAGGCGCTGACCAGCACCACGAGGAGCGTCGAGGCGGCGTTGATCTCCGGGTTCACCCCGAGCCGGACCTGGCCGTAGAGCCGCATCGGCAGGGTGGTCGAGCCCGGGCCCGAGACGAAGCTCGCGATGACGAGGTCGTCGAGCGACAGGGTGAAGGCCAGCAGCGCGCCGGCGAGCACCGCTGGCGCGAGCAGCGGCAGCGTGATGGTGAGGAACACCCGCATCGGCCCCGCGCCGAGATCGGCGGCCGCCTCTTCGAGGCCGCGGTCGAGCCCGCGAAGGCGGGCCGCCACGACGACGGCGACGAAGCCGGTGCAGAAGGTGGCATGCGCGATCACGATCGTGGCGATGCCCCGGTCGATTCCGATGCCGATGAACATCAGGAGGAGCGACAGGCCGATCATCACCTCCGGCATGACCATCGGCCCGAAGATCAGCCCGGTGAACAGCGCCCGTCCGCGGAAGCGGCCGTGGCGCTCCAGGGCGAGCGCCGCGAGCGTCCCGAGGATCGTGGCGATCAGGCTCGCCAGCAGCGCGACCCTAAACGACACCCAGGCCGCCGCCATCAGCGGCGCATCGGCCAGCAGCGCGCCGTACCACTTCGTCGAGAAGCCGCCCCAGACGGTGACCAGGCTTGAGGCGTTGAACGAGTAGGCGATCAGCACCACGATCGGCGCGTAGAGGAAGCCGAGCCCGAGCACGAGAGCGGTGCGGGTCACCCAGGTCACGGGCGGCCCTCCTCGCTGGCGCGCAGGCTGTCGCGGAACAGCACAACCGGGCCGATGATGATCGCGAGGATCAGCACCGCCACCGCGGAGGCGAGAGGCCAGTCGCGGTTCGAGAAGAACTCGCTCCAGAGCACGCGCCCGAGCATCAGGGTCTCGGAGCCGCCGAGCAGATCCGGGATCACGAACTCGCCGACCATCGGGATGAAGCAGAGGCCGGCACCGGCCGCGATCCCGGGCAGGCTGAGCGGCAGGGTCACGGTCCAGAACACCCGGGTCGGCGAGGCGCCGAGATCCGCCGCGGCCTCGCGCAGGGCCGGGTCGAGGCGGTTCATCACCGCGTGGAGCGGCAGGACCATGAACGGCAGGTAGGCGTAGACCAGCCCGACGATCACCGCGGCGTCGGTGTTCAGCATGATCAGCGGCTCGGTAATCAGGCCGAGCCGGCGCAGGATCAGGTTCAGCAGGCCCTCGGGCTTGAGGATCGCGATCCAGGCGTAGATCCGGATCAGAAAGCTCGTCCAGAACGGCACCACCACCAGGGCGACGAGGAGCGGTTGCCAGCCGGACGGCGTCCGGGCCAGCGCGTAGGCGAGCGGCGTGCCGAGGGCGACCAGGATCAGGCTGGCGGCCAGCGCGTAGCCGAGCGAGCCGAGGGCGGCGTCGCGATAGAGCGTGTCGGCGGCGAGCGTCGTGTAATTGTCGAGGTTCAGGGCTTCGAGGAAGCTCGACCAGCCGTCGAGCCCGCCCTGCCAATCGAGCACCGGCAGGTAGGGCGGGATCGCGGTCGCCGGCTCCGACAGGCTGATCTTCAGGGTGATCGCGAAGGGCAGCAGGAAGAACGCCGTCAGCCACAGGAACGGCGGCAGGCGCACGAGCCGGTCGAACAGGCGTTTTCCCGGCACCGTGCCCCTCATGCCGGCAGGATCACGGCGTCCGCGGCGGCGAAGCCGGCGCGGATCTCCGATCCTACGGGGTCGTTCTCGTCGCCCGGCCGCCCGCTCGACCGCAACACAGTGCCATCCGGCAGGCGCAGGGTCCGGCGCAGGCGGTCGCCCAAGAAAACCGTATCGGCGATCGTCACCGGCAGCCCGTCGGTGCCGATGACGAGGTCTTCCGGGCGCACCGCGACGACCACTGACGCGCCGTCTGGCAGCGCCGTCGCGGAACCGCGGATCGTCCCATGTGCGGTCTGCACCGCGCGGCTGTCGCCGGGCTCGGCGGGTCCGAGCCGGCCGGGGATGAGATTCACGTCGCCGAGCAGGCCCGCCACGAACCGGCTGGCCGGGCGCCGGTACAGCTCGGCCGCGGGCCCGACCTGGGCGAGCCGGCCGCCCTCCATCACGCCGATGCGGTCGGCGAGCATCATCGCCTCCTCGGGATCGTGGGTCACCACCACGAAGGCGGTGCCCAGACGGCGCTGCACGGCGCGCAACTCGGCCTGTGTCTCCTCGCGCAAGCCGCGATCGAGGGCGCCGAGAGGCTCGTCCAAGAGAAGCAATTTCGGCTCGCGGGCGAGCGCCCGGGCGAGCGCGACCCGCTGGCGCTGCCCGCCCGATAGCGTGTCGGGGCGGCGATCCCCGAAACCGTCGAGGCGGACGAGGCGCAGCAGCTCCGCCACCCGGGCGGACGCGGCGGCCCGGCCCAGACCCTTCAGGCCGTAGCCGACATTCCCGGCCACGCTCATATGCGGGAACAGCGCGTAGGACTGGACCATCATGTTCACCGGCCGCCGATGCGGCGGCAGGGCGGTCAGGTCCTGCTCGCCCAGGCGCACACGGCCGGAGCTCGGTGTCTCGAAGCCCGCGATCATGCGCAGCAGGGTGCTCTTCCCGCAGCCGGACGGCCCGAGCAGGCAGAAGAACTCTCCGGGCTCCAAGTCGAGGTTCACCGCATCGACGGCGACATGCGTGCCGAAGCGCTTGGTCAGATCCTCCAGGCGCAGGCGCAGCGCGGGTGCGTCCGGCAAGGCCTCAGGAATCCTCGCGCAGCGCCTCGGCCACGCGCGCTTCGAGCAGGTCGGGCCGGCGCAGGACCAGGGCACCGCGGGTGCGATCGACCAGCCCCTCGGCCGCCATCGCGGTGAACTCGCGGGTGACCTGCTCGCGGCGGCAGCCGATCCGGGCGGCCAGCACGTGGTGATAGGGCGGCGGCGACACGACCCGCTCGCCCGACGTTCCGGATCTCGGGACCGAGAGGCGCAGCAGTTCGGCGTAGAGCCTGTGCTTCAGGTCGAGGAGCGCGTGCTCCATGAGCCGGGTGTTGAGTTCACGCACGCGCTTCGCCAGCAGCCGGAACAGCCGGTCGGCGATGGCCTCGGAGGCGAACACCATCTGGCGGAACACCGTGGCCGGGACCACGCAGACTTCGCCGCGGGTGAGCGCCGTGACGTTGGCCGAGCGGCCGATGCCGTCGATGGCGGCGAGCTCGCCGAAGAAGGCCCCGCCGCGCATCTCGCCGAGGATCACCTCCTTGCCGGACTGGGTCCGGTTCAGGATGCGGACCTCGCCCGAGGCGATGAAGTAGACGTCCGTGGAGATGTCGTCGAAGTCGACCAGCACCTCGTTCTCGTCGAAGCGGCGCCAGTGGCAGCGGGTCTCGAATGGACCGAGCTCGATGCCCGGATCCTTGAAGAAGGGTATCGTCCCCAACCGCGCCATCGATCCTGTCCCTTCGGCCCCGGCCTCCGTCCCTGCCCTGACGGGGCCGACCAGCAACTCTGGACCAGCAACACTTGGGACGGGAGCAGCCCGCATCTCGGAGCCGCGCACCGATCCGGCCGCGCTCGATCGATGAGGCGGGACCGATCGTGACGGTCACGCGCTGGCCGGTCAAGCCGCGCTTGGCTGAACAGGAGTTTATTAGCGTGGATCGGTGCAGAGGGATAATTGCCCGCGCCGCAGCGCCCGACGATTCCCGATGCACCAAGAGTTCGACATTGCAGCTTTGAATTCCGGCCCGGTCGTGCCGGTCGGCCGGTGTCAGGCGACATTGGCCGATGCGTTCGAGCGGTCCGGCCATAGCTTGCATTCGGGCCGCTATGCCACCGTCCGGGTCTGCCCGGCGCCTGCGGGGCACGGCATTGTCTTTCGGCGCCGCCTGGAGACTGGGCGCACCATCGATGTGCCCGCGCTCTGGCAGTATCGGGAATCGCAGCCGCTCTCGACGGCGATCCGGCACGAGGGCGCGCTGGTGCGCACGATCGAGCATCTGATGGCGTCGCTGCACGCGCTCCGGATCGACAACGTGCTGGCCGAGATCGATGCCGACGAGCTGCCGATCTTCGACGGCAGCGCGCTGCCCTGGTGCGACGCGATCCGGCGGGTGGGCCGGGTCGAGCAGCCCTTCCCCTGCCGGGTGATCCGGATGCGCCAGACGATCGCCGTCGAGGACGGACGACGCCGGATCCAGATCGGGCCGGGCGCGGGTCTCCACGTGACCGGCCATGTCGCGCTCGCCCATTTCGGCGCGATCGACTGGTCCGGCGCCATCACGCCGGAGAGCTTCCTGCGGGAGATCGCGCCCGCGCGCAGCTTCGGCCGGTATCTTCGGGCCATGGCCGGCCGCGCCTACGGCTACGCCACGGGCCGGGACTTCCTGCAGGGGGTGTCGCCGCGCTCGGCGGCGCTGCTCTGGCGGGGGAGCGTCCTCGGCGGGATGCGCGTCCCGAATGAGCCGGTCCGCCACAGGGTCCTGGACCTCGTCGGCGATCTGATGCTGGCGGGACACCCGGTCGAGGGCCGGGTGATGGCCTTCCATACCGGGCACGAGTTGAATCACGCCCTGGTCGGCGCGTTGATGCGCGAGAGAACGGCCTGGGAGCTGATCTGACGGCTTCGGTTCAGGCCGACAGCCGCTGGCCGGGCTGCTCGCAGGCCATCGCCACCTGGCGGAAGGCGCGGAGGAGATCGGCATCGAGCTTCGGGCCCATCGCCGTCAAGATCGCATAAGCCTCCTGGATCGACTTCGGCGCCTTGTACGGCCGGGCCTCGATGAGCGCCGCGAAGATATCGCAGATCGTGATCAGCCGGACGAGGTCGGGAATCTGCGCCGCTCGAAGGCCGTCCGGATAGCCCGACCCGTCGAGATATTCATGGTGCGAGCGGACGACGGCGAGCGTCCCGGCATCGTAATCGCCGTCGACCAGCATGGCATGGCCGATCGCCGGATGCCGATCCATCTCGACCCGCTCCGCCGGGGTCAGCGGCGCCGGCTTGTTGAGGATCGCCAGCGGAATTTTCGACTTGCCGATATCGTGCAGCAGCGCGCCCTTGGTCAGGTGATGGGCGTCGGCCTCGTTGAGCCCCAGGCTCTGGGCGAAGGCCGCGGCCAGGCCGGCGACCGTCAGGCAATGCCGATGCGTCACGTTGTCGAAGCCGGCGACCACGTTCAGCCAGTCGCGGACCTTCGATTCGCGGATCGCCCGGTTCACGATGGTGGTGCCGGCATCGACGATCGCGGCGGCCGGCGCCGTGTCTCCGTGGAAGATTGCCGCGAAGGCGGACCGCGCCTCCTCGGCGCAGCGTTGCAGGTCGCCACCGTCTTCGCGCTCGGGTCCCGGCTTGCTGAGCGCTGAGACCGCGTTGACGAGCATCGCGTTCGCCGCGGAGGCCGGAAGGATCCGCGTGGCCCCAAGGGCGGTCGCCTGGATTTCGCCGCGCCCGAGATTGCCGTGGATCAGCGCGAGGAACGGCGTGGTCCTGTCGCGCGCGACGGCGAGCGCCCGGCGCAGCCGGAGGACGGCATCCGAGGTCAGCGCGCTGACATCGCTGATCACCAGCGCAGCGCCCGGGGGCGGCTCCGCATCGCCGTAGAGATCGTGGAGGACGAGGCCGGGACCGCCACCGAGGTTGCGCACCAGGCGCTCGCCACGGCTGAGATCATCGGTCAGGATCACGGTGCGACCCAAAGCGCCTCTCCCACCACACGCCCCCTTGATGGGCGCACAACGCAGCGGACCCGCCTTCACGGCGCCGCTCCGCAACCGCGAAACTCCGGCTTTCCGGCATCGGCCATCGAGCGGGCTGAACACTATCCGCGGCGCCGGCACCGAAGAAGTGTCCTATATTCGACCGAGAGTGATGCAATTCCGTTAAAGCGACTGCTTTCGATCACGCGTTTCAGCGCAGCCATGAAGGCTCCGCAGGCGCGTCTTCTTGCCCGGCCGGGCAACGTGCGAAGGGGCCGACAGGGCGCTTGCCTCTCCGGGCCCGGACGGCCAGAACGCCGCCATGCTGCGCGTCCATGACCTCACCTACCGCATCGGCGATCGCCTGATCCTCGACGCCGCGAATTTCTCGATCCCCGAGGGCGCGCGCGTGGGTCTCGTCGGGCGCAACGGCGCCGGCAAGACGACGCTGTTCAAGGCGATCCTCGGCGACCTGCCCGTGGACGCGAAATCGGTCTCGCTGCCCAAGGGCATGCGCATCGGCGCGGTCGCCCAGGAGGCGCCGGCCGGACCGGAGACGCTGCACGCGGTGGTGCTCGCCGCCGACACCGAGCGCGCCCGGCTGATGGCCGAGGCCGAGCACGCCGACGGCCTGCGCCGGGCCGAGATCGAGACCCGGCTGGTCGATATCGGAGCCCACTCGGCGCCGGCGCGGGCCGCCGCCATCCTGCACGGCCTCGGCTTCGACGCGGCCGCGCAGGCCCGCCCCTGCGCGGATTTCTCCGGCGGCTGGCGGATGCGCGTGGCACTTGCCGCCGTGCTGTTCTCCGAGCCCGACCTGCTGCTGCTGGACGAGCCAACCAACTACCTCGATATCGAGGGCACGCTCTGGCTCTACGACTATCTGGAGCGCTACCCGCGCACCGCGATCATCATCAGCCACGATCGCGATCTGCTCGACACCAGCGTCGATCACATCCTGCACCTCGACCGCGGCAAGCTGACGATTTACCGGGGCGGCTACACCAGCTTCGCCAAGCAGCTCTCCGAGAAGCGCATGCTGCTCGCCAAGGCCAAGGTGAAACAGGATGCCGAGCGGGCGCATCTCCAGAGCTTCATCGACCGGTTCAAGGCGAAGGCGACCAAGGCGCGCCAGGCCCAGTCGCGCGTGAAGCGGCTCGCCAAGATGGAGCCGATCGCGGCCCTGATCGAGGACGACGTGCCGGTGATCCACCTGCCGAGCCCGGAAAAGCCCCTGTCGCCACCCATCGTCTCCATGGAGCGGGTCAAGGCCGGCTACGGCGACCGCGTCGTGCTCAGCGGGCTCGACCTCAGCCTGGCGCCCGACGATCGCGTCGCGCTGCTCGGCGCCAACGGCAACGGCAAGTCGACCTTCTGCAAGCTGATCGGCGGTCGGATGGGGCCGATCGGTGGCGAGGTGCGGCGCTCCTCCAAGATGGAGGTGGCCTACTTCGCCCAGCACCAGCTCGACGAGCTGCGCCCTGCCGAGAGCGCCTACGCGCATGTCCGCACGCTGATGCCGGACGTGCCGGAGGCGAAGGTGCGCTCGGCCACCGCCCGGCTCGGCTTCGGCGCCAACAAGGCCGACACGCCGGTGGAAAAACTCTCCGGCGGCGAGAAGGCGCGGCTGCTGATGGGGCTCGCGGCCTTCCACGGCCCGCACCTGCTGATCCTCGACGAGCCGACCAACCACCTCGACATCGAGAGCCGCCAAGCGCTGGTCGAGGCGATCAACGACTATGAGGGCGCCGTCATCCTGGTGAGCCACGACCGGTTCCTGGTCGAGGCCTGCGCCGACCGGCTATGGCTGGTGGCCGACGGCACGGTAAAAACCTTCGACGGCGACATGGACGATTACCGCCGCTTCGTCCTGTCCGGCCCGGAGCGCGAGGAGACGCGCGACGTGGAGCCCGCGGGCGGCCAGAAGGCCGAGGCCCGCCGGGCTGGCGTCGAGCGCCGCGCCGCCCTCGCCCCGCTGCGGAAGAAGCTCGACGGGATCGAGGCGCGCATGGCCAAGCTCACAGCGGCGATCCAGAAGATCGACGCGGCGCTGGAGGACGGCTCGGCCTTCCGGGAGAACGCCGCCAAGGCCGGCGAGATCGCCAAGATGCGCGCGGACGCCGCGAGCGCCCTGGCCGCCGCCGAGGAGGAATGGCTGATGGTCAGCGAAGAGATCGAGGCGGCCTGAGGCGTTGCTTCCAGGACCGATCGCGAAAGTCCTGGTTTCAAAAGGTCTCCGACCGTTTGCGGGTCCAGGGCGGAGCCCTGGTTTCTCGTGGGCCAAGCCCTGAAATCTTGCCCCGAACCCCGCCAAAGGGCTGAGCCCTTTGGGATCCCGGTCTTGGGCGGGTTACACCGAGGCTTCGAGGGCCCGCTCCAGGATGTCTACGCCCTGATCAATCTCGGCGTCGGAGACGGTCAGCGGCGGGGCGATGCGGAAGACGCCGCCCATGCCCGGCAGCTGCACGATGTTCATGCTGAGGCCGAGTTCCAGGCAGCGCCGGGTGATCGTGTCCCCGAGGTCCGGCGCCGGGACCTTGGTCCGGCGATCCGCCACGATCTCCATGCCCTGCAGCAGCCCGCGCCCGCGCAGATCGCCGATGCAGGCGAAGCGCTGCTGCAGCGCATGCAGCCGCGCCGATAGCCGCTCGCCCGCTTCCGCGGCCCGGGCGGCGAGCCCGTCGCGCTGGACGATCTCCAGCACCTTCAGGCCCACCGCCGCCGGGAGCGGGTCGGAGACGTGGGTCGTGTAGAACAGGAAGCCGCGGGCGTGGCAGCGTTCCTCGATCTCCGCCGTGGTGACGAGGGCGGCGAGCGGCAGGCCGGCGCCCAGGGTCTTCGACAGGGTCAGGATGTCCGGCACCACGCCGTCGCGCTCGCAAGCGAACATCAGGCCGGTGCGGCCGATGCCGGTCTGGGCCTCGTCGAGGATCAGCAGCATGCCCCGCGCGACGCATTTGCGCTTCAGCGCGGCGAGATAGCCGAGGGGCAGTTCGATGATGCCGCCCGAGCTCAGGATCGGCTCGGCCAGGAAGGCCGCGAGGTTGCCAGTGGATTGCTGGTCGATCAGCGCGAAGGCGTAATCCAGCTCGGCCTGCCAATCCGCGGCGCCGTCCTTCTCGAAGGCCGGTCGATAGGCGTTCGGGACCGGGATCGCGAAGGAGCCGATCGCGGCCGGGCCGTAGCCCTTGCGGCCGGCGCTGTAGGTCGCCGCCGCGGCCCCCGCGGTCATGCCGTGCCAGGACTGGGCGAAGCTCACCACCTCCCAGCCGCCGGTGGCGAGCTTGGCCATGCGCAGGGCCGCCTCGTTGGCCTCGCCACCGGTGGTGAGCAGCATCGCGCGCTCGAGGTCGCCTGGTGCCAGGCGGGCCAGCTCCGTGGCGAGGTCGACCACCGGGCGGGTCAGCATGCCGCTGAACAGGTGGTCGAGCTGCGCCGCGTGATCGGCCACCACGGCGGCGATCTCGGGATGGCCGTGGCCCAGGATGGCGCTCATCTGGCCGGAGGTGAAGTCGAGGATGGCGCGGCCGTCGGCGTCGTAGACGAAGCTGCCCTGCGCGCGCTCGATGATCAGCGGCGCGAAGGTCCCGCCGTAGCGTACGAGATGCCGGCGCGCCCGGGTCCAGAAATCGGGGTCTGCGTTCCGCGTCATGGCTGCCTCGGCTCCGTCGAAGGTCAGGCCATGCTAGGGACGGACGCGCCGTCACGGTAGCTTATAGATCTGAACCGAGGCTTCAGGATTTCTGATGGCTGTGAGCCTGGATATCGACCTGCTGCGCAGCTTCGCCCACGTCGCCGAGAGCGGTGCCCTGAGCCGGGCCGCGGAGCGGGTCGGTCGTAGCCAGGCCGCGCTCAGCATGCAGATGAAGCGCCTGGAGGACATCGTCGGCCAGCCCCTCCTGACCCGGACCGGGCGCGGCGTGGTCCTGACGGTCCATGGCGAGCGCCTGCTGGTCCATGCGCGCCGGATCCTGGCCTCACACGACGACGCCCTGGCGGAACTCTCCGGCGGGCGCCTGGACGGGACGCTGCGCTTCGGCTGCCCGGACGATTACGCCGATGCCTTCCTGCCGGCGCTGCTGCGCAGCTTCGCCCAGCTCCATCCGGCCGTGGTGATCGAGGTTGTCTGCGCCGCGACGCCCCGGCTCGTGAGTCGTTACGAGCGGGGCGGCCTCGACTTGGCGCTGGTGTCGATCCCCCTCGATGCTGAGCGGGCGATCCTGCGCCGCGAGGCGCTCGTCTGGGTCGGTGCCAAGGACGGTGGGACCGACCGGCCGGACCCGCTCCGCCTCGCGCTGGGTGATCCGGATACGCTCGACCATCGCGCGGCGCTTGCAGCCCTGTCTCAGGCCGGGCGCAACTACCGGATCGCCTATGCCAGCGGCAGCCTCTCGGGCCTTCTTGCGGTGGTGCGCTCCGGGCAGGCGATCGCGGTGCTCACCCAGGCCGCCGTGCCTGGCGACTTGCGCATTCTCTCGCGCACCGCCGGCTTACCCGCCCTGCCGAAGATCGGCCTCGTGGTCCGGCTCGAGGAGCGGCACGCCTCGCCGCTCACCCGTGCCTTCGCGGCCCATATCCGGAGCCTGCTGCCGGTTCTGTGATCCCGAGCTGTCTCCGTCTGATCGCCGCCGAAACTTCGATCACAGGAGGCCGATGGCCCTGGGTCCGTGGCCCCCGACGGACAAACGCCGTTCGATCACGTCCGGAACAGGATCAAACCTTCGCATCGTCGCAGCGCGTTCGACCCGTTGTTGATCAAGGACAAAAATTCGTCAGACCGCCTCAGGGAACCACTTGTCGGTTATCCTCGGCCAGAGAGAGACGATCTTTTTATTATCAACGTTGATCCAATGAATATCGACACTGGGATGTTCGTTCTTGAAATCCCGATAATTGGCGTCGTTGGCCATCAGATAGAAACTGATCGCATTCATGACGTTGTTGTCGATATGCGTGATTTTATAAAGATACGCCTCCCAGTCGGCGGCGTGCTTGGCCTGCTGGGCGGTCTTCGGTTCGACAGGCGATGATTCGAAACCTGCTGTCGTGGTTCGACCGTTAGAAATCGGGGGTGCCGAAGTTTCGTCGCCGTTCGCGCTCCCATCCGGGCGCGTATCGCCGACGAGCTTGGGCTGTGTCGCGTTCTCGGTATCGTTGACCGGCGGAGTTTCCACCTGTTGCGGGAGAAGCGCGAGCGTATCCTGTGTGGGCGCCTTCACCTGAACAAGAGACAGCACGGCATCGGCCGCCTGGGTCGAGAGGGTGTAATTCGTCCTCGGATCCAGCGCCACCGGCACGGGAAGCACGCTGGCTATCACCGACGCGACCCGCTCCGGCGCATCGACCTGGAGAGGCCTCAATGCGGTGACGGACGTAGACACGACGGGACTGATAGCAAACATCTCACGAGCTCCAAGTGCTTGGTCTGACGACATTCCGCATAAAATCGCACCTCAACGAAGTACTGCACCACCTATTCTCATATAAAATATCAAGGCAGTATTATTTTCTTCATGAGTCACTCAATTAAAAAATCGTCCCCTCCCCAATTTCGAGCGTCGACAACCCAACTCCGACGCTGTCGTTGCGACGCTGCCAGCCGCACGAGCTGGCAGCGTCCCGTTGCAGCATAAAATAACCTCACTCGCATGAATACACGTTGCCATACGGCGAATACCAATTGCCAAGCGCAACAGCGACTGCAATATGAATATAAAATCCGGGTTTTTAAATTGAAGCGCGCCATTGCTGCGCTCCCGATCTTCCGAAGGCTATCATGGCCGAGGAAGAGCCCGCCCGGAGTTTCATACTCCAAGCATAGGAATAAGCACATCACAGCCTTGACATGTCAACACGCCAGGCTGCCAAGCAGCGCGCGGGGAGACTTACAGAAATCCGGCGCTGATATTTTTCGCGCAGATCTGAAAAAACGCCCACGACCCGTCAGAATTGGGCAATTTCAGCGATACTGATCACATCGTAAAGTTCGCCGCTCCTATCGCGCTCGTCGTAACGTGCCGGTCCACCACAGAAATTTGAGGGTCTGAGCGGTTGGAGGACCGTCCGGCAGGATGAATCGCGCTTGAGGGGCGCCTTCGTCCGAGTCGCGCCTGAAAGGATAGCCGCGTGCGAATCAGCGACGCGCTCAAGCCTGTGCTGCCGCGGCAGCCTGAGGGCGGCCCCGCCCGAGCCCGAGTACCAGCAGGCAGCCGGCCCCCGAGAGCACCACCAGCGGCAGCAGGCCGAGCGGATAGCTGCCGGTGGAGTCCTTGATCACCCCGAGCAGGTAGGTGCCGACGAAGCCGCCGATATTGCCGATCGCGTTGATCTGCGCGATGCCGGCCGCCGCCGCACCGGCCGAGAGCCATTCCGTGGACAGCGCCCAGAACGGCCCTTTCACCATGTAGGTGGCCGTGACGGCGAGGCACAGGATCAGGATCGTCGGCAGCAGCTGCGCGGTGGCGATCGAGGCCGCCAGGCTCAGGGCCAGCAGACCGAGGGGCAAGGCCGTGTGCCAGACCCGTTCCTGCCTCCGGTCCGAGGAGCGACCCCACAGGATCATCAGCACCGAGGCGATGCCGAACGGGATCGAGTTCAGCAACCCGGTCTCCAGGTTCGTCAGCCCGAACGACTTGATGATCTGCGGCTGCCAGAGCGACAGGCACTGGCTGGCGCCGGAGGCCCCCGCGTAGATCAGCGAGGCAGCCAGCACGTAGCGGTTGCGCATCACCTGCCAAACCGAGAGGTGGCGGGCCGGCGCACCTTCGCCAGCGACCACCGAGGCGCGCTCGGCGGACAGCCGGTCCTGGAGCCAGGCGCTCTGCTGCGGGGTGAGCCAGCGCGCCCGTCCGGGCCCATCGGGCAGGACCGCGAAGGCGATGACGCCAAGCAGCACGGCCGGGAGCGCCTCCAGGATGAACAGCCATTGCCAGCCGCGGAAGCCCAGCATCCCGTCGGTGTTGAGGATCGAGGCCGAGATCGGCGAGCCGAGGAAGCTGGAGATCGGGATCGCCACCATGAACACGGCCACGATCCGCCCCCGATAGGCGCGGGGGAACCAGTAGGTCAGGTACAGGATCACGCCGGGGAAGAAGCCCGCCTCGGCAGCGCCGAGCAGCAGGCGAACGGCGTAGAAGGAGGTGGGTCCGGCCACGAAGGCCATGGCGGCCGAGACGAGGCCCCAGGTGATCATGATCCGGGCGATCCAGATCCGCGCGCCGAACCGCTCCATGGCGAGGTTGCTCGGCACCTCGCACAGCACATAGGACACGTAGAACAGGCCGCCGCCCAGCCCGAACTGCGCCGCGGAGAGGCCGATATCGTGGTTCATCTGCAAGGCGGCGAAGCCGGCATTCACCCGGTCGACGAAGGCGATGAAGTAGGCGAGCATCAGGAACGGCAGGATCCGCCAGGTGACCTTGCGCAGGGTCTCCCGCTCGATATCCGGGATTGCATCCGGCACGTTTGTCGGGGCCATCGTAATCCTCCGGGCTCTGCCGCCCCCGGCTTGGATCAGCGGCGGCCTGGCTGCCAGTGCCGGTGCACGACAACTTCGTTCGACTGTCATGGCCTTGCATCACGCGCGGCTTCGCGCGCGCGATACGCGTCAATAGCCGTTGGGCCGGTTTGCCCGCCGCCCGCGGACATGCGAGAGAAGCGGCATGTTGACGGTGGACAGCCTTTGGCGCGCGCGGCACCGGCTCGCGCAGATCGGGAAGAAGCGGACGGGCTCGCCCCGCATCCTGGTGGTTGGAGTCTGCCAGGCCGGCTCCATGGCCAAGGTGCTGCGCTTCCTGCTGCCAGACGCGCAGGTGGATTTCGTCTCGGCCTTCACGGCGACGCGGCGCTTCCCGAAGCTCGTCGACCTGATGGCGCATGCCGACGGCTACGACCACGTCTATTCCAGCATCTACCTGCCGCGGTTCAAGGACGGCGGCACGATCGACCGGTTCCGGACCCACCCCAAGGTCCGGCTGATCCCGACCATCGTGTTCGGCGCCTACCATCCCGACCTGATCCATGTCGGCGTGCAGGATGCCGTTTCGCTGAACGGCCTGATCTCCGGGCCGATGGGGCATTCGCACTCTGCGATCACGCTCTACGCCTACCTGGCGGGCTTCTCGCAGGCGCAGGCCTTGCGCCTGTTCGCCGAGCCGGTGTTCGAGCGGCTGGGCTACTTCGACCTCTGGAACGAGTCGGTGTCCTACCTGCGCGGCCTCGGCGCCCAGGCGCAGTACGATCTCGACACGCACCTCACGCGCTGGGCGCGGCGGGGCTGCTTCATGCACTCGATCAACCACACCAAGCTCTACGTGGTCGCCGACCTGGCCCGCGGGCTCCTGACCAAATCCGGCGTGGCCTTTCCCGAATGCGACCTCGACGCGTTCGTGCCCGACGATCTCGGCGGCCAGGGCAGCTGGCCGGTCTATCCGGAGATCGCCGCGCATTACGGCATTCCCGGCAGCGCCCTGTTCTTCAAGGCGGAGACACGCCGCTCGGGCCCCGCCCGCACGATGACCCGGGCGGAATTCGTGGCCGCGGCCTACGCGAATTACGACCGGCGCCCGCGCGAGGCTTTGGTCTCGCAGCGCGTTCAGGGCTGGCGCAACGATCCGGCGACCGTGGATTTCTTCCGCGAGGCCGCGGGCCGGGACATCAGCCCGATCCGGCCGACCGGACGCACCCCGGCCGTCGCCGCGGGTAGCCTGGCCGGCCACGCATCCTGAAACGACGGCACTGTCTCCCCTCTACCGGCGCACCGCGCAGTCCGGGCCGGGGCCTACTGAGGTTGGGGAGCCCGATGAGTCGTGAGCCGCACAAGCAGGGTCGCGCCAAATCCTACGGGATCGCCGCGGCCCTGACGTTTCTCGGCTCCGCAGGAAGCCTCGTCGGCTGGAGCCGATTTGCCGTGAACCGGCAGATGGATCTGCCGCCGGCCCTGCCCGGCCGGCATGACCGGCTCGCGACGGAGCGCGCCGGTGTGATCTCGCTCTACGGGACGAACGATGTGGAGGGCGTGCCGCTCCTGTTGATCCATTCGATCAACGCGGCCGCGAATGCTTATGAGGTTCGCCCCCTTTACAAGCATTACCGCAGGTCCCGTCCGGTCTATGCGCTCGACCTGCCGGGCTTCGGGTTCTCCGAACGCTCGCGCCGCCGCTACACCCCGCGCTTGATGGTGGAGGCGATCAACGCGGCGGTGGCCGAGATCCGCCGCCGGCACCGGGGCGGGGCGATCGACGCCATGGCGCTGTCGCTGTCGTGCTCCTACCTCGCCCGCGCGGCCCTCGAGCGGCCCGACGATTACCGCAGCCTCGGCCTGATCAGCCCGACAGGTTTTGACGCACGGCTGTCCGGTGACGGACCGCCGGATGGTCACCGTGGGCGGGATGCCGTGCGGGATCTTCTGGATCGAAAACCGTTCGGCCGACCCCTGTTCGATGCGCTTGCCTCGCGTCCAAGCATGCGCTTCTTCCTGCAGAAGACCTTTGGCTCGCGGGATATCGACGAGGGTCTGTTCGCGTACGACTATGCCTCGGCGCATCAGCTGGGCGCCGAGCACGCCCCGTATTGCTTCATCTCCGGCCACCTGTTCCCGACCGATTCGACGCGGCTCTACGAAGAGCTGCGTCTGCCGGTCTGGATGGTCCACGGACGCCGCGGCGACTTCGTCGATTACCGGCTGGCGCCCCGGGTCGCCGGACGGCCGAACTGGCGCGTGGTCAGCCTGCCGACCGGCGCCTTCCCGCATTTCGAGCGGCTCGACGATGTCACCGCCGATTACGACGCCTTCCTGACGGATCTCACCTGGGCTCCGCCTCGGCCACCGGCGTGATGCGGTAGCGCAGCCAGACGACGCCGCCCGACAACGTCTCGCAGGACGTCAGATCCAGCTTGCAGCGGCCGCCCATGGAATCGGCCTCCTCCCCGGCGAAATCGAACAGGGCCGGCGTGCCGGACACGCCGTCGACCGCCGGCGCGAGCAGCAGGCTGAGTTCGTCGATCACGCCGGCTTTCAGCATCGAGCCGTTGATGTGGCCACCACCTTCGACCAAGAGCCGCTCGATCCCGAACAGCGCCCGCAGCTTGGTCACCGCCAGCGCAAAATCGACCGTTGTCTCGCCGGCGAACAGGTAGGATTGGCCGCCGGCCCGCAGCGTCCTCAGGTGCGCGTCCGGCACGGATTCGGTCAGCACGACCACGATGTGGTCGCCCTCGATCTCGTTCCGGGCGCCCCAATCCAGGCGGCCCCGGGCGTCGAGGGCCACGGCGTAGCTGGACGCCCCGCCCTTCGCGACGTGATCGTCCCGGGGGATCGGACTCGTGTCGTCGAGGACCGGTTCGGGCAAGGGATCGGCGCTGTCGGCGTAGCCCTGCATGGTTACCCGCCCGCAGATCCAGGCATCGCCATTCAATTCGCCGTGGACGCGTTCGTAATGGCTGTCGGCGTCGAGGGTCTTCCAGCGGCGGGACTTGATCCGACCGTCCACCGAGGTGGTCATGTGACAGATGACGTAAGGGCGTTGCGCGTCGGCCATGTCGTGTTCCGGTCTTTAGACTCTGATCGAAACGATAGGGGCGAGAGGCCGCCCGACAACGCGCCGCTCGGTTTTCCGGCGCGTCAACGAAGGCGCAGCAGGCGGCGCAGGCGATCGATGACGTTGGGGTTCAGTTCCCGCCGGACCCGGCTTTCCGCGAAGGCGTCGACCGAAAACCGGTCGGTCGGCACGCGCCGCAGGAACCGCTCGGCGATCTCGTAGACCACGAGGTCCGGCTTCACTGCGGCAACGTAGGCCCAGTCGATCTCGGCGGACCAGATCGCGTGGACCTCGCGAAAACTCTCGGCCAGCATCGCGGTGAGCCGCGGTCCCTGGTCGAAAACATAGGAATCGCCGAACAGCACGATGCGTCGGGGATCGGCGGCTTCGGGATTGCGCATCACGGCGCGCGATCCGACGAAGAACCCGCCCCGGCCGGCGACCCGGCCGGTCTCGCGCAGCTGCACCAGCGCGTTGGCCTCGCTGCGCTGGGCGCGCCGCGGGAAATCGTGGGCGAAGTAGGCCTCGTCCACGGGCGGTTTGAGCTTGCCGCCGAGGTCGAACACGAAGCGCTCGAGATGCCCGGTCGCCTCGACCACATGCGCGGCCGGGGCGATCCCGAGCGCGGCGCACAGCGCCCGGTATGCGGCGATGTAGCCGCGATGGTTCCAGTGCGTGTCGGTCTGCAGGTAGACCGGCCCTTCGGCCCGCGCCGCCTGCAGCGGCTCGTACAGGTCGAGCAATTCGGCTTGCGTTTCCGCCGCCAGGAGCCGTCCGAGCCGCGTGCCGGGCGGGTCGGTCAGGTTCGGGAACGGCCGGTCGAGCGTGTCGGCATGGATCGCGATCTTTTCCGGCACGATGGCGTGGACGTAGGTCGCACCCAGCGCTTTCGCCCGGCGGACGCGGGCTTCAACCAGCCGCACCCAGCGGCGCAGCAGCCGACGGGTCGCCGCGGACTCGGAGTACAGATCGACCAACTCGTTCTTGCGGCCGACCCAGAACAGCCAGCCGTCCCGCCCGACCGCGATACCCCGCGCGCCTGTCTGAGCCAAAGCCCCGCCATCTCCTGAACGCCTGTCGGCCGCGCCGACACATGCCGCCCGTCGGCGCGGGATACAAGCCGGAAACATGGCCGATCGGCGACCACTCCAGCCAGACGAGGCCCCTACGTGCCGTGGAGGAACACGCCCCAGCACAGGACGCTCAGCGTCGAGACCGCCGTCGAGAGCGCAACGATCAGGGAGGCCGCCGCCACGTCGCTGCGCAACTGCGCAGCGAAGACCACGACATTGCCCGCAACCGGCAGCAGGCCCAGCAGGCGCACCGTATTCAGGTTCTCTGTCGCGACCGGCGCTCCGACCAGAGCGAACAAGCCGATGACCGCCGCGATTGCGCCGACCGACGCGACGTGGCGCCAGATCACCAGGTTCAGCGTTCCCCGGATCGCGGCGGCGGTGAAGCGGACCTGACTGGCCCCCAGCCCGACCACCATCATGCCGCAGCCCGACATGAGCAGTGTCACCACCCGGAACGGCGCTTCCGAGCCGGCCGGCAGCAGGTCGCGCAGCCCGAGCGCCTGACCGGCGAGGCCCGCGCCGAAGGCATAGAGCGCCGGGGTGGTGGCGACCTTCCACAGGCTCGTGCGGACCGAGAACCGATCGCGCGCCACGCAGTAGAAGCCGACCGTGTTGCCGAAGATCAGCCCGCCGACATAGGCCATGACCAGGATCGGCAGGCTGTCGGGACCGAACAGGGCCAAGCCGGTTGGGACGCCGAACCAGCCGATATTGGTGTAGCTGAAGGCGCAGAACGCCAGACGTCGGGGAACATCGGACTTGCAGCGCGGCACGATCAGCACCGCGCACAGAACCATGACCGTGCTGAAGGCCATCGACAAGACGACGTTGCCGATCGCCGCGCCAAAATCCAGCGCCAGGGCGTTCTTGAACACGACCAGCGGGATCAGGACGTACATCAGCAGGCTGGAGAGGTGCCGGATCCAGTCGCGACCCGACAGACGTCCGACACAGAACCCGGCTGCGATGGCGCCGTAGGCCGGCAGCATCCGCGACACGAGATCACTGGCCAAGTGCATGGCTGCGTACATCAATTGTCATCCATCATAAATGAGTTGTTTGACCGATTTATTTTCTGTTTCACAGATGATATGAAGATTTAAAGGCTGATTGATCTCGGTATATAGGGTGGAATACAATTCCGAGCCAGGGATATCCCTATCTCTTCCCTCATCCTGAGGTGCCGAAGCGAAGCGGAGGCCTCGAAGGAGCCCTCCAGATGCCTCAACGATACCTGGAGGGCTCCTTCGAGGCCAAGCGATCTTCGATCGCCCGGCACCTCAGGATGAGGGAAAAGATTGAGATAATCGCGACGTGTCAGCGTGATTTTATCAAAGTCATGATGATAGGTAATCTCTTAATAAAGAAAATTACTGATGCACTTGAAGATAAGAACCATCTCATCATTCAGGTACCTAGCTTATTTGCATCCAGAACCAAAACATGTCCATCGAGATCAAGCCTGGTCATGCGAAGTGCCGGTCCGCGACGTTGGCGGCCGCATCGAAAGAACCGTAGAGCACCCGGACATGCGAACTGAAGATCCACTATCGCGGCTCGGGACCGAGCCACTTCTCGCCGCGCTCTGAGGTTCGCGATGGCGCGCCGAACCAGCCGATATTGGTTCGGCTACATGGTCGTGCCGCGGGCGATCCGCGCGCGCATGCGCAGCCTGCGGGCCGATACCGGGCGGGGCAACAGCACCCTGGACCAGGACATCCTGTCCCGGTTCATCGCCGAGGGCCATTTCGCTCAGCACATCCGCCGCATGGAGCGGGTCTACAAGGACAAGTGCGCCCGGAGCCTGGAGGCGATCCGACAGGGCTATGGCAGTCCGCTCCGCGTGCTCGGCGCGCATGGCGGGTTCCATTTCTTCCTGCGGCTGCCCGATGGGCTGGACGCCGCGCGTTTCGAGTAAAGCTGCCGCCAGAACAGCCTAACGCTGCAAACCGCCGCCCTGCATGGCGCGGAAAAGCGCGAAACCGGGATCGTGGTGGGGTATTCGTCGCTGACATCCGAGACGATCGATCGGGCCGGCACGCTGCTCGGCCGGCTCCTGCGTGGCGGTTGAGGCCACGGGCGGCCCCGCGTGGTGGACCGGCCCGGCCCCGATCCTCTAAGAGCCTGTTTGACCGCACGCTCGCAGTCGAATGATGGTTCTGCCGATGGAGATCCCAATCTCTCCCCTCATCCTGAGGTACTGTGGAGCAGCCTCGAAGGAGCCCTCCAGGGATCGCGCGGCTGGCTGGAGGGCTCCTTCGAGGCCTCCGCTTCGCTCCGTCGCCTCAGGATGAGGGCGAGGATGGGAAAGACCGGTCAAACAAGCTCTAAGTGTGAACCCGCCGCCCGGAGCGGCGACAGCCCGTGGAATCCGATGATCGACCTGACGCTCGAGGCCGCCCGCAGCATCGTGGACACCGCCCTGCGCGAAGCCCGGACCCGCAGCCTGAAGCCGATGGCCGTCGTGGTCTACGATGCCCGGGGCGCGCTCAAATCCGTCGCCGTCGAGGATGGCACGTCGCTCCGCCGGGCCGAGATCGCCAGCGGCAAGGCCAACGGCGCCCTGGCTCTGGGCCTCGGCTCCCGAGCGATCCATGCCCGCGCCGAGGCGCAGCCCTATTTCGTAGCGGCGGTGAGCCATGTCGCCGGCCCGGCCGCGCTGGTGCCGGTGGCGGGTGGCGTGCTGATCCGCTCCCAGGAAGGACGGCTGCTTGGCGCGGTCGGCATCTCCGGCGACACCTCCGACAACGACGAGATCTGCGCGGTGGCGGGCATCGAAGCCGCCGGCTTGGCGGCCGAGACCGGCGCCTGAGCATGGCGATCCGTCGGCGCGCCTGGCTGGCCGGCGCCGCCGCCCTCGCGGTCGCGCGGCCCGCCCGAGCCGCCGAGCCCGTGCTCTACCGGCGCGGCAACGATGCGGACCCGGAGACGCTCGACCCGCACCGTTCCTCCTCGGTGGCGGAAGCGCATATCCTGCGCGACCTGTTCGACGGCCTCCTGACCTACGACAATCACGGCACCATCATCCCGGGCGCCGCCCGAGCCTGGACTGTCTCCGAGGACGGCCTGACCTTCCGCTTCGACCTGCGCCCGGACGGCAAGTGGTCGAACGGCGATCCGGTGACCGCGGAGGATTTCGTCTACGCGTTCCGCCGGATGCTCGCCCCGGCCACGGGGGCGAAATACGCCGAGATCCTTTCGCCGATCCGCGGAGCGGCGGCGGTCAACCGCGGCGAGATCGCCGGCGATGCCCTCGGGGTGACTGCGGAGGGGCCGCTCAAGCTCGCGATCATCCTCGAACAGCCGACGCCCTACTTCCTCGAATTGCTGACCCACCAGACCGCCCTGCCGGTGCACCGGGCCTCGGTGGAGCGCTACGGCGACTCCTTCACCCGCCCGGGCAACTTCGTGACCAACGGCCCCTACCGGCTGATCGACCGGGTGCCGGGCGGCGCGATCACCCTGGAGGTCAATCCGCACCATCCCGAGGCCGCAGCGACCGCGATCCGCCGCGTCGCCTTCCTGCCGATGTCGGACATGTCGGCCGCCGTCCGCCGCTACGCCGCCGGGGAACTCGACTCCCTGTCCGAGCTGCCGGTCGACCAGATCGTCGACCTGCGCCGCCGCTTCGGCACGCAGGTGGTGCTCGGGCCCTCGCTCGGGCTCGAAGTCCTGGCGATCAACACCCGCAAGGCGCCGTTCTCGGACCGGCGCGTCCGCCAGGCCCTGTCCCTGCTGATCGACCGCGAATACCTCGCCGACGGGCTCTACGGCGGCACCATGAGCCCGGCCTATTCTATCTGCCCGCCGGGCATCGACAATTACCGCACGCCCCCCGAGACGGCGGGGCGGCAGGGCCTGCCGATCGATCACGAGGCCGAGGCGCGCCGCCTGCTGGCCGAGGCGGGCTTCGGCCCAAGCCGGCCGCTCACCGTGGAGTACCGGTTCAACGTCAGCGACAACAACCGCAACACCGCCGTGGCGGTGGCTGAGATGTGGCGCGATCTCGGGATCGAGACCCGGTTCGTCTACACCGACGCCAAGACCCATTTCGCCTATCTGCGCGACGGCGGGTCCTTCGACGTCGCTCGCTATGCCTGGATCGCCGATTATTCCGACCCGCAGAATTTTCTGTTTTTGCTCCAGAGCGGCAATGACGGGCTGAACGCCGGCCGCTGGTCGGACGCGGCCTATGACGCGCTCCTGGCCAAGGCCGCCGCCGAGCGCGACCTCGCCCGCCGCGCCGACCTGCTCTACGAGGCCGAGGCCATCGCGTTGCGCGAGCTGCCCTGGATCCCGCTGATGCATTACCGCTCGAAGGCGCTGATCGCGCCGCGGCTGCACGGCTACATCCCGAACGTCCGCAACGCCGCGCCGACCCGCTTCCTGAGGCTCGACGCGTGATCCGCTTCATCCTGCGCCGCCTCGTCCAGTCGGTGCCGACGCTGTTCGCGGTGGTGGCCGTCAGCTTCTTCCTGATGCGGCTCGCCCCCGGCGGCCCATTCGACCTGGAGCGCCCCCTGGCGCCGACCGCCATGGAGAACCTGCGCCGGGTCTACGGCCTGGACCAGCCGCTGATCGAGCAGTTCGGCCGCTACCTGACGGCCCTGGCGCGGGGCGATCTCGGGCCCTCCTTCTCGTTCCGCGACATGAGCGTCCTCGACCTGATCGCCCGGGGCCTGCCGGTCTCGGCGACGCTCGGCGCCCTGGCGCTGGCGCTGGCCGCCTGCCTCGGCATCGGGCTCGGGACCGTAGCGGCGCTCCGGCGCGGGGGCGCCCTCGACCGGATGCTCGGCCTCGGCGCGGCGCTGACCCTGTCGCTGCCGAGCTTCGTCGTGGCGCCGCTCCTGCAGATCGTCTTCGGGCTGAGCCTCCGCTGGCTGCCCTTGAGCGGTTGGGAGGGCGGCGCGCCGAGCCACCTGATCCTGCCGGTGATCACCCTGGCGCTGCCGCAAATCGGCGCCCTGGCCCGGCTGACGCGGGCCTCGCTCGGTGAAGTCCTGCGCACCCAGCCGGTGCGGACGATGCGCAGCCTCGGGCTGCCGCCCGCGCGCATCACCCGGCACGCCTTGCGCGGGGCGCTGTTGCCGGTGGTGGCCTATCTGGCGCCGCTGACGGCGGCCCTGCTCACGGGATCCGTGGTGGTCGAGACGATCTTCGGCCTGCCCGGGATCGGCCGCTACTTCGTCGAGGGGGCGCTCAACCGCGACTACACGCTGGTGATGGGCACCGTCCTGCTGGTGGCGGCCCTGGTGATCGTGCTCAACCTGATCGCCGACCTCGCCTGCGCCTGGCTCGACCCGCGCCTGCGGAGCGCCGCGTGAGCGCCACCCGCGCCTTGGCCGGCCCGGTCGCCCGCACCCTGTCGCGTCTCGCCCGCGAGCGGGTGGCGATGGTCTCACTCGCCGTCCTGATCCTGATCGCGCTGGCCTGCCTGTTCGGGCCGGCGCTGACCGGGCACGATCCGACCCGGGCCTATCCGGACCTGCGCCAGCTCCCGGCCGGCCTGACGGCGCAGCCCGATCCCGACCATCTGCGCCCGGCTCTGGAACGCCTCGCCTTCCGCATGCGCGCACGCCTCGACGACGTGGCCCGCGACGGCGATGCGCTGCGCCTCACCCTCAGCGCCGAGGCCGGGGTGGATCGGCGCAGCCTCGTCTACCTGCCGCGCTCCGACCTGTTCGGCGAGCCGCACGTGATCGCCGACACGGAGGGCGGGAAGCGTCTGGTCGTGGCTGTGCCGCTTCGGCGCCTGTCCTTCCCGCTCGGCACTGATGTGCATGGCCGCGACCTGCTCACCCGCTGCCTCGTCGCCGGACGGGTCTCGCTGCTGATCGGGCTCACCGCCACCCTGGTCGCCCTGCTCATCGGCGTCGGCTACGGCGCGACGGCCGGCTTCATCGGCGGCGCCGTCGATGCCGTGATGATGCGGCTGGTGGACGTGCTCTACGCCCTGCCCTTCGTGTTCTTCGTCATCCTGCTGCTGGTGTTCTTCCGGGCGAGCCTGACGCTGATGCTGGTGGTGATCGGCGCGGTGGAATGGCTCGACATGGCTCGCATCGTCCGGGCGCAGACTCTGTCCCTGCGCGAACGCGATTTCGTCCGCGCCGCCCGCGCCCTCGGTCTCGGCACACCCCGGATCATCCTGCGCCACATCGTGCCGAACACTTTTGGGCCGGTGGTGGTGGCCGCCACCCTGCTGGTGCCGCAGGTGATCCTGCTGGAAAGTTTTTTGTCGTTCCTCGGGCTCGGCGTGCAGGAGCCGGACACGAGCTGGGGCGTGCTCATCGCCGAGGGCGCCCGGGCGATCGAGTCGGCGCCGCATATGCTGGCCGGCCCAGCCGCCTTCCTGATCACGACGCTGGTGGCCCTGACCTTGCTCGGCGATGGTCTCGCCGATGCCGTCGACCCCAGGGCCGACTAGCCTCAGCTCAGTTGCCGGATCGGCGCGCCGGCGAGCCACGCCTCGATATCCTCCACCGCCTGGGTGAAGAACGTCCGGTAATTGTTGCGCGTGACGTAGCCGACATGCGGCAGCGCCAGAACATTCGGCAGGCACCGGAACGGGCTGTCGGCTGGCAGCGGCTCGGTCTCGAACACGTCGAGCCCCGCCCCCGAGATCCAGCCCTCCTCCAGGGCCCGGACCAAGGCGGCCTGATCGACGATCGGCGCCCGCGCAGTGTTCACCAGGACGGCGCCCGGCCGCATCCGGCGCAGCTCGGCCTCGCCGAGAAGCCCGCGCGTCCGGTCGCCGAGGACGAGGTGGATGGTCACCACATCGCTCGCGTCCAGCAACGCTTCCTTGGACTCGGCGCGCTCGACGCCGGCGGCAGCCGCCCGGGCGTCGTCGAGATTCGGGCTCCAGGCGATCACCCGCATGCCGAAGGCCCGGCCGATCGCGGCAACCCGCGTGCCGATCTTCCCGAGCCCGAGCACGCCCAGGGTCGCCCCGGCGAGATCGGTCCCGACCGTGCTCTGCCACGGGCCGCCGTCGCGCAGGTTCCGGTTCTCGATCGGGAGATGACGGGCGAGTCCGAGGATCAGGGCCCAGGTCAATTCGGTCGGCGGCGTGGGGCTCGACTCCGTGCCGCAGACCGCGATGCCCCGCGCCCGCGCCGCCGCCACGTCGATCGCCAGGTTGCGCATGCCGCTGGTGACCAGCAGCTTCAGCCGGGGCAACCGCTCCAGCAGAGCCGCCGGGAAAGGCGTGCGCTCGCGCATGATCACCAGGATCTCGGCCTGCTCGATTCGGGAAACGAGGGCCTCCCGATCCGCGATGTGATCGGTGATGGTCGAGACGGCGACCCGATCGGCCAGGCGCGCCCAGTCGGCGAGGCCGCGCGCCGCGTCCTGGTAATCGTCGAGGATCAGGCAGGTTTGCACGGCGGTCTCTCTCCACGACTACTGCGTGCAACGCCCGCGAAAGCGCGGTGTTCGCCGAGCCCCCGCGCCAGCTCCCGGAAGGGGGCGACACCCGATCGCCGCGGGGCGCTCCACAATCTGCCTTCGACCTTCAACCGGCGGCCGCCAGCGCCTCGAACGCCGCCGCGACTCCGGCTGCCCCGGGATCCTCGACACCGGCGAGATCCGCCGCCGCGAGGTAGCTCGATCGGCCGGTGGCGGCGCGGTCCATCCGGGCCGTGGCGGCGGCACCCGTGCGAGCGGCGGCGGCAGCGGGATCGAGCCCCCCGGATTTCAGGGCTTCGAGCGCCGGGATCAGAGCGTCCAGCAGCGTGCGGTCGCCCGGGCCAGCACCGCCGTAGTTCCGCACCCGGGCCACGCCCTGGGCCAGGGCGTCGGGCCAGCCGGCACCGTCGGAGAGCGCGGACGCGGTGGCGGCGAAGAAGATCGAGGCCAGCACGCCGCTGGAGCCACCGACGGCGCGGCCGATCCGCTCAGCCAGGACGCGGCACAGGGCGGGTGGGTCGGCTTGAGGAAGCCGGTCGAGATCGGCCTCGACCGCCCGGGCCGCGCCCGCGAAGGTGGTGCCGGTGTCGCCGTCGCCGACTTTCGCGTCCAGGGCGTTCAGCGCCCCCTCGGCGGCGATGAGCGCCCGCGTAACGGCGGCGATCCGGGCGGCCACGATCGGATCCCGCGACGGCGTGAAGGCCTCGCCCGCGAGTCCCTCCGGGATCGGTCGCAGGACAGAAGGCGCGATCCGGACCGCGCCGGGCCAGGTCGGCAGAGGCACCGGTGCCAGGAGCGCCGCTTCGAGTTCGTCGTCCAGGGGCAGGATCGAGAGCGAGGCACCGTGCATGTCGAGCGCCGTCATCAGCGGTGCCGGGCCGAGGAGCAGGCGTACCCGCTGGCCGAGGTCGGTGGCCAGGACGGCCTGGGTCAGGACCTGCATCTCCAGGGCGGTCGCCGAACCGAGATTGTTGACCAGCAGCGCCAGCGGCCCGGTCCCCGAAAAACGCTCGGTCATCAGCCGCGCCAGATCACCCGCCTTCGGCAGCGTGATCCGCTCGACCCCCGGCTCGCCATGGATGCCGAGGCCGAGTTCCGCCTGCCCCTCGGCGAGGCGCTCGCTCCGCGGCGACCCGGGGATCGTGGCGGTGGAGACCGCGATCCCGAGCGACTGGGCCGAGGCCGCCACCCGGCGTGCGAGGGCCGCGACCGCTTCCAGCGGCGCGCCGGCCTCCGCGGCATGACCCGCGACCTTGTGCACGAACAGGGTGCCGGCCACGCCCCGGGGCTGCTTCGCCTCCGGCAGCGCGATGTCGTCGGCCACGATCACGGTCTCGATCGTCTTGCCGAGCGCCCGGGCGCGCTCGGCGGCGAGGCCGAAATTCAGTCGGTCGCCCGCGTAGTTCTTGATGATCAGCAGGCACCCGGCCGGCCCGGTCACGGCCAGGATGCCCGCCAGCACCGCATCGACGCTGGGGGAAGCGAAGACATCGCCGCACACCGCCGCGCTCAGCATGCCCGGCCCGACGAAGCCGGCATGGGCCGGCTCGTGGCCGGAGCCGCCGCCCGAGATCACCGCGACCTTGCCGGTATCGATCTCGGCCCGCAGCACGACCCGGATCCCGGGATCGCCGTCGAGCCGGGCGAGGCGGCCGCCGCTGGCGGCCAGCAGACCCGCGATGGCGTCGGTGACCAGGGTGGCGCGGGTCTCGATAAAATGGGCCATGGCGTGACCTTCTGCGATCGCGGTCCGCAGGTGTCTCCCTGCGCGCCGTCACAGCGGCTTGTCTGAGCAATCGCGGCCGCCGGCGCAACGGCCGGCGGCAGGTTTCCCCGGCGTGTCGGCCTATTCCTTCACGGCGCCGGTGAGCGCGGAGACGTAATATTCCACGAAGAACGAGTAGAGGATCACCAGCGGCAGGGAGCCGAGCAGGGCGCCGGCCATCAGCGAGCCCCACTTGTAGACGTCGCCGTCCACGAACTCGCTGACCACCGCGATCGGCACGGTCTTGTTCTGCGTCGAGGACAGGAAGGTCAGGGCGTAGATGAACTCGTTCCAGCACAGCGTCAGCGAGAAGATGCCGGCCGAGATCAGGCCTGGGAAAGCGAGCGGCAGGATGATCTTGGTCAGGATCTGCCAGCGGCTGGCGCCGTCCATCAGCGCGCATTCCTCCAGCTCGTAGGGGATGGTCTTGAAGTAGCCCATCAGGAGCCAGGTCGAGAACGGGATCAGGATGGTCGGATAGGCCAGGATCAGGGCGATCGGCGAATCGAACAGCCCGTAGGCCTGGATGATCGTGGCGAGCGGGATGAACAGGATCGAGGGCGGCACCAGATAGGCGAGGAAGATCGCGGCGCCGACCCAGCCCGCGCCGTTGAAGCGGACGCGCACGCAGGCATAGGCGGCGAGCACGCTGGCGAACAGCGACAGCAACGTGGCGGCCACCGACACGTACATCGTGTTCCAGAGCCAACGCGGATACTGCGTCTCGAACAGCAGCTTGTTGATGTGCTTGAACGTGGGCTCCACAACCCAGAACGGGTTGTAGTGCTCCATGTCGATCAGCTGCTCGTCCGGTTTGATCGCCGTCAGCGCCATCCAGTAGAACGGGAACAGCAGCACCGCGAGGATGATCAGGAGCGGCAGGTAGGTGGTCACGAGCCGCCGGGGCAGGCGCTCCAGATAGGCCATCCCCTCGCTGTCGTCGGTGAGCCCGGCGGGGCGGGCCGCCATGACGGAAGCGAGGCGCGGGTCGGCATGGGCGGGCGGAGCGGGCGCGCTCATCGGTCGGTTCCCCCGGATTGCCAGGCCCGGCGCTGAAGGCCGAACCACGAGATGCCGATCGCGGCGAGCAGGAACGGCACCATCGCGGTGGCGATCGCTGCGCCCTCGCCGAGCGTCCCGGAGAGGATGCCGCGCTGGTACGACAGGGTCGCCATCAGGTGCGTGGCGTTGACCGGGCCGCCCCGGGTCATCGCCCAGATCAGCTGGAAGTCGGTAAAGGTGAACAGCACCGAGAAGGTCATCACCACCGCGATGATCGGCGTCAGCAGCGGCAGGGTGATGCGCGAGAAGATCTGCCAGTTCGAGGCGCCGTCGAGCGTCGCGGCCTCGTAGAGCGAGGGCGAGACCGTCTGCAGCCCGGCGAGCAGCGTGATCGCGATGAACGGCACGCCGCGCCAGATATTGGCGAAGATCACGCAGGCCCGCGCCATGCTGGGCTCGCCAAGGAAGTCGATATTGCCGTCGATGATGCCGAGATGGCGCAGCGACCACGAGATGATCGAGAACTGGCTGTCGAAGATCCACCAGAACGCGATCGCCGACAGGACCGTGGGCACCACGAACGGGATCAGCACGATCGACCGGACGATCGACTTGAACGGCATATTCTTGTTAAGCAGCAGGGCCAGGTAGAGGCCGACCGCGAACTTCACCACCGACGCCACGGCCGTGTACAGGCAGGTGTTGAACACCGAGAGCCAGAATACGTCGTCGTCCCAGAGCCAGGCATAGTTCTCCAGGCCGATGAACGTGCCCTCGCGGCCGATCCGGGTGTTGGTGAAGGACAGCCAGATGCCCTTCAGCAGCGGATAGGCCAGGAACAGGCCGAGGATCAGCGCGGTCGGCAGCATGAACCAGAAGCCCGCCCAGCCGCGGCTGGCACGCAGGCGGTGCCAGGCCGAGCGCGTCGGGACCGCGAGCGGGGCAGGCTGTGTCAGGGCCGTGTGCGCCATGGGTTCGCCTCGGGAACAGGGCCGGGATGCGTCGCCGCGTCAGGTGTTGCGGAAGATGCGCTGGGCGGCGCGCTCGGCATTGCGGATCGCGGTCTTCACGTCCTCCCGGCCGGTGCAGTGGCTGGCGAACATGTCGACCACCACGAAGTCGGCGAGCACCGCGGCGATGCGCTCGCTCACCGGCGCCTGGCCGCCGGCCGCCAGCGACCGCCGTCCCGCCTCGGCGAACACCGCGTTCTTCGGATCGCTCGTCCAGATCGGGTTCTTGGGGTAGTTCGACAGCGGCTCGCACAGGTAGCCCTGCGCCCCCTCGATCCACGGACCGTAGTTCGACGCCTCCATCATGAACGCGATGAACGCCTTACAGGCGTTGGGCGCCTTCGAGTACTTGAACGCCAGGATCGGGAAGGCGAGCTGGAACTCGGTCGGCTTGCCGGCGGGGCCGATCGGCCAGACCGCGTGGTCCATGTCCTCGGCGAGCTTCGGGTTGTCCTTCTTGGCGGCGGCGTAGATCGAGATGCCGTTGTGGGTGAGGTACAGGTCGCCCGCCAGGAACGCCTTGTTGTTGGAGGAATCGTTCCAGGACACGGTGCCCGGCACGAAGGTCTCGTACATCGACTTGACGTATTCGAGCGCCTTGGCGGTCTCCGGCGAGTTGATCACGATCTTCTCGTTGGCGTCGACGAGGTTGCCGCCATGGGACCACAGCGCCCAGTGACACCAAGTGTTGGCGTCGCCGGTGGCGTGGCCGAGGGCGAAGCCGGCCGGCGTGTTGTTCTTCTTGAGCGCCCGGCACAGTTCGAGGAAGCCGGCGGTATCCTCGGGGAACTTGCTGAACCCGGCCTTCTGCATGGCCGAGATGCGGTAGTTCGGGTATCCGCCGTTGAAGCCCACCGGGATCGCGATCCACTTGCCCTTGACCTTGCCGTAGGCCTCCGCCGACGGGAACCACGGGCCGTATTTCTTGGCCAGCGACTCGGCGACGTCCTCCAGCGGCAGGCACTTGTCGGGGAACAGGGCCGGGAACGAGAACAGGCCCCAGACCATGTCGGGCCCCTGCCCGGTATTGGCCGCCACCGATGCCTTGGGCTGGATGTCGTCGAAGGATTCGTTGGTGACCGAGACCTTCACGCCGGTCGCCTTGGTGAAGGCGTCCACCATCCGCAGGAACGCCTCGTCCTCGCTGGGGATGAAGCGCTTCCAGCGTAGCACCGACAGGCTGGCGCCGGGCTCGGGCTTCCACTCGGCGGTCTGCGCCCAGGCCCGCGCGAAGCCGAGGAGGTCGGCGCCGGCGGCGAGGCCGGTCGCGGCGGCACCCGCCAGGAGGGAACGGCGGTCGAGTTTGGGCATCGTGGCGTCACTCCCTGGGTGGATCGGGTGCGGTCAGGTCGGCAGGCGCCGGCCGGTCTCGGCATCGAAGAAGTGCACGCGGTTCGGCCGCAGGTGGACGGTCTCGCCCGGCCCCTCACTGACGCGCTCGCGCAGCACGCAGGTGAAATCCTGACCCTGGGCCCGCACCGCCAGCATGGTCTCGGAACCGGTCGGCTCGACGACCACGACCTCGGCGGCGATCCCGTCCGGCGCCAAATCGAAATGCTCCGGCCGCATCCCGAGGACGAGCTTGCGGCCCTCGACGCCCGCCGGTGCCTGGGTCAGGGGGATGATCAGCCCCGTATCGGCGGCGAAGACCAGGTGGCCGTTCCGCCGGACCGTGCCGTGCACGAAATTCATCGCCGGCGATCCGATGAAGCCCGCCACGAACAGGTTGTCGGGCCGGTCGTAGAGTTCCAGCGGCGGGCCGATCTGCTCGACCACGCCGTCATGCATGACCACGATCCGGTCGGCCATGGTCATGGCCTCGATCTGATCGTGGGTGACGTAGATGGTCGTGGTCTTCAGGCGCTGGTGGAGTTCCTTGATCTCGGTGCGCATCGCCACGCGCAGCTTGGCGTCGAGGTTGGACAGCGGCTCGTCGAACAAGAAGACCTGCGGATCGCGCACGATCGCCCGCCCCATGGCGACGCGCTGGCGCTGCCCGCCGGAGAGCTGGCGCGGATAGCGGTCGAGGAGATGGGTCAGCCCGAGGATCTGCGCGGCCTTGCTGACCCGCGTGTCGATCTCGGCAGCACCCGCCTTCCGGATCCGCATGGAGAACGCCATGTTCTCCCGCACCGTGAGATGCGGATAGAGCGCGTAGTTCTGGAACACCATCGCGATGTCCCGCTCCTTGGGCGGAACATCATTGACGACACGCTCGCCGATACGGATCTCGCCGCCGGAGATATTCTCCAAGCCGGCAATCATCCGCAGCAAGGTCGACTTTCCGCAGCCCGAAGGCCCGACCAGGATCACGAACTCCCCATCCCGGATGTCCACGGACACACCGTGCAGGACGTTCGTCGACCCGAAAGCCTTGCGAACCTCGCGGATTCCCACCGAGGCCATGCGTCCTCCCGATCAGGGTCGCTCTGACGGCGACTCCTCTGGAAGCAGTACACGGGAGCGCCTTTCGGAAAGCAAGCCGACCGCATCTGAATTTTAAATCATAGCCCGCTTCTGTCAGGGTCTTCCTATGGATTTTTTGTGCAGCCGATGGGATTAGGCGTCGAGCCGTCCCGAAGATCGATCCGTTTGGACCACCGCTTTGGATCGGTGACGAGGCTGCCGGCATGAAACACTCTGCCGGCGCTCGAATCGACGGCGGATGCTAAGGCGGGTCGTGTCGGCCCCGCTGGCGGCGCGATGTCCAGGACGGATCGCGCGCGGACCAGCGAGGCGAAAGACCACAAAATCCCGAGGGATGAGGACAGCATGGCATTATCCGGTCTGAGCGCCCGCGAGATCCTGCCCGACGATGCCGGTCGCGGTGCCCTGGTCGGCCGGGTGTGGCGCCCGGATGTGAACGGCCCGAGCGTGGTGGCGATCCGGGCGGGTTCGGACGGCGACCTGCGGGTCGTCGACATCACCGCCCGGTTCGCCACCGTCAGCGACCTGTGCGAGGCGCCGGATCCCGCCGCCGCGTTGCGCGCCGCCGAGGGTGCGGATCTCGGCAGCCTCGACGCGATCGTGGCCAACACCCCGCCGGACAGCCGCGATGCCGGGCGTCCGTGGCTCCTCGCCCCGGTGGATCTCCAGGCGCTGAAGGCCGCCGGCGTCACCTTCGCGACCTCCATGCTGGAGCGGGTCATCGAGGAGCGGGCCCGGGGCGACCTCGCCGCCGCCTCGGCGATCCGCGCCGAGGTCGAGCGCCTGGTCGGCCGCGACCTGCGCCAGCTGAAACCCGGATCGCCCGAGGCGATGGCGTTGAAGGACGTGCTGGTCGCCCAGGGCGCCTGGAGCCAGTATCTTGAAGTCGGGATCGGGCCGGACGCCGAGATCTTCACCAAAGCGCAGCCGCTCTCCGCGGTCGGCTGCGGCGCCGATGCCGGGCTGCATCCGGAATCGCATTGGAACAACCCCGAGCCGGAAGTCGCGCTGGCCGTCTCATCCCAACAAAAAATCGTCGGGGCGACCCTCGCCAACGACGTGAACCTGCGCGACTTCGAAGGGCGATCGGCACTGCTCCTCGGTAAGGCGAAGGACAACAACGCCTCCTGCGCTCTCGGACCGTTCCTCCGGCTGTTCGACGAAACGTTTGGCCTGGACGACATCCGGCGCACCACCGTGACCCTCGAAGTCATCGGCACCGACGGGTTCCGGATGGAGGGCACCTCGCCGCTGGCCGAGATCAGCCGCGATCCGGAAGAGCTGGTGACGGCCCTGATGGGGCGCACGCACGATTACCCGGACGGGGCGATCCTGCTGCTCGGCACCATGTTCGCGCCGATCCAGGACCGGCACGGACCGGGCCTCGGCTTCACCCACGCGGAGAACGACCGCGTCGTCGTGGCGAGCCCGGAACTTGGCCGCCTCGTCAACCGCATGCGCCCCTGCGATGCCTGCGAGCCCTGGACGTTCGGCGCCCGCGCGCTGATGCGCAACCTCGCGGCGCGCGGGATTCTGTGACAGAGGCTCGCGCTGAAGCTCCCCGGAACAAGCCGATGACAGAAGCCGGATCCATCCTCGCGCGTCTCTCCGACATCGTCGGGCCGTCCGGCCTCGTCACTGGCGAGGAGTTGCGCGGCCGCTCGGCGAACTGGACCCGGCCGACCGAGCCCTGCGCCGCGCTCGCCCTGGTCCGGCCGCGCAATACCGCCGAGACCAGCGCCGTGATGGCCGCCTGCCACGAAGCCGGTATCGCGGTCGTCCCGCGCGGCGGCGCCACCGGCCTTGTCGACGGCACCCTCTGCGCGCCGGACGAGATCACCCTGTCCACCGAGCGCATGACCGGCATCGAGCCGGTCGATCCGCTGGGCATGACCGTGGTGGTCGGCACCGGCGCCACCCTCGGGAGCGTGCAGAACGCGGCAACGGAAAGCGGCCTGTTCTTTCCCCTCGATCTCGGCGCCCGGGGCTCGGCCACGATCGGCGGCGCGATCTCCACCAATGCCGGCGGCCTGCGGGTGCTGCGCTACGGCATGATGCGCGAGATGGTGCTGGGTCTGGAGGCGGTGCTGGCCGACGGCACGGTGGTGTCGTCCATGCGGCCGCTGATCAAGAACAACACCGGGCTCGACCTGAAGCAGGTCTTCATCGGCACCGAGGGGACGCTCGGCATCGTCACCCGCGCCGTCCTGCGCCTGCGCCCGGAGCCGGCCGGCTACGCCACCGCGCTGATCGCCTGCCCGGGGGTCGATGACGGCGCCCGGGTCCTGCGCGCCGCGCAGAGCGCGTTCCAGGGGCGCGTCTCCTCCTTCGAGGGCCTCTGGCCGGACTTTTATAAGCTGATGACCGCTCCCGGCCGGGCGACGCCGCCGCTGGGCTACGACTATCCGTTCTACGCCATCATCGAGGTCGAGTGCGTGCCGGAGGAGTCGGACCGGTTCCTCGGCCTGCTGGAAGGCCTGATGGGCGAGGGCACGATCCTCGACGCGGCCGTGGCCTCCTCGGAAGAGCAGCGCCGGGGAATGTGGCGCATCCGCGACCGGGTCGAGCACCTGAACGCCGATGGGATCGAGCGCGCCTTCGACATCAGCGTGCCGCTCTCGAAGATGAACGGCTACGTCCAAGGTGCCCTGGAAGGCTTGGCGGCGATCCCGGGCTGCCGCGCGGTGGTCTACGGGCATATCGGCGACAACAACCTGCACTGGAACACGACCCGCCTCGACGCCGCCGGCAACGCGGCCATCGACGCCGCGATCTACGCGCCGCTCGCCGAGCTGAACGGCTCGGTCTCGGCCGAGCAC
Source organism: Methylobacterium sp. E-066 (assembly GCF_022829635.1). Classification (GTDB taxonomy): domain Bacteria; phylum Pseudomonadota; class Alphaproteobacteria; order Rhizobiales; family Beijerinckiaceae; genus Methylobacterium. The sequence continues at coordinate 80,551 of NZ_JAKSYO010000172.1, forward strand.
GGCATCGGCCTGGAGAAGCGCGGCAAGCTGCCCCTGTCGCGCTCCCCGGAAGAGATCGGCGCCATGCGGCTGATCAAGCGCGCGCTCGATCCGGACAACCGGCTGAACCCGGGCAAGATTTTCTGAAGGCGCGACCGGTGGCACGAGCTCCGTCGGAGACGGCGGTCAAACCGCTGCGGCTGACCGTCCGGCTAACCCCGCGCGGCGGACGCGACGCCGTGGAAGGCTGGATTCGCGATGCGGACGGCGCTCCGTGTCTCAAGGTCCGGGTGGCCGCCCCGCCCGTCGACGGCGCCGCCAACACGGCGCTCGAGCGGTTGATCGCCGGCTCTCTCAGGATCGCGGCCGGCGCCGTCCAGATCGTTGCCGGCCATCAGGGCCGGGTGAAGCGCCTGGAGATCACCGGCGTGGGCGATGAGGCCCTCGCCAAAGTCTTTGGCGTGCCGGGATAGGCGCCTGACGGAACAGGCGCCTCTTCCATGTCCAGGCCAGGAACGCCCTCGGCCGCCACCGTCATTGCGAGCGTAGCGAAGCAACCCAGTGCGGCGCGCGATCTCCGAATGTGGTGTTTCCCTAGGTTGCTTCGCTGCGCTCGCAATGACGACACAGGGCGAAAGGGCCGCCGGCACGCGAGAGCCCTCGAAGCGGCGGCCCGTTCCCTCAGAACGCGACCTTGTCCCCGCCCTTCAGCGCCAGCATCTCCCGCGCCTCATCGGGTGAGGCGACCGCAAGGCCCAGCCCCTCGATGATCGAGCGGACGCGGCGGACCTGCGTGGCGTTGGTCTCGGCGAGCTTGCCGGGGCCGTCCCACAGGCTGTCCTCCAGGCCGACGCGGACGTTGCCGCCCATCGCGGCGGCCATGGCGGCGATGTTCATCTGGTTGCGGCCGGCCCCCAGCACCGACCAGTGGTACTGATCGCCGAACAGCCGGTCGGCGGTGCGCTTCATGTGCATCACGTCGTCCGGATGGGCGCCGATGCCGCCCTGAAGGCCGAACACCGTTTGGATGAACAGCGGCGCCTTCACCAGCCCGCGGTCGAAGAAGTATTTGAGATTGTAGAGGTGGGCGGTGTCGTAGCACTCGAACTCGAACTTGGTGCCATTCGGCGAGCAGGTGGTGAGGATATGCTCGATCTGGCCGAACGAGTTGCGGAAAATGATGTCCTTGTTGCCGAGATAGTCGCGCTCCCATTGGTGCTTCAGGTCCTTGAAGCGGTCGAGCATGCCGAACAGGCCGAAATTCATCGAGCCGAGGTTGAGCGAGGCGACCTCCGGCTGAAACGTGGCAGCCGGGCGCACGCGCTCCTCGATCGACATGGTCGGCGCGCCGCCGGTGGTGAGGTTCACCACGCAGCCCGAGCGCTGCTTGATCACCGGGAGGAACTTGGCGAACGCCTCGGGCGTCTGGTCGGGCTGCCCAGTCTCGGGGTCGCGGGCGTGCAAGTGGACGATCGCCGCCCCGGCTTCGGCAGCGCCGATGGCGGCGTCGGCGATCTCTTCCGGCGTCACCGGCAGATGCGGCGACATACTCGGCGTGTGGATCGCGCCGGTGACGGCGCAGGTGATGATGACTTTCCGCTGGGGGGCCATGCTCAGTCCTTCTGTGAAAGCTTGTGGGCCCGCAGGGAAGCGAGCCGGGCATCCCGGCGGCGCATGCGGGCGGGGAGATCCGCGGGCGCCCGCCATTGCGCCAGGATCGCTTCGGTCGCCGGAGCCTCGTAGACAGCGGGTGGGGCCGGATCGGCCGCGAGGCACTTGTAGAAGCCGGTGTAGCGCGCGCAGTAATCGGCGATGCCGCCGGGGGCGTTCAGCTCGATCGTCTCGAACGGCCCCATGAAGCTCCAGCGCAGGCCGAGCCCGTCCGCGACGGTCCTGTCGAGATCCTGCGGGGTCACGTAGCCCTCGGATGCCAAGCGGAACGCTTCGGCCAGCAGCGCCCCCTGGAGCCGGTTGAGGATGAAGCCCTCGATTTCCTTGAGGACGGTGATCGGCACCTGGCCGATGGCTTCGTAGATCAGCCGGGCGCGGTCCAGGACCGCCGCGTCCGTCCACGGCGCACCGGAGATCTCCACAAGCGGGATCAGGTGCGGCGGGTTAACCGGATGGCCGATCAGGCAGCGCCCGCGTCCGGGCAGGCCTTCCGTGAACAGCGAGCAGCGGATCGCCGAGGACGACGAGGCGATGATCGCCTCCGGCGGCGCCAGCGCATCGAGCTCGGCGAACAGGGCCTGCTTCACGTCGAGCCGTTCCGGCCCGTTCTCCTGGACGAAGCCGACGCCGTCGAGGCAGGCGGCAAGGCCTTCCGGAGCCCGGATGCGGCCCGCGGCCCCTTCCGGATCGCGGCAGAGCCCGTGCTCGGCGAGCGTCCGCAGGCCCTCGGCACAGAGCGGGATCGCGGCCTCGGCGACGCCGTCGGCGGCGTCGAACAGGCGCACGTCCCAGCTCGCGCGGGCAAAAATCATCGCCCAGGCCCGGCCGATCAGGCCGGAGCCGATGATCGCGACGCTGTCGGTCATAGCCACAAAACCTTTCGCCGCAGCTCCTGATCCTCGCGCAGCAGGCGCGACTCGCCGGTCCATTGGACGCTGCCGCGCTCCAGCGCGACGGTCCGGTCCGAGAGCGCCAGCGCGAGGTCGAGGTGGTGGTCGACCAAGATGATCGCGATCTCCCGGCGCAGACGGTCGAACGCCTCGAACAGTTCCTCGGTCACGGCCGGCGACAGGCCCTCGAACGGCTCGTCGAGGAGCAGGAGCCGCGTATCGCCGGACAGCGCCCGGGCCACCGCGACCATCTGCTGCTCGCCCCCCGACAGGCGCGCCGCATCGACGCTCCAGCGCTGCTTCAGCCGCGGGAAGAACTCCAGGACCTTGTCCTCGTCCCAGTGGATGCCGGCGCCGGTGAGCCGCCGCAGCCGGCCGAGGCCGAGATTCTCGGCGACGCTCATCCCGGAGAACAGAGCCCGGCCCTGCGGCACGTAGCCGATGCCGAGCCGGGCGATCCGGTCGGGCGTCAGCCCGGCAATGTCGTGGCCGGCCAGCACGATCCGGCCTGCGGCTGGCGGCGCGGTGCCGATCAGCGTCTTCAGCAGGGTCGACTTGCCGGCGCCATTGCGGCCGAGCAGCGCCACCACCTCGCCCTTATGCACGGTGAGATCGACGCCGTTGAGGATGTGCGACTTGCCGTAGAAGGTATCGACGCCGGCCATGGAGAGCAGCGTCTCGGGCGCCGCCGCACTCGCCCGGGGCTTGGCGGCGATCGCCTCCGTGCCCGAGCCGAGATAGACCGCCTGGACGCGTTCGTCGTCCCGGGCATCGGCCACGGAGCCGTCGACCAGCACGGCACCGTCGGCCATCACGGTGACCCGGTCGGCGAGGCGGAACACCCGGTCGATGTCGTGCTCCACCAGCAGCACCGGGATGTCGGCCGAGAGCGCCTTGATCAAGTCGCCGACGCGCTCGCGCTCGGCGGCGGCGAGGCCGGCCAGGGGCTCGTCCAGCAGCAGCACCCGGGGCCGCGTCGCCAGAGCCAGCCCCATGTCGAGGAGCCGCTGGCCGCCATAGGAGAGGCTGCCGGCCTCCGCCTTCTCGATCCCGCCGAGGCCTGTCCAGCGCAGCAACTCGGCCGTGTCGTCGGCGATCTCCCGGACGCCGAGGGCGTCGCGCCAGGGGCTCATATGGGCCGGATGGCGCGCCTGGACCGCGAGCCGGATGTTCTCCTCCACGGACAGGCCGGGAAACAGGTTGGTGATCTGGAACGACCGGCCGAGCCCGGCCCGGGTGATCGCGTGCGGCTCGAGCCCGGCGATCTCGCGCCCGTCGAGGAGGATTCGGCCGGCATTCGGCCGGAACATCCCGGAGAGCAGGTTGAACGCCGTGGTCTTGCCGGCGCCGTTCGGTCCGATCAGCGCGTGCAGCGTCCGGTCGGCCACCGCGAAGGACACGCCGCGCACCGCCGCCACCGGCCCGAAGCTCTTCCGGATGTCCTCGGCGATCAGGACCGGCCCGTGGGTCCGCCCCTCGGCGATGAACCGGGCGGGCACCCGGCCCGAGGCGCCGGCCCGGCGGGCGGACATGGCGGCGCCCTCGCTTGGCACGCGGCGGAACGGCCGCATCAGCTGCGCTGCGATGCCCACGAGCCCGTCCGGCGAGAACACGATGAAGCCGACGAACAGCAGCCCGAAATACAGCAGCCAGTCGGCGGTGTAGATCGACAGGAACTCCCGGAACAGGATGTAGAACAGGGCGCCGAGCGCCGGCCCGAGGAACGAGCGCATCCCGCCGATCACCACCATGGCGAGCAGCTCGCCCGAGAACGCGATGGAGATCGGGTCGGCCGAGGTGAAGCGGTGGCTGTAGGCCGAGAGCGCCCCGGCGAGCCCGGTGATCGAGGCCGAGATCACGAAGGCGGCGAGCTTGTAGCGGTTGGTGGCGTAGCCGAGGAAGCCGGCGCGCTGCTCGTTCTCGCGGATCGCGACCAGCACCGTCCCCATGGGCGAGCGGCGGAACCGCCAGAGCCCCACCAGAACCACGAAGGCGATGCTGGAGACCGCCGCGTAATAGGCGCCGGGCTGCTGTAGCACCTCCCAGCGGTGCAGGTTGCCGATGCCGTTCTCGCCGCCGGTGAGGTCGGTCCAACGGAACGCGATGGCGTAAAGCATCGCGGTGAAAGCGAGCGTCAGCAGCGAGAAGTAGACGCCCCGCCGCCGCAAAATCAGCGCGCCGCCGGCGAGCGCCGCAAGGCCGGTGATCGCCAGCGCGCCGAACAGCGGCAGGGCCATGTCGCCGGGGGCCAGGCGGGTCTGGAGGATCGCCACCGCGTAGGCGCCGATCCCGAACCACGCTCCGTGGCCGAAGGAGACGAGGCCGGTCCAGCCGACCAGGATGTTGAGGCCGAGCACGGCGAGGGTGAAGATCACTACATCGGTGGCGGTGATCAGGGTCAGGCCGATCGCGTCGAGGGCGAAGGGCAGGACGATCAGGGCGGCGAGCGCCGCCCAGAGCTGGCGGCTCTCGCGCAGGATCAGGCCGCGCTGAGGGATGGCGAGCGGCAGCGGTTCGGCGGTTCCGGACATGGGGCTGCTCCCGCTCACTCGAATCGGGCGATCTGCTCGCCGAACAGGCCGCGCGGGCGCAGCAGCAGGACGAGCACCATGAGGCCGTAGACGGCGGCCTCCGTGGCCGGCGGGTAGGCGTAGGCGGTGAGCCCCCGGACGACGCCGACGATCAGCGCCGCGAGGACGACGCCCCAGAAGGAGCCGAGACCGCCGATCACCACCACCACGAAGGCGAAGGTCAGGATCTCGGCGCCCATGGCGGGGTGCACGCCGGTGACCGGTGCCATCATGGTGCCGGCGAGCGCCGCGAGCCCGACCGCGATCGTCACGACCGCGGTCATGTAGGGCCGCAGCGAGATGCCCAGCGCGGCGACCATGTCGGGGTCCTGGACCCCGGCCCGGACCACGCGGCCGAAGCTGGTGCGGGTCAGGAGCAGCCACAGGCCGCCGACGCAGGCGAGCGCAACCACAAGGATGGACAGCCGGTAGCGCGAGTAGATCAAGTCGCCGATGAAGACCTGGCCGCGCAGCCAGCTCGGGATCCCGTAGGGCAAAGGCGCCGCCCCGAAAGCCATGCGCAGGGCCTGCTCGGCGACCATCGCGAGGCCGAAGGTCAGGAGCAGGCCGAGGGTGGGATCGCCCCGGTAGAACCGCCGGAGCAGGAACCGTTCGATCACGAGGCCGAGCACCCCCACCAGCAACGGCGAGGCGACCAGCGCGCCGCCGAAGCCGATCGTCGGGGTCAGCACCACCGTCAGGTAGGCGCCGATGGCGTAGAACGCGCCGTGGGCGAGATTCACGATCCCGCCGAGGCTGAAGATCAGCGACAGGCCCAGCGCGATCAGCAAGTACTGGACGCCGATCAGCAGGCCGTTGAGCACCTGCTCCAGGATGAAGACGAGCTGCATGGCCGCCTCACGCCGGGAAGGTGCAGGCGTTCTCGTCGCGGGTGGTCGCGAGCACCTCGAGGTTCTCGCCGGCACCGGGCAGCGGCCCGGTGGCCGTGAAGATGTCGTAGGGATTCTTGACCTGATCCGCCGGCAGCGCGGTGATCGCGTACATCTCCTGCATCAGCTCGTGGTCCCAGGGACGGAAATAGCCCTCCCGGGTCTTGGCGATGTCGAAGGTCGCGCCCTTCTCCAGGTGCTCGACGATCTTGGTGGAGTCGGTGGACTTCAGCTCGTTCATGGATTGGGCGACGATCTTCATCGCCGTGTAGTCGCCCCAGCCCTGGTTCTCCGGCGGCTTCTTGTACTTCGCCCGGAACGCCGCCACAAATTTTTGGGCCGAGGGCGAGTCGATCCGGTGGTGCCAGATCACCGGCCAGGTGCCGAGGAAGTTGCCGGGGCCGGCGCCCCAGGCCAGCGCCGTGTCGAACCCGAAGCCGGCGACCGGGAACGGCAGCCCGAACTCGCTGTACTGCTTGAGGAAGTTGGTGATCTGGGCGCCCGCGAGGTTGCAGATCACCAGATCCGGCCGACCTTGGCGCAGCTTGAGCAGGAAGGGCGAGAAGTCGGTGAGCTCGGTGGGGATCAGGTCCTCGCCCGCGATGGTCGCCTCGTTGGCGACGAAGAATTTTTTCGCCTGCTTCAGCAGGTCGTGGCCGAAGGCGTAGTCGGCGGTGAGCGCGTAGACCTTCTTGCCCTTGATCAGCCCCTTCTCGACCAGAGCGCGCCCGGCGGCGCGCACCATCATGGTGTTCTGCGCTTCGACGTGGAACAGGTAGCGCTTGCAATCGGCGCCCCGCAGCGCGTCGGAGTTGGCGCCGGTGTTGATGAACAGCACCTTCTCGCGCTGCGCCACCTGGCTGATCGCCAGCGCCGAGGCCGAGTTGATCTCGCCGACCAGGCAGGCGACGCGGTCGCGCTGGACCATGCGCTCGGCCTTGGCCGAGGCGGTCTGCGGATTGACGCTGTCCTCCGACAACAGCTCGACCTTGCGGCCGGCGATGCCGCCGCCGGCATTGATCTCCTCGACGGCGAGCTGGGCGGCCTGGACGGCGAACTCGCCCAGAGGGCCGAGGAAGCCGGTGCGCGGGGTCAGGTGGCCGATCCGGATCACGTCGGACTGCCCCTGGGACAGGGCCGGGCTTGCCAACGCCGGTGCGATGAGCGCCGCGCCACCGACCTGCAACAGGCCGCGGCGAGAGAGAGAATCCCCGAACCGGTCCGTCATCGTTCCGCTCCCGTGCGTTTCCTCCAGCCGGGCATTTTTGACGGGCTCTGGTGGCCCTCACCCGAACTGTGATCACAGATCACTAGCGCGATAGTGCCACATGCGTCTAGTGTCGGCACATGAGTTCTAGATTGGCTCTGGCCGAATTGCCCCAGTTGGAGCGGCGCACCCTCGCCGACACCGCCTACGAGGCCCTGGCGGATCTGCTCGCCTCCGGGCGGCTGACGCCCGGCGACCGGCTGTCCCTGCGCCAGAGCGCGGCGGCGCTCGGCGTCTCGGTGATGCCGGTGCGCGAAGCGGTGAGCCGCCTCGTGGCCGACGGCGTCCTCGAAGTCGCGCCGACCCGCGCGATTCGGGTGCCGGTCATGACCGCGCGGGACTTCCGGGCTTTGGCCGAGACCCGCATGGCGATCGAAGGCATCGCCGCCGCCCGGACCGCCGAGCATCGGAGCGAGGCGGAGCTCACCGCGATCCGCCGGGCCGAGGCGGCGTTCCGGGCCGAGGCCGAGTCTGCGGAGCCTGATTGCACCCGGGCGGTCCGGCTCAACCGCGACCTGCATTTCGCGATCTACGCCGCCTGCGGGCTGACGCCGCTCCAAGAGGTCATCGCCCGGCTGTGGCTGAAGGCGGGGCCGGTGATCAACCTCGACCTGCGCGCCCATCCCGAGCGGCTGCTCCAGGGCTTCGCGCTGCGGCGGCACGCCGAGACGCTCGTCGCGATCGAGGCCCGGGACGGGCCCGCTGCAGCCGCCGCTCTGGCCGCCGACATCCGCGAGGCGGCGGATTTCATCCTGTCCCGCGGGGGTCTGCGGGACGCGTAGCTTTTCGTGCGCCTCGTTCCGGGAGGCCCGCTGCCGCCTTCCGGGACGATGCCTTGAGAGAGGAAGAAAAAATATGGATCTCGGAATCGCCGGACTGCGCGTGCTCGTGACCGCAGGCGCCGCCGGAATTGGACGCGGCATCGTCGACGCCTTCCTGGAGGAAGGGGCGCGGGTCTTCGCTTGCGACATCGACGAGGCGGCGCTCGCGGCTCTTCCTGGCGAGGTCGGGCGCAGCCGGACCGACGTCGCCGACCGCGAGCAGGTCGCCGCCATGATGGATCAGGCCGTCGATCACCTCGGCGGCCTCGACGTGCTGGTCAACAATGCCGGCATCGCCGGGCCGACCGGGCGGGTCGAGGAGATCGCCCCGGAGGAATGGGACCGCTGCCTGACGGTCTGCCTGACCAGCCAGTTCAACTGCGCCCGGCTCGCGGCGCCGCACCTGCGCGCGAGCAGCAACGGCTCTATCGTCAACCTGTCCTCGGCGGCCGGCAAGTTCGGCTTCGGCCTGCGCAGCCCCTACGCGGCGGCGAAATGGGGCGTGATCGGCTTCACGAAGTCCCTGGCGATCGAGCTGGGCGAGGCCGGCATCCGGGTGAACGCGATCCTGCCCGGTCTGGTCGCCGGCGACCGGCAGCGCCGGGTCCTGGAGGCCAAGGCGCAGCAGCAGGGCACGAGCTTCGCCGAGATGGAGGCCCGCGCCTTCTCGTTCGTGTCGGTGAAGGACTACGTCACCGCCCGCCAGCTGGCCGATCAGATCCTCTTGCTCTGCTCGCCCCGGGGCCGGACCATCTCGGGGCAAGCGATCTCCATCGACGGCGATACCCGGATGCTGTCCTGAAACACCGCGCCCTGGCTTACGCCGCGGCCCGGATCGCGGCAGACTGGAGCCGAAGCGGCACGACGACCGCACCAAGGGGAGGATCGGAGCATGCGTCTCGCAGGCAAGACAGCATTGGTCACGGCGGCCGGCCAGGGCATCGGCCGGGCGAGCGTCCTGGCGATGGCGCGTGAAGGCGCGCGGGTACTGGCCACCGATGTCCGGGCGGAGGCGCTCCGGACCTTCGACGGGGTGGAGAACGTCACCACCGCGCCTCTCGACGTGCTGGACCGGGCGCAGATCGAGGCTGTGGCCGGCGGGCTCGACCGGATCGACGTGCTGTTCAACTGCGCCGGCTACGTCCACGCCGGCACGGTGCTCGACGCCAGCGACGCCGATTTCGACTTCGCCGTGAACCTCAACGTCCGGTCGCAGTTCTGGACGATCCGCGCGGTCCTGCCCCGGATGCTGGAGGCCGGCGCCGGCAGCATCGTCAACATGGCGAGCGTCGCCGGTTCGCTGCGCGGCCTGCCGAACCGCTTCGTCTACGGGCTGACCAAGGCCGCAGTGATCGGCCTGACCAAGTCGGTGGCGGCGGATTACGTCGGCCGCGGAATCCGCTGCAATTGCGTCTGCCCCGGCACGGTCGACACGCCGTCGCTGGCCGACCGGATCAACGCGTTCGACGATCCCGTGGAGGCCCGCAAGGCCTTCATCGCCCGCCAGCCCATGGGCCGGCTGGCGAAGGCCGAAGAAATCGCCCCGCTGGTGGTGTTCCTGGCGAGCGACGAGGCCGCGTTCGTGACCGGCCAGAGCTATTCCATCGACGGTGGCATGACGATCTGACGGTCGGCCCGATGGGGCAAGCCGGGGTCGATTGATCGTCCGCATCGCCGGTGCGGCACGACCGCGGCTTTCCCGATCGTGAATTTTGAATACAATCCTTCCGATGGGCGGGGACGCGCCCTCGGGAGGGATCGGCCGTGACGCAAGCCAAGGCTCGGAGTGCGGTGTCGCCGCGCGCGGCGGCACGTCACGATGGCGGATTGGCCCGCAAGCTCGCGGATCAGCTTCAGGGGGAAGCGCGGTTCGACGCGTTCACCCGCGGCCGCTACAGCACCGATGCCTCGATCTACCAGATCATGCCGGCCGGCGTGGTCCTGCCGCGCTCGGCCGCGGACATCGCCGCGACCTTACGGATCGCGGCCGACCACGGCGCGCCGGTGATCCTGCGCGGCGGCGGCACCTCGCAGAACGGCCAGCCGATCGGCTCGGGGCTGGTGGTCGATTGCGCGCGCCACTTCAACGGCATTCGCGCCTACGACCCGGAGGGCGGCACGATCACGGTCGAGCCCGGCCTCGTGCTGGAGCGGCTGAACACCCGGGTGAAGGCCGATGGCTGGTTCTTCCCCGTCGAACCCTCGACGGCGACCCGCTGCACCATCGGCGGCATGGCCGGCAACAATTCCTGCGGTGCCCGCTCGCTGCGCTACGGCAAGATGAGCGACAACGTCCTGGCGATGGACGCGCTGCTGCCCGACGGCGAGGCGTTCGGCTTCGGCCTGACCGGCAACGCGGCCTCGGGGGTCACCGGCTCGGCGCACGCCGAATCCCTGGCCGAGCGCATGCGCGCCCTCGCCCTCCTCCATCGCGACGAGATCGCGGCCCGCTACCCGAAGGTGCAGCGCCGCGTGGGCGGCTACAACCTCGACGCCCTGGTCGAGTCGCGCCCGAACCTTGCGCATCTTCTGGTCGGCTCGGAGGGGACCCTGGCCGCCACCACCTCGGTAACCCTCAAGCTGTCGCGCCTGCCCGCGCACCGGGTGATGGGCGTCTGCCATTTCCCGTCGTTCCGGGCCGCCATGGAAACGACGCAGCACATCGTCGCCCTCGATCCCGTGGCTGTGGAACTGGTCGACAACAACGTGCTGGTGCTCGGCGCCGACATCCCGCTGTTCCGGGCGACGCTCGCCGACATCACCCGCGGCAAGCCGAACTGCCTGCTGCTGGCGGAATTCGCTGGCGACGACCTCCCCGCCCTGAAGCGCGACCTGAAGCGCCTCGATGCCTGCATGGCCGATCACGGCTTCCCCGGCGCCGTCGTCGAGATCCTGGAGCCGGCCCGGCAGCGCTCCGTCTGGGAGGTGCGCGAGGCCTGCCTCAACATCATGATGTCGATGAAGGGCGACGCGAAGCCGGTCTCGTTCATCGAGGATTGCGCGGTGCCGCTGGAGCACCTGGCCGACTACACCGATGCGGTGACCGAGGTGTTCACCAAGCACGGCACCCGCGGCACCTGGTACGCCCACGCCTCCGTCGGCTGCCTGCACGTCCGCCCGATCCTCGACATGAAGGATGGCGGCGACGTGAAACGGATGCGCGCCATCGCGGAGGAGACCTCCGAGCTGGTCCGCCGCTACAAGGGCTCCTATTCCGGCGAGCACGGCGACGGCATCTCGCGCTCGGAATACATCGCGCCGCTGTTCGGCCCGGTCCTGACCCGCGCCTTCGAGACCGTGAAGGACGCGTTCGACCCGGAGAACCGGCTCAATCCCGGCAAGATCGTCCGGCCGCTGACCATGGACGACCGGAGCCTGTTCCGGTTCAAGCCCGATTACGCGGTGACGGAGCCGCTCAAGCCCGCCCTCGACTGGTCGGATTGGGGCGGCTTCGGCTCGGCCGTCGAGATGTGCAACAACAACGGCACCTGCCGGAAGCTCGCCGGCGGCGCGATGTGCCCGTCCTACCGGGCGACCCGGGAGGAGGAACACCTCACCCGCGGCCGCGCCAACACCTTGCGGCTCGCGATCTCGGGCCAGCTCGGGCCGGACGCCTTCACCAGCAAGGCGATGAAGCGTACCCTCGACCTGTGCGTCTCCTGCAAGGCCTGCCGCCGGGAATGCCCCACGGGCGTCGACATGGCCAAGATGAAGGTCGAGTTCCTGCATCACTACCACGCCCGCCATGGCCTGCCCGTGCGCGACCGGCTCATTGGGCTGATGCCGCACTACGCCGGCATCGCCGCCAAGCTCGCCCCGCTCCTCAACCTGCGCGACCGGCTCCCGGCGCTGGCCGCCCTGTCGGAGCGGATGGTCGGGCTCTCGGCCAAGCGCTCGCTGCCGCGCTGGCGGCGTCCCTGGAGCGAGCAGGGCGAGGCGGCCCATCCGGGAGACGTCACCGGGGACTTCCGCGACGTCATCCTGTTCGGCGACACGTTCAACCGCGCCTTCGAGCGGGAGAACCTGGAAGCCGCCGAGCGGGTGTTGCTGGCCGCGGGCTATCGCATCCACCGGGTCTACCCGACCCGCGGGCGGCGGCCGCTCTGCTGCGGCCGGACCTGGCTGGCTTCGGGCCAGACCGACCGGGCCCGCGCCGAGGCACGCCGGACCCTCGACACGCTGCTACCGTTCGTCCGGGCCGGCGCCCGGGTGGTCGGCCTGGAGCCGTCCTGCCTGCTGACCTTCCGCGACGAGTTCTCGGCGCTGCTGCCGGGCGAGGACACGGTGCTGCTGGCCAAGCAATCGCTGCTGTTCGAGGAATTGCTGGCCGCCGACCTCGCATCGGGTCGGATCGCGCTGCCGCTCGCGAACCAGGGCGGCCGGGTCGCGCACCTGCACGGGCATTGTCACCAGAAATCGTTCGGCGTGATGGGCTCGGTGGAAACGGTGCTGCGGAGCGTGCCGGGCCTCGACGTGCGGGTCATCGAGTCGAGCTGCTGCGGCATGGCCGGCGCCTTCGGCTACGGGGCGGAGACGATCGAAACCTCCTTCGCCATGGCCGAGCTATCCCTGTTCCCTGCCCTGCGGGCGGCCGGGCCCGACGACATCGTGGTGGCCGACGGAACCAGCTGCCGCCACCAGATCCATGATGGCCTCGGCATCCGCGCGGACCATGTGGCCCGCGTTCTTGATGACGCGCTCGTGCAGGGCCCCCCGCCTCGACACTGAATTGTTGGGCACCTACACAGGCAGGATAGGTCGCTTCGACCTCGCGTGCACCGTCGGCTCATGAACAAAATCGACACCGGCATCGGAATCAGCCGTCGTTACCTCCACGATGAGGTGGCCGACCGGATGCGTGAACTGATCCGCACCGGCGAGATGGAGCCGAAGGCGCGCATCAACGAGGGCGAGCTGACCGAACGCTTCGGGATCTCGCGCACGCCGCTGCGCGAGGCGATCAAGATCCTGGCGACCGAGGGCCTGCTCGAACTGCTCCCGAACCGCGGCGCGCGGGTCGCCAGCATCTCCGAAGTCGAACTCGAGGAGATGCTGGAGGTGATCGCCGGGCTCGAGGCCACCGCCGGCGATCTCGCCTGCCGGACGATCTCGGAGGCCGAGATCGACGCGATCGAGGTCGATCACCGGGCGATGGTCGCGGCCTGGAAGGGCGGCGACGAGGCCGGGTATTTCAGCCACAACCGCCGGATCCACGAAGGCATCATGGCGGCGAGCCGCAACGGCATCCTGGCCAACATCTACGAAAGCCTGTCGGGCCGGATCCAGCGGTCGCGCTACTCGGCCCACCAGACCCCGGACCAATGGGCCCGGGCCGTGTCGGAGCACGAGCAGATGATCGTGCTGCTGCGCGCCCGGGACGGCGCCGCCCTCGCCACCCTGATGCGCGCGCATATCCGCGGGAAAAAGACCGTGATCGCCGCCAATTACGGGGTCGCGGGAGCCGGCTGAGCCGTCATCTCGAACCAGAACGAGGCGCCCGGCGTGCCGGAATCGTTCGGGTAGAGGAACGGGATGTCGGGCCCCGGCCGGCGTGCCGCGAAGACGGCCTTGACCCGGGCGCTCATCGCCGGATCCTGGCAGAGATACATCACCGGCACCGTCACCCGGAACGGCGGCGCGCCGCACATCAGCATGGCGGCCAGCAGGTACTGCTCGTTGTAGAGCCGGCAGTTCCACGCGGCCGGGTAGTCGTCCGGGATGAAGATGTCGTGGATCTGCACGATCACCCCCGGTGCGAGCCGCGGCATCACTTCGAAGAAAAAGACCGTCACGTCGGAATTGGCGAAGGAGCGGTGCGATCCGTCGAAGAAGACGATGTCCCCGGCGCGCAATTCTTCGAAGATCTTGAGGTCGCAGCCTTCGAGGGGCGAGCGAAGCGTCCAGTCGCAGATCGCGTCGATCTCCCGGCGGGGCATCGGGTCGATCGAGGTGATTTTGGTCGGCAGTTTCAGCGCATCGATCGTATAGCGGGCAAAGCAGGTCGAGGAGCCGGACCCGATCTCGAGGTAGCGGGCCGGCCGCTTCCAGGCGAGCATGGTCATCAGCGCGGCGGCGTCGAGCGCGGTGAACCACGTGTTGTTCCAGTGCGGCGTCACCGGATCGACGACGCCGGATTGATGCGGGACGCTGTGGAGCAGGTCGGCCCGCGCCTCCAGCGCATCGAGGAACGCCGCGTAGGCGGTCGTCTCGCGGGCGAGGACCGACCGGAGGTGACCGTGCGGCGCGCTGCCGGGCGTCCAGCGGGAGGACGGCACCACCGGGTGGTAATCGTGGACCGTATGGCTCCAGCGGAACGGCTCGGTACTCGCCCGGAAGATGTCGATTCCGGCGCGGCGCCCGGCGTTTCTCACGATGTCCTTCAGCATGGCCGTCCTCGCTTCCACGCGACGACAATGCTGATGCCGCAACTTCTAGTCGAGTCAGATCGCGGGCCTACGCAATCCTCGCGGGAATGCGGTTAAGCTGCGCTTTCCGTTTCGTCAGGCCGCGCTGGGTGCCCGGAGGCCGGCCACGAGGTCGGTGAAGCGGTCGCCCTGGACGATGACGTGGCTGCGCAGGGCCTCGGCGGCGCCGGCCTCATCGCCGGCGACGATGGCGGCGACGATGGCCTCGTGCTCGGCCAGCGATTGCGGCAGCCGCTGACGGGCGCGCAATTGCAACCTGCGATAGGGCGCGAGCCGCCTGTGCAGCGACAGGGCCTGCTCAGCCAGAAAAGCGTTGCGGCTCGCCCGATAGACCACCGTGTGGAACACGTAGTTTTCGGCGTAGTAGCTCTCGGCATCCGTAAGGATCGCCGCCCGGCAGCCCGCCAGGGCCGCCTGCAGGGCCTCCGCATCCTCTGGAACCAGCCGCCGCGCCGCGAGCCGGCCGCAGGCGGCCTCGATTTCCGCCATGGTCTCGAACATCGCCAGCAGCAGATGCGGCTCCGGCGCGCTGACGATGGCGCCGCGCCGAGGCTTGGTCTGGATCAGGCCGGTGGCCGCCAGTTGCAGCAGCGCCTCCCGGATCGGCGTGCGCGAGACCCCGAAGCGCTCGGCCAGCTGGTTCTCGTCGAGACGCGCCCCGAGGGCGAGTTCGCCCGAAACGATCTCGTCCTCGATCCGCTGCCGCAGGCGCTGGGCGTGGTTCATCCCTCCGGTCCTTCCCCCTCGGCGGATGGTGCGTCGCCAGCCTTCTTGAAGGATCGGTCCGGCTTACGCCGTTCACATATGCTCGACTGTTGACAAAATATACAAGACAGTTTTTCGTGCATACAAGGATTGCATCGCTAATATTGCAATGCACAAAATAGATCCGCCTTCTTATTGGCGGTGCGGGAGAGATCGATGATGCCGACACGTCGCACGCTGGTCGCGGCCGCCCTCGCGGCGCCCGCCATCCTGAGATTCGGTCTCGGCGCGGCCCAGGCTGCCACGATCCTGAAGCTGTCGCACCAGTTCCCGGGCGGCACGATCGACGAGGGCGACTTTCGCGATCGGATGTGCCGGAAATTCGCCCAGGCGGTGGGCGAGCGCTCCAAGGGCGCCCTGGAGGTTCAGGTCTATCCGGGCTCCTCGCTGATGAAGACGAACGCCCAGTTCGGCGCCATGCGCAAGGGCGCGCTCGACATGTCGCTCTACCCGAGCCCCTACGCGGGCGGCGAGGTGGCGGAGCTGAACATCGGCCTGATGCCGGCGCTCGTGACCTCCTACGCGCAGGCGGTGGCGTGGAAGTCGGCCCCCGTGGGCCGCAAGCTCACCGAGATCCTGGAATCCAAGGGCATCGTCCTGGTCTCGTGGGTCTGGCAATCCGGCGGCGTCGCCAGCCGCGAGCGGCCGCTGATCGCGCCGTCCGACGCCAAGGGCATGAAGGTCCGCGGCGGCTCCCGCGAGATGGACCTGATGATGAAGCAGGCCGGCGCCGCCACGCTCTCGATCCCGTCGAACGAATCCTACGCGGCGATGCAGACCGGCGCCTGCGACGCGGTGATCACCTCGTCCACCAGCCTGATCTCGTTCCGGCTGGAGGAACTCTCGAAGGCCCTGACCTCCGGCCGCGAGCGCTCCTATTGGTTCATGCTCGAGCCGATCATGATGTCCAAGACCGTGTTCTCGGGCCTGCCCAAGGACCAGCAGGACCTGATCATGGCGGTGGGCGCCGAGCTCGAAGCCTTCGGCCAGACCGGCGCCAAGGAGGACGACACCCGCGTCGAGCAGATTTTCTCCAAGGCCGGCGCCAAGGTCTCGCAGCTCGACGAGAAGTCGCTCGGCCAGTGGCGCGAACTCGCCCGGGAGACCGCCTGGAAGGATTATGCCGGCCGCAATGCCGGCTGCGCGGAACTGCTGAAGCTGGCGGAGCAGGTCGCGTGAGCCACGGCTTCGACGCGGCCACCGCGATCCCGGATCCGAAGGGCGCCGAGGAGCCCCGGCTCCCCGGCCTGCTCGGCCTGTTCGACCGGACACTGCGCGGCATCAACCGCGTCATCCTCGGGCTGGGCGGGCTCTGCCTGGTCGGCGCCTGCCTGGTGCTGAGCCACAGCGTCGTGGTCCGCTACCTGCTGAAGGAGCCCACCGACTGGCAGGACGAGATGGCGGTCTTCCTGATCGTCGGCGCGACGTTCTTCTCGGCCGCCGGGGTGCAGGCCAAGCGCGGCCATGTCGCGATCGAGGCGCTGACCGGCTTGCTGTCGCCCACAATCAACCGGATCCGGCTGCTGTTCGTCGACATCGTCAGCCTCGCCTTCTGCGCGTTCTTCGCCTGGAAGAGCTGGACCCTCGATCACGAGGCCTGGATCGACGGCCAGACCTCGCAATCGACCTGGGGGCCGCCGCTCTGGATCCCCTACACGCTGATGGCCGCCGGCATGAGCCTGCTGTGCCTCCAGTTCGTGCTGCAGATCGCCGAGGCTGCGCTCTACGGGCCGCGGGCTGCCGGCTGGGCCAAGCCGAAGATCGGCATCGGCGCCGACGTGAACACGGACATGCACGGTGCGCCCGGGGTCACGCCCCAGGGGCCCGATCCGATGGGCCGCACGGTCGACGCGAGGGTGAAGTGATGAGCACGGCGGCGATCGGCTTCCTCTACGCGGGGGCCACCCTCGGGGCGATGCTGTCGGGCATCCCCATCGCGTTCGCGCTCGGCGCCGTGGCCCTGGCCTTCATGGTCGTGTTCATGCCGGGTGCCTCCCTCGATACGGTGGCGCAGAACGTCTACGAGGAGATGGCCTCGATCACCCTGCTGTCGATCCCGCTGTTCATCCTGAAGGGCGCCGCGATCGGCCGGTCCCGGGCGGGGCAGGACCTCTACTCGGCCATGCATGCCTGGATGCACCGCATCCCCGGGGGGCTCGGCATCGCCAACGTCTTCGCCTGCGCGCTGTTCGCCGCCATGGCGGGATCGAGCCCGGCGACCTGCTCGGCGATCGGCTCGGCCGGCATCCCGGAGATGCGCAAGCGCGGTTACTCGCCGGGCTTCGCCGCCGGGATCATCGCGGCCGGCGGCACGCTCGGGATCCTGCTGCCGCCCTCAATCACCATGATCCTGTACGCGGTCGCCTCCGAGCAGTCCCTCGGACGCCTGTTCCTGGCCGGGATCGGGCCGGGGCTGCTGCTGGTCGGGCTGTTCGCGGCCTGGTCGATGTATCGGTTCAGGTCGGAATACACGGCCGCCAAGGCGGTGCTGGAGGGCGGGGGGCCGACCTCGCCGATCCTGGCCGACGAGCAGTACAGCATGGCCCAGCGCTTCTCGACGCTGCCGCGGGTGCTGCCCTTCGTGATCCTGCTCACCGGCGTGATGGTGGCGCTCTACGGCGGCTACGCGACGCCCTCGGAGACGGCCGGCCTCGGCGGCCTGCTGGCGCTTGGCCTGATCGCCGCGATCTACGGCGTCTGGCGGTTCCGGGACGTCAGCCCGATCCTGATCGCGACCTTACGCGAATCGACCATGCTGATGCTGATCATCGGCATGTCGCTGCTCTACGCCTACGTGATGAGCTACCTGCACCTGTCGCAATCGTCCGCGGCCGCGATCGTGGCGATGCAGCTCTCGCCCTGGGTGCTGCTGGTGACGATCCTCGCGCTGGTGATCGTCCTCGGCTTCTTCCTGCCGCCGGTCTCGATCATCCTGATGACCGCGCCGATCATCCTGCCGCCGCTCAAAGCCGCGGGCTTCGATCTGGTGTGGTTCGGCGTGGTGATGACCATCACCATGGAGATGGGTTTGATCCACCCGCCGGTGGGGCTCAACATCTTCGTCATCAAGAACATCGCCCCCGACATCCCGCTCTCGGACATCATCTGGGGCACCCTGCCCTTCGTGATGCTGATGGCGGTGGCGATCCTGATCCTGTGCCTGGTGCCGGGCATCGCCCTCTGGCTGCCGGACCTGCTGCTGGCGACGACGCGGTAGCACCGGACTTCCCCACGGACGGCGGCGCCGGTAACCTTGGCTGCGTAACCGGCGCCGCCGCCCTATCTATCCGCCATGACCGACCTTCAGACCATCCAGATGCTGCACACGGCGAACGTGATCGCCGAGGACGAGATCGACGCCAGCGTCGAGGCGTTCCTCGACGGCGCCGTGGCCGAGCCCTACCGGTTCCGCAGCGGCCACCGGGTCAACCTCGTGAAGGCGGTGCGCAGCCACCCCGGCGCTCAGGAATTCGTCGGCCGGGCGAATGTCGGCACCCAGTTGAAACGGCCGTTCGTGCGCGCGGCGATTCTGCAGGCGCGGCCGCTGAAGGGGTGAGGATCGGACTCTCTCATCCCGAACCGCATCCTGAAGAGCTTCCGCAAAGCGAAAGCCGCGAAGGAGTTCTCCAGAAGCCGCCTTGATCGATGGAGCCCTCCGTCGAGGCTGCGGCTCAGCACCTCAGGATGGGGGGCGTGGGCGGGACTTCCGACGGTTCGGCGGCCACTCACACCGTCATTGCGAGCGCAGCGAAGCAACCCAGCGCAGCGCGCGATCTCCGAACGTGGCACCTCCACGGCTCGCTGCGGGCGCGACAGTGCAGACAATGGGTTCCGCTCGAACTCAACGCCCCTCGGACTTCTTCACCGCCGCCGAGACGGTGTTCTTCTGCGACGGGGCCGCGGCGTTCGTCTTCGGCACCGGCTTCTTCGGCTTCTTCGTCTCGCGGTTGCCGCGTTGCTTCTCGGTGGCCATGCTGTCGATCCTTCGGTTCGATGCGGGTGACGTGTCGGCGCGGTCCGGGCGGCGATCGCCTACGGTTTGACGTGCGCGATGAAGCGCCCGCGCGCCCAGAGTTCGATCCGGTGTCCGTCGAGCAGGGTGACGGCGTGGCGCTCGGCCGCGTCGTCGTCCAGGGCGTTCACCGGGACGGTCGAGCGGACGCTGCCGTTCGATGAGAACCGGTAGGCCTGATAGGTCGCCGCCGCGCTGGGCGACACGGTCGGGAAAACGAAGAGCTCTGCCATGTACTCGGCCGCCGATCACAGGCGGGGACAGGCCGTCCTCAGTCACCGGAGCCTGTGGCCGCTCTTCCGATGATCGGGTGATCCTGCGCCCGGGCGGCGGTAAAAGATAGTCTCTTGGTGGCGCGGCGCCGGAGATCGGCTCGGGACCGTCTGCGCGGCGTCCACGGCCACTTTCGCGCCACCGCGCCCATCATCTATGATCGAGGCATCGATTTCACCGGGATGCGTCCCTGATCTTCCGGCCGTCGCCGCCGCGGCCTGTTTTATTCGGAGGACACCTTGCATGAGTCTTGAAACGGTCCGGGCGTTCTTCGCCGAGAAGGCGCCCGACATCGCGGTGATCGAGCTGACCACCAGCACCGCGACCGTCGCGGAGGCCGCCGCCGGCCACGGGGTCGCGCCGGCGCAGATCGCCAAGACGCTCTCGATCCGCATCGGCGATCAGGTCGCCCTGGTGGTCACCCGGGGCGATGCCCGGCTCGACAACAAGAAGGCCAAGGCGGTGTTCGGCGGCAAGGTCCGGATGCTCGATCTGGCCGAGGTCGAGGCGATCACCGGCCACCCGGTCGGCGGGGTCTGCCCGTTCGGCCTGATCGTGCCGCTGCCGATCTATTGCGACGTCTCGCTCAAATCCTTCGACGAGGTCGTCCCCGCCGCCGGCAGCACCCACAGCGCCGTGCGCATCGCGCCGGACCGCATGGCCGCGCTGACCGGGGCCGCGTGGGTCGATGTCTGCCAGGAGCCGGGGTAAGCGGCGGCGGACCGGTCTGGTTGTCAAAAATAGCGCTGGCGTAGGGCAGCGGCGGTGGGGCGAAACCCGGTCGTGAGCCATTGGACGGCGTCGATCGGGTGCGCCACCACGAGCGATACACCGTCGGCGCGCTCATGGAACAGGGCGAAGAGCTGACGAGTCGTGCCGTTCGAACGGCTGACGTGCTGCGTGTCGCGACGCTCGGAATCGTTGGTCGCGAAATCGACGAGGTTGTCGGTGACCAGCAGGTCGACGCGATCGGCGATGCAGAAGGCCAACACGCCGGCATCCTCGCGATCGCCCATGGCGAGTTGATCCCGCCCTGCCGTCAGCATGGCCGGATGCAGTTTCTCAGGTCCGACGCGCATCAATCCGTCGACAACCTGGGGAAATCCTTCGGCGAGGCGATCCGGAAGACCCTGCCGCTTCAGCACCCGTTCGAGGGTGCCGAGCATCTCACGCGAGATCGTCAGTTGAAGGGGAATCTCGCCAGCCGCACCGTCCCGCACCATCGCAACCAAGCGCATCGGCGCGGTGCCGGTCCGGCCGCGCTGCAGGGCGAGAAGGTAGGCGACCCAGACGTTCACATCGAGGCAGAGGCGTAGCACCGTGCGTGACGGCACCTGGCTGCCGCCGCCGCCAGTCCCGTGGCCTGCACTCACCTCTTCGCGGTGCTGAGCGCGGTTGCGGCCTCGAGCAGGTCGAGATCGCTCAAGTCGTCCTTTGCGGGTACCAGCGGGCGGGCGGCGGCGATTCGGGCGGACATGCTGTCAAAGTCCCGGCGCGCCGTCTCAACCCGCGCGGCGCCCTCCCGCGCACGCGTCTGCGCGTCGGTCTCGGTCGGTCGGGTACGGGGAAGATCAGACAGCGCCATCGCCGAAGGGTCGTGTCTCTCGTGTACCGCGCGAATGTAGCGCCGCGTGGTCAGGCGTTCAACGACCGCTCCAGGCCGGCGTGCGCTTGCCCAAAAACGCCTCCATGCCCTCGCGAAAATCCTGGCTCATGTAGCAGAGGAGGATCAGGTCATCGCCGGGATGCGGGGCACCGTCGGCCGTGGGGTCTTCCTCGGCGAGGCGGCGCAGGCCCTCCTTGGTGGCCTGCATGGTGAGCGGGGCGTGGCCGGCAAGCAGCTCGGCCAGGACGTCGACCCGCTCGGTCAGGGCCGCGCGGTCATCCACGACCTCGCCGACCAGGCCGATGGCCAGCGCCTCCTCGGCGCCGAGGAGGCGGGCCGTGAAGATGATGTCCTTGACCCGCGCCGGGCCGATCAGCCCGGAGAGCCGCTTGAGATTGCCCTGGCTCAGGCAATTGCCGAGCGTCCGGGCGATCGGGAAGCCGAACCGCGCGTCCCGGGTCGCGATGCGCAGGTCGCAGGCCGCCGCGATGGCCGCGCCCCCGCCCGTGCAGGCGCCCGCGATCGCCGCGATGGTCGGCACCCGCAGCCGCTCCAGGGTGCCCAGCACCTTGTCCATGAAGCGCTCGTAGCCCAGCGCATCCTCGGCGGTCTCGAAAGCGCGGAACTGGGCGATGTCGGTGCCGGCCGCGAAGGCCTTGTCGCCGGCGCCGGTGATGATCAGCGCCTTCACAGACGGGTTCGAGGCGATCGCCTCGCAGCAGGTGATCAGGCCCTGGTACATCGCGAAGGTGAGCGCGTTGCGGGCCTGCGGCCGGTTGAGGACGATCCGGGCGATCCCGGCCTCGTCCGTGGTGAACAGCAGCTCGTCGGTGGCGGCGGGCGTGGCACTCATCGCAGGTCCTCTGGGGTTCAGGCCACGGTCTCGCGGACCACGCCCCGGTCGATCAGGCCGTCGATCTCGGAGGCGGTGTAGCCGGCCTCGGCCAGGATCGCCCGGGAATGCTCGCCGAGCAACGGGGCTGGCCCATGGACCCGGCCGGGCGTGTCCGAAAACTTCACCGGCAGGCCGAGCGTCTTCATCCGGCCGACCCGGCTGTGCTCGACCTCCACCACCATCTCGCGGGCGAGCGCCTGCGGGTCCTGGTGCATGGCGTTGACGTCGAGCACGGGGCCGGCCGGGACGCCGCCGGCTTCCAGGCGGCCTAGCCAGACCTCCGAGGTCTCGCCGCGAAAAATCGGCGCCAGGGTGGCGGCGAGGTCGTGGCGGTTGGCCATGCGGTCGCGGTTGAGGGCGAAGCGCGGATCCTCGGCCAGCGTCTCGGCGTCGATCGCCTTGAGCATCCGCAGCCAATTGGTCTGGTTGGCCGCCCCGATGGTGATCCAGCCATCCGCCGTCTCGAACGCCTCGTAGGGCGCGTTCAGCGGATGGGCCGAGCCCATCGGCCCCGGGGCGATCCCGGTGGCCATGGCGATGGCCGATTGCCAGTAGGTGTGGGTGATCCCGGCCTCGAACAGCGAGGTGTCGACCGCCTGGCCCTGCCCGGTCCGGAGGCGGTGGGTATAGGCTGCCAGCACGCCCATGGCGGCCAGGATCCCGGCGGTGATGTCGGTCACCGGCGGCCCGCACTTCATCGGCGGCCGGCCCGGTCCCTCGCCGGTCACCGACATCAGCCCGCTCATGCCTTGCGCGACCAGATCGAACCCGGCCCGGTCGGCATAGGGCCCGGTGCGGCCGAAGCCCGAGAGCGAGCAGTAGACCAGCGCCGGAAACTCCTGCCGCAGGGTCTCATAGCCGATGCCGAGGCGCTCCATGGTGCCGCCGCGGTAATTCTCGATGAGCGCGTCGGCGTTCGCCAGCAGGCGGCGCAGGACCGCGACGCCGTCCGGGTTCTTCAGGTCGAGGCTGAGCCCGCGCTTGCCGCGGTTCATCATCATGTAGGCGGCGCTCTCGCCCTCCAGCGCTGGCGGGACGGTGCGACGGGTGTCGTCGCCCTCCATCTTCTCGACCTTGATCACCTCCGCGCCCATGTCGGCGAGCATCAGCCCGCAGACCGGACCGGCCATGATATGCGCCAGCTCGATCACCCGCATGCCGGCGAGCGGCCCGGAACGTCCCGTCTGTTCCGCCATCGCGGCGCTACTCCCCGGCCGGCACGGTCGCCACGGGGCCGACCGGCCCGGTGACGGGGTCCACGAATTCGCGCTCGGGATGCATGGTAAAGGCGAGCGCAGCGCCGAGCAGGCACAGGCCGACCGAGCCGACGAAGGGCAGCGTCCAGCTCCCGGTCAGGTCCACGATCAGTCCGAATACGATCGGCGAGACGATCGCCGCAATCGCCGAGCCGGTATTCATCAACCCGCTGGCGGTGCCGGCATATTTCGGCGCGATGTCCATCGGCACCGACCAGATCGGCCCGATCACCAGCTCGGCGAAGAAGAAGCCGGAGGAGAGCAGCAAAGCCACCAGGGTGAGGTCCCGGGTGAGGAACACCCCGGCCAGGCTCGCGGCCGCACCCAGGAAGCCGACGACGATCACCGACAGGCGGGCGAGCTTCACGTTGCCAGTGCGATGGAGAATCGAGTCGCTCAGCATGCCGCCGACCGTATCGCCGACGACGCCGGCGAAGAAGACCCCCGAGGCGAACAGGGCCGAGTTCTTGAGGTCGAGGCCGTAATTCTCCTTGAAGAAGCTCGGCAGCCAGCCGAGGAACAGCCACAGGGTCCAGCCGTAGCAGAAATACGTCACCGTCACCGGCAGCATGCGTCGGGTCAGCGGCCCCCACGGCACCGACTGCTTGGCACCGACCTTCTTGGGCGGCGGCAGGGCTTCGAGCTCCTTGGCCGTGATGGTCGGGTGGTCGGACGGGTCGTCGCGGAAATACAGGTACCAGATCACCACCCAGATGAAGCTGATCCCGCCCAGGATCACGAAGCTGGTCCGCCAGCCGAAATGGTACATCAGGAAGGCCACGATCGGCGGCGCTACCGCGTTGCCGAGCCGGGCGAAGGCGTGGGTGATGCCCTGGGCGAAGCCGCGCCGGCCCGGCGCCGTCCAGTTCTGCATCGCCCGGGTCGCGGTCGGGAAGGTCGCGCCCTCGCCGAAGCCGAGCAGCACCCGCGCCAGGAACAGGCTGATCAGCCCGCCGACCAGGCCGGTCAGGATCGTGGCCGAAGCCCAGATCATGCCGCAGACGAGGAGCGTGCGCCGCGCGCCGAACTTGTCGCCGACCGAGCCGCCGATCACCTGGAAGATCGCGTAGGGGTAGGCGAAGGCCGAGAGGATCAGACCGAAATCGGTCTTCGACATGCCGAATTCGCGGATGATCTCGGCGCCGGCGGTCGCGATGTTCACCCGGTCGAGATACGTGATGAAATACATCACGCAGAGCAGGCCGAGCACGCCCTGGGTGGCGCTCACGCGCTTCAGCATCGACCGTTCCTCCGCTCAAAGGCGCCGCGTTCCGCGGTCGCCGGGCGCCTCGTCCCGAGGACGGGCGCTCTTTGGTATTCGTTATTCAATCGCCTCTTGCACCGGAAGGCAACCGTGCGTCGAGGGGATCGGCACGAATTCAATCGCTAGCGGGAACGGGAAACGGGAGCCACGAGGGTCCCGTTTCGATGAAGGTGAATCGTCTTTGAGTGCGGCTCGGAGCGGCCGTGTCGTGCTGACCCCGTTCGAGACCGGTGGATCTCCCAATCACCCCCTCATCCTGAGGTGCAGCATTCGCGGCCTCGAAGGCGGCATCCAGGGATCGCGCGGCTGGCTGGAGGGCTCCTTCGAGGCCTCCGCTTCGCTCCGTCGCCTCAGGATGAGGTGGACGAAGGGATATGCCGATCTCCTGAGGGTGATCGCCTCCCCCGGGCCGGTCCCCCGCTCGCGGTGGAACCGGCCCTGTAACGGGCGTCTTCAGACCGCTGCCGGCTGCAGCTGTCCGGTCTCCGTCTCGGTGCCCAGCGCCTTGCCGCGCGGGCCGACCCAGCTGCCGACCCACTTGCGCTGCCACAGCATCAGGCAGCCCAGCACCGCGGCGGTGAACACCGCGTAGCCGATGAAGCCCGTGGAAAACGAGCCGGTATACTGCTTCGACAGGCCCATGACGTTCGGCAGGATCGCGCCGCCCAAGGCTCCGACCTCGCCGATCATCGAGCCGGCAACGGCGGTGTTGGCCGGCCAGCGCAGGGGCACGAGCTGGAACAGCGCACCGTTGCCGGCGCCGAGCGCCGCGAAGCAGAGCATGAACAGCAGCGTGGTCACGGCGAGCGAGGGCGTCGCCATCAGCGACAGGAAGGTCGCAATCGCGGCGAGCAGCACCACCGACAGGACCGCGATCCCGCCCATCCGGTCGGCGAAGTAGCCGCCGACGATCCGGATGCCCGAGCCCATGAAGGCCGCCAGCATGGTCAGCCGACCCGCCTCGACCTTGGTCACCGAGAACTGCTCGTAGAAGAAGGTCGGCAGGAAATTCGACAGGCCGACGAAGCCCCCGAAGGTGATGACGTAGATCAGCGAGAACGCCCAGCCGTCCTTGGTGAACAGGCAGGAGATGTGCTCCTTGAAGGACTGGTGGGCGTTGTCCGGCGGCTCCTTGGCGAACACGATCATGACCGCGAGCGGAATCAGCATCACCACGCCTGCGAAGGCGTAGGTGGTCTGCCAGCCATAGGCCTGCGCCAGCGGCGGGGCGAACAGCACGGCGAGCACGGTGCCCGAGTTGCCGGCACCCGCGATGCCCATCGCCAGGCCCTTGTGCTCCGGCGGGAACCAGCCCGACCCGAGGGACAAAGCTACGCCGAACGAGGCGCCGGCGATGCCGAGCAGCACGCCCATGGCGAGCACGTCGTTGTACGACGAGACCACGAAGTATCCGTATGCCATCGCCAGCATGATCACCGTCATCTCGGTGATGGCGGCGTTCTTGCGGCCGATATACTGGGCCAGGATTCCGAGCGGGAAGCGCATCAGCGCCCCGGCGAGGATCGGCAGCGAGATCATGAAGCCGGTCTGCGCCGGCGTCAGC
This sequence comes from Methylobacterium sp. E-066, assembly GCF_022829635.1. Classification (GTDB taxonomy): domain Bacteria; phylum Pseudomonadota; class Alphaproteobacteria; order Rhizobiales; family Beijerinckiaceae; genus Methylobacterium. The sequence continues at coordinate 106,699 of NZ_JAKSYO010000172.1, forward strand.
TTGTAGGTCTCGGTGATGAACGGGCCCATGGCCCCGTTCAGGACCCAGATGGCGAAGCAGAAATCGAAGTAGAGGAATGCCGCGAACAGCGTCGGGGGGTGCCCCGACTTCATCACCGTCTTGAAGCTGGCCATAGGTGGTGCTCGTCTTATGAGAGGCGAACCGTCACGCGGTCGCTCATGCCGGGGATCCGGACTCACACCGTCCGCTGTTTGGAGCGCCGTTGCTCCGCCGCAGCATCGAGCGCGGCGCAGTGGGCAATGCAGCATGCGTGCCAGCTTCTAGGGGATCGGAGTGGCGACGATCACGGCCTCCGATCGACCCACGCCGTCATTGCGAGCGCAGCGATGCAACCCAGGGCGGCGCGCGATATCCGAACGTAGCGTTTCCCTGGGTTGCTTCGCTGCGCTCGCAATGACGAGACGGGCGGCAACCAGTGCCGCGCATATCCCACTCCCTCCTTCATCTTGAGATGGCGGGTGGGATGATCAGTCAAAGTCTCATCAAGCCTCTCACCTTCGCGAGACGGCGCGGCCTGCCTTCAAACCTGATCTCGTCCGGCAGCGGGATTGCCCGTGATCCGGGCAGCACTGCTTGGGAATCGGGCGCTCCCAATAAGCGTCCCCATCACCGGCACGACACGACGGTGCGGACGATCCAGCCTTCCTGCGGCAGCCAGAACTTGCGGCGGGCGCGGCCGCAATCGCGGTCGGGCTGGGTGCCGGAGGTCCAGGTTCCGGCCGGCTCGGCAACCTTGGGCGGCTCTGCGGTGGTGGCCCGGCGCGCCTGCGCGGGCGGGCCGAGCACCAGGGCGACAGCCAAGATGGCAGCGCCTCGTAAAACGCTTGCGCGCACGGCCAGAACCTCTCGCCCGGCGGAGATGCCGGTCAGCGCCATCAACCTTGCGTTGAGGGTCGGCGCAAGGCCATGTTGGCCGGGAACCGGGGCCGTCCCGCATGATCGCGCGGCAGGGTGAACGGGCGGGCCGTCGGTTGAGGCACGAAGGCAACACAGGCGAAGAGAAGTACCAACCGCATCATCAGACTTCGACCGTAGGGGACTCACGCAACTTGGCGATACCGCACGATCTTTGCTAAGGCCTGGGATGAGCTTGGCCCTGTATTCGTGCCGGCCTGCTCGATCGCGCGCCGCCGCACGCTTTCGGTGACGCCGCGCCATCCAGGGAAAACCGAACCATGTCCGCCCCGATCCGCCGCCTCGTCCTGGCTGGCTTCACCGTCCTCGCGCTTGCCTCGACAGCCCACGCCCAGGGCCGCGGCCCGGTGGCCGAGTCCGGCATCGACGGGCTCGGTGACGACGGCCAGCTCTACCAGGACCAGAACGGTGCCTTCTACGTGCGCCGCGGCGACCGCTACCTGCCCTATACCGGCCGCGCCCCGGTGGTCCGCGCCGCCCCGCCGGCAGCCCAAGCGCCGCAGGCTGCCCCAGCACCGCAGGCCGCCCCGGTCTACGCGCTGGAATATGATGACCCGACCGCGCCGCCCCGGCGCGCTGCCGGAGCGCCCCCGGCCGAGGGTCTCTCGCCGATCGAGGCCGCCAAGGCGAAGGCCGTGCTCCGCACCCCCGATGAAGGGCCGATCGACTACGCCAAGGCCTACGGACCGATCCCGGACGACGTGTTCCCGATCCAGGCCTTCAACTACAAGAAGATGAACCCGGCCTTCCTCCGTCAGGAGATCGCCTATAACGGCCCCTACGAGCCGGGCACGATCATCGTCGACCCGCGCGCCCACCAGCTCACCCTGGTCGAGACGGGTGGTCGCGCCCGCCGCTACGGCGTCGGCGTCGGCAAGCAGGGCTTTTCGTGGTCCGGGACCGCGACGGTCAATTCCAAGCAGGCCTGGCCGGATTGGTACCCGCCCAAGGAGATGATCGCCCGCAGCCCGAAGCTCGCCAGCGAGGTCGACAAGCTCCAGAGCGGGCTGGGCGTCGAAGGCGGCCTGCGCAACCCGCTGGGCGCGCGCGCCATGTATCTCTGGCAGGGCAACAAGGACACGCTGTTCCGCATCCACGGCACCCTCGAGCCATTCTCGATCGGCAAGAGCGTGTCCTCGGGCTGCATCCGGATGATCAACCAGGACGCGATCGACCTGTTCAGCCGCGTCAATGTCGGCAGCAAGGTCGTCGTCCTGAACTGATTTTTTGGGACTTGGTTTAAGACTTCGGGAGCGCCGTCAGGCCACGCCGCGGCGGTGCTCACCCAGAATCCGTCGGACCGTCCCAGCTTCCGAGCGGTAGACCACCGTCTCGGTCTGGATCCGGTCGGGCCGGAACCGGACGCCGCGCAGCAGCGCTCCGTCTGTAACGCCGGTGGCGGCCACGATCACGTCACCGCTGGCGAGATCGACCAGATCGTATTTCCGGTTGTAGTCGTCGATGCCCATCTCGGCGGCGCGGCGACGGCGCTCGGGCGTATCGAGGATCAGCCGCCCCTGCATCTGGCCGCCGATGCACCGCATGGCCGCGGCGGCCAGGACGCCCTCGGGGGCGGCGCCGGTGCCGAGATAGATGTCGATGCCGGTCTCGGCGGGACTTGCCGTGAAGATGATGCCGGCGATGTCGCCGTCCGAGATCAGCCGGACCGCGGCGCCAGCGGCGCGCACGTCGGCGATCAGGGCGGCGTGGCGGGGGCGGTCGAGGATCAGCGCCGTGATCTGATCGGGCTCGACGCCCTTGGCCCGGGCGAGCGCGGCGATGTTGTCGGCGGGGCTGGCGTCGAGATCGACCAGGCCCGGCTTGTAGCCCGGACCGATCGCGATCTTCTGCATGTAGACGTCGGGGGCGGCCAGCAGCGAGCCGCGCTCGGCCATCGCCATCACCGCGATGGCGCCGGGCATGTCCTTGGCGCAGAGCGTCGTGCCCTCCAGGGGATCGACCGCGATGTCGACCTCGGGCCCCTCGCCGCGCCCGAGCTGCTCGCCGATGAACAGCATCGGCGCCTCGTCGCGCTCGCCCTCCCCGATCACCACGGTGCCGCGGATCGGCAGGCCGTTGAGCTCGTCGCGCATCGCGTCGACCGCAGCCTGGTCGGCCGCCTTCTCGTCGCCCATGCCGCGCAGCCGCGCCGCCGCGATGGCGGCCCGCTCTGTGACGCGGGCGAGTTCGAGGGCGAGCGTGCGCGGCACGCCGCGCGGTTCGGACTTGGGGGGCACGGCCATCGTTTCCTGCCTGTGTCCCGGGCCGATCTTATGGTCGGATCCCGGCGCGTTCGTCGTCGACCAACACCTGTCAGTCTACGCACGCCGCAAAAATATCACTTATCCTGCATCAAAATTGCGGCACGTGGCGCGACATTGTGCACGCTTATTCACGCTCGATGCGGATGACCTGCGGCGGCTCGGCGAGCAGCCCATCGGCGTCGATCGCGTCGAGGGCGGCCCGGATGCTGCCCTCGGTGGCCGCGTAGGTGATGAGCACGAGCGGCACCGGCCGTCCCGAGCGCCCGCGCGGATCGGTCCCAGCGCCCTCGGTGCGGCGCTGCAGGATGCTCTCCAGGGAGATTTCCCGGTCGGCCATGCGCTGGGCGACGCCGGCGGCGACGCCCGGACGGTCGTGCACGGTGAGGCGGATGTAGTAGCCGCCCTCGTGGCGCTGCATCTCGACCCGCTCGCTGGCGCGCATCGCCGAAGCCGGCACCCCGAAGGTCGGGCGGACGATGCCCCGGGCCACGTCGGCGATGTCGGCCACCACCGCGGAGGCGGTCGCCTCGCCGCCGGCGCCCGGGCCGATCAGGGTCAGCTCGCCGACGGCGTCGGCGTCAATGGTCACCGCGTTGGTCACGCCCATCACCTGGGCGATGGCGGAGGATTTCGGCACCATGGTCGGGTGGACGCGCTGCTCGATGCCGGCCTCCGAGGCCTGGGCGACGCCGAGCAGCTTGATCCGATAGCCGAGCTCGTCGGCCATGCGCAGATCGAGGGGCTGCACGCGGGAGATACCCTCCACCGACACGCCATCGGCGTCGATGGTGGTGCCGTAGGCGAGGCTCGTCAGGATCGCGAGCTTGTGGGCGGTGTCGAAACCCTCGACGTCGAAGGTCGGGTCGGCCTCGGCATAGCCCAATGCCTGCGCATCCTTGAGGCAGGCTTCGAAGGTCAGGCCCTCGCGCTCCATGCGGCTGAGGATGTAGTTGCAGGTACCGTTGAGGATCCCGTAGACGCGGGCGACGGCGTTGCCGGGCAGGCCCTCGCGCAGGGTCTTGATCACCGGGATGCCGCCGGCCACCGCGGCCTCGTAGGCGAGTGCCACGCCGTTCGCCTCGGCGAGCGCCGCCAGCGCCGCGCCGTGGCGGGCGAGCAGGGCCTTGTTGGCGGTCACCACCGTCTTGCCGGCCTGGAGCGCCGCCTCGACCACGTCCTTGGCCGGCCCCTCGGCGCCGCCGATCAGCTCGACCACGCAATCGACCTCGCCCGAGCGCGCCAGCGCCACCGGATCGTCGAACCAGGTGACACCGGCGAGATCGAGGCCGCGGTCGCGGGTCCGGTCGCGGGACGACACCGCGGCGACGCGAATGTCGAGGCCGGAGGCGGTCAGGGTGTCACGGCGGCGGGCGATCATCCGGACGACGGACGCGCCGACGGTGCCGAGGCCGGCGACGCCGATGCGGTAGCTCACTGTCATGATTCCTTCCGTGCCGGGCGCCCGCTTGAGGCCGGGCCCCCGATGCGGCGCATCTGTGCAAGAATTCCATCCGGCCCGCAAGAAAACCGCTGTCCCGCTCAGCCCGCGACTACGCGGTGCCGGATGGCCGTGGCAACGAGCGCGTAGAGCACCAGGGCGTTCAGAACATGCCAGAGCGCGTGCGTGCCCATCGGCAGCACCGCGCAGACGCTGCGGTCCAGGGTGCGCGCGGTGAGCGAGACGAGGAACAGCACGCCGATCTCGGTGAGCCGTCGCCCGGTGCCGACGAAGCGCGTCTCCGGGCGATCGAGCACGGCCACGGTAAACAGGGCCAGGGCCGCCGGCAGGTAATCGATCGAGCCGTTGGTGAGGGCGGAGATGTCGGCTCCGGTCAGCCCGTCGAGGGTCGGCACCAGCGTGAAGCTGAACAGGACGAAGCCCGCGGTGGCCGCCTCGACCCGGAGACGGGGCAGCTTCAGGAAGCGGTGCAGCGCCAGCGCCAGATAGGCGACGATGAACAGCGTGATCGGGATGATGTCGGCATACATCGCCCAGGTCACCGCCAGGGTGTGGAACAGGAACGAGCCGATTCCGACGACGGCGATCAGCCCGGCCAGACCCAGGCAAGCGCGATCCGGCGGCTCAACCGCGCGGGCTCGACGCGCCGAGGCGGCGGCGGCCAGCAGGAAGGCCAGGTTGGAGGCCGCGTTGACCGGCTCGGCCCAGACCTCCGGCCCGGTCCGCTCGCAATAGGCCATGACCGGCTCGAACCACCCCATCGTCATCCTGGCGCCCATACCGCCCCGATCTTGCGCCGCCATGGCCTTGTCAGCGCGGCGCGAAGCGCGGATGACGACCGGACGGCGAGCGGAAGCGAGGCGATGCGGATTACCACCTGGAACGTCAACTCGATCAAGCAGCGGCTGCCGCATCTGCTGGGCTTCCTCGACGAGGCAAAACCCGACGTGGTCTGCCTGCAGGAGCTGAAGTGCCAGGACGACGCGTTCCCCCGCGCCGAGGTCGAAAGCGCCGGCTACGCGGTCGAGACCCTGGGCCAGAAGGCCTATAACGGCGTGGCGATGCTGGTGCGGGCGCCGCTGGCGATGACCGAGATCCGCCGTGGCCTGCCGGGGGACGCGTCCGACGAGCAGTCCCGCTACATCGAGGCGCTGATCTCCGGCGCCGACACCAAGCCGGTGCGGGTGGCCTCGATCTACCTGCCGAACGGCAACCCGGTGGACAGCCCGAAATACCCCTACAAGCTCGCCTTCATGGAACGGCTGCGGCTCCACGCCCGCGCCCTCATGGAGGACGAGAACGCCGTGGTGCTGGCGGGCGACTACAACGTCATCCCCGAACCCGCCGATGCGGCAGACCCGGAGGCGTGGCGCTCCGACGCGCTGTTCCTGCCCAGCACCCGGGCGGCGTTCCGCGCGCTCCTGGCCGAGGGCTACACCGACGGCCTGCGCGCCTGCGACCCGCGCGACGGGCTCTACACCTTCTGGGACTACCAAGCCGGCTGCTGGCAGCGGAACGCGGGCATCCGCATCGACCACCTGCTGCTCTCCCCCCAAGCCGCCGACCGGCTAGTCTCGGCCGCCGTGCAGAAGCATCTGCGCGGCCTCGACAAGCCGTCCGACCACGTGCCGGTGACGGTGGAGCTGACGGCGGGGTAGGGTCGAAAGCCTCATCGCATGAGCTTTGGTCACGCCCCTTGGGTTTGGCGGCGGACAGACGGCTTTCTGGACGTTGCTACCGTCATCCCACGTGGGAGGCTTCCCCGAAACTCGTTTTCAAAGCCGGTTTGATCCGCTTTTCCGACCCTCGACCTCATCCTGAGGTGCCCGCGCAAGCGGGCCTCGAAGGAGCCCTCCAGACAGCTCCGCGACCCCTGGAGGGCTCCTTCGAGGCCAGCCGATCTTCGATCGCCCGGCGCCTCAGGATGAGGGCAGGGATTGGGATACCTGTTGCTGAGAACCGCCTTCCGACATCGGCCGAAGACATCCCGCCCATCTTGCCGGTTGACGGCGCCCCCCCGCTCCGGTGGAGGACAAGGCATCCCGCACCGTCGCAGGTGAATCAATCGACCATGCCGGCCCACTCCCTCGTCCTGTTCCCTGATCCCCGGCTCTCGCTTCCGGCAGCCCCGACCGATGCGTTCGGGCCCGGCCTGAAGGCCCTCGCCGACGATGTGGCAGACACTCTCCTGGCCGCGAGCGCCATCGGACTGACGGCACCGCATATCGGCATCTGCGAGCGCGTCATGGTCATCAGGCTGTCGCCGGACGAGGATCTGCGCGTCTTCGTGAACCCAAAAATCCTCTGGGCGTCCCCCGACACGGCGGTCCATGACGAGGGCAGCGTCAGCATGCCGGGCGTGCGGGAGCGGATCACCCGGGCCGCCCGCATCCGGTTCGGCTATCGCGACCTCGACGGAGCAACCCACGAGGAGGAGGTGGACGGCTTCGAGGCCGCCGTCGTCCAGCATGAGATTGATCAGCTCGACGGCGTCTTCTGGATCGACCGCCTGTCGCGATTGAAGCGGGATCGTCTGCTCAAGCGCTTCGAGAAGCTGAAATTGGCTTCGTCCCTGTAAGCGATCGCCAAATCGCGCGCTGCCGAAGTCAATCTCGGCGCTGCGCAAGCAAACATGAGCGATCGAAGGCTTGGACGCGCCGCCGATTGCAACGCGATCGGCAACAGGTCTAGGAAGCCGCCGAGCTTTCGGGGGACTCGACCATGATCGTCTACGGCACCAGCATCTCGCCCTTCGTACGGAAGGTCCTCGTGGCTCTGGCCGAGAAGGGCATCCGGTACGAGCATCGGCCGGTGTCGCCGCAGGCGGAGGATGCCGCGTTCCGGGCGGCAAGCCCCGTGGGCAAGATCCCGGCGATCGACCACGACGGCTTTCGGCTGGCCGATTCCAGCGCGATCCTCGACTACCTCGAGCGCCTGTACCCGCAGCCCGCACTGATCCCGGCCGATGCGCAGGGTGCCGCCCGCGCCCGCTGGTTCGACAAGTTCGGCGAGATCGAGCTCGACCGGAGACTTTCGGTCGTGTTCGCGGAGCGCTTCCTGAAGCCGCGGATCTTCAAGGTGCCGGGCGACGAGGCGTTGGCGCAGCAGGCGCTCGACCAGAACCTGCCGCTCCTGTTCGATTATCTCGAAACGCAGATCACCGGTCCGTTCCTCGTCGGCGATGCCTTCGGGATCGCCGACATCGCGGTGGCGTCGCCGTTCCACAATCTCCGGCTCGCGAAGGTCGAGGTCGATGCGGCGCGCTGGCCGAAGCTCGCCGGCTGGGTCGCCCTGACCCTCGACCGACCGTCCTTCGTCACGGCAATCGCGGCCCCGGCCTGGTGAGCCCGCGCGGCCTCATCACGGACCGGTGAGTGCGGCCTGGTCGGCAGACCGACAATCGGCCCTATCTCCATCGTCATGGACCGGCGGATCGACAGACCGCGGTCCCTGCCCCGATGGAGTTATGATGATCGTCTACGGTACCGGTTACTCGCCCTACGTCCGCAAGGTCCTGGTCTCGCTCACCGAGAAGAACGTGCCCTTCGAGCACAGACCGGTGATGTTCCACGCGCCCGACCAGGACTTCCAGGCGGCCAGCCCCCTGGGTAAGATTCCGGCGATCGAAGATGGCGGCTTCAAGCTCGCCGATTCCTCGGCGATCCTCTGGTACCTGGAGCGTAAGCATCCGACCCCGGCCCTGGTCCCGTCCGACCCGCAGGCGCTCGGCCGCGCGATCTGGTTCGACAAGTTCGGCGACACGGAGCTGTTCGGGAAGCTGGTCGTGCCGTTCGTCGAGCGGGTCCTGAAGCCCAACATGATGGGCAAGCCCACCGACGAGGCCGCGGTCACGAAGGCGCTCAACGAGGATCTGCCGCCGCTGTTCGACTATCTGGAGCGGCAGATCTCGGGGCCGTACCTCGTCGGCGACGCGTTCGGCATCGCCGACATCTCGATCGCCACGGGTTTCTACAACTTCCACTTGGCCGACGCGCATGTCGATGCCGGCCGCTGGCCGAAGCTGTCGGCCTACGTCGCCGAGACCCTGGCGCGCCCGTCGTTCAAGGCCGCGCAGGACGCCAAGAAGGGCTGATCCCGACCGGCGGCGTCAAACCATGCCGCTGTTTCGGGAAAACAGCGGCATGGTCTCGACCTTCGTTATCGCGTGATGCTTTCGGAAAACCGGAATCCGCTTTTCTGCATCGTGGTCTAGTGCCGCCGCCGGATCGAGCCGACGGTCTGGAGCTGGCTCTGGGCCTCGGCCCGGTCATCCTCGTTGGCGGCCGCCCAGTTCTTCTCGTAGAGCGCCACGATCCAATCGTCCTTGCGGCCCTCCGCGCCCTCGCGGGCGAGCGAGAGCCACATCAGGCCCTTCACGCGCTGGATCGGCACGCCGCCCAGTCCGTTCAGGAGCATGTCGCCGAGCAGCGCCTGCGCCGGATGGTGGCCCTTCTCGGCCGCCAGGTTGAACCAGCGGGCCGCCTGGCGGGGGTCGGCCTCGACGCCGGTGCCGTCAAGGTAGAGCCGGGCGAGGTTGTACTGCGCGTTGGGCTCGCCGTAATACGAAGCCGCGTAGTTGAACATGTCGTAGGCGCGCTCGGGGTTCGGGCGCACATAGGTGCCCTTGATCCCTTCCAGGAAGTAGGTACCGAGCGCCGTGAACGCGCTGCCGGTCACCGCCGAATTCTGCGGATCGGGACCGTCGTCGGTGCTGGCATCGGCGATCCGGGAGAAGAACTCGAACGCCTTCAGGTCGTCATGGGGCACGCCGTCGCCCTCGGCGTACATCCGGCCGAGCTTCCACAGGGCCAGGGCATGGCCCTGCCCGGCGGCGTATTCGAGGGCGCGGGCGGCGCCCTGCTTGTCGCCGGCATTGTACTCGCGCACGCCGGCGCGCAGCGCGTCCTTGGCCGAGCGATAGCTCTTGTCCGCCACCGGCACCTGCACCGGCGTGCGGACGCTGGCGTCGAGCGCGCGCGGCGCCTCCGTGGGCAGGGCGAGCAGGATCAAGACGCCAGCGGACGCCGCGATTCTGGCAATCAGGCGGGACCGACCGGGATCGGCCCCGGCCGGCGCCCTGCGCCGGCTGAGGTCAGTCCTAGACGTCCGCATAGCTCTCCATCTCCTTGGCGCCGCCCGGATGGGTCACGGCGCCGTACAGCGCCGGGCCGACGCCCTGCGCGTATTTCCACAGGTAGCCGGAGGTCGCGGTGTTGGTCCGGGGCGCCCACGCCTTGCGGCGCTCGGCCAACTCCTCGTCCGACAGGGCGACGTTGAGCGTGCCCTGGATCGCGTCCAGGGTGATGATGTCGCCGTCGCGGATCAGGCCGATCGGGCCGCCCACCGCCGCCTCGGGGCCGACATGGCCGACGCAGAAGCCACGGGTCGCGCCGGAGAAGCGCCCGTCCGTGATCAGAGCGACCTTGTCGCCCATGCCCTGGCCGTAGAGGGCCGCGGTCGTGGACAGCATCTCGCGCATGCCGGGGCCGCCGCGCGGACCCTCGTAGCGGATGACGAGGACGTCGCCTTCCTTGTAGGTCCGCGACTGCACCGCCTCGAAGCAGGCCTCCTCGCCATCGAACACCCGGGCCGGGCCGGTGAAGACCTGTTTCTCGGCCGGCATGCCGGCGACCTTCACGATCGCGCCCTCGGGGGCGAGGTTGCCCTTGAGGCCGACGACGCCGCCGGTCGGGGTGATCGGGCGGTTGGCCGGGTAGACCACGTCCTGGTCCGGGTTCCAGGTCACCCGGTCCATGTTCTCCGCAATGGTGCGGCCGGTGACCGTCAGGCAGTCGCCGTGCATGAAGCCGTGGTCGAGCAGGGTCTTCATCAGCAGCGGGATGCCGCCGACCTCGAACATGTCCTTGGCGACGTAGCGCCCGCCGGGCTTGAGGTCGGCGATGTAGGGCGTGCGCCGGAAAATCTCGGCGACGTCGAACAGCGTGAACTCGATGCCGCATTCATGGGCGATCGCCGGCAGGTGCAGGGCCGCGTTGGTCGAGCCGCCGGAGGCGGCCACCACGGTGGCGGCGTTCTCGAGCGCCTTGCGGGTGACGATGTCGCGCGGGCGGATCTGCTTGGCCAGCAGCTCCATCACCTTCTCGCCGGCGGTGGCGCAGAACTTGTCCCGGATCTCGTAGGGCGCCGGGGCGCCGGCCGAGTAGGGCAGCGCCAGGCCGATCGCCTCGGAGACGGTCGCCATGGTGTTGGCGGTGAACTGCGCGCCGCAGGCGCCGGCTGACGGGCAGGCCACCTGCTCCAGCTCGTCGAGGTCTTCCAGGCTCATGTCGCCGACCGCGACCTTGCCGACCGCCTCGAACAGGTCCTGGACGGTGACCGGCTTGCCGCGGAACGAGCCGGGCAGGATCGAGCCGCCGTAGATGAAGATCGACGGGACGTTGAGGCGCACCATCGCCATCATCATGCCGGGCAGCGACTTGTCGCAGCCGGCGAGGCCCACGAGGGCGTCGTAGGCGTGGCCGCGCATGGTCAGCTCGACCGAGTCGGCGATGACCTCACGCGACGGCAGCGAGGCGCGCATGCCGCCATGGCCCATGGCGATGCCGTCGGTGACCGTGATGGTGCAGAATTCGCGCGGCGTGCCGTGGGCGGCGGCGACGCCCTTCTTCACCGCCTGCGCCTGGCGCATCAGCGAGATGTTGCAGGGCGCGGCCTCGTTCCAGCAGGAGGCGACACCCACCAGCGGCTGGTGGATCTGCTCCCGGGTCAGGCCCATCGCGTAGAGATACGAGCGATGCGGAGCGCGGTCCGGACCCTCCGTGACGTGACGGCTGGGCAGCTTCGACTTGTCGTTCAAACGCGTGTCCATCAACCCGAACCAAGCCTTCGCGCCGCCAGTCCCGAGGGTGCAGGAGACCGCGGCGCGTCGCCGTTCGCGATGCGCCGTGGGGGCCGTCCGCGTGCTCGGGAAATCCTCGTTTCGAAACGGTAAATCGTTGTCGAACTTGCCGTTTACCGCGGATGTTGAGGTGGGCTCGGACTATGGCGGGATCGCGGCGTTTGCGGGCAGGTCTCGGGGCAGACCCGGGATCGTTTTACGGTGTTGCGACCCCGCCACAGCCACGCTTGGGGTCGATTGCCGGCGCGAGATTAGGTTAAGGATAATCGTTCGGCCGCATGACCGGGCCAATTAGGCTTAATCGACACCGCTTCTAAGGCTCACAGACGAGCGGTATCGCCGGAGCCCTGCCGCTCAGAACGCTCCGTTTTCATTCTGAGACAGTGCAGGCGAGCCCGGAATCCGGAGCCGCCGGCGGTGCAAGGTACTGAATTGCTTGCGTTTCTGGATCCCGGGCTCCGCTCCGCGGCCCCGGGATGACGGGGGTGATGGATCGGGTGTCGATGACAATCTCCGGACCGCAGACATGGACCTTAAACTGCTATCCACATGACTGAGCCGATACTCCGTTCGGCACAGAGCACGAAACACGTGCCCCCGTTCAGCCGCCGCCCGGCTCCGGCAAAGCGGCCGACGCACCACCGGTTTCCAGCGCACGGTCGCTCTCGTCCTTCAGCGTCACGCCGCTCAAGCCCAGGGTCAGTGCGCGGGCGAGCAGCCAGTGCAGCTTGAACGCTGCTTTCTCATGTGTGAGGCCGGCCGTTCGCACGTTCGAGATGCAATTGCGCTCTGCATCCGAGCGGCCGACCTGCGGCCCGAAGGTCAGGTAGATGCCGAGGCTGTCCGGTGAGGACAGGCCGGGCCGCTCGCCGATCAGCACCGCCACCGCCCGGGCCTTCAGGGCCTCGCCGATCGCGTCGCCGAGCGCCACGCGGGCCTGACTGGCGATCACCACGGGAGCGAGGCGCCAGCCGGATTTCTCCGCCAGGGGCTTGAACGCCTTCAGCAGCGGCGCCGCGTTCTCGTGCACCGCCCGGGCCGAAAGCCCATCGGCCACCACGATAGCGAGGTCGGCCGGTTCGACTGCGGCTTGAAGCTTGGCAAGGTTTTCCGGATCGAGGCGGCGGCCGAGATCGGGGCGGCGCAGGTACGTCGCCCGGTCGGGGGCCTGTGAGGCCACCGGGATCGTGGTGAGGCCGAGTTCCGCGATGGCGCCGGCCAGCGCCTCCGCATCCATCGGCGCGTGCACGGCGTCCCGGGCCTGAGCGTGGTCGAGGCCGAAGCGCAGCACCTCCCGGGTCGGCAAGCCGCTGCCGGCGCGGCCGAGCCCGATCCGGGCCGGCGTCAGCCCGGCGAGTCGCGCCCAGATCTCCCCGGGGTCGCTCACGCGGCCAGGTCCGGCGCCGCTGAGAGCAGCGGGGCGCCTGAACCCGGCAGCAGGGCACCGGCCGCGTCGGTCAGGCCGATGCCGTGGAGCCAGGCCTCGAATTCGGGGGCGCGCTTCAGGCCCAAAACCTCGCGCAGGTAGAGGGAATCGTGGAACGACGTGGATTGGTAATTGAGCATCACGTCGTCGGCCCCCGGGACGCCCATGACGTAGGTGCAGCCGGCCGCGCCGAGCAGTGTCAGCAGCGTGTCCATGTCGTCCTGATCGGCCTCGGCATGGTTGGTGTAGCAAACGTCGACGCCCAGCGGCACGCCCATCAGCTTGCCGCAGAAATGGTCCTCCAGCCCGGCCCGGATGATCTCCTTGCCGTCGTAGAGGTATTCGGGCCCGATGAAGCCGACGACGGTGTTGACGAGGAGCGGCCGGAACGGCCGGGCGACCGCGTAGGCCCGGGCCTCCAGGGTCTGCTGGTCGATGCCGTGATGGGCATCCGCCGACAGCGCCGAGCCCTGGCCGGTCTCGAAATACATGCAGTTGTCGCCGAGCGGGCCGCGCTTGAGCGCCAGGGCCGCCTCGTAGGCCTCCTTGAGCAGGGGGAGCGTCACCCCGAAGCCGGCGTTCGCCTTTTCGGTGCCGGCAATCGACTGGAACACGAGGTCGACGGGCAGCCCACGCTCCATGGCGGCGAGCGTGGTGGTGACGTGGGTGAGCACGCAGGCCTGCGTGGGAATGGCGTGCTTCTGGATCAGCCCGTCGAGAAGCTGGAGCAGGTCGCCGAGCGCCTGGACAGAATCGGAAGCCGGGTTGATGCCGATCACCGCGTCGCCGCAGCCGAGGGTGAGCCCATCGAGGATCGCCGCGGTGATGCCCTTCGGATCATCGGTGGGGTGGTTCGGCTGCAACCGCACCGCGAGCGTACCGGGGAGCCCGATCGTGTTGCGGAAGCGGGTGACCACGCGGACCTTGCGGGCCACCGAGATCAGGTCCTGATTGCGCATGATCTTTGAGACGGCCGCGGCGATCTCCGGCGTGACGCCGGGGGCGATCCGGGAGAGCACCTCCGGGGTGGCGGTCAGCAGAAACTCGCGGAAATCGCCGACCGTCAGAGGGGCGATCTCTTTGAAGGCGGCGGCGTCGTGCGTGTCGAGGATCAGCCGGGTAACGTCGTCCTGCTCGTAGGGGATCAGCGGCCGGGCCAGGATCTCGGAAAGCGGCACCTCGGCGAGACACCAGCGCGCCGCCGCGTTCTCCTCGGCGGATTCGGCCGCGATGCCGGCGAGCCGGTCGCCGGAGCGCACCGGCGTCGCCTTGGCCATCAAGGTGGCGAGATCGGCGAAGACGTGGGTGCGCGGGCCGACGACGTGGCGGTAGGCCATGCGGTTTCACCCCGTCCTTGCTTCCGAGGATCACAGGATAGCGTGATCCGGTGCGGCTGTCCGGTCAGGCGGCACCGGCGTTCGGCGCCGGGACCTCGGTGGAGATCGCGTCGACCGTGCGGGGCATCGGGCTGCCCTGCCCGTCCGAGCGCTGGATCCGGACCTGCTGGTTGACCGGCTGCATGTTGCCGAACGGCGTCGAGAAGGCGATCTCGGCGGCGTCGCGGCCGACGCCGATCCGGACCAGCCCGTCGAGATCGGCCTGGCGGGTGGCGTCGAACAGCCACCAGCGCCCGTCGAGATAGGCCTCGAACACCGCGTGGAAATCGCTCGGCACGAGGCCGTGGGCGTAGCAGCTCACGAACCGGGCCGGGATGCCGAGTGCCCGGCAGAAGGCGGTGCCGATATGCGCGAAGTCGCGGCAGACGCCGGCGCGCTTCAGCAGCGACTCGTCGGCCGTAGTCTCGCCGTCGCTGGTGCCGGGCTGGTAGGTGATGTGGTCGTGGATCCAGTTGCAGATCTCGTTCACGCGGCTGTGGCCCTTGGGCAGCGCGCCGAACTCGGCCTGCGCGAACGGCGTCAGCCGGTCGGACGAGACGAACCGGCTCGGCAGCAGGAACGGCAGGATGTCGAGGGGGAGCACCCCGATCGGGGTCTCGTTGATGGTCGCCGGGTCGGCCCGGTGGACGGTCAGATCGACCTCCGCATTATACTCGAGCGCGAACTGGCCCATCGGCACGTTGACGCCGAGATAGCGGTTGAGCAGGTCGGGCGTGGTGTAGAGGTCGCGCTTCAGGTTCGGCGTGAGCACCAGGCTCTCGCTGAGGATCTCGACGCTTCTCAGCTTGGCGACCTCCAGGTTGAAGATGAAGGTCGTGTCCGAGAGTATATTGTAGGATAGGCTGCAACCGAGGGTATAGCGCATCGGATCTCCTTGCCGGGCGACGAGATGATCGCTGCCCAAGCAAGCGGCGCGCCCGATCGCGGTTCCCGGTCAGCGCGGCATGAGCAGCACCGTCAGCGAGCGCACGCCCTGCGCCCCGTGGATCAGCACGCCCTCGATATCGGCCGTGGCCGAGGGGCCGGTATGTAGCACCGCGTAGGCGGAGCAGCCGAATTCAGGGCGCTTGTAGGCCGCCTGCACGTTCGGCAAAATGTCGGCGGGATCGAGCAGCACGATCAGGTGCTGGGCCAGGTAGGCGACCGCGTTCACGATCAGCTCGCCTTCGGTGAACAGCACCGATCCGGTCTCGGCGATGCCGAACACCGCGCGCACCACCGCAACGTCGACATCCTCGACCTCCTGCGGGTAGCGCACCGCCCGCAGGTCGCGGTTACCCGCGATCTCCGGGACCGCGGAGGCGATCACCTTGGCCTCGGCCAGACGCTCCTGGACGCCGGCCAGGGGGTCGCCGGTGCGGCCGTCTTCGATGCGGCCGCCCATGCGCTTCAGCCGCTCGCCGAACTCCTCGACGAGATCGTCGCCGACCAGCGGCACGAAGGTCGGCACGTCCGGCAGCGGGTAATCGCCCGCCGGACGGTTGGCCTTGAGCGCCGCCAGGATGCCCGCGCGGGCGCTCATCGGGCGGCGTCCTTCACGGTGGCGTCCTTGGCCGCCTTCTGCATCCGGTTCTGCTTGTACCAGGCGTGGAAGGTCTGGCGCGGCGCGTCGGGCATCTCGCGCTTCTTCCCCCAGGTGTTGAGTGGGTTGTAGACCGCGAAGCGCGGCAGGACCTTCAAGGCCGAATCCGCAGCCCCGATCGCCGCCCGGTAGGCGGCCGGCCGGGACAGGACCGCGCCCGCGGCCTTCATCATCCCCTGCTTGAGCGCCGGGATGTGATGCTCCTCGACCAGCACCTTGCGCCAGGCAAAGATCTGCTCGTGGATGTTGATCTTCACAGGGCAGACGTTGGTGCAGGAGCCGTTCATCGTCGAGGAGAACGGCAGGGTCGAGTATTTCCGCTTGTTGAAGGTCGGGTCGATGATCAGACCGATCGGCCCGGAATAGGTCGCCCCGTAGGAGAGCCCGCCCGAGCGCCGGTAGACTGGGCAGGTGTTCATGCAGGCGCCGCAGCGGATGCATTTGAGCGAGGTCCAGAATTCCTCCAGCCCGAGCCGGGCCGAGCGGCCGTTATCGACCAGCACCATGTGCATCTCGGTGCCCGCACGGGGTCCGCGGAAATGCGAGGTGTACTGGGTGATCGGCGAGCCCAAAGCCGAGCGCGACAGCAGCCGGATGAACACCCCGAGATGCTCGACCTTGGGGATGATCTTCTCGATGCCGATCGAATGGATCTGCAGCGGCGGGACGTTGCCGGAGAGGTCGGCGTTGCCCTCGTTGGTGCAGGTGACGACCGTGCCGGTCTCCGCGATGGCGAAGTTGC
Organism: Methylobacterium sp. E-066; assembly: GCF_022829635.1. Taxonomy (GTDB): domain Bacteria; phylum Pseudomonadota; class Alphaproteobacteria; order Rhizobiales; family Beijerinckiaceae; genus Methylobacterium. Next base: position 123,364 of record NZ_JAKSYO010000172.1, read on the forward strand.
AGCCGGTCATGCCGGCATCGGCTTTCAGGATGTAGGGCCGGGTCGTCTCGCGCTGGCTTTCTGCGAGGTAGTGTGCGTCGTCGTTGTCGGGATCCGTACCGAGCGTCCGCGAAAAAACTTCGGCCACGTCCATGCGGGTCTTGTGGACCGCCGGGGCCACGATGTGGCTCGGCTCCTCGTTGTCGAGCTGCTGAATGCGCTCGCCGAGGTCGGTCTCGATGATCTCGATGCCGTTGGCCGCCATGTGATGGCGGAAGCCGCATTCCTCGGTGAGCATCGACTTCGACTTCACCAGGGTCTCGGCGCCGCGGCTGCGCAGGATCTCCAGGACGATGCGGTTGTGGTCGGCGCCGTCCGCGGCCCAGTGGACCTGCACGCCGTTGGCCTTCGCGGCGGCTTCGAATTGCTCGAGATACTGATCGAGATGGGTGAGCGTGTGCGCCTTGATGGCGGAGGCCAGCTCGCGCAGCTCCTCCCATTCCGGGATGCCGTGGGCCGACGCGTCGCGCTTCTTGCGCAGGTCCCACAGGCGCTCGTCATGGGCGGCCTGGTGCAGCGGCGCGGCGAGGAAGCGCTCGGCGGCCTCGGCCTGGTCGATCGGGCGATCGCCGCGGATCTTCGCGCCCCGGGGCTGAGCCTCCCGGACCTTCGGCGCACGGATCGGTTTGGTCGCGGCCTCGGCGTGCTGGAGGCGTCCACCATCCTGGCCGCGCTCGCTCTCGTCGTCGGCGGCGCGGACCTCGGGGTGGATGACGCCGTCGCGGGCGCGCGGGTTCAGGTCCTCGACGCTCATGCGGCGGCTCCATTCAGCACTTGCGCGATGTGGATGTACCGGAGCGGCAGCCCGAGGCGCTCGGCGCAGCCCTTCTGGTGCATCAGGCACGAGGAATCGGCCGAGACCACGTATTGCGCCCCGGCCCGATTCTGATCGGCGACCTTGTCGTAGCCCATCTTGGCCGAGACCGCGGGCTCGAACACCGAGAAGGTGCCGCCGAAGCCGCAGCACTCGTCGGGCCGGGCGAGGTCCACCAGTTCGACGCCCTTCACCAGACGGAGCAGGTCGAGGGGTTTTGAGAAATACGGCTTCACGATCTCGGAGGGCCGGGCGTGGTGGATACCGCGCAGCGCATTGCAATTGCCGTGATAGGCGACCTTGTGCGGGAACTCGGCCCAGGGCAGCGCCTCGATCTTGAGAACGTCGTGCAGGAACTCGACCAGCTCGTAGGTGCTGGCCCGGACCTTCTTGACCTCCTCCGTCAACGGGATCGCGGTCAGGTGCTCGCGCACCTGATGCACGCAGGAGCCCGAGGGCGCCACCACGTAGTCAAAATCCGAAAAGTTCTTGACGAACAGGGCTTCGGTGGCGGCGGCCTCGGCGTGACAGCCGGTATTGGCCATGGGCTGGCCGCAGCAGGTCTGGTCGAACGGGTACTCGACAGTGCAGCCGACCCGCTCCAGCAATTCCAGCGTGGCGATCCCGACTTCCGGCTCGAAGGCGTCGACGTAGCACGGCACGAACAGGCCGACCCGCATGGTCCGGAACCTCCCTGGATCGCCCGCGCCGTTGCACTGGAACGGGTCTAGATTACCCAGGGAGGTCTACCGGATGAGGTTGGTTTTGGCGAGGTCGAGAACTGCGTCACCGCGCCCGTCCATCACGGCCCGCAGCACGTACAGGCTGAAGCCCTTGACCTGCTGCCCGTCGATCTTGGGCGGCATCGACAGCTCGTTGCGGGCGGTGCGGACGTCGAGAAGCGAGGGGCCGTCGAAGGCCAGGAACTCGCGCATGGCGCCCGGCAGCTCGGCCGGGTCCTCGACCCGAATCGCAAAGATGCCGGCGGCCCGGGACATCGCGGCGAAGTCCGGATTGTCGAGGGCGACGCCGGTCTCGAGATAGCCCGCCGCCTTCATCTCCAGCTCGACGAAGCCGAGGGTGCCGTTGTTGAACACCACGACCTTCAGCGGCAGGCGGTGCTGGCGGAGCGTCAGGAAGTCGCCCATCAGCATGGCGAAGCCGCCGTCGCCGCACAGTGCGATCACCTGCCGATTCGGCTCCGCGGCCTGGGCGCCGATGCCCTGCGACAGGGCGTTGGCCATCGAGCCGTGGACCCAGGAGCCGAGCAGGCGCCTTTTGCCGTTCATCGCCAGGTAGCGCGCCGCCCAGATGGTCGGCGTGCCGACATCGGCGGTGAAGATCGCGTCGTCCGCGGCCGCCTCGCTGATCGTCTTGGCGAGATATTGCGGGTGGAGCGGGCCGCCCGCCTTGCCGGTGGCAAGCTCGTCGAGGCCGGTGCGGGCCTTGGCGTAGTGTTTCAGGCTGGCATCGAGGAAGGACCGGTCGGCCTTGGGCTTGAGCCGGGGCAGCAGCGCCCGGATCGTCGCGCCGACATCGCCGACCAGCCCGTGCTCGATCCGGCAGCGGCGACCGAGCTCGGAGGGGCGGAGGTCGACCTGGGCGATCTTGGCGTCCTGCGGGTAGAACTGCTTGTAGGGGAAGCCCGTGCCCAGCATCAGCAGGGTGTCGCAGGCCATCATGGCGGCGTAGCCGGACGCGTAGCCGATCAGGCCGGTCATGCCGACATCGTAGGGATTGTCGAACTCAACAAATTCCTTGCCGCCGAGCGCGTGGACGATCGGGCTCTTGAGCGCCTCGGCGAGTTGCAGCAGCTCGGAATGCGCGCCGGCGCAGCCGCGCCCGCAGAGCAGGGTCACGCGCTTGCCGGCATTGAGCAGCGCCGCGAGGGCGTCGAGCTCCGAATCGGCCGGGCGAACAACGGGCTTGGCCGGGATCAGCCCGGCATGGGGGGCGAGCGCCCGCTTGGGCGCATCACGCAGCGCCACGTCGCCCGGGATGACGATGACGGCGACGCCCCCCTCCCCCACGGCGGCGCGGATCGCGTTCTCCAGCACGAACGGCATCTGCGACGGATCGGAGATCAGCTCGCAGTAATGGCTGCATTCGCGGAACAGCTCGGTCGGCCGGGTTTCCTGGAAATAGCCCGAACCGATCTCGGCCGAGGGGATCTGTGCGGCAATGGCCAGGACCGGGGTCCGGCTGCGATGCGCGTCGTAGAGGCCGTTGATCAGGTGTAGGTTGCCGGGGCCGCAGGAGCCGGCGCAGACCGCGAGCTTGCCGGTGACCTGCGCCTCGGCGCTCGCCGCGAAGGCCGCAGCCTCCTCGTGGCGGGTGTGGATCCAGTCGATCCGCCCACGGGCGCGCAGGGCCTCGGTGATCCCGTTCAGGCTGTCGCCGACCACCCCGTAGACGCGGGCGACGCCCGCTGCCTGAAGGGTCTCGGCGATGAGATCGGCGACGTTCTCGATGCGCATGGTTCGGCACTCCGCATTTTCGGATCCGAACCGCTGCGCCGCGGGTGATGTTCCGCCGATCCATGGTGCGATGCACACTTCGCGAAACAATGCGCGGGTTCCCCTCGCCCCGCTTGCTGGGTGAGGCCCGCACGGACCTCGTCGTCCGTGCGGGAAGCGCAGGCGAAGCCGGAGCGGCGGTGAGGGGGCGGCTCAGAACGGGGCGCGTGCCCTGAGCCGCCCCCTCACCCTCGGCTGCCGCCTCGCCGCGCCGACGACGAGGTCGTCGCGGCCCTCTCCCCGCAAGCGGGGCGAGGCGACACGTTCGCGCGCCGAAGCTAAAACTTCGGCCGGCACCCTAGTGCCGAACGGCGTCGACATCCCGGGCGACCACGGCGAACAGGTCGCTCAGCGCCGCCAGGCTGGCCGCCTGGAGCTGAGCCGCCGGCACCACCGAGCCGTCCGGCGCCGGGAGATCCCGCGTCGCGGTGGTGGAGGCGACCACGGTCGGCTGGAAGCCGAGGTTGAAGGCGGAGCGGGCCGTCGAGTTGACGCACATATGGGTCATGAAGCCCGCCAGGATCAGGTCGGTGACCCCGGCCCGCTTGAGCCGATCCTCCAGGTCCGTGCCCACGAAGGCGCTGGGGAAGGCTTTGGTGATCACAGCCTCGCCGTCCTGCGGCGCGACCTCCTCGGAGATCTGCCCGTTCGCCGCCGTGATGTCGAAGGGCGAACCCGGCCCGGCATTGTGCCGGATATGGAACACCGGCGTTTCGGCCTCCCGCGCCCGTCGCAGCAGGATCTTGGCCTGCGCGACCGCCGGCTCGACGCCGGCCAGGCGCAGCACCCCGTCGCGATAGGTGTTCTGGATGTCGATGAGGATGAGCGCGGCCTTCTTCAGGCTGGCGGGCTCCGGGCTTAGCCCGGACAGGCTGCGAAGGGTCTTGAGATCGCTCACCCGTATCTCCCAAATGCGCCTGCGGTCGATCCGCCGGAGAGGCCCCGCGATGGCCGCGAGAATCGCCGTACCGGAGCGTCCGGGGACCAGACCTTAAACCCGTCCTGCTTCGCCGCCTACGAGGCCACGGAGCGCCGCGCGACGCAAGGCCGGACCTGCGCTTGCGGGGGTTAGCACCCACTGACGGCTCGGCAGCCCTGTTTCCCAGGGAAGTCGGGACCCGCGCTTGATTTCCGGCGCCTCAGAGTCGAAGGACGTCTGGAAACGTTCCGAAGAGATCAGCGTCAAAGAGATCAGCGCCATGGAAGAACTGCTCGCCCGCGTCACCGCCCGCACCGGGCTCGACGCCGCGACGGCACAGACGGCCATCGGGCACATCCTGGCTTTCCTGCAGAAGGAGGGTCCCGAGACCGAGGTCAATCAGCTCCTGGCCGCCCTGCCGGGCTCCGAAGCGCTCGTGGCCGAATCGAATGCCGGCGAGAGCGGCGGCGGCGGCTTGATGGGCATGCTGGGCGGGATGATGGGCGGCGGCGGGGTGATGGCGCTCGGTCAGAAGCTGATGGCGGCGGGCGTGCCCATGGGCCAGATGCAGCCGCTCGGTCAGGAGCTGTTCGCCTTCGGCCGCGAGAAGGTCGGCGAGGATGCGATGGGGCCGATCATCGGCTCGATCCCGGGCCTCAACCAGTTCGTCTGACGAGATCAGCGTCCCGAACGGTCGGAACCACGTTCCGGGACGCATTTCGGGCGGGCGGCACGTGTGCCGCCGCACTGTTTTCGGGCTGCACCTGATCGATCGTAAAAATGTGGTTTCGCCGCGAAAGCTTGGCGGAACCCGTCCCCGCGATCCCCGTTATTCGGGATGCGATCCGGGTCAGCGCCATCGGCGGATGACCGGTTCGTACTCAAGCAGGCCGGCCATGCCCGTCTTCGAAGCCAAGAATCTGGACAGTGCGTTCGAGGGCCAAGCGCTCCTTGCCGCGATTCTGCACCCGACCCGCGCCGCCCAGACCCGCGCCCTGCGCCACGGTCGCCGCCGGGCCGAGCGCGCTGCGGCTCTGGCCGATCCGCTGACGATCGAGCCGCGCTTCCCGACCGCGAACGACGAACTCGCCGCGGCCACCTTCCACGGGCGCTGAGCCCTCCTGTCGCTACCAGGGCTGGGGTGTCACGAGGCCCTGGCGGGTGACCACAACCCACTCGCGGCCGCGGCGCTCGACGCCCTCGACCCGTCCGACGCCCGGCAGCATGTCGCCCGGCCCGACCTCGACGATGCGCCGCCGCCGGTTTTCCAGGATCGCAGCGCCGTCATAGACATCGCGGACCGCCCAGCCGTCGATCACCGGCGGCTTGTCCGCCGCGACGGGCTTCGGCTTCGCGTCCGCGGCCTTCGCCTCTGCATTCTTCAGATCGGCAGCCTTCGCGTCGCTGACCTTCGCGTCGACGCTGCGCGTCTCGGCGAGGCTTCCGGTCTGGGTAGGCTCGGCTTTTGCGACCGGTGCCGCGGCAGCGCGGCGCTCGATCTGGGTGGCGAGGTTGGCAATCCGGCCGCTCTGCTCGCGCTCGACCTGTTCGAGGCGCTCGCCCAGGGCGGCGGTCTTGGCGTTCAGGTTCTTGTCGAGCTGCGCCAGGCGTTCGCCCAGCGCGCTGCTGCGGCTGCTGGCCTCCTTGCGGGCAGTGTCGGTGGCGGCGCGCAGGTCGGCCAGCACTTGGTGGAGCTGTGCGATATCGGCGCCGAGCCGGGCGGTCTCGGTCCGTCCGGCATCGACGGTGGTGCTCAGCGCCACGACGGCATCGTTCGGCACGCCGCCAGATCCGGAACGGGCGGCGACGCCGGCCCCGAGCACGAGCCCGACCGCGAGGGCGGCACCGGGAATCGCGTAGCGCCGCAGGTCGATCCCGGCGAGCGACGGCATGGCGAAGCGCGGGGCCGCCGGCGCGGCGACGGGCTCGGGCTTCGGCTCGCCCTTGCCGGCCACGACCGCCTTGAGCAGTTCCTCGGGAGAGAGGGCCGGCTTGGCATCACTCTTCGTCATCGCCCCCAACTCCGCCTGCAGGGTATCTGTGCAAGCGTTCGTTAAGGACGTTTGTTTACGAAACCCTTACCGGCACCCGGACTGGCGATAGGGGTTATACGGCGCAACACCTCTCCCAGACCGCGACGCACCCCCTCTCCCGTGCGGGAGAGGGTTGGGGTGAGGGATGCGCGTTATCCGGAAGAACCTGGTCCCTCACCCTGTCCCTCTCCCGCACGGGAGAGGGGACCCGCGCCATCTGCGGCCGGACCAAGATCATCGGTCCGCCCGTGCCTTCCCGAAACAACCTAAGCGGCAAGCCCCCGCTTCTTCAGCAGCGGCGCGATGCTCGGCATGCGGCCGCGGAAGGCCGTGTAGGCGTCCCGCGGGTCGCGCAGGTTGCCGGCGCCGTACACGAAGGTGCGCAGGCGCTTCGCCGTCTCCGGATCGAAGATGTCGCCGGCCTCCCGGAAGGCGTCGAAGGCGTCGGCGTCCAGCACCTCGGACCAGAGATAGCTGTAATAGCCGGCGGCGTAGCCGTCGCCCGAGAAGATATGGGCGAAGTGCGGCGTCCTGTGGCGCATGCTGATCTCGGCCGGCATGCCGATCCGCTGCAAGGCGTCGGCCTCGAAGGCCGGCACGTCGAGGCCGGATTCGCCGCCCGACGAGAGGTGCAGGGTCATGTCGACGATCGCCGAGGCGGTGTATTCGACGGTGGCGAAGCCCTGGTTGAAGGTGCGCGCCGCGAGCAGCTTGCGCAGCAGCGTGTCGGGCATCGGCTCGCCGGTCCGGTGGTGGCGGGCATGGGCCTGCAGGACCTCCGGCTGCTCCAGCCAATGCTCGTAGAGCTGCGAGGGCAACTCGACGAAGTCCCGCGACACCGATGTCCCGGAGAGCAGCGGGTAGGTCACGTCCGACAGAAGCCCATGCAGGGCGTGGCCGAATTCGTGGAACAGGGTGCGGGCATCGTCGAAGGACAGGAGCGCGCTCTCGCCGGCGGGGGCCTTGGCGAAGTTCATCACGTTGACGATGACCGGCGTGACCGTGCCGTTCAGGCGCTCCTGCGAGCGGAATGCGCTCATCCAGGCACCGGAGCGCTTCGAGGACCGGGCGAAGTAATCGCCGAGGAACAGGCCGACCTCGGACCCGTCCGGGTTGCCGACCCGCCAGACGCGCACGTCCGGGTGGTAGCGCGGGACGTCGGACAGCTCCTCGAAGGTCAGCCCGAACAGGCGCGAGGCCGTGTCGAAGGCCGCCTGGATCATCCGGTCGAGAGGCAGGTACGCCTTGACCTCGCTCTCATCGAGGTCGTGCTCGGCCCGCCGCAGCTTCTCGGTGTAGTGGCGCCAATCATGCGCCTGGAGCGCGAAGTTGTGGCCCTCCTGCTGGACCAGCGCCTGGAGCCGCTCGCGCTCCTCGCCCGCCCGCGCCCGGGCCGGGGTCCAGACATCCCGCAGCAATTCCATGGCGGCGTCGGGGCTCGCCGCCATCGTGTCGTCGAGCTTGAAATGCGCGAAGCTGTCGAAGCCGAGCAGCCGCGCGTGCTCGGCGCGCAGCCCGACCATCTCGACGATGATCGCCCGGTTGTCGGTGGCGCCACCATTCTCGCCGCGCTTCGTCCAGGCCGCGTAGGCCTTCTCGCGCAGATCGCGCCGGGTCGAGAACACCAGGAACGGCTCGATCAGCGAGCGCGACAGGGTGATGACGTGACCCTCCAGCCCGCGCTCCCGAGCCGCGCTCTCGGCGGCGGCGCGCAGGAACGGCGGCAGGCCGGCGAGATCGTCCTCGCTGGTCAGCGGCAGGGTGAAGCTGCTCTCGTCGGCCAGCAGGTTCTGGCTGAACTGGGTTCCGAGTTCCGACATCCGGGCGGCGATCTCGGCGATGCGCGCCTTGTCGGCCGGGGCGAGATCGGCGCCGGCGCGGCGGAAGCGGATGCGGTAGCGGTCGAGGACCCGGCGTTCTTCGGATCCGAGGCCCTCCGCCTCGGCATCGACGGCCGAGATCCGCGCCCAGAGCTGCGGGTTCAGGTAGATGGCGCTGCCGTGCCGGGACAGTTTTGGGCCGATCGTCCGCTCGATCGCCTGCAGCTCCGGGTTCGTGTGGCTGCCGGTCAGGTTGTAGAAGACGCCGGCCACCCGCTCGAGGGCCTGGCCCGCCCGCTCCATCGCCGCGACGGTGTTCGCGAAGGTCGCAGGCGCCGTGTCGGACGCGATCCCCTGGATCTCGGCGTTATGGGCCGCGAGCGCCGCCTCGAACGCCGGCATGTAATGCTCCGGCTGGATGCGCTCGAACGGCGGCAGGCCGTGGGGCGTGCTCCACTGCGCGTCGCGGAAGGGGTTGTCCTGCGGCAGGCTCGAGAGCCCGGCATCGGCGACATCCGGCATTCGGTCCTCAATGGTGCGTTGGTCCGACAGGTAGTTCGGCCCGTTCTCGAGGTCGCGAGGTGGGGTCCGCGGCCCTTTCACGGAAGACAGAGGCCCGATCGGAAGCCTCGTCAACCGGATTGGAGCGATCCGAATGCGGTTCCGTTCGTTTCCCCCGGCCTACGCCCGCGCTTTGAGGTCCCATGCCGCCCCGCCGACCGACCATTATTCTGGCACGAAGCGTCCTCGCTCTCGGGCTCTGCGCGATGGTGCCTACGCCCGCCTCAGCTGCCGAAGCTCCGGCCGTGCCGGTGCCGCCGCCGCTTCCGCCGGAGCGGCCGAGCGAGCTGAAGCCGGCCCAACCGGCGGAGCAGAAGCCCCCGACATCCGAAGCCGCAACGCCGACACCGCCGGTCCGGCCGGCCGAGCTGACGCCGCCGACCAAGGATGCGGCCCCGGAGGCTCAGAAGCCGGAGATCCCAACGCCGCCGCCGACGCCGCCGGAGCGGCCGCCGGAACTCTCCGGCGAGGCGGCGCTGGCCCTCAAGGTGGCGCCCCCGGACGACACCGCCTGCCGCGCACGCCTCAAGCGCCTCGGCGTCGCGTTCGAGCCGCTGCCGCCCATCGCCGAGGGCCAATGTACGGCGCCGCTGCCGCTGAAGGTCACCAAGCTCGCCGACGACATCGCGCTGCCCGGAGGCGCGACGCTGACCTGCCAGGTGGCCGAATCCTTCGCCCGCTGGGCGACCGAGGTGCAGGTCGTGGCCGAAAGGACGCTCAAGCATCCGCTCACCGGGCTCGAACTCGGCGGCACCTATGTCTGCCGGGGCCAGAACCACGATGTCGATGCCAAGCTGAGCGATCACGCCTTCGCGGCCGCCGTCGACGTGATGGGGTTTTCGTTCGCCGGCCGTGCCAGCATCCCGGTCAAGGCGATGCCGGCGGGGACTGAGGACACTGAGTTCCTGGCCTCCGTCCGCGGCAAGGCCTGCGGCTTCTTCCGCACGGTGCTGGGCCCCGGCAGCAACGCTGCCCATGCCAACCACTTCCACTTCGATGACCGCGAGCGCAACGCCGGCCATCGCCTGTGCGAGTAGCGCGGCCGTGGCGGCGGAACGTTCAAGCCCGCTCGATACTTGTGCGACCGGAGCGCGCCCGCTTCCGGAGAACTTGACGGCGATGACGCAGAGATCCACGCGGCCGGTTTGCGCGGCTCTGCTGGCGATGAGCCTCACGGCATCGGTAGCGTCGGCGCAGCCGGACAAGGCGCCGGCCCTGACCGCGGAGGCGATCAACGCCGCAACTTTTAAGCCGCCGGAGGCCGACAAGCCGGATTCGAAGAAGGCCGAGACCAAGAAGTCCGGCAAGAAATCCCGGAGCGCTAAAAAGACAGACGACAAACCCGACCCGCTCATCGTGAAGGCGCAGGTCCTGCTCGACCGAGCCCGGTTCTTCCCGGGCGCGATCGACGGCCTGAAGGGCGAGAACTACCAGCGCGCCCTCTCAGCCTTCGCGGTGGCCCAGGGCCTGCCCGCCACCCAGGACCTGACGCCCGAGCTCTGGGACAAGCTTCAGGCCACGAGCGACAAGCCGGCCGTCTCCGACTACGCGCTCACCGAGGCCGACGCCTCCGGTCCCTACGTGGAAAAAATCCCGCCCAAGATGGAAGAGCAGGCCGATCTCAAGGAACTCGGCTACACCAACCCGCGGGAGATGCTGGCCGAGCGGTTCCACATGAGCCGCGACCTCGTCAGCGCGCTCAATCCGGGCAAGCCCCTCGACAAGGCCGGCGCGTCGATCACCGTGGCGGCGGTGGATCCGATGGGCACGGACAAGCCGAAGGGCAAGGATCTGCCGCAGGAGCCCAAGGTCGAGCGGATCGAGGTCGACAAGTCGAGCCGCGACGTGCGCGCCTTCGGGGCCGACGGCAAGCTCCTCGGCTATTACCCGGCCTCGATCGGCAGCACCGAGAAGCCGGCGCCGAGCGGCGAGACCAAGGTGAAGGGCGTCGCCTTCGACCCGGACTACACCTACAATCCGAAATACGCGTTCAAGGGCGTGAAGACCAAGCAGAAGTTCTCGATCAAGCCGGGGCCGAACAACCCGGTCGGGCTCGTCTGGATCGACCTCGCGATCCCGAGCTACGGCATCCACGGCACGCCCGAGCCCGAGAAGGTCGGCAAGACCGAATCCCACGGCTGTATCCGGCTGACCAACTGGAACGCCCGCGACCTCGCCGCCCACGTGAGCCGGGGCGCCAAGGTGTCCTTCAAGGATGATTGAGCCGAGGCGCGCGTTGTCCGGGCGCGAATGCCGACAAAAATGTATCGCCGGTTAACATCGATGCGGTCATTGATCGGGGAACGGCCAGCGAACGCTTGACACATCCGGTATTCCGGGCGACGCCACAGGTGGTCTCGCGGACCGCCTGGCGATGCCGCCTCGGCGCTTCCCAGCGCTGCTCTTGCGGCTCGCGAGGCGTATCAATGGCACGGCAAGATCCCCGGTACGGGGGCGATCGAAGGGAAGACGGCCCGGCGTGACTGCTGACCCCAACGATGACGTTCTGAACGGCGTCCGTGTGCTCGTCGTCGAGGACGAAGCCGCGATCTCGATGCTGCTCGAGGACATGCTGCTCGACTTCGGCTGCGCCGTGGTCGGTCCGGCCGCACGCCTGTCGACCGCCCTTGAGATGGCGTCGCAGGAGACGTTCGAGATCGCGATCCTCGACGTGAACGTCGCCGGGGAACCGATCTACCCGGTCGCCGAGGCGATCGTGCAGCGCGACCTGCCGCTCGTGTTCTCTACGGGCTACGGCGGCGCCGGCATCCGCGAGCCGTTCCGCGACCGTCCCGTGGTCCAGAAGCCGTTCAGCCAGGCCGATCTCAAGCGCACGCTGATCAGCGCGATCCGCGCCGCCCGGGGCTGACGAAGTCCCTTACAGCCCCTCGATGGTGAAGACCTCCGGCACATGCACCGGCCATTCGCCGGGGCCGATGAACACCGCATCGGCCCGCAGGGTCATCCCCGCACACCAGGGATTGCGGCCGACCCAGGCCCGCGCGGCGCGAGAGAAGCGCCGCCTCTTGGCCGCATCGATCGCCACGCGTGCGTCATCCAGGCTCGACCGCGCCTTCACCTCGACGAACACGATGGTGCGCGGCCGGCGGACGATCAGGTCGATCTCGCCGCCAGCAAAGCTGACCCGGCGCTCCAGCGGCCAGTAGCCCTTCAGCAGCAGCGCCCCCATCGCCAGCCATTCGGCCCGGTGTCCGCGCAGATGGGCGGCGCGACGCCGCAACGCTTGGTCCGGCACGGCTCAGCTCAACCCTGGCTGTCCCGGGCGAGCACCAGCGCCCGGGCATAGATGGCGCGGCGCGGCTGCCCGGTCTCGTCCGCGACGAGGCTCGCCGCATCCTTGATCGAATGCCGTTCCAGCGCAGTGCGGATCAACCCGTCGAGGGCGGCATCCCCCTCGGCTGGGCGGTCCGGCGTGATCGCGGCGCCGATAATCACGACGATCTCGCCCTTCGGCGCGCCCTCTTGCCCGAACCGCTCACTGAGAGAGCCCAGCGTATCCCGGCGGATCGTCTCGTAGAACTTGGTCAGTTCCCGGGTCACCGCGGCCGGACGGTCGGCACCGAGCACCGCGGCGGCATCGGCCAGCATCTCGGGCAGGCGGTGGGGCGACTCGAACAGGACCAGCGTGCCCGGCACCTGGATCAGGGCTTCGAGCCGGTTGCGCCTTGCCCCGGCCTTCTGGGGCAGGAAACCCTCGAAGAAGAACCGGTCGGTGGGCAGGCCGGCCGCCACCAGGGCGGTCATCACGGCCGACGGCCCGGGCACCGGCGTGATCGCGATCCCGGCCTCGATCGCCGCCTGGACGAGCTTGTAGCCGGGATCCGACACCAGCGGCGTGCCGGCATCCGAGACCAGGGCCAGGGCCTCGCCGGCCTGGAGCCGCGCCACCATCCGGTCGCGCACCGCCTCGTTCGAATGCTCGTGATAGGCGAGCAGCGGCGTGGTGATGCCGTAATGCGCCAGCAGCGTCCGGGTCACGCGGGTATCCTCGGCCAGCACCGCATCGGCCGCCGCCAGGGTCGCGAGCGCCCGGATGGTGATGTCGCGGAGGTTGCCGATCGGCGTCGCCACGATATGCAGCCCCGGCGACAGCGGCTCCGTCTCGCTGGCCAGCCCGAAGGCCGTGAAGGTGGTGTTGCGCGGACGGTCCGCACCCGGCTTGTGAGACGTGGGTTTTGTTGAGATCGGGGGCCCCGGGGCATCGAATCGGCGTGTCATCGCGGGCGATCTTGCCACACTCCGCACCCGACGTCGCGGTCGCGCGTCGAGACCGGGGGCAAGTCGCCACCGGCGCGTTTACATTTGAAAACTGCCCGGTCAGGTTGTTTGCGCCTGCCCGAAGGAGACCGCGCCATGGCGCGTCCGAAGTGTCGGCGGGACCGTCTCGCGCGCGTCGCCGCCCTGACCGCCATCCTCGGCGCCTTGTCGCCGACGCTGGGCGGCTGCCTCGGATTCGGCGGTTCGAGCGTGTCCCGGCGCGCGCCTCCCGCCCGGGCCGAGCTGTCGCCGCCGGCGGACGTGCCGCTGGGCGTCACCCCGGCGAGTCCGGCCGGCTCCCCACCTCCTCTCACGCCCGCGGCTGCGGGCGGCAACCGGATCGGTTCGGGAACCGTGAAGGTCGCGCTGGTCCTGCCGCTCACCGGCACCGGCGTGGCGGTGGGCAGCGCAATGCGCAACGCCGCCCAGCTCGCCTATGACGAGGGGCAGCAGCCGGACCTGACCATCCTGGTCGAGGACGACCGCGGCAGCCCCGACGGCGCCCGGGACGCGACACAGGACGCCCTGAAGCAGGGGGCCGACATCGTGCTCGGTCCGGTCTTCGCCGCCAACGTCCAGGCCGCCGCCGTACCGGCCAAGGCCGCGGGCAAGCCGGTGATCGGCTTCTCGACGGACGCCTCCGTGGCGTCCCGGGGGGTCTATCTGCTGAGCTTCCTGCCGCAGCCGGAGGTCGACCGGATCGTCGACGAATCCGTCGCGGACGGAAAGCGCTCCTTCGCGGCTCTGATCCCGGAGACGGCCTACGGCAACGCGGTCGAGGCCGAGTTCCGCGAGGCCGTGGCCCGCAAGGGCGCCCGGGTCGCGGCGGTGGAGCGCTACGCCACTGGGGCACCGGGGCCGGCGGTCGAGCGGCTGGCGCGGGTCATCACCGGGGCCGGGGCCACGGCCGACGCGCTGTTCATCCCGGAGACCGCCGAGGCCATGCCGGCGGTCGCCGCTGCCCTGACCAAGGCCGGCTACAACCCCGCCCGGGTCCGGCCGATCGGCACCGCCCTCTGGAACGAGCCGGCCCTGTTCGCGCTGCCGGCGCTCCAGGGCGGACGCTTCGCCTCGCCCGACCGGAACGGGTTTTCCAATTTCAGCGGCCGGTATCAGGCCCGGTTCGGCTCGGTGCCGCCGCGGGTCGCCTCGCTAGCCTACGACGCGGTGATGCTGTCGGCTGCGCTGACCCGGCAATACGGCTCGCAGCGCTTCGCCGAGACGACGCTGACCAACGCGTCGGGCTTCGCCGGCACGGACGGCACCTTCCGGTTCCGCCCGGAGGGCCTGAGCGAGCGGGCGCTCGCCGTCTACGAGATCCGCAACAACGCCGCGCCCGTGGTCAGCCCGGCACCGCGCGTTTTGGCGAAGCCGGGGACTTGATCAAAGCATCGTCCCGAATTCGGTCACGGTACACGACAGATACCGGCTGATACACGCTATCAGCGTCTATCCCACCCACGACCTCATCCTGAGGTGCTGCGCAGCAGCCTCGAAGGAGCGCTCCAGGGATCGCGCCGCTGGCTGGAGGCCTCCTTCGAGGCCTCCGCTGCGCTCCGTCGCCTCAGGATGAGGGGATTGGCTTGGAGGGGCGCCGATCAGGAAGGTCAGGCACAGGCGAGCCCTGGTCGTGTCTCGCACGGGTCCACTACCCGGAACGATAAGCTATGCCGCCAGCTCGGCCACGAGGGCGTTGAGCACCGGTGCCCCGCGGGGCGTGGCGGCGATCCGGCCGCCGGGCAAGCGATGCAGCAGGCCGTCGCCGATCAGCATGCCGATGCGGTTGCCATTAAGCGGCCGGCCCTTCAGGGCGGCGTAGCGCTCGGGATCGATCCCCTCGGCCAGCCGCAGGCCCATCACCAGAAACTCGTCGGCCTGGTCGGCGGGCGAGAGCGTCTCAGTCTCGACGATGCCATGGCCCTCGCGCTCGACCTTCGCGAGCCAAGCCTCCGGGCCGCGCTCGGTGACGGTGCCAAGCCGTCCCTCCGGCGTCACCAGCCGGCCATGCGCCCCGGGGCCGATGCCGGCATATTCGCCGTAGCGCCAGTAAAGCAGGTTGTGCCGGGATTCGGCGCCCGGTCGGGCGTGGTTGGATATCTCGTAGGACGGCAGGCCGGCCTGTCCGCAGACCTCCTGGGTCACGTCGTAGAGAACCCGGCCAGTCTCGTCGTCCGGGGTCACCAGCTTGCCGGCGGCGGCGAGGCCGTGGAACGGCGTGCCGGGCTCGATGGTGAGCTGATAGAGCGACAGATGCTCGGCGGCCCGCCGGAGCGCCTCGGTCAATTCAGCCCGCCACAGATCGGGCGTCTGGTCGGGCCGAGCATAGATCAGGTCGAACGAGGTTCGCTCGAACACGGCCTGGGCGATGCCGATCGCCGCGAAAGCCTCCTCGGCATTATGCAGCCGGCCAAGTCTTTTCAGGGAGGCGTCGTCGAAAGCCTGAACGCCGAGGGAGACGCGGTTGACCCCGGCGGTCCGATAGCCGCGAAAGCGGCCGGCCTCGACGCTCGACGGGTTGGCCTCCAGGGTGATCTCGGCATCGGGCGCCATCGCCCAGTGGCCGGCCACCGCGTCGAGGAGCCCCGCTACCGTCGCGGGCTCCATCAGCGAGGGCGTGCCGCCGCCAAGAAAGATGCTGGTGACGGTGCGGTCGGGCGTGCGGGCGGCATTGTGGGCGATCTCGGCCCGGAAGGCGTCGAGGAAGCGCGGCTGGTCCACGCCCCCGTGCCGGACGTGGCTGTTGAAGTCGCAATACGGGCACTTCGCGGCGCAGAAGGGCCAGTGCAGGTAGATCCCGAAGCCCGCGTCGCGGGTCGGATGGTCCGGGCCGGTCGAAGTCATGATCGACGGGATGTGCGCGTGCCGGCCCGGTTTGGCAATCAGGGTGCCGACGCCAGGCAGGCGCGGCTCAACAGCACGAAGGCGCGAGCCCGGTGCGACAGCCCCTCCCCCTTCTGCCAATCGACCCCGTGCTTCTCCTCGGCGCTCATCTCGCCGAAGGTCCGGTCATGACCGTCCGGCTGGAAGATCGGATCGTAGCCGAAGCCGGCATCGCCACGCGGCGGAACGAGCGCGCCGAACACGCGGCCCTCGAACAGCTCGGTATGGCCGTCCGGCCAGGCGAGCACGAGGGCGGAGACGAAATGCGCCTTCCGGTTCGACGCCCCGCGCTGCTCCAGCTCGGAAGAGATCCGGGCCATGGCGCCGGAAAAGTCCTTGGCCGGGCCGGCCCAGCGGGCGGAGAAGATGCCCGGCGCCCCGTCGAGCGCGTCGACGCACAGGCCGGAATCATCGGCGAAGGCCGGCAACCCAGTCGCCTTCGCGGCGGCGTGGGCCTTGATAGCGGCGTTCTCGGAGAACATCGTGCCGGTTTCGTCGGGCTCGGGCAGGCCGAGCTCGCCGGCCGAGACCGCCTCGATCCCGAACGGCGCCAGGAGTTCGCGCATCTCCGTGAGCTTGCCGGCATTGTGTGTGGCGATGACCACCTTGCCGGTCAGCCTGCGGTTGCCGCTCCGTTGTGGGCTCACGCGATCGCCTCCTTCTGGAGCGCCACAAGCCGGTCGGTGCCGGCGCGGGCGAGACGCAGCAATTCGAGGAGCTGCTCTTCGGAGAACGGCTCCATCTCGGCGGTGCCCTGCACCTCGACGATGCCGCCCCTGCCGGTCAGCACGAAGTTGGCGTCGGTCTCGGCCGCCGAATCCTCGGCATAGTCGAGGTCGAGCACGGGCGTGTTCTTGTACAGGCCACAGGACACGGCGGCGACATGGTCGCGCAGCGGGTCCACCGAGATGATCGAGCGGGTGCGCATCCAGGCGAAACAATCGTAGAGTGCGACCCACGCGCCGGTGATCGCGGCGGTGCGGGTGCCGCCATCGGCCTGGATCACGTCGCAATCGACCGTAACCTGGCGCTCGCCCATAGCGGGGAGGTTCGTCACCGCCCGGAGCGAGCGGCCGATCAGGCGCTGGATCTCCTGGGTGCGGCCCGACGGTTTGCCCGAGTTGATCTCGCGCCGGGTCCGGTCGTGCGTCGCGCGCGGCAACATGGCATACTCGGCCGTGATCCAGCCCTTGCCGGAGCCGCGCAGCCACGGGGGACCGCGCTCCTCGAGGGAGGCGGTGCAGAGCACGCGGGTGTTGCCGAAGCTGACCAGGCACGAGCCCTCGGCGTAGCGCGAGACCGCGCGCTCCAGGGTGACGGGCCGCAGCTCGTCGGCGGCGCGCTTCGAAGGCCTCATCGCGGGCCCTTTCTGATGAGAGAGTGAGGGCCGGGCTCTTAGGCCGCGGAGCCTGCGCGGGCAAGCATCGCCGCAAGGATTGCTCCCCGGACACCGGGCGGACATGATCGCACGACAGGATGACCGCGTGACCGACCCGAACACCCCCTTTCCGCTCGATCCTTCGATGCAGGCTCTCGCCGCCCTCAACGAGCGCGCCCGCGAGATCTTCCGGCAGATCGTCGAGAGCTACCTCACGACCGGCGAGCCGGTGGGATCGCGCAACCTGGCGCGCATCCTTCCCATGGCGCTGTCGCCGGCCTCGATCCGCAACGTCATGGCGGATCTGGAGCATTCCGGCCTGATCTTCGCGCCCCACACCTCGGCCGGCCGCCTGCCGACCGAGCTCGGCCTGCGCTTCTTCGTCGACGCCATGCTCGAACTCGGCGATGTCGGCCAGGAGGAGCAGGCCCGGATCGAGGCGGAGATGCGCGCCGCCGCCTCCGGGCACACCTTCGATTCGGCGCTGGCCGCAGCCTCGACCATGCTGTCGGGCATCTCCCGCGGGGCCGGCGTCGTGCTGACCACCAAGGCGAACGTGCACCTCAAGCATATCGAGTTCGTCCGCCTCGATCCGGCCCGGGCCCTGGTGGTGCTGGTCTCGGATGACGGCTCGGTGGAGAACCGTCTGGTCGACCTGCCGCCGGGCCTGCCCGCCGGCGCGCTCCAGGAAGCGACGAATTTTCTCAACGCCCGCCTGCAGGGCCGCACCCTCGGGACCCTGCGGGCCGAGATCGAGGCCGGCCGCACCGCGATGAAACGGGAGCTCGACGCGCTGACCGAGCGCCTGGTCGATGCCGGCCTGGCGACCCCGGTGGGCCCGAGCGAGGCCCGTCAGCTGATCGTGCGCGGCCAAGCGAACCTGCTCGACGACCTGCGCGCCGTCGAGGATCTCGAACGCATCCGCCTGCTGTTCAACGACCTGGAGACCCAGAAGGACGTCATCGACCTCCTGGCCCGGGCCGAGGGCGGCGAGGGCGTACGGATCTTCATCGGCTCGGAGAACAAGCTGTTCTCGCTGTCCGGCTCGTCGCTGATCGCCGCGCCGTTCCGGGACGGGTCGCAGAAGATCGTCGGCGTCGTCGGAGTGATCGGCCCGACGCGGCTGAACTACGCCCGCATCGTGCCGATGGTCGACTACACCGCCCGCGTGGTCTCGAAGCTGCTCGACGGCGGGCGATGATAGCCCGGCTCAGGCAGTGCGCACGGTGTGCAGAAACCCGGCGACCTCCCGGGTGAGCTGCGCCGATTGCCGCGACAATTCGGAGGCCGCGGCCAGCACCTGATGGGCCGCCGCGCCGGTCTGCTCGGCCGCGTCGGCGACCCCGGTGATGTTGGTGGTGACCTCGTCCGTCCCGCCGGCGGCCTGGCCGACATTGCGGACGATCTCTTGGGTGGCCGCGCCCTGCTGTTCCACCGCCGCCGCCACCGCGCCGGTCACTTGGTTGAGGTCGCGGATGCGCGTGACGATGCCGCCGATCGCCTGGGCGGCGTGATCGGTCGAGCCCTGGATCCGGCCGATCAGGCCGGTGATCTCCTCCGTCGCCCGGGCGGTCTGCGCGGCCAGTTCCTTCACTTCGGAGGCGACGACGGCAAAGCCACGGCCCGCCTCGCCGGCGCGCGCCGCCTCGATCGTCGCGTTCAGGGCCAGGAGGTTGGTCTGGGCCGCGATGGTGGAGATCAGCCCGACCGCATCGCCGATCTTCGAGACCGCCTGGGCCAGTTCCTGCACCAGTTGTCCGGTCTGGTCCGCCTCGCCGACGGCCGCTTGCGCGAGGCTCGCCGAGCCTTCGACCTGCCCGGCGATCTCCTGCACGCTGCTGCCGAGTTGCTGGGCGGCCGCGGCTACAGTCCGGACGTTGGTCGCGGCCTCCTCGGCCGCTGAAGCGACGCTGGTCGATTGCGCCGCCGCCTGGGTCGCGCTCGCCGTCAGGGTCTGCGCCGTCGCCTCCAGCTCGGTGGCGGAGGATGAGACCATGCCGACGATGCTGCCCACCGCCCGCTCGAAGCCGTCGGCGAGCGCGATCATCGCGCGCTTGCGCTCGGCCGCGGCGGCTTCGTCGGCAACACGCTTCGCCTCGGCCTCGTCGCGGGCCTTCCGGGCGACCAGCGCCTTGATGCTCTCGACCGCGCGGCCGACCAGGCCGATCTCGTCGCTGCGCTTGGCCTCGGCGATCTCGGTATCGATTTCACCCTGGCTCATGCGCTGAAGCGCTTCGACGAGGCGGTTCAACGGACGCGACACGGTGACGGTCATCAGCCGGCCGACCACGAGACCGAGTACCACCAGCGCGATCAGCGTCGCCGCCGCCAGCAGGAGGGCCAGACGATCGACCGGCGCGAAGGCCGCGGCCTTGTCGACCGAGAGAGCGACGAACCAGTCGATAGAGGCCGGCAGGTTGGGGACGCGGGCGAAGACCGTGAGCGTCGCCCGGTCGCCCTCCCGGGTCTCCGACACCTGCTCGCCGATCGTCGGCAGCGGCCCGGAGAGCAGTTCCGACAGCGGCTTGCCGATCAGCTCAGCGCGCGGATGGATCAGCACCTTGCCGGAACCGGAAACCAGATAGGCGTAGCCGTTCCCACCAGTGGCCACCGCGCCGATCATCCGGGCCAGCGCGTCGGAGTTGAAATCGCTGCCGACCACGCCGTGGAACGTTCCCGTCTCGTCCACCACCGGAGCGGCACCGGTGATCGTGAGCTTACCGTTGCTCGAGCCGATATAGGGCTCCGTCAGGAACGGGCCTTTGGCGGCCTCCACGCCCTTGTACCAGGGGCGCTGGCGCGGATCGTAGCCTGCCTTGACCTCGCCCTTCGGCATCCGCGTGTATAACCCGTCGGTACGGCCGAAGAAGTTCATCAGAAAGGCGTCCAGCGCGATGGGCGCGCCGAGGACGCGACTCGCCTCTGGGCCTGGCCCCACGGTGACGACCTCCTGTGCCATGAGCTGTGTCAGATCGAGCTTGCCCCGCAGCCAATTGCCGACGCTCTGCGCCGCCGAGGCGCTCAAGTTCGTCATGGTGAGCGCCACGTTGCCCCGCAGGGCACCCGCCTGGACGACGTAGATGTAGGTCGAGGAGGCAACGAAGACCGCGCAGACGATCCCGAGGATCAGGAGCGTCGCGCGGCCGGCCAGGCCGAGGCGCGGATGCGGGATCGTCGCAGGCTCGGGCGCGTTGCCGCCAAGGTCAGACACGCCGGTCTCCGCGAATCGAGGATGACAAATCTATTTCTGCAGCAAAGGTCGCGCTTTCCGAAGTCACCGTCCAGTGCCGTTGACGGCGTCCCACGAAAATCCAAGCTTCAGAAATCGAAATCTTGAGATTGAACCGACCTCATGGTCATTAGAAGATGCAAGCATCCGGCAGAAAGATACGACAAACGACCCGATCTGACCAGATTTCCCGTTGCGAGGCGATTTTTTGATCGGACGGGAAGTAAGGGAAGAATATCTACGTTCCTGGGTCACCACTGGAAGAAAGCGCCGACGAGGGTCCTGCGGAAAATAGCCACCGTCTCTTGGTGACCATGTCCGTCTCCCAGCCGGCATTCTAAGATGGCACGTCGGCGGCTCAGGCGGCGCGCACGGTGTGCAGGAAGCGGGCAATCTCCGCGTCGAGCTGCGCCGATTGCCGCGAAAGCGCGGAGGCCGCGTCCAGGACCTGATGGGCCGCATTGCCGGTCTGCTCGGCCGCCTCGGCGACGCCGGTGATGTTCGTCGTCACCTCGTCCGTGCCGCTCGCCGCCTGCGTGACGTTACGCACGATCTCCTGGGTCGCCGCGCCCTGCTCCTCGACGGCCGCCGCCACCGCGCCGGTCACGTCGTTGATGTCGCGGATGCGGATCACGATCCCGCCGATCGCCTGCGCGGCGTGATCGGTCGAGCCCTGGATCCGGCCGATCAGGCCGGTGATCTCTTCCGTCGCCCGGGCGGTCTGCGCGGCCAGTTCCTTCACTTCGGAGGCGACGACGGCGAAGCCTCGGCCCGCCTCGCCGGCGCGCGCCGCCTCGATCGTCGCGTTCAGCGCGAGAAGATTGGTCTGCGCCGCGATGCTGGAGATCAGCCCGACCGCGTCGCCGATCTTGGACACCGCCTGGGCCAGTTCCTGCACCAGCTGTCCGGTCTGGTCCGCCTCGCCGACCGCCGCATGGGCAAGGCTGGCTGAGCCGCCGACCTGACTGGCGATCTCCTGCACGCTGGAGCCGAGTTGCTCGGCGGCGGCTGCGACGGTGCGGACGTTGGTGGCGGCCTCCTCAGCCGCCGCAGCGACGCTGGTGGATTGGGCCGCAGCTTGCGTCGCAGTGGCGGTGAGGGTCTGCGCGGTCCCTTGAAGCTGCGTCGCCGAGGACGCGACCATGCCGACGATCGCGCCCACGGCCCGTTCGAACCCATCCGCCAGCGCGATCATGGCGTGCTTGCGCTCGGCCGCAGCGGCCTCGTCGGCCAGGCGCTTCGCTTCAGCCTGCTCCGCTGCCTTCTGCGCGACCAGCGCCTTGATGCCCTCCACGGCGCGGCCGACCATGCCGATCTCGTCGTTGCGCCGCGCCTCCGCGATGTCGGTATCGAGCGCGCCCTGGCTCATCCGCTGCAGAACCCCGACCAGGCGGTTCAGCGGACGCGACACGGTGACCGTCATCAGCCGGCCGATCACGATCGCGAGGACGAGGAGCACGAGAAGGGTGGTCACCGCCAGGTCCCGCGCCAGGGCCGTGGTCGGGGCCAACGCCGTGGCGCTATCCACTGAGAGGGCGACGTACCAGTCGAGCGACGGCGGCAGGTTCGGGACGCGGGCGAACACCGTGAAGGTCGCCCGGTCTCCCTCGCGGGTCTCGGCCAGGCTGCTGCCGATCTTCGGGAGCGGCCCGGACAACAGGTCCGACAGCGGCTTGCCAATCAGTTCCGCCCGCGGATGGACCAGCACGGTTCCGGAGCCCGACACCAGGTAGGCGTAGCTTGTGTCACCGGTTGCGACCTCCGCGATCATCCGGGTCAGGGCGGCGCTGTCGAAATCGCCGCCGATCACGCCGAGGATCGCCCGGTTCTCGCCGAGGATCGGCCCCGCCGCGGTGATGGTGACGACATCCGTTCCGGCCGAGGTGTAGGGCTCGGTCAGCACCGCTTGTCCCGCCGCCAGGGCATCCTTGAACCAGGGCCGCTCACGCGGATCGAAGCCCGCGGGCAGCTCCGTCTTGGGCATCTCCGTGAAGAATCCGTCCACACGGCCGAGATAGGCGCTGAAGAAGACCTCGCGTGCCAACGGCAAGCCGAGCACGTCGTCCGCCTTGGGCCCGACGCCGACGACCGCGATCTGCTGCGCCATGAGCTGCGTCAGTTCGAGCTTGCCGCGCAACCAGTTGCCGACACTCCGCGCAGAGGCGGCACTCAGGCTGGACATGCTGGCGTTGAGACTGGTCCGCAGGGCGGCGGATTGCGTGGCGTAGAGGTAGGCGGAACTCGCCGCGAAGGCGGTGCACACCACAGCGAGGATCAGGAGCACGGCACGACCGGACACGCCGATGCGCGGGCGCGGGAGGCCGGCAAGTCCGGCCGCCTTGAAATCGGGTTCCGACATGCTTCGTCCCTCATCTGTCTATGAACGATCGGCCATCCCGCAGGCCCCGCGTGCCAAGTCCGGCAATGAACATCATTGCCCGTCATCGAAGCGCAAGTCCCAGGCACTCGACGTTGGATCGTCCGCCCAATCGTGACAGCGCTCGATGCAGACGCATCAGCTGTGCCGTTCGTTCTTTTAACCTCCCGGATCTTTCACGTTTCTTTCAACAGGCCGCCTCACATCGGTCAGGTTGTCAGATCCTTCTTCGTAGGTCTCGCAAAAATGCCCGATCGCCAGGCGTTCTACATCCTGGCGATCGGGCATTTGATGTGTTGACCCTTGCGTGAGCGGCCAGATGGCCGACGCGTGCCTTATGCCGGGATTACGTCCACGATCTCGTAGGTGTCGGGATCGATGATCACGATGTCGTCGCGCACGAGGATGAAATCGTAGCCCTCGTATTCCGGCACGATCTCGACGATCGCGGGCGGCAGCCGGTGCAGGCTGACGGAGCGCGGGATGGCCGTACCGACCGCGAGCCCGAACGCCACGTCACGAAGCGGCGAGACGCCGAGCCGGGTGATCGAACCGCGGAACTCGGTGCGCTGGCGGGTGTCGAGCCGGTTGACCGCGCCGCGGGCCGAACCGCCGCCGCGGGCGCGCCGGGCACCGTCGCGACCACCCCGATCGCCCCGATCACCCGCCGCGCCGCGATCGCCGCGCTGGCCGGGGCCGGTCTCGTCGCGACCGCCGCGCTGCTCGGCCGGGCCGCCGTCGCGCCCGCCCCGCTCGCCGGCACCGGGATTGCCGCCCGG
This sequence comes from Methylobacterium sp. E-066, assembly GCF_022829635.1. Lineage (GTDB taxonomy): Bacteria > Pseudomonadota > Alphaproteobacteria > Rhizobiales > Beijerinckiaceae > Methylobacterium. The sequence continues at coordinate 146,987 of NZ_JAKSYO010000172.1, forward strand.
CCCGTTCCTGTCGGCAGCGCCGTTGCGCTCGCCGGGAGGACCGCCGGCCGGTCCGGGCCGGCCAGGCCCCTCGGCCCCGCGTGAGGCCGGACCGCCGGGCTCGGCGCCGCGCGCACCGCCTTCGGCGCCACCACCGCGCATCCCGCCGCCCTCGGCTCCGCCGGCACCCCCGCGCATGCCACCACCGCCGGCTCCGCCCGGTCCCGCGCCGCCGCCCGCCGCCGGGCCGGCACCGCCGCCGGGGCCGCCGGCGCCCGGACCGCCACCTCCGCCTGGACCACCCTGCGCGAAGGCCGTCGCCGCGCCGGCGATGAGAATGGCGACCGCCACCGTGTCCCTGAAGATCCGCGTCATGGCATTTCGTCCCGTTGTGGTTGAGGCGCCCACGGCACCCATGCCGGGCCGCAACGGGGTCCCGTGCGAAACCGTTCCGTCCCGCCCTGCCATAGGGGCCTGTGAGAAGTGACACAGGCAGCGACTGTCCCGGTCAAAGTCCGATCACGGACTTGCGATCACGATCGTCGCCTGTAACGTCGCGCTTATCGAAGAATAGGCCGGCTTGTTACCGGCCGATGAGCCGTGAGACGGAGACGCCATGTCCGCCTTGAGGGACGATACGATCGGTATCGCGCCGAGCGCCGCCGACGACGCCGCGGACCGCCGCCGTCGCATCTGGGCGATCGTCGGCTCATCCTCGGGCAATCTGGTCGAGTGGTACGACTTCTACTGCTACGCGTTCTTCGCGCTCTACTTCGCGCCCGCCTTCTTCCCGAAGGGCGATTCCACCAGCCAGCTCCTCCAGACCGCCGGCATCTTCGCGGTCGGCTTCTTCATGCGGCCCGTGGGCGGCTGGCTGTTCGGCCGCATCGCCGACCGGGTCGGGCGCCGGACCTCAATGGTCGTCTCGGTGCTGATGATGTGCTTCGGATCGCTGCTGATCGGCATCCTGCCGACCTACGAGCATGTCGGCACGCTCGCGCCCGTGTTGCTTCTGCTCGCGCGCATGCTCCAGGGCCTGTCGGTGGGTGGCGAGTACGGTACCTCGGCGACCTACATGAGCGAGGTGGCGATCAAGGGGAAGCGTGGGTTCTTCGCCTCGTTCCAGTACGTCACGCTGATCGGCGGGCAGTTGCTCGCCTCGCTGGTGCTGGTGCTGCTCCAGACCGTGATGACCGCGTCCGAGCTGACCGCCTGGGGCTGGCGCATCCCGTTCTTCATCGGCGCCGGGCTGGCGGTGGTGGCGCTCTATCTCCGGCGCTCGCTCGCCGAGACCAAGGAAGCCGGCGACAAGGAGACCGCCGGCACCTTCGCCGAGCTGTTCAAGCATTGGCGGGCGTTCTGCGTCGTCCTGGCCTACACGGCCGGCGGGTCCTTGAGCTTCTACACGTTCACGACCTACATGCAGAAGTATCTGGTCAACACCGCCGGCATGCCGAAGACGTCGGCGTCGCAGGTGATGACCGTCGTGCTGTTCGTCTACATGGCGATCCAGCCGCTGTTCGGCGCGCTGTCCGACAAGATCGGCCGCAAGGCGAACATGCTGCTCTATAGCGGTCTCGGCACACTCATGGTGGTGCCGCTGATGACGGCTTTGGGGACCAACAAGGATCCCTACCTGGCCTTCGCGCTGATCACGCTCGGCCTCTCGGTGGTGTCGTTCTACACCGGTATCAGTGGCATCGTGAAAGCCGAGCTGTTCCCGACCAACGTGCGGGCGCTGGGGGTCGGCCTGTCATACGCCCTGGCCAACGCCATGTTCGGCGGCACCGCCGAGTTCGTCGCCCTGTGGTTCAAGGACAACGGCATGGAGAGCACGTTCTTCTGGTACGTGACCGTGCTGATGGCGGTGGCCTTCGTGGGCTCGCTGATCATGCCGAACCCGAAGGTGCACGGCTACCTCGACGGCGCCGGCACGGTGGAAGAGGCGCTGGGCAAAAAGCGCCGCTTCGCCCACGCCTGACCGCGGTGGCCCGGCCGCTCGGAATGCGGCCGGGCCTTTTCCGATGACCGGCCTCCCGCCGGTCACGTGAGACATCGGCGGGAGGCTACCATGCTCAACCGTGCCGCCGCAGGCGCCCTGGCGCTGCTCTATCTCGGCGCCGCCCAACGCACCCAGGCCGACGAGTCCGGGCCGTTCAAGCCGACGCAGCCCTCCGGCTACTTCTTCGTCGGCGGCCGCTACGAGACGGCGAACGGCCGGACCACCGCCCTCGGGCAGATGTTCGTCGCATACCGCGCGCCGGAGCGGGTCACGCAGCCCTATCCGGTCGTGATGGTTCACGGCACGGCGCAAACCGGGACCAACTTCCTGGGCACGCCCGACGGACGGCCCGGCTGGGCGGACCGCTTCGCCGCCAAGGGGTTTGCGGTCTACGTGGTCGATCAGGTCGGGCGCGGCCGCTCGGGCGGCGACGCGGAGACATACGGACCCTACGCGCGCTTGCCGGCGGAGGATCTGGAGACGGTGTTCACCGGGCAGGAGCGGTCCGAACTCTACCCGCAGGCGAAGCTCCATACCCAATGGCCCGGCGGAGCGGGTCTGCGCGGCAATGCCGCCTTCGATCAGTTCTACCGCTCGCAGGTGCCCTACATCGCGAGCGCCCTGAGGAGCGAGGAGCTGGTCGATCCGGCGCTGATCGCGCTGCTCGAGAAGATCGGGCCGGCGATCGTGCTGACCCACTCGCAGGCCGGCGTGTTCGGCTGGGCGGTCTCGGACCAGCGGCCGGACCTCGTGAAGGCGCATGTCGCCGTCGAGCCGAACGGGCCGACCTTCTTCGACATCCGGTTCAAGGGCGGCACCGATTGGTACGAGCGGGTCGGTGACGCCCGGGCCCGCCCCTACGGGATCACCCGAGTGCCGCTGCATTTCGAGCCGCCGGTCAGCGGCCCGACGGACCTGACTGTGGTCCAGGCCGAGCGCCCGGCTGCTCCGGACCAGATCCGCTGCTGGCTACAGGCGGAGCCCGCCCGCACCCTGCCGAACCTCGCCAAGGTGCCGGCCGTGATCGTGACTGCGGAAGCCTCGTTCCGGGCGACCATGGACGATTGTACCGCCGCCTTCCTCACCCAGGCCGGAGCCAAGCCGGACCGGCTGGCCCTCGCCGAGCAGGGCATCCACGGCAACGGCCACATGATGATGCTGGAATCGAACAGCGATCAGGTGGCCGACGCGATCGTCGGGTGGATCGCGACGCGGATAGGCGCCGGCGCACCCCGGCCTTAACCCCCTGCTTACCCTCTGCCGCGAGGGTACGGCCCGTCATACGACGAGGCTTTGCATGACCGACATGACCGACACCGTGGGCGTCGCGGGCGACCGCATCCGCTCGATCATCGAGCGCGTGGAACGGCTGGAGGAGGAGATCAAGGACCTGATGGAGGCGAAGAAGGAGGTCTTCGCCGAGGCCAAGGGCGAAGGCCTGGACGTCAAGATCCTCAAGGAGATCCTGAAGATCCGCAAGCAGGACAAGGACGAGCGCGACGAGCACGAGACGCTGCTCGACGTCTACCTGCGGGCCATGGACGCGCCCGCCCCGGCCCCGATCAAGGCGGCCGCCTGACGGGATGGGAGGGGACGGCGCCCTGCGCGCCGTCCCGCCCTCAGCGGATCGGCTCGGCCGCCAGATAGGCGGCGAGGTTGCGCCGGATGCGATCGAGCGGCACTTCGCTCGGGTCGGGCAGCGCGAAACGCGCTCCGGTGATCGTCTCGTAGGCGCGGATGTAGACCGCGGCCGTCTCCAGGACGACCTCCGCCGGAATCTCGGGGATCGGGTCCTTGTAGGGATCGCAGCGGGCGACAACCCAATTGCGCACGAAGTCCTTGTCGAAGCTCTCCGGGGCGGAACCCGCGGCGAAACGCTCGGGATAGCTCGCGGCGAACCAGTACCGGCTGCTGTCCGGCGTGTGGATTTCGTCGGCGAGAACGATACGGCCCTCCGCGTCCGTGCCGAATTCGTATTTCGTGTCGGCCAGGATCAGCCCACGCTCGGCCGCCAGGTTCTGCCCGCGGGCGAACAGCGCCAAAGCGGCCTCTGAGACGGTCCGCCACTGCTCCGGACTGAGCAGGTTGCCCTCCAGGATCCCGGCTTCCGTCAGCGGCTCGTCGTGGCCCCCGTCGAACGCCTTGGTGGTGGGCGTGATGATGGGCTTCTCCAGGCGCTCGTTCGGCCGCATGCCGTCCGGGAAGCGATGCCCGTACATCTCCCGCTCGCCGGCCCGGTAGCGCGTCAGCACGGAGGTCGAGGTCGTGCCCGCGAGATAGCCGCGCACCACCACCTCCACCGGTAGAATCTCCAGGCGGCGTCCGACCACGACGTTCGGGTCCGGATAGGCGAGCACGTGGTTCGGGCAGAGATCGGCGGTGCGCTCGAACCAGTAGCGCGCGGTCTGCGTCAGCACCTGACCCTTGAACGGGATCGCGGCGAGCGCCCGGTCGAAGGCGCTGATCCGGTCCGAGGTGATCAGGATGCGCCGCCCGTCCGGCAGGTCGTAATTGTCCCTGACCTTGCCGCGGTAATGGTTCGGCAACTCGGGCAGGGTCGCCTCGCGCAGGACCTGAAGGGCGTGCGGGGCGAGATCTGCCGTGTTCATCGGACCGTTCCGTCAGGCTGCACGGCGACCGCGCCGCATCGCGTGTGTGCGCGGACGGGCCGGAGATTTCCAGTCCCTTCCCCGGGGCCGGAGCGCTCCGGGCCGATCGGTCAGGCCGCACGGACAGTGTGCAGGAAGCGTGCGACCTCGGCGGTGAGGTGCTCGGACTGGCGCGACAGCTCCGTGGCCGCGTCCAGAACCTGGGCCGCCGCGGCGCCGGTTTCCTCGGCGGCGCCAGCCACGCCGGCAATGTTGCTGGTCACCGTACCGGTGCCCTGCGCCGCCTGGGCGACGTTGCGGGCGATCTCCTGAGTCGCCGCACCCTGCTCTTCGACCGCCTCGGCGATCGACGTCGCCACACCGCTGATTTCCCGGATCCGTGCCGTGATCGCGCCGATGGCCGAGACGGCCTGGCCGGTCACGCCCTGGATCTGGCCGATCTGCTGACCGATTTCTTCGGTCGCCCTGGCGGTCTGCTCGGCGAGGGCTTTCACCTCGGAGGCGACCACCGCGAAGCCCCTCCCCGCTTCCCCGGCGCGAGCCGCTTCGATCGTCGCGTTCAAAGCCAGCAAATTGGTCTGGCCGGCGATGTCCGAGATCAGCTGCACCACATCGCCGATCCGGCCCGCAGCCTCGCTCAACGCCTGCACGAAGATCGCCGTCTGCCCGGCCTCGTCGACGGCATTGTTTGCGAGCTTGGCCGAGTCGTCCACCTGCCGCCCGATCTCCTGGACCGACGAGCCCAGCTCTTCGGCGGCAGCCGCCACGGTATTGACGTTGCTGGCCGCCTCGTCGGCTGCGGAGGCCGCGGCGCCGGATTGGGCCGAGGTCTGGTCGGCCATGGCCGACATCGCGCCGGCGGTGGCCTGCAGCTCGGTGGCCGAGGACGAGACCATGCCGATGATGCCGCCGACCGCATGCTCGAAGGCCTCGGCCATCTGGCGCATGCCGGCCTTGCGCTGCTCCTCGGCGGCAGCCCGCGCCTCTGCGGCCTCGGCCTCCAAGGCGCGGGTGCGGATCAGGTTGTCCTTGAACACCTGCACGGCCGCGGCCATCGCACCGATCTCGTTCTTCGTCTCCGTGTCGGGGACGCGGATCTCGGTGTCGCCGTTGGAAATCCGGCTCATCACCTGCGCCATCCGGCGGATCGGGAGCGACACCTTGCGGATGCACAGGACGATCACACCGGCACAGGTCGCGATCACGGCGAGACCGCACAGCAGGTAGACGTACAGGCGGATCCGCGCCGCCTCGATCCGCCGCTCGATCTGATCGGAAACCAGGTCGAACAGGCGCTCCCGCAATTCGATGATCGACCGCATCGCCGGCACATACTGCCCCCCGAAGTCCTGGACCGAGAGGTCGGAGGGGCGCCCGGCGAGGCTCTGCTCGACGATCCCGGCCGCGAGCCGCCGGCCGCCCTCGACGTACTTGGCCTGGAGCGTCCTCAGGAACTCGTCGACCCGCGCATCCTCGCCGATCTTGCCCCGCGCCAGGAGCATCTGCCGGATCTGGGCGTCGACCTGCCCGCTCAGGCGGTTGTACTGGCCGATCTCCCCGATGGTCATCGCCCGCTTGCCGACCAATGCCGGCGTGAACACCGAGCCGATCTGACCGGCGACATCGCGCAGTTCGGTGGCGGTCCGCGTCATCGTCAGCCAGGAGCCCAGACGTGAATCGGCCGTCACCGCCATCTCGTCCACGGCGTTCAGAGCGGAATCCAGGGTGGGGGGAACGGCGATCAGGGCGTCCACCACGCCGGCCACCTCATCCGGACGCCGCTGCGCCAGGGGCTGGCCCGTCAGGGCATCGACACGCCGGCGCGCTGCAGCGAGGAGACGCGTGGCGTCCGCCACGGCATCGGACGCCTGGACTTTCCACTGCGCCGGCAATGCGGACGTGACGGCTGTCGCGTCGCGCAAAGCCGCGTCGCTCAAGCCGCGGATTTCGGTAAGAGCCTGCTCGGTCGCGCTCGACAGGGGCCGCTCGCTCCCCAGAGCCGCGTTGGTCGGCCCACGCTCCTGCGAAATCCGCGTCGATGCTGCGAGAATCGTCCGAGATGTCGAAACGCCGATGCGGGCATCGACACTACTCTGATAATCACGGTCTTCTCTCACTATCACCTGACCGGTGACGGCCAAGCACACGGCGCTGATTGACGTCGTAAATAGAATAATCAATGTCGATATCTTCACAACACCCTCCCACTCAACAAAAGTGTTCGACATGCGGCAATGGCAATTCCATAACATTTAGAACGTTCATATAACACAGGAAATAATTCAAAATTGACGAGCAAGTTTCTCAAAATTAGTATGAAAGAGGAATGATTTATTACATCACGGACTTGAAATTTTCTGAGATATCATGTTATTCCAAATAGACGACTTGATCTAAAAATATAGCAAAATTATTCAATCTCGCGCATTAGATCATTGACCGGGTCGTCGATGTAAATGAATAGCTGGCTATAAAGACTGACGCGCGTGAATCGACTGTCGGTCGGTGCCTTGGAACGAGCGAACGCTCCGAACTCAGACCCGTCGCGCGAATCGTCCTGTCCGGCAGCACCGTCTTTTTCGGAGACCGGTGCCGGATCTTTCAGGATGCTGCCGTCATGGCGCGCCCTCGACAGATCACCCGCCTTTTCCCAAAGGCGACGCGCCCGATCGGACCTTCGCACCTCACGGGATCGAGCCTAAGAACGTGCCTTCAGCCACCTCGACGGCGAAGCGAAGCATCAATCCGACCGGCAAATGGCCCCGACACACGGTGATCTTGGCATCGCGGGATTCGGCCGTACCCGGGGACGCCATGCCGTCCGATACGACTTGATCGATGCCTGGGAAACTCTACGTTCCTTGAGGTCATCTGATACTTTCGTCCGATCAGCACAAGTATTTATGCCTTCCATCAATACTGTACGTTATTATACGGTACTTTCCGGTGAGTATCAGTCACTCGACTGTGGCAGAGGTGAAGTGTGGCTGCTATGGGGTGGCGGGATCGGCGCAGACCTTGAGCGCCGATGGCGGCGAGGCCCGGGGTGCTCGCCGGTCGGCGGAGGCGCGATGACGGGTACTCTTCACCAAACCGACAAGCATCCGTTCGTCCGCAAAATCGAAAGCATCGCCCTCTTCACACTCACGGACGACGAACGGGCGGCGCTTCTCGCCCTGCCCCTGCAGATGGTGCAGTTCGAGGCGTATCAGGACATCGTGCGCGAGGGCGATCGTCCCGCACGCTGCTTCGCGTTGTTCGAAGGGATCGCCTGCACCTACAAGACGACGCTGGGCGGCAAGCGGCAGGTCATGGCCTACCACGTCGCCGGCGACATACCCGACATCCAGAGCCTGCATCTTAAGGTCCTCGACATCAGCATCGGCACGGTCGGCCCGTGTCGGATCGGCTTCGTCCAGCACGATGCGGTGCGAGCATTGCTGCGTGCGTTTCCACGGTTGGGCGACGTCCTGTGGCGCGCGACGCTGATCGACGCCGCCATAGTTCGCGAGTGGATGCTCAACACCGGCCGGCGGGATGCCTATGCTCGCATGGCCCATCTGTTTTGCGAGCTGGTGACGCGCCTGGGCGTCGTCGGCCTCGCCCCGGATCGGAGCTGCGAGATGCCGATGATCCAGCCTGAGCTGGCGGATGCCCTCGGGATCACGCCGGTCCACGTCAACCGCACGATCCGCGACCTGAAGGAAGCCGGATTGATCACGCTTCGCAGCCGGCGCCTGATCGTCCACGACTGGGACGGGTTGAAGGCGGCGGCCGAGTTCGACCCGGCCTACCTGCACCTCACCGAACCGGACCCGGCCTGAATCCCGCCGAAGCCGGACTCAGTTCATCTGCGTCCGGCGCATGCGCCACTCCTGCTCGGCGAGCTTGCGACCGAGATCAAGCAGGAGCGCTTCCGCCCGGGCCTTGAGGGCCGGGTCCTGCAACTCGCAGATCGCCCGATGCGCCGCCATGGCGAAGTCGGCGGCGCGCTCCAGCGGCGGCTCGGGCTCATGAAATTCGGTCGTCTCGACGGCGCCCATCGTGGCCTCGCCCATCCGCACGTCGGTGATGTCGACGATGATCCCGCGGCCGCTGACCGGCTGCCCTCTGTGGTTGTGCAGGAAGCGGCCCCGGCCCAGCACCCAGCGGGTGATGCCGTCGGCCGAGCAGACCCGATACTCGATGACGTAGAGCCCGCTATCGCGGCCGCCCCTGCGGATATGCGCCTGGACCCGGTCTCGATCCTCCGGGTGGATGCTGGCGAGGAAAGCGTCGAGGGGCAGGCCCGCCTCGGCCTCCTCTGGATCGACGTTGAACAGCAGCGCCACGAACAGGTCGGCCTGGATGCTATCCGAGGCGGCATCCCACGACCAAGTGCCGATCACATCCAGGGCGTCGAGCGCGCCTTGAAACGCCGCCGCACAAGTCCGGTATTCGGAGAACTTCGGTTTTGGCATGCAGGGTCTGGTTCCGGACCGGAATCGAACCGGGTTTAGGCCATCACGTCACAACTTCAAGAAGAATATATGCATCTCACCGCAACTTTTGCGTGATTGTGACGCGTGGCGCCTGCCCGGCCTCGCCGACGTGAGGACCGACCTCCGGTCCCATACCGGCGCCGACGCGCCGGAAGGTTCTACGCCGCGTCTGCCGGACAGGTTTCGCGATGATCGAGAGGCTATCGCCGTCACCGTGCGCCGGTCCCAGTGCTCGGCCGGGCCAGACGCTCCGCCTCCGCTCGCCAGGAATCGCGCTCGGCCTGAACCGCCTCGATCCGGGCGTGCAGATGGCCGGCATCGATCGCCGTTTCCATCAGCATGTCCTGGGCGGCGGCCAATTGCGCGCGCAGCTCGGCATTCTCGGTGGCCAGGGCCAGGAGGAGAGCGGCCACGTCATCGCCCATCCATGTGCCCCGGCTCCCACTTCCGAGCGGGCGCATCTACCCGTGCCGGGGGCCGGCCACAACCGTATCCGGCAAACTATTCCCGGGTGGGCCGCGTGGGACACGATCGGCAAACCGCACGGCGGCCGTTCAGCCCTCGATCACCCGCTCGTCGAGCTTGCGGTCGACGATCTGGACCGTGCGGTCGATCTCGGCGTCCGGAGTTCCGAGCTGGTGCGAGATCAGCTTCACCAGCAGGTCGACGCGCTCGATGAACGGTGTGCCGTTCGCAACCGCCCGGGCGGCCGAGGACGGCTTGAGCAGGCTCTCGGCAGCCTTGGCGTATTTCTCGAAGGGCACCTGATCCTGCGGATCGGCGCCCAGGCTCCGGGCGATGCCATCCACATGCTCGTAGATGGCCCGGGACTTGGCGAGATCGCCATGCACGGCGTCGCGGATCGATTGCGGCTCCTGCGGCGTGATGCACCGGTAATTGCCGGTGAGCAGCATCGACCATTTCGCCAGCGGGACGAACAGCGAATCGAACACCTTGAGCTTCACCGGCACGTCCTGGCCATCGAGGCGCACGGCGTCGATGTCGGCCTCCAGCTCGCGCAGCAGCCGGTTATGCGCCTCGTCCGCGAAGGTCGCGGCCTTGAAGTTGGTCGGCAGGCCGACATGGAGCACGTTCGCCCCCTCGTCCGGCGGACGGAACGCCTGGGGATCCGGGGAACACAGGGAGACCAGCCCAGGCTCGAACCGGTCCCAGACGCCGGCATTGGTGTAGGCGTCCTCGAGGTCCATCGCGGCCAGGGCCGGGATCCGCTTGAGATACGAGAGCGGCGGCATGTTCATGATCGACAGGCACGGCAGCTTCGCCGCCGCGATCTTGATCATCAGCACCCGGATCGTGTGGTTGTTGTACTGCGGCTCCTGCATTGCGAGGCCGACCAGATCGTAGCGCGACGGGTCGATATCCTCCGGCGGCGCGGCGTCTAGGGTGCCGGGCAGGTCGCGCGACAGGATGGCGCGATGGTTCGGCTCGTCCCGCAGCTTGATGCGGACTTCGGTCCCCTCCTGGTTGATCAGGTCCGCGGTCTTCCGGCGGCAGACCAGGGTCACGTCGTGCCCGGCCATCAGGAGCTTGGTCGCCAGCAGGGAGCCGTACGAGGCCCCCAGGATCAGGATGTTGCGGGGCATGCTTCGACTCCCAAGGTCCGTCTTCGTCTTGTCCTGCGGCGAACCCGTATGGCGTACGGGTTCAGGCTTTCCGCATGGCGGCGCCGGCCGTGTGTTCGGCAGCGTAGCGAAGCTTGTCCTGGGATGCCACTCGCCTGGCATACCAAAAAATTTGACCGCTCCGGTGAGTTGGATTTTTGTTCGGTGATCGATCGCTTTGCCCCGACCGGGCGGCTTACGGGCGTGACCCGTTACCGGCTGTCAGGCGTGAGGCTTCCGGAGCCAGGTTGTTGCAATGACCCGGCGATGCACGATCGAGCCGTCAGCCTCGAAGGGATGATCTAAGATACAACTCGCCCGGACGGCACACCGTACGAAGCGCCGGATCGAGCAGGACGCAAAACGTCCGCTCTCCGCGCCTGGGCGTGTCAATCTCGCGGGGGAGTTTTACTTCAGCACCATCCACCGCTCAGCGGGATGATGGTGCCCAGGGGCGGAATCGAACCACCGACACTGCGATTTTCAGTCGCATGCTCTACCAACTGAGCTACCTGGGCGTCGCCCGCGCCGCTGTGGGCCTCGGACGCCGCGGGGTATAGTCAGGAGTCTGGGGCCTGTCCAGCCTTGCCGTGACATCGACGTGACGAAGACGGCGGAAAAATTTCAGCGCTCCTGATCCGGCTCCGGGGGCGGCGCGTCTGGATCGAGTTCCTCCGGAATCGCGTAGCGCTCGTTCAGCCAGCGGCCGAGATCGACATCGGCGCAGCGCTGCGAACAGAACGGCCGGAAGTCGTCGGCCTCGGGCCGCCGGCAGATCGGGCAGGCCGGGCGGCGCTCTCGGAGAATGGGCAACTCGATCATGCGAGGCTGCCCCAGGCGGCCCGGACCGGATAGCCCTCGCCGTCGAGCAGGCTCAGGGTCTCGTATAGGGGCAGGCCGACCACGGCGCTGTACGAGCCGACGAGCTTCACCACGAAGGCGCCGGCCAGGCCCTGGATCGCGTAGCCGCCCGCCTTCCCGCGCCATTCGCCCGAGGCGAGATAGCCCTGGATGTCGCGGCCGGAGAGGCGCTTGAACCGCACGCGGGTCTCGACGATCCGCTCCCGCCGTCCGTTCGGCGACAGCAGGCAAATCGCGGTGAAGACCCGGTGCGGCCGTCCGGAGAGGAGGCGCAGGCAATCGGCTGCCTCGTCCGGCCCCTCGGCCTTCGGCAGGACACGGCGGCCGACCGCCACCACCGTGTCGGCGGCGAGCAGCCAGGTCGGGATCGTCCGGTCCTGGTGATGCAGCGCGGCCTCCGCGGCGGCGAGCTTGGTGCGGGCGAGGCGCCGGGCCAAGTCGCGCGGCGGTTCGGCCTTGCGCGGCGTCTCGTCGATGTCGGCGGGCAGCAGCGAATCCGGCTCGATGCCGATCTGCTGCAGCAGCGCCAGGCGGCGCGGCGAGCCGGAGGCGAGCACGAACCGGGTGGCCGGCCCCTGCGCCGGGCCGATCGCTTCAGGTGTGGCGTCCATGGTGTTCCGCTCGCACGTTCGGCCGAGCCCGCCCCGCAATGCGGATGATCGCGCGCGGGGCGCGGCGTATCCCCGCTCCGCCGGGACCGTCTCGATCTCTGCCGCCTGATAAGGGATGGGGTCCGGCTTGTGAACCGGACGCCCCGCACCGGTCGAGGCCTGCGATCGCCCAGCTATTGAGGCGGATAGAGCACCTCGGCAAGAGTCTGTCGGCCCAAGAACAGCCAAATCCACCATCCAATTGGACATTGTCCGTCTGGCAAGGCTTTGTGTCGCCGGCTCAAGAAGACGTAAAGGTTTGGCACAGATCCGTAACGCGGCATTAACCAAACCGGGCGGACAGTGCCGGTATCGAAACGGGATCGATTCCGATGCTGAACGCTGATCCGCTCGTGGCACGCCCGAAGCTCGTGAATGCGGCACTCCTCGCCCGCGCTCTCGACGGCCTGAGGCCGCAGGTCAGATCCTCGGCCGAGATGTGGCAGGCGCTGACCGACCACTACGTCGTCGATCTCGATGCCGTGGCGGCCCTTCTCCCGGCCGTCGAGCCGGAGACCCAGTGGCTTTCGACCCGCGACTGAGCCCGGCGAGATTAATCGCTTCGCAATATCCGTCGCGGCTGGCACGCCGCATGCTTTGCGATTTAGGAATAGGCGAGGAACCACCCAGGCAACGACAACGCGGCGGCTCGGACGCCAAGAGCACCCCGCGGACCTTTCGATCCATCGAAGCCGAGGTCCGTCATGTCCGAATTGCTGTCCGTTGCCTTGATTTGTGCCGGCACCCTGCTGGCGCAGGATTGCTCCCGCGATACCGCCCTCGACATCATCGTCGCGCCCGCCCACTCGCCGATGGAGTGCCTGATGCACGCCCAGACCATGGCGGCTCAGGCAGGGCTGCCCGGCGGCGGCGATCGCTACCTCAAGATCGCCTGCGAGCATCGCCGGACCGAGGCCGAGCCCGTCCCGGTCATGCGCCGCGCCTCATGAGGCGGACGGACCTTTCCCCGAACCGGATGTTTGGCTGACGGCACCGTCCGGCCCCGCGGGCCGGCACAGTCTAGAGTTGGTGCATCAAAGCCACGGCCCTCGCTTTCCTGTGGGACTCAGTCTTTTGGACAGTTGCGACCTTAGGGCGGTGGGCCGATGCTCGCCGGCCATGCTGATGCATCTCCCATCCCGGCATCCGCCCAAGTTTGCCGTCCCGATCGCCCGCGTGCCGGGCCGGGCGCCCGCGAGTGCCCGCCCGATGCTGTACGATGCGTTCGACCTGCAGACCGACCTCGCCGCCCAGACCCGGGCGTGGGGCCGGATGTTGAACGACGCGTGGTCGCCCTGGATCCGCTGGAGCGAGCCGGCCCGATGGATGTCGGCCAACGCCCGCATGATGATGCGTGCGGGCCTGACCTTCGCCCGGCCCGCCTACGGGATCGAATCGGTCACCGTCGGCAACCGGAGCGTGCCGGTCAGCGAGGAGGCTGTGACGGTCACGCCGTTCGGGACCCTGCTGCACTTCAAGAAGGACATCCATACCGAGCAGCCCAAGGTGCTGCTGGTCGCGCCGTTGTCGGGCCACTTCGCGACCCTGCTGCGCGCCACCGTGCGCGTGATGCTGCCCGATCACGACGTCTACATCACCGACTGGCACAACGCCCGGGACGTCCCCTTGTCGGCGGGCCGGTTCGGGTTCGACGAGTATGTCGCGCACCTGATCCAGTTCCTCCAGGTCATGGGCGAGGGATCGCACGTGGTGGCGGTCTGCCAGCCGACCGTGCAGGCGCTGGTCGCCGCCGCCGTCATGGCCCAGGCGAAGGATGCGGCCGCTCCGCGTAGCATGACCCTGATGGCCGGGCCGGTGGATTGCCGGATCAACCCGACCGGCGTGAACGAGCTCGCGACCTCGAAGCCGATCGAGTGGTTCGAGAAGAACCTCATCGCCACGGTCCCGGCCCGACACAAGGGCGCCGGCCGCAGGGTCTATCCGGGCTTCGTGCAGGTCTCGGCGTTCATGTCGATGAACACCAAGCGCCACGTCCAGGGCCATTCCGACCTGTTCTGGCACATGGCCAACGGCGAGGACGACAAGGCCGAGGCGATCGAGACCTTCTACGACGAGTATTTCGCGGTCCTCGACCTGGCGGCGGAGTTCTACCTGGAGACGGTCAAGACCGTGTTCCAGGACTACACCCTCGCCAAGAACGAGCTGCGCTATTGCGGCGAGCCGATCGATCTGGGGGCGATCCGCCGCACGGCGCTGATGACCGTCGAGGGCGAGCGCGACGACATCTGCGCCCCCGGCCAGACCATGGCGGCGCACGACCTCTGTACCGGGCTCGCCCCCTACATGCGGACCCACCACCTCCAGGCCGGCGTCGGCCATTACGGCGTCTTCGCCGGCAAGCGCTGGGAGACGCAGATCTACCCGCAGGTGCGGAATTTCATCCAGGCGCATAACTGAGCGACCGCTTGCCTCTCGGTCGCGCCGATTTGACCCGCCGACCGGCGCGGCCCACCATGCTAGCCTCTGGTTGTCGGGGCCCGGATCCTTCCGGGCGCCCCTGACACATTCCTCGGCGTGAGGCGGAACGGTCGGCGTGGACGACAGGGACGGCTTCGGCAACGCGACCGGCACGACCGGCACCGACACGGGACAGGCTGCCGCCGCGCGGCTCGACCGGCTCGTCGCCCAGGCGCGGGTGGCATCCCTGTGGGAGCAGGCCTGGCCGGTACTCTGGCGTGGGCTTGGCGTCCTGCTGCTGTTTCTCGCCCTGTCCTGGGCCGGCCTCTGGCTCGATCTCGCCCCGCTCTGGCGCCAGATCGGGCTGGCCGTGCTGGCCCTCCTGCTGGTCGTCTCGCTCCTGCCCTTGGTGCATCTCGCGCGGCCGGATCGCCGGATCGCCCTGGCTCGGCTGGACCGGGAAGCGGCGGCGCGTGATCCGGCGCTCCGCCATGGCCCCGCCTCGGCGGCGCAGGATTCGCTGGCGGTCGGCGCCGGCGATCCGGGCAGCCGGACCCTCTGGGCGCTGCACCAGCGCCGGGCTGCCCAGGCGGTCGCTTCCCTCAAGGTCGGGCTGCCGCGCCCCGGCATGACCCGGCGCGACCCCTACGCCCTGCGCGCCGGGATGGTGGTCGCCGCGGTCGCCAGCCTGTTCGTGGCCAGCCCCGAATGGCGGGACCGGCTCGGCGCCGCGTTCGACTGGCACGAGCCGGTCGCTCCGGGGCCGAACTTCCGCGTCGACGGCTGGATCGATCCGCCGCTCTACACGAGGCTGCCGCCGCTCCTGATCGCCATGGATGGCAGTGACCAGCACCTGCGGGCGCCGGTCAATGCACAGCTGATCGTGCGGATCGCGGGCCAGGGCCGAGCGGCGGCGAACACGACGTTGACGCCCAATGCCGGACTCACGCCGATCCCGGGGCAGGACCAGCGCCCCGACCTGCGCGAGGAGCGCTACCGGATCGTCGGCGGCGCCGAACTGGTGATCGTCACCCCGGCCGGGCGCCAGCGCCTGACCGTGGAGGCGATCCCGGACAAGCCGCCGGAGGTGACGGCCGTGGGCGGTCCGGAGATGAACGGCCGCGGCACCTTCAACCTGACGTACCGGGCCAAGGACGATTACGGAATCAGTTCCGCCGAAGGCGTGATCGAGCCGATGAAAACCGGCCGCTCGCTGGCGCCGATCCCGCGGATCAACCTGGCGCTGCCGGCCGACGCCTCGGGTGAGACCGACACCAAGACCCTGGTCGACCTCACCGACAGCCCGTGGTCGGGCGCCCGCGTCCGCTACCAGATCGTCGTCAAGGACGAGGCCGGCCAGGAAGGGCGCACGCCAGTCTCCGAGATCACGCTGCCGGCTCGGCCGTTCCGGGATCCCCTGGCACGGGCGCTCGCGGAGGATCGCCGCCGCCTGGTGACGGCGCCCGACACCGACCGCCTCTGGGTCCAGGGCGCCCTCGACGCGCTGCTGGTCGCGCCCGACATGTTCACGCCGCAGCCGCCGGTGTTCCTCGGTCTCAGAACCGCCACTGAGCGCCTGCGCAAGGCCAAGACCGATGCCGACCTCATCGACGTCGCCGATCTCCTCTGGGAGATGGCCCTCAAGATCGAGGACGGCGATTTGTCGGATGCCGAAAAGCAGCTGCGGCAGGCCCAGGATCGGCTCAAGGAGGCGATCGAGCGCAACGCCCCCGACGACGAGATCAAGCGCCTGACGCAGGACCTCAAGCAGGCCCTCGACAAGTTCCTCTCGCAGATGGCCGAGAAGCAGAGCCACCAGCCCCGCGATCCGGGCGAGAAGAGCCAGAACAACCAGCAATCGAAGACGGTCACGCCCAAGGATCTCGACAAGATGATCCAGGACATGGCCGAAGCGATGAAGCGCGGCGACACCGCCGAGGCGCAGCGCCTGATGGAGCAGCTGCGCAACATCCTGGAGAACCTGCAGACCGCGGAGAAGGGCGGCAAGTCCGATCAGGCCAGCCGCGAGATGCAGAAGCAAATGCGCGACCTCGACGCCATGGCGCGCGAGCAGCAGGGCCTGCGCGACGAGACGTTCAAGGATGGGCAGGAGCCGCAAGGCGGCCAGCGCCCGTCGAATCGCGGACAGCAGCAGCAGCAAGGCCAGCAAGGTAGCCGGGGCCAACAGGGCCGGCCGCAGCAGGGACAGGGCAAGCAAGGCCAAGGGAAACAGGGCCAAGGGCAGCAAGGCCAAGGTCAGCAGGGTGAGGGACAGCAGGGCAATGTCGGCGACCGCCAGCAGGCGCTGCGCCAGCGCCTGGAGGACCTCGAGCAGCGCATGAAGGAGAACGGCATGCGCGGCGAGCAGGGCCTCTCCGACGCGGAAGATGCCATGCGCGAGGCCGAGAACGCCCTGAAGCAGGGCGATGCCGACGAGGCGGTCGACGCCCAGGGCCGCGCGCTCGAAGGGCTCAAGAAGGGCGCCGAGGGCATGGCGCAGCAGATGCAGGAAATGGCCGAGGGCCAGGACGAAGGCCAGCAGGAAGGCGGCCAGCAGCCGGGGCAGCAGGGTCAGGCCGGCGCCCGCGACGACGACCCGCTCGGGCGCCCTACCAAGGGCCGCGACATGAGCGACGGCCGCGTCCGGGTCCCGACCGCCGACGAATCCGCCGTCCAGCGTGCGCGCCGCATCATGGAAGAGTTGCGGCGCAAGCTTGGCGACCCGACCCGGCCGAGGGAGGAGCTCGACTATTTCGAGCGCCTGCTCCGGCGCAACTGAGGGCGCGCCCTATCTCACTCTCGTGACACGCCCCTAGGCGCCGAACCGGCTTTCCGTGACGGCGCGTCGAACGCCCATCGTCTCGTCAAGCGGCGGCGCGCCGGATCACGGCGCCCGTCGGATTCGGATCCCTCCCGTCATGTCGTCCAATCTGCTCGTCTTCGTCGCCTGCGCGGCGGTCGCCGTGATCCTGCTGTTCGGCCTCGCCAACATGATGCGGGGCGGCAACGCCAACCTCTCCCAGAAACTGATGCGCCTGCGCGTGCTGCTCCAGTTCGTGGCGATCTTGATCATCATGGGCGTCGTCTGGTGGCGCTCGGCCTGAACGAGGCCTTCCGAACGCGGAAACCATCCTTCGGAACGGCGCCGCACTGTGTCCGTCCCGCCGCACCCCGCGCCTTTCGCGGGCGACCGGGATGAATTGGCCGCTGGCGTGAGTGGGGCTCGTGCTACGCTCGGGTGAGCCAATTCGCCAAGCCTAACCGGCCGAGCCCCATGATTGCCGCCCTCCGTATCTGCACCGTCAGCCTCATCACCGGTGCGGCGATCCTGCCGGCCTTCGCGGCCGATGCGCCCCCGCTGCCGGCGGCCTACGCGGCACCGGCCCAGCCACTCAGCATCGTGTCGGAGGTGCGCATCGGCGGCGCGGTGCAGGATCCGGGCAGCGCCGAGGGCAAGCTCCCGGGCTTCAGCAAGGCCAACGTCAACGGCGAGATCCTGTTCGCCAAGCCGCAGGTCAGCGCCGATCCGTTCTGGCAGGCCTTCGTGCCGCGTCCGACCGTGGGCGGCAGCTACAACACCGGCGGCCGGACCAGCTACGCCTATCTCGGCGCCACCTGGACCGTGGACATCTTCCCCGAGACCTTGGGCCGGCGCGTCTTCCTCGACGGCTTCTTCGGCGGCGTCGCCCATAACGGCTATACCGGACCGAAGGCGCAGACGCCCTACGGCTTCAACACGCTGGGCTGCTCGCCGATGTTCCGCGAGGCGGCGGCGCTCGGCTACCGCCTGACCGAACATTGGAGCGTCATGGCCACGGTCGAGCACATGTCCAATGCCGGTCTCTGCGCGAATAACCGCGGCCTGACCAATTTTGGCGGCAAGATCGGCTACACGTTCTGAGATTCAGGCCGATTGCGCCGTCAGCAGAACGGCCTTACGCCCTAGCGTTCACGGGGTCGCCCGCCCGGCGACCGGTTTGAGGCGCAGGTCCTTTGGTCAAGCTCAACCGGATCTACACACGCACCGGCGACAAGGGCACCACCGCCCTGGCGGACGGGCAGCGCCGGTCCAAGGCGGACCTGCGGGTCGAGACCTACGGCACCGTCGACGAGACCAATGCCTGCATCGGCATGGTCCGGCTGCACACGGAAGGCCCCCTCGACGCGATGCTCGGGGCGATCCAGAACGACCTGTTCGATCTCGGTGCCGACCTCGCGACACCGCCGAGCCCGGAGCCCCTGCCCTACGAGCCGCTGCGAATCGTCGCCAGCCAGGTCGAGCGGCTTGAGCGCGATATCGACGCCCTGAACGCGACCATCCCGCCGCTGAAATCCTTCGTGCTGCCCGGTGGATCGCCGGCCTCGGCGGCTCTGCATCTCGCCCGCACCATCTGCCGGCGTGCCGAGCGGCTGGCCGTGAGCCTCGCCGACCGGGAGGGCGAGGCGGTCTCGCCCGAGGCCATCCAGTATCTGAACCGCCTCTCGGACTTCCTGTTCGTGGCGAGCCGCACTGCGAATGCCGACGGGGCCGACGACGTGTTGTGGGTGCCCGGCGCCAATCGCTGAGGCCGTTTGGCGCCGGCTCGATTGGAGTCTGTTGAGGATCCGACAAACGATATGCCTGAATGGGCTTCCATCGTTCTCGGGATCGGCATCGGTGTGTTGACCGTCGGTGCCGCCTTCGTCCTCGCAGTCCGGCCGAGGACGCGAGGGCCGAAGGAATGG
Source organism: Methylobacterium sp. E-066 (assembly GCF_022829635.1). Lineage (GTDB taxonomy): Bacteria > Pseudomonadota > Alphaproteobacteria > Rhizobiales > Beijerinckiaceae > Methylobacterium. Next base: position 166,334 of record NZ_JAKSYO010000172.1, read on the forward strand.
CTGGCCCCGCCATCGGGAGAGGCGGACGAGCCGACGAAGCATTGGCCCGGCGGTCCCGTCGATCCGTAGAACCCGACCTCACTCCCGCCGCGCGATCGCCCCGCGTTGACAAGGCGGAAATGTGGCCGTTACGGTCCGCGCGCTTTGCGTGCCTGCCCAGCCTGAGCGCCGAAAGCGCGAAGGACCGGCGGGTCCGACGACAAGAATCCCCGGGGAAGGATCGAGACCGCCATGAAGGTGCTGGTGCCCGTCAAGAGGGTGGTGGACTACAACGTCAAGATCCGCGTGAAAGCCGACGGCTCCGGGGTCGAACTCGCCAACGTCAAGATGTCGATGAACCCGTTCGACGAGATCGCCGTCGAAGAGGCGATCCGTCTGAAGGAGAAGGGCACCGTCACCGAGATCGTGGCGGTGTCGATCGGCCCGCAGCAGGCGCAGGAGACCCTGCGCACCGCTCTCGCCATGGGTGCCGACCGGGCGATCCTGGTCAAGACCGACGTAAATTGCGAGCCGCTGGCGGTGGCCAAGCTCCTGAAGGCCGTGGTCGAGAAGGAGACGCCGCAGCTCGTCATCCTCGGCAAGCAGGCGATCGACGACGATTCGAACCAGACCGGCCAGATGCTGGGCGCGCTGCTCGGCTGGCCGCAGGGCACCTTCGCGTACAAGATCGAGGCCTCCGAGGGCAGCCTCGACGTGACCCGCGAGGTCGATGGCGGCCTGCAGACCGTGAGCCTCAAGCTCCCGGCGATCGTCACCACCGACCTGCGCCTCAACGAGCCGCGCTACGCGAGCTTGCCGAACATCATGAAGGCCAAGAAGAAGCCGCTCGAGGAGCTGAGCCCCGAGGCGCTCGGCGTCGACGTGACCCCGCGGCTTAAGGTGCTCAAGACCGCCGAGCCGCCGGGACGCTCCGCCGGCGTCAAGGTCGGGTCCGCGGCGGAACTCGTGCAGAAGCTCAAGGTCGAAGCCGGCGTCATCTGATTTTCCTGAGCTGAGCCGCGTTCCCGTCGAGACGGTCGAGCGCGGCCAGCCGCAACCGAGGTTCACGCGCACATGACGACTCTCCTCTTCGTCGAGCACGGCAACGGTCAGATCAAGGACGGCACGCTGAAGGCGCTGACCGCCGCCAAGGGTATCGGCGCGCCGGTCCACGCCCTCGTGCTGGGCAGCAATTCGAAGGCGGTGGCCGAGGCGGCGGGCAAGCTCAACGGCGTCGACAAGGTCCTGAATGCCGATGACGCGGTCTACGACCACGACCTCGCCGAGCCGGTGGCGGCGCTGATCGCGTCGATCGCCGAGCCCTACGACATCGTCATCGCCTCGGCCTCGACCACGGGCAAGAACGTGCTGCCACGGGTCGCCGCCCTGCTCGACGTCGCGCAGGTCTCGGACATCATCAAGGTCGTCGCGCCCGACACGTTCGAGCGGCCGATCTACGCCGGCAACGCCATCCAGACCGTGCAGATTCCCGCCGGCAAGACCGTGATCACGGTCCGCACCGCGGCGTTCAAGGCGGCCGAAGAGGGCGGGGCTGCGGCCCCTGTCGAGGCCGTCTCCGCGGCGGCCCCCGAGGCCGGCGGCTCGACCTTCAAGGGCGAGGAAATCGCCAAGTCCGACAGGCCGGAACTGGCCTCGGCCCGGATCATCGTGTCGGGCGGCCGCTCGCTCGGCTCCTCCGAGAAGTTCCACGCGCTGATCGAGCCGCTGGCGGATGCGCTGGGCGCCGCGGTCGGCGCCTCGCGCGCGGCGGTCGATGCCGGCTACGCGCCGAACGACTGGCAGGTCGGCCAGACCGGCAAGGTCGTGGCGCCGGACCTCTACGTCGCGGTGGGCATCTCCGGGGCGATCCAGCACCTCGCCGGCATGAAGGACTCGAAGGTGATCGTCGCGATCAACAAGGACGAGGACGCGCCGATCTTCCAGGTCGCCGATTACGGCCTGGTCGGCGACCTATTCCAGGTTGTGCCGGACCTGCAGGCGGAGATCGGGAAGGCGAAGGGCCAGTAAACAACTTGCGCGCTCGGACGGATTCAGCGGACGAGCATTGTCGCAACACGCGTATCGGCGGGTTCCTTCTGCGAACGAGAATGGTCTAGAAGTCATGGACGGTTCGCCTTTGCGCGGGCCGCGGCGTCGGTGCTGGCGCCACCCCGTCGGGTGGTCGCACGTCGGTGCCGGTATGGGGGCACGGGTCGACAGATGGACATGGAGATCAAGCGGGTCGGCATCATCGGCGCGGGCCAGATGGGCAGCGGCATCGCGCAGGTCTGCGCGACAGCCGGTCTCGACGTCCTGCTGAACGACCGCGACCCGAACCGTCTGGAGAACGGCCTGTCGTCGATCGACGCCGGCCTCGCCCGCCTCGTGTCGAAGGGCACCATCGGCGAGGGCGAGAGCCGGGAGATCCGGGCCCGCATCCAGCCGGCCCACGGCTTCGCCGATCTCGGGCCCGCCGACCTCGTCATCGAGGCCGCGACCGAGAACGAGGCGACCAAGCGGGAGATCTTCTCCAGCCTCTGCGCGTCGCTCCGCCCGGACGCGATCGTGGCGACCAACACCTCGTCGATCTCGATCACCCGGCTCGCCGCAGCCACCGACCGGCCGGAGCGGTTCATCGGCATCCACTTCATGAACCCGGTGCCGGTGATGCAGCTCGTGGAGCTGATCCGCGGCATCGCAACCGAAGATTCTACTTACGAATCGGCCAAGGCGTTCATCGCCAAGCTCGGCAAGATCTCGACGATGTCCGAGGATTTCCCGGCCTTCATCGTCAACCGGATCCTGCTGCCGATGATCAACGAGGCGATCTACACGCTCTACGAGGGCGTCGGATCGGTCGAGTCGATCGACACCGCCATGAAGCTCGGCGCGAACCATCCGATGGGTCCGCTTCAGCTCGCCGATTTCATCGGGCTGGATACCTGCCTGTCGGTGATGCAGGTGCTCTACGAGGGGCTGGCGGATTCGAAGTACCGCCCCTGCCCGCTGCTGGTGAAATACGTCGAGGCCGGATGGCTCGGCCGGAAGGCCAAGCGCGGGTTTTACGATTACCGCGGGCCGACGCCGATTCCGACCCGCTGAGGCGCCGGCACGGATCGATCGTGACGTGGGACGGCGCCGGGCGCCGCCCCAAATCACAACATCACTTCGCGGTGCCGCCGTTCGCGTTCGGCTGGGCCGGCTGCGGGTAGGACGGATTACCGCCCGGGACCGCGCTGCTGCTCGACGGCGAAGCGCCGCCGGACTGGCCGTTGACCGAACCTGTCACTTCGCGCCGCGACGCATCCTGGCTCTGGCTGGCGTAATCCTTCGGCGCATTGGCGCCGTTCCAGGTCAGCAGGCCCACCGTGGCGATGGCCAGCAGGACGAGGCTGGCGACCAGGACCCAGAGCACGGGCTTGCCGCGCTCGCCCTGCCGGCTCTCCTGCGGGTTCAGTTTCTCGGCCATATCCAATCCTTCCCCGCCCGAACGCGACGTGCGCGACACGATTTCGTTACCGGCCGCCAACGCGGCGTCGCCGAGACGGGTTCCTGCCGATCGCTGAGGTTAGCGCGCACGCCGCCGAAATGGATGCCGGTTCAGCGCGAGCGAGCGCGCCAGATCAAAGACTCTCGCGGCCGGTGGTGAGCAGGATCTTGCCGAGATGGGCGCTCGATTCCATCAGTTCGTGAGCCTTCTGCGCCTGCTCCAGCGGGAAGGTCGCGTGCGTGACCGACCGGATCCGCCCGGCCTCGAGCTCCGGCCAGACATCCTTGCGCAGCCCCTCGGCAATCGCGGCCTTGTCGGCCTTCGGGCGGGGCCGCAGGGTCGAGCCTGTGAAGGTCAGGCGGTTGCGCATGATCGGGGTGATGTTCAGGCCGTCAACCTTGTAGCCGCCCATCAGGGCGATCATCACCAGGCGGCCATCCGGAGCCAGCGATTTGAGGTTGCGGGCAAGGTAGCTCGCGCCGATCATGTCGAGGATCACGTCGACGCCGCGCCCGTCGGTCAGCCGTTTGATCTCCTCTGCGAAGTCGGCCTGCTTGTAGTCGATCGCCGCGTCGGCCCCGAGTTCCTCGCAGAACCGGCACTTCTCGGCCGAGCCCGCTGTGGCGAACACCCGGGCGCCGGCATGCTTGGCGATCTGGATCGCGGTGGCGCCGATGCCGCTCGACCCGCCATGCACCAGAAAGCTTTCGCCCTGGGCAAGACGGCCGCGCTGCACGACGTTGGAATAGACCGTGAAGAAGGTCTCCGGCAGCCCGGCCGCGTCGACCAGCGACAGCGCCTTCGGGCGCGGCAGGCAATGGGACGCCTCCGCGACGGCGAACTCGGCATAACCGCCGCTGATCACCAGCGCGCAGACCTCATCGCCGACCGAGAATGTATCGACCCCCTCACCGAGCGCGGCGATGCGGCCGGCGACTTCGAGGCCCGGGATCTCGGTGGCACTGGGCGGCGGCGGATACAGGCCGGCACGCTGCATCACGTCCGGCCGGTTCACCCCGGCGGCGACGACCTCGATCAGCACCTGACCCGGACCGGGGCTCGGCAGCGGCGCGGTCTCGACCGCGATCACCTCGGGTCCGCCGGGGCCGGTGAAGTGGATCCGGCGCATGGTCTCGGGCAGGGCGGGGCTGGCCATGGAAGTATCCTCAACGCATGCGTGGTCCGGGCCATGCCCGGAGGCGCGGTCCGGCTGTACTTGCGGCAATGGGCGCGCTTGGCAAGCGTGCGACGGGGTTCGAGCGCTCGCCGCCGAAGTGGGTACCGGTTCGGCGGCGAGCGCGTCACATCAAGACCTTAGAGGCGAACCCGATTGCGACGCGATCGGGAACGGCTCGAACCTATCGCGCCGCGGCCTTCACGGCTGGTGGCAGGATGATCTGGCCCTGGGCGAGACCTTTGGGCCAGATCGCCACCTGCTTGCCGTCCTGCCACTGCGCCATCAGGCCGGTGACGAAGCCCGGCCCGTACTTGATCGAGTGGGTGAAGTCGTCGTCCCTGCCGTAGAATTGGGTGCGGCCGACCGTGCCGACCCAGTCGGTCTTCTCCAGGGCGTCCACCAGCTTGTCGGCCTCGGTGGAGCCGGCGCGCTTCACCGCGTCGGCGGTGTAGTAGACCTGATCGTAGGCCATGTAGCCGGCATAGGACGGATCGCTGCCGAAGCGCTTCTTGAACGCCTCGCTGAACGCCAACGACTTGTCGGTGATCGCGGCGCCCGGCACCGCAATGCTCTGGAAGATCACGCCTTGCGTCGCGCCATTGGTGTTGGCCCAAAAGGTGGAGGAGGTCGCCTGCGAGTTCATGCCGGTCATGGCGAGCGGCACCTGCTGGTTGCGCCACTGCACGGTGGGCTGCACGCCGACATGCGAGATGCCGGTGACGATCAGGTCGGGCTTGGCCGCCTCGATCTTGTTGTAGATCGGCGTGAAGTCGCCCGTGTCCGGCGAGAACCGGATGTGGTCGACGACCTTCACGCCGATCTCGGGCAGGCACTTCTCGTAACCGACATCGAGCGGACGCGTCCAGGCCGCGTCCTCGCTCATGATGGCGGCGGTCTTCACCTTCATCAGATCAAGCAGCATGTCCTTCGTCGAGTCGCAGATCGACTGCGCCAAAGCCGCGGACGTGAGGTATCCGTGGAAGGTGTACTTGTTGCGGGCGTAGTCCTTGTGGACCGCCAGGCTGATCTCGTTGGAGGCGGCGCCCGGGGTGATCATCGGGGTCTTGAGCCGGGCCGACCAGGGCATCAGCGCCAGCACCACCTCGGAGATGTAGCTGGCGATGACGAGGTTGACCTTGTCCTCGCTGACCGCCCGCTGGAAAGCGCGGACCGCGTCGGAGGCCGAGCTCTTGTCATCGTAGGAGACCACCTGGATCTGGCGTCCATCGACGCCGCCCTTGGCATTGATCTCGTCGGCGGCGAGCTGGACTGCTTGCGGGATCGAGGCGCCGACAACCGACTGCGCTTCGGCGATCACCCCGATCCTGATCGGGTCCGCGGCCCGCGCCTCGCCCGCGGCCAACAACCCGGCCGCCAGCAAGGCCAAAGCCCGGCTCGTCACGCTGCGGTCCATCGCCATGGTGCTTCCTCCTCCGGGCCGTGCGGCTTTTGGCGCCGCATCGGGGTCGGACGATTTTTGTAGCATTCGGGCAGATGAATACAATGTGCATCCGACCGGATCACGAAACACCGGTCGGCAAATCGATAGAACCGACGTTCGTCCGAGCGGAACGCCGGATCACCTCGTTCCGTACATCCGGTCCCCGGCATCGCCGAGGCCCGGCACGATGTAGCCGTGGTCGTTCAGGTGGCTGTCGATGGCCGCCGTCCAGATCGGCACGTCCGGATGCGCGGCCTGAAACTTGGCGAGCCCCTCCGGGGCGGCCAGCAAGCAGACGAAGCGCAGGTCCGACGCGCCCCGGGCCTTCAGCCGGTCAAGCGCCGCGATGGCGGAGTTTGCGGTGGCAAGCATGGGATCGAGCACCAGCACGGTCCGGTCGGCGAGGTCGGATGGCGCCTTGAAATAGTACTCGACGGCCTCGAGCGTCTCCGGGTCGCGGTAGAGCCCGACATGGGCGACCCGCGCCGACGGGACCAGCGACAGCATGCCGTCGAGGAAGCCGACTCCAGCCCGCAGGATTGGGGCGAAGACCAGTTTCTTGCCCTGGATCTGCCGCCCCTCCATCGACTGGATCGGCGTCTCGATGGTGACCGGCTCCAGCGGCAGATCCCGCGTCACCTCGTAGGCGAGCAGCATGCCGATCTCGTTCAGGATCTGGCGAAACCCCTTGGTCGACCGATTCTTGTCCCGCAGATAGGTGAGCTTATGCTGCACCAGAGGGTGATCGACCACCGTGACCCGACTCGTCGGCATCGCACATCCCTCCAACCCGGAGGGGGAGGAATGCCGGAGCGGGGGCCGGGGCGCAACATGACTCGGTGCGAATATCCGTATTCGAAGCCGTCCATCCCCCGGCACGGGCCGGAGGCCGCCGGCGGTTGCGCGCGCCCATGGCGGCGCAGTCCACGCAGGGCTCGGACGGCGTGGCGACGACGCTTGGAAACCAACGAGGACGTCTCTAAACCTCAAGTAGACCGATTACAGCAACGACAGCAGAAGCCGCAGAAGACCTATCGGGTTGACCGGCAAACCTGTTTCACAAGTCCTACTCGATCAGAATCTTGGAATCATTCCGAACTGATGGTGATTCCAATATAAATACAGTGTCACACGAATACTAAATCGGTTGAGAAAACAAATCTACGTGATCGTTCACTTCCGTGTAACTTTTTTGATGAATCACCCCACAATCTTACGGACTCAATGTTTACGCTCTTTCCAGATCCGCCTTCAGGCTGTTATTGGGCGCATCCACTGCGAACTTGGGCCAAACCATGCGCCTCACCGTTTCTCTCAAGACGACGCTCGCGGCGATCTTCGGATTGTTCGCTCTGCTCGCGGCCGGCCAGGGAGGTTTGTCGATCATCGAACTGACCGACATCCGGCATTCGATGACGGAAGTGGCAAACAACTGGCTGCCCTCTCTGGTCCAGATCAATGAAGTCGAGATTGCGGCCTCGGAGGTGCGCATCAAGCAATTCCGCCTGATGACGCTCGACAGCGACCATCGCGCGGCGGGCGAGACTCAGCTCGCGGCAACGCTGGCGCAGTTCGGCGAGCGGCGCCGGGCCTACGAGCGCTTGATTACCAACCCCGAGGAACAGGCCCTGTACGACACCTTCGCGGCCCAATGGGTCCGTTACGAGCGGGTGGATGGCGAGATGCGCCGGCTGACGAGTTCCGGCCGGCAGGCGGACGCGTTCGCGATGCTGACCGGCGCCGACACGGTCAAGATCTATGACGATGCGCGCGCCGCGCTGTCCCGCCTGGTCGTCTTCAACGAGCAGAACGCGAAGAAAGAAGTCACCGTCGCGGTAGACCGGGCCAACACCGCGGCCGCGGCCGCCTGGGGCAACGGCATCCTCTCCGTTCTCGCGGCGCTCGCGGCGGCGGCCTTCTCTCTGTATCGCATCTCGCGTCCGATCCAGCGGATGACGCAGGTCATGTCCCGGCTTGCCGGCGGCGACACCGGCGTGACGGTGCCGGCCCGGAATCGGCGCGACGAGATCGGCGCCATGGCGGCGGCCGTGGAAGTATTCAAGGACAACCTGATCCGTACCCGCGCGTTGGAGGCCGAGACCGCACAGGCGCGCGCCGCCGCCGAGGAGCAGCGCAAGGCCGGCATGCGCCAGATGGCCGACAGCTTCGAGCAGGCGGTCGGCGGCATCATCGGCATGGTCTCGTCCTCGGCGACGGAGTTGCAGGCCACGGCCGGAGCGATGTCGGCCATGGCCGGAGAGACCTCCGCACAGTCCGGCGCGGTGGCGGCCGCCGCGGAGGAAGCCGCCAGCAACGTCAACACCGTGGCCGCCGCGGCCGAGGAATTGGGCTCCTCAGTGCAGGAGATCGGCCGGCAGATGGACAGCTCGGCCAAGCTCGCGCAGGGCGCGGTCGACGAGGCCGGGTAGACCGGTGCCCTGGTGCACGAGCTGAGCAGCGCCGTCGCCCGGATCGGCGACGTGGTCGGCCTTATCTCCTCGATCGCCGGGCAGACCAATCTGCTGGCGCTGAACGCGACCATCGAAGCCGCGCGGGCCGGCGATGCGGGACGGGGCTTCGCCGTGGTCGCTTCCGAGGTGAAGGCCTTGGCCGAGCAGACCGCCAAGGCGACGGAGGAGATCGCCGGCCAGATTGCCCGAGTCCAGGCCTCGACCGGCCAGGCGGTCAATGCGATCGGCTCGATCACCGCCCGCATCCAGGAGATCAGTACCGTCGCGACCTCGATCGCCGCAGCGGTCGAGGAGCAGGGTGCGGCGACGCAGGAGATCGTCCGGAACGTCGGTCAGGCGGCGCAGGGCACCGGCGAGGTCACCAGCAACATCTCGGGCGTCGCAGATGCCGCCGAGGAAACCGGACGGTCGGCGACCCAGGTCCTCGGCGCGGCCTCGGAGCTGTCGCGCCAGTCCGAGCACCTCCGCGCCGAAGTCTCCCGCTTCCTCGACACGGTGCGGGCGGCGTAACGCCTATCGAAAGCAGGACCCGGCTTGTCGGCCGGGTCCCGTGGAGCAGACGAATATCAGGCGGTGTAGGAGCCGCCCTCGCCCCGGCGCTTGGCCATGAAGGCGTCGAACTGCTCGCGGTCCTTGGCCCGCCTCAGCTCCTCGACGAAATCCGTGAAGGCGCGGCTCTCGTCTTCCAGCGCCTTGCGCTGCGCCTCGAGCCGGTCCAGCTCGGTACGGCGGTAGGCATCGAAGGCGGCGTTGCCGGTGCCGCCGGAATTGGCCGCCTCGAAGGCCTGGGCGAAGCGCGAGGCCGAGCGGCCGCCGCCCTCGAAGCCGGCGACGCCCCGGCGGGCGGCATCGCGCAGTTCCGCGAAGGCCGGATATCCGGCGATCTTCCAGGCGACGAGCGCCAGGCCGACCGGCCACCAATAGATAAAGCCGACGACAATCGCGCCGATTTCGAGGGAGCGACGGGGGAAGGGGCCTGAACGGCAGAGCTTGCCGGTCGCCCAGGGGGAGGAGGATTGCGTGGTCACGGCTTGGCTCCGCTGCTCATGTGAACGGAGTTAACATGCGGGTGCCCAGGCGGGCTTTCAAGACCGCGATCGGTCGCCCGATTGTGCCGCGCCATGGACCAGGGCCAGCACCCCGGCGCGCAGAAGCTCGTACTTGTCCGGAAAGCCCGGCCCCCGCGGCAGGTGCCCGGCCGCCGAGAGGGTCGCGAGGCCGTGGGCCAGCGCCCAGACCTCGAGGGCGATGAACCGGGGCGCGACGCCCCCGAACCCATCCGCGAAGGTGGCCTGCAGCGCCTCGACCAGCAGGTCGAACGGGGACGGGCGACCGGGCGGCGTCTCGGTTTCGGGGGCGGCGGCGACGGTGCCGCGGGTCTCGAAGATCGCCGCGTAATAGGCCGGCTCCTCTTCGGCGAAGGCCAAATAGGCTTCGCCCATCCGGGTGAAGCGTTCGAGCGGCGTGCCCCGAGAGGTCAGCGCCCGCGCGAGGCGGGCCGCGAGTTCCGCGAAACCGCGCCCGGCTAGCTCTTCCAGCAGCGCCTCGCGACCGCGAAAGTGCCTGTACAGAGCCGCCGGCGTCACCCCCACCAGGCGGGCGGCATCGACGAGCGCGAACCCGCCGATCCCACGCTCGGCGATGAACCGGCGCGCGGCCTCGATCAGGGCCTCCTTGAGGTTCCCGTGGTGATAGCTTCGCCGGTCGCCCGGTCCGTCTCGCCAGGGTCGCAAGGTGTCATGTCCTCCGCGCGTGCGCAGGCATTACGGTCGAGCCCGACGTTTGTTGCGGTCGCGAACGGGGGCCGATCGCTTGACCCGCCGGAGAGCCTCTCACAAAACTCCCGCTGCGCTTTGCAGTGCAGAACGAGACTCTCCATGAACGGGCGTTTTGTGAGGTACTCCAAAAGGCGCACCGGGATCGGATCGCGCTCGGCCGAATCGCATCGCCCTTTGCGAAGACGGACATATCACTGCGGCCTTCGCCAGAGGGAAGACCATTCGGCATGGCTTTCGTGAGTCTGAAAGCATGGCGCACGCGCTCGGCGGAACGCGCCGAGATCGCGTCGCGATTGAAACGGGACCTGATCGCCGCCCTCGGCCTGACCGAGGCCGACGCACTGGCGGTGAACGAGATCGCCTGCGCCGATCCCGGCTGCCCGGACATGGAAACGATCGTGCTGGTGATGCGCGCCGGCGCGCCGACCCGGGCGCTGCGGATCCGGCGTCCGATGGATGCGGTGGATGCCCAGGACATCGCCGACCTGATCGAGCAGGACCGGCAGGCCGAGGCCTCTCGATGATGTGACGGGCCGAGGCCGCGGGAGCCGCGCCATTGCGGCAGCGTTTCCCTGTCGTTCGTGTAACCACGACCGGACGGATGCCGAGAGACGACACACAATCGGTGCCGCCAGGGAGAAAACCCATGACGATGCGCCGCCGCGGCATCCTTGCGCTGGTCTGCTCAGGTCTCGCCGCCTGCCTGTCGCCCGCCCTGGCCGGTGAGGCGATGCCGTTCTCGGCCGCAGCCTTCGAGGCCGCGCAGAAGAGTGGCAAGCCGATCCTGATCGAGGTCAGCGCCCCCTGGTGCCCGATCTGCAAGACCCAGAAGCCGATACTGGCGCGTCTCGCCACCGAGCCGCGCTTCAAGGAGCTTCAGATCTTCGACATCGACTTCGACAGCCAGAAGGACCTGCTGCGCCGGTTCAATGCGCGGATGCAGAGCACGCTGATCGCCTACAAGGGCGAGACCGAGACCGGCCGCTCGGTGGGCGAGACCCAGCCGGAATGGATCGAGGGCTTGCTTGAGAAGACGCTCTGAACCGCCGCCCTCGACCGATCGGCCGGAAAAACCTTCCGGTTTCGTTCAGGCGGCGTCCGGCATAGCCAATTCGCCCCCGATCCGTCCGCGGGGGGCGAGACGGAGACCGTACCCGGTGACGCGCACCACCCCGCACAACGCTTCCGCGCCGAGCGCGATCATCGCGATCCCGGTGCGCAACGAGGTCGAGCGGATCGAGGCCTGCCTTCGGGCCATCGACGCGCAGGTCGGGCTCGCCCGGGATAGCCTCGGGCTGGTGCTGTTCCTGAACAATTGCACCGACGGGACCGACGCCCTGGTAGCCCGGCTGGTGCCGACTTTGTCGATCCCGGTGCGGGTCGAGACCGAGGATTTCTCCGGCGCGCATGCCGGCTGGGCCCGGCGCAAAGCCATGGATGCCGCGGCGGACTGGCTGGGGGATGCGGGGAATGTGGGGATGATCCTGTCGACGGATGCGGATAGCCGCGTGCCGCCGAACTGGGTCGTCCGCAACCGCGCCGCCATCGAGGCCGGCGCCGACGCGGTGGCCGGCCGGGTCGAGCTCGACGCCGCAGAGGCCGCTTTGCTGCCGCCGTCCCTGCCCGCCCGCGGCCGCCTCGAAGACATCTACGACGCCCTGATCACCGAGGCCGAGGCCCGGATCGATCCGGATCCGCACGATCCGTGGCCCTGCCACCGCACCGCGATCGGCGCCACCCTGGCGGTGACCCGCAAGGCCTATCTCGCGGTCGGCGGCATGCCGGAGATCCCGCTCGGCGAGGACGGCGCCTTCATCGCGCGGCTGATCGAGCACGGCTTGCGCGTCCGCCACGCCACTGATGTCTGCGTGACCATCTCGGCCCGTCTCACCGGCCGGGCGCCGGGCGGCGTCGCCGACACGATCCGCTCGCGCTGCGAGGAGCCGGACGCGCTGTGCGACGCCCGGATGGAGACGTTTCCCCGGGTGGTGCGCCGCTATCTCTGGCGGCGGCGGTTCCGGCGTCTGCACGGCAGAGGCAGCCTGCGCGCGAATCAGGCCTGGGCGCGCGCCATCGGGATCGCTCCCGCGGAGGCCGGCCGGATCGCCGCGCTCCCACTCGGGCAGGCCATCGCGGAGGCCGAGCGCGCCAGCCCGCGCCTGGTGTACCGCCCGATCGGTCCGCGCCAGCTTCCCGGCCAGATCCGGCTGGCGCGAGTCGGCGTCGCGGCGATCCGGCTGGTCCAGCGCGTCGCCGGCTTCGCCCGCTCGGCCGCGGACGCGGCGACCCCCAGGCGTCCGGTCGCCGATCCGCGCGGCGGAGGGATCTAGCCTGCGGTCATCCCCTCGGCATTCGAGGATTGTCCATTGCGCTGGGCTACTACGCGCGCAACGGCACTGACAGACGCCGCGAATCCTCCGGCCGGTAGGTGCCTTTCGGGACCGCGCCCCAGCCGGCCCCCTGGGCGACGAGGTCGCGCGGCGAGAAGCCGAAGCGCTGGCGAAACGCACGGCTGAAGGTGGCTGAGTCGGTGAACCCGCAACTCACCATGATCGACCCGATCCGGCCGCCGGTTGTCTGCATCATCACGATCCGGTCGTGGGCGCGGTCGAGCCGCGCATCGCGGATCGTGGCCGCGATTCCCTCCCCGCCGGCAAAGGCCGCGTAGAGGCGGCTGCGGGAGACCTGCAGGGCTTCCGCCAGGGCATTCGGACCGAATTCGGGCTCGTGCAGCCGACGCTGGATATGCGTGAGCGCCAACGAGCGCAAAGCCTCGGTCGAGAGCTCACCAGTGCCGGGCTCGGTCTGCCCGTGGAGGACTCCGTGGAGCAGGTGCAGCACGCCTTCGACGGCGATACCGGTCTCCGCCTCGGACATGTTGGACACCGACGTCGCCAGCGAGCCGAGATAAGCCTTCAGCAGCCCGTTCAGCGGCGTGTTGCCGAGCTTGCGCCCGGCGACATCCTGCGGATTGCCGACCTGCTCCAGGAAGACGGCACGCGACACCATCAGGCGGATCTCTTCGTAGCCGTCCCGGCTGCCGGCGGCGCCCGGCTGGCCCATCGCGCGGAACGCCACGTCGCCGGTGCGCAGGAGCGTGCCGTTGTTGCCCTGCTCGACATAGCCCTGCCCCGCGGTGATCAGCATGATCGCGATCTCGTCGCCCCCGTCGCGGCGGATGTGCCGCCCCGCGCGTTCGACATCGATCGGGCCGCTGACGGTGCGCATGATCGTGCCGTGCGCGGACGCCGCGAGCATGCGGCTGGCCGAGAACGGCACGATGGACTCGAGCGCCGTGATATCCCCGGCGGGCATTACCGTATCGCACCAGTACTCGAACGCTTTGTTCGGCTCTACAGCGTCCGTGGACTGAATAAGGATCGGAACCTTATCTTTGACATTCACGGAACCCTCACGTCATAAACCTTCTGGCAGACCGAGTGCCGGCCCGGTTAACTTTGCATGACGCATGCCGTTCCAGATCCGAGAGCTTTACGCAATCGGCCAAGAGGCCCAAACGTTAGGCAAGCGGCGGAGCCGTACCGGTGTCAGCCGGCGCCCTGGGCGACGAGGTCCCGGGGCGACAGGCCGAAGCGCTGGCGGAACGCGCGGCTGAAGGCGGCCGGATCGGTGAAGCCGCAACTCGTCATGATCGACGCGATCCGGGCGCCGGTGTTTCGCATCATCACGATCCGGTCATGGGCGCGGTCGAGCCGCGCGTCGCGGATCGTGGCCGCGATCCCCTGCCCCCCGGCAAAGGCCGCGTAGAGGCGGCTGCGGGAGACCCGCAGGGAAGCGGCTAGGGAGTTCGGACCGAATTCGGGTTCGTGCAGGCGCCGCTGGATATGGGCGAGCGCCAGGGAGCGCATCGCCTCAGCGGAGAGCTCGCCATCGGCTGGCTCGGTCCGACCGTGGATCACCCCGCGGAGCAGATGCAGCACGCCTTCGACGGCGATGCCCGCCTCCCCCTCCGACATGCCGGAGACCGATGTCGTGAACGCGGCGAGATAAGCCGACAGCAGCCCGCGGGCGGGCGTGGCGCCGAGCTTGCGGCCGACCACGTCCTGCGTGTTGCCGACCTGCGCCAGGAAAGTGGCGCGCGGCACCACGAGGCGGATCTCCTCGTAGCCTTTCCGGCTGCCGGCGGCACCGGGCTGGCCCATGGCGTGGAAGGCCACGTCGCCGGCCCGCAGGAGCGTGCCGTGGTCGCCCTGCTCGACATAGCCCTCGCCCGCCACGATCAGCATGATCGACATCTCGTCGCGCCCATCCCGGCGGATGTGGCGCATGTCGCGGTCCACACCGATCGGGCCGCTGACGGTGCGCAGGAGCGTGCCATGCGCGGAGGCCGCGACCATGCGACTGGCCGAGAAGGGCACGACCGAGTCGAACGGCGTAATGTCCGCGGCGGACATCACCGTATCGCGCCAGTACGCGAACGCCTTCGGCTGCTCGACGGCCCCCGTCTCAGCGATGAAGACCGGGACTTTATCCTTGCCACGCACGGTGCGCTCGCCTCGCAACGCTCGAACCGTCCCGGACGTCTTGCCGGCTCGGGCTTCAGCGATCACGGCGTCTCAGATCCCACAGCTCTGCGCAATCGACCAAGCGGCCTATGCATGAGGCTTGCTGTCCTGGCGCCGCCCTCGGCAATCCTGTGCGACGGCCCCCGGCCAACGCGGTGCTCGATCGCACGCGAGGGCCGCAACACTGCATCGGCCGGCTGACCGATCTGCCGGAGCCCGCGATCGCCGCCACGGATCCGGTCAGTCGCAGCCTTGCGCGATGAGGTCCCGGGGCGGGAGGCCGAAGCGCTGGCGGAATGCGCGGCTGAAGGCGGCCGGGTCGGTGAAGCCGCAACTCGCCATGATCGACGCGATCCGGGCGCCCGCCTTCCGCATCATCACGATGCGGTCGTGGGCGCGGTTGAGTCGCGCCTCGCGGATCGTGGCCGCGATCCCCTCCCCGCCGGCGAAGGCGGCGTAGAGGCGGCTGCGGGAGACCCGAAGGTCCGCCGCCAGGGAATCCGGCCCGAATTCGGGATCGTGCAGACGATGCTCGATCCGCGCCAGCGCCAGGGAGCGGAGGGCGTTGGCCGAGAGCTCGCCATCCGCTTGCGCGTTCCGGCCGCTGATGACGCCGCGGAGCAGGTGCAGCGCGCCTTCGACGGCGATGCCGGTCTCCGCGTCCGACATCTGGGCGACCGAATCCGCGAAGGTGCGCATATAGGCGGCGAAGAGCTGGTTCAGCGGGCCGGCGGCGAACTTCCGGGCGGCGAAATCGTCTACGTTGCCGACCTGAGCTAGGAAGGTGGCCCGGGGCACCGTGAGGCGGATCTCCTCGAAGTCGGTCAAGGCCCCCGCAGCGCCGGGCCGTCCCCAGGTCTGAAAGCTGATGTCGCCGGGGCCGAGCAGCGACCCGTTGTTGACCTGCTCCAGGTAACCGCTCCCGTGGAGGATCAGCATGATGCCGACGTCGTCGCGGCCATCCTGGCGCAGGTGGAGCGGCCGACGTTCCAGACTGTACGGGCTGCTGACCGTGTGAAAGATCGCGCCGTGGCTGGACGACGCGACCAGGCGCGAGGCCGCGAACGGCTTGGCCGAATCAAGCTGCGACAGATCCGTGCCGGTGACGACGGCGTTGCGCCAATAGTCGAACGCTTGCTTGGGCTCGACGGAATCAGTCGTTCCAAAAAAGACCGGGACCGTTTTCTTGGCGTTCACGGCGGATCTGCCTCAAGATCCCGGGTTTGAGCCCAGGCGATCGCTCGCCTGAGCGAGCGCGCACTGAGCGTCTCAGATCGGACATCCGCAGGCAATAGCGAAGCACAGGTCCGCTGAAGACGGCCGATGCTGCTTGCACGCCTTTCTGTTCAAGCGCCTATATTCGCTATCGATTGCCATTTGCTCGCAACGAAACAAATTCTTACTGCATGCAGATTGGATTGCCGGACAAGAAACGGCACGAAATCATATTTCAGGCCGAATTTTAAGTTGCGCGAATGAAGGCATAACTCTGAATCGTGTTTCGAAATCCGTTAACGTACACGTCACAAAAACACGAAGATTCAAATAACGTTTCTCGGCAACATACAGATTTTTGTTTAAGCAATCCAGAAAATTTTCTATGTGTTTGAGCGCATTGCCTCATTATCTCGTTTCGTATTCGGTGAGACTGCTGATAGGGCCTGTATCGCGAGCAACCCAGCCATCTGCTGATGATGCACCGTCCTGCGAACCCGTACTCGAAGCCATCTTCGTGATTGATCGATAATCGGCGTCCCGACTGTGCCGGGCAGTACCCCGGTAGCCCAGCCGCCGACATCGCGCCTCTCGACGGTCCATGGATCACGAAGGGCCGGATCGCCGCGCCATTCCCGCGTCGGATCCGATCCAATCAGCCCGCGCCCTGGGCGACGAGGTCCCGGGGCGAGAGGCCGAAGCGCTGGCGGAACGCGCGGCTGAATGCAGCGGGATCGGTGAAGCCGCAACTCGCCATGATCGACGCGATTCGGGCGCCGGTCTTGCGCATCATCACGAGCCGGTCATGGGCACGGTCGAGCCGCGCGTCGCGGATCGTCGCCGCGACCCCCTCGCCGCCGGAAAAAGCGGCGTAGAGGCGGCTGCGGGAAACCCGCAGGGAGGCGGCCAGGGAGTTCGGACCGAATTCGGGATCGTGCAGACGGCGCTGGATATGGGCGAGCGCCAGGGAGCGCACCGCCTCCGCGGAGAGTTCTCCATCCTCACGCGCCTCCTGCCCGTTGCTGACGCCGCGCAGCAGGTGAAGCGCCCCCTCGACGGCGATGCCGGTCTCCGCGACCGACATGTGCTGGATGGACCGGGCGAACGTCTGCAGATAGGCGGAAAACATCCCGCTCAGCGGCGACACGGCCAGCTTGCGGCCGCCGAAATCGTACATGTTGCCGACCTGCTCGAGGAAAGTGGCGCGGGGCACCGTGAGGCGCAACTCCTCGAAGTTGTCCAGGCCGGCCCCGGCCCCCGGCCGGTCCCAGGCATGGAAGGTGATGTCGCCGGCTTGCAGCAGCGCCCCGTTGTTGCCCTGCTCGATATACCCGCTCCCGCGTAGGATCAGCATGATGCCGACCTCTTCACGCCCATCACGGCGCACGTGCTGTGCGGTGCGCTCCAGGCTGTAGGGATCGCTGACCGTGTGGGAGATTGCGCCGTGCGCAGAGGGCACGATCGTTCGAGCCGCCGAGAACGGCAGGACCGGATCGATCGGCGCCACCTCCGTGCCGACCATGACCGTATTCCGCCAATAGTCGAAGGCCTGCTTTCGTTCGACGGAATCAGTCGTCTGGACCAAAAATGGGATTTTATCCTTGCTCTTCACGGAAAAGATTTATCCCGTAATTTTAGAATTAAATGAATTCTATTTGTCGTTAAGGCAACAGCAGCGGTAGAATTTCAGATCCGACAAAGATAAGCAATAGGCAGGCCGTGAACCGCAAAGATGCCTTCTCGTGCGAAGATTTCGCTATTAGGCCGCTCCGCACACAAATCGGGGGCGCCAAGGAAATAAAACGGATCGATTAAGCAGAAATATCAAACCACTCTAATAATAATAGCTCATCATCATTTACTATACGTGCGTCAAAATCCCGCACTGATAAGTATAAATATCGCGAACTTTTCTTGGCGCGCATCCGCCGACGGGGGGCAAGGCCGAACCGACGACGGACACCGCCGCACAGGATTGCCGGGTCGGTGTGTTGGCAACGGACCAGAATCGATGCGCGCCGGGTGCCCCCGTCACGGCCCACGCGACGGTTCGGCATCGGCGAAGCGCAGCACCACGGCGCGGCCGGAGGCCGGCGGGCTCGTGAGGCTCCCGCGGAACCGGGCCGTCTCGGCGGTGCCGAGCACCGCCCGGGGCGCAGCCACCGGGAACGTCCGGATCACGCGGCCGCCGGCATCGCGGATCTCGACGCTCAGGGCCGAGACCGGCACGTCGGTCCGGGCGATCCCGACGAGATCGCCCTCGATCACCAGTTCGGCCGGCCGGCCATCCTCGGCGGGGGTGCTGAACGCCACCACGTCGTGGATCTCGATACCGCGGACATTCACCGGCAGCCCGACCCGGGCGAACAGGGCGGCGCTCTGCGGAACGACCCGGACCACGCTGGTTCGGGCGAGGCACAGGAGCGGCAGAGCCGCCAGCAGCGTCAGGCCGACGGCCAGGGAGGGCGACAGGCCCGGGATACCGCGCCAGCCCCTGCGGGTCGGGCGCACCGGAGCCCGGCGGCGGGCTGGGGGCGGCTCGGACGTGTCGGAGGCCGCCCGGACCGTGGCCGAAGCCTCCTGCCAGGCGGCGTCCGCGACCGGATCGGGCTCCGCCTCGCCCTTCTCCGCCAGCTCCGCCTCGTGGCCGGCGAGCACGTCGGCCGGGGTGAGGAACCAGGTCTCCCGGCAGGCGGCGCAGCGGACCGAGCGTCCGTCCATGCCGACCTTGCCGGCTTCGAGCCGGTACTCGCTGGCGCAGCTCGGGCAGACGATCAGCATACGCGCGCCATTCGTTCCATCGGGGACCGTTTCCGATCGGACAGGCCGCAGCCGGACTGCAAATCAGTTGCGAAACCGTGCCCGAACAGGGTTAAGCGTCGGTGAAACGGCACCGGCCTTGAAAACGCCCGCCCATCCGGCGATTTCCGAACCATGGATCGGCGAAACCCGGCACGGCTTTGAACGTACAGGCGAGCATGAAGAGCCTGCTGCCCGGCGCGGAACGGCCGGTGGTGCAGTTCGAGAATGTCGGCATGCGCTACGGCCTCGGGCCGGAGGTGCTGTCGGATGTGAGCTTCCGGATCGCACCGCGCTCGTTCCAGTTCCTCACGGGCCCGTCCGGCGCCGGCAAGACGACGCTGCTGCGCCTGATCCTGCTGTCGGTGCGCCCGACCCGCGGACTCGTCTCGATTTTCGGTGAGGAGGTCAGCGGCATCTCGGCGAAGGCGCTCACCGGCCTGCGGCGGCGCATGGGCGTGGTGTTCCAGGATTTCCGCCTGCTCGACCATCTCACCACCTACGAGAACGTGGCGCTGCCGCTGCGCGTCCAGGGTCGGTCCGAGGCGAGCTACCGGGCCGAGGTGGTCGAGCTGCTGCGCTGGGTCGGCCTCGGCGAGCGCATGCATGCCCTGCCGCCGCTCCTGTCGGGCGGGGAGAAGCAGCGCGCCGCCATCGCCCGGGCGCTGATCGCCCGGCCGGACCTGCTGCTCGCCGACGAGCCCACCGGCAACGTCGATCCCAGCCTCGGCCGCCGGCTGCTGCGGCTGTTCCTGGAACTCAACAAGCTCGGGACCTCGGTGATCATCGCGACCCACGATTTCGGCATCATGGACGCCGTCGACGCCCGCCGCATGGTGCTGGGCGAAGGCCGGCTGCGGATCGAGGAATGAGCGCACCGGCCACCACCCGGGCCCAGGCCGAGTCACCGTCCGGCCCCGCGGATCCGAGCCTGCCGACGAATTTGCGCCGCAACGCCGCCCTGGTCCCCACCGACACCGCGGCCGGACGCTCGCTCGCGGCGGTCATCGCGATCCTGACCTTCCTGGCGGGGCTGTGCGCGGGCGCCGCCGAGATCGTCGCCACCAATGCCGGGCAATGGCAGGGCGATGTCGCCCAGGAGGTAACGATCCAGGTCCGGCCCGGCCCCGGCCGGGACGTCGATGCCGACGTGGCCCGGGCCGAGACGATCGCCAAGTCCGAGCCCGGGATCGCCGAGGCGCGGGTCTTCTCCAAGGCGGAGGCCGAGCGGCTGCTGGAGCCGTGGCTGGGCAGCGGCCTCGATCTGTCGGACCTGCCGGTGCCACGCCTGATCGCCCTCAAGCTCGCCGACAACCGGAGCGCGGATCTGAAGCGCCTGCGCACCCGCCTCACCGAGGCGCTCCCCGGCGTGGCGAGCCTCGACGACCACGCGCTCTGGCTCCAGCGGCTGTCCACCGCAGCCAACGCCTTCGTGGGCATCGGCATCGGCATGGTGGTGCTGGTTCTGGTCGCCACCGGGTTGGCGGTGACCTTCGCCACGCGCGGCGCCATGGCGGGCAACCGCGAGGTGGTGGAGGTGCTCCATTTCGTCGGCGCTGACGACGACTACATCGCCCGGGCGTTCCAGCGCCGATTCTTCGGGCTCGGCCTGCGCGGCGGTGCGATCGGGGCCGGGCTGGCGATCCTCGCTTTCGCCATCGCCGGCCTGCTCGCCCGGGCGGCCCGCTCGGGACCGGCCGGCCAGGAGGTCGAGGCCCTGTTCGGCGCCGTCCAGGTCGGGCTGCGCGGCTATGCCAGCATCATCCTGATCGGCGTGATCGCGTCGCTGGTTACCGGTGTGGTCTCGCGGATCACCGTGCGGCGGTTCCTGTCCTGAACCCGTAACGATAGGGGCATTCAGGGGAAACAGGGCGTCCGGGCCAAACGTTAACGATCGGGAAAGGTTATCGCGGCGGTGTGGGTGAGGCCGATACGGCTGCCTCCGGG
This sequence comes from Methylobacterium sp. E-066, assembly GCF_022829635.1. Lineage (GTDB taxonomy): Bacteria > Pseudomonadota > Alphaproteobacteria > Rhizobiales > Beijerinckiaceae > Methylobacterium. Next base: position 187,157 of record NZ_JAKSYO010000172.1, read on the forward strand.
CCGCCGCATTCGGCGCCGATCCTCCGGAGGATGACCACGCGGATGCAACGCGCACCGGCCCCCTGCCCGACCGACGCGATCGGCTGGGCCTGGAACGAGCGGTTTCCGCCGCGCCGCCTCGCTGCGCCGGCACACCCGCTTCCCCGGGGCCGGCGCGCCCTGTGGGTCTGCAGCCTCGGCGCCGGCCTCGGCGCCCTCGCGCTGTTCGCGGGCTTCCTCGTCTTCGTCGGCGCCCTCGCCCGGCACGAGCGCAGCCCGGCCGACCGGGCCGACGGCATCGTCGCGCTCACCGGCGGCGCGCAGCGGATCGGTGACGCGATCGACCTCCTGGCCGGCGGCTACGGGCGGCGCCTGCTCATCACCGGCGTCAACGAGCGCACCAGCCGCGACGAGATCGCCCGGCTCAACCCGTCCCAGCGCGCCCTGATCGCCTGCTGCGTCGATCTCGATTACCGGGCGCGCAACACCATCGGCAATGCCATCGAGACCCGTCGCTGGATGCGGGCGCACCGCTTCAGCACCGTCGCCGTGGTGACCTCGAACTACCACATGCCGCGGACGCTGATCGAGCTGGACCATGCCCTGCAGGACAGCGACCGCGTTCTGCCGCATCCGGTCGTCACCGAGGGCCTCGATGCCGATCACTGGTGGCAGAGCCCGCCCACGGCCAAGCTCCTGGCCTCGGAATACGTGAAATTCCTGGCGAGCTGGGTGCGCACGCGCTTCGAGGACGATCCGGAGCGTTCCCGGGCGGCAATCCTGATCGGCCGCGGCAAGCCGGTGAAGATGGTCGCCGAGCCGCTGATGATGCGCGGGATCGATTGAGGTTTTTGGGCCCTGGAGGGCCGAGTTTCTGGATCCCCGGCTTTCCCTTCCAACCCCCTCATCCTGAGGTGCTTCCACGACTTGGAAGCCTCGAAGGAGCCCTCCAGGGATCGAGAGGGTACTGGAGGGCTCCTTCGAGGGCTACGCTGCGCTCCGCCGCCTCAGGATGAGGGGGTTGGATAGGAGAACGGTCGATCCGAAGCGTCGTTCAACGATCGGAACGCGGTCGAACGGTTTGTCACCGCCCGCCGCAGCGCGCCTTGATCGTCGCGGAAAACTCCCGGTCGGAGCCCTGCACCTGGGCGAGCCGCTGGGCGCGCTCCGAGCCCGAGAGACAGCGGCCGTAGACGCTCGCGACCCGGCGCATCGTGTCGACGTGGCGGCGCCAGACACGGCAATTCTGGACGTCGTCGTCGTCCGCCTGTTCCAGTTGCTCCAGGGCCTGGCGCTGCATCGACTGCGCCACCAGGACGTCGCGGCCGCAGGTGGCTTCACCCTGTGCCTGGGCGACCTGGGAAAAGCCCATGAGGATCACCAGGGTCGCAGCAAGACGGCGCAGCGGCATCAGGCGGCCTGCGGCGCCGTCGAGCGGGTCAGGAGCGCGTAGAGGGCGCTGGAATCGCGGGCGGCGCGGATGTGGTTGAGCATGCCGGGCTCGCGCAGGACCCGGGCGACCTGGGCCAGGGCCTTGAGGTGATCGGCCCCTGCCCCCTCGGGAGCGAGCAACAGGAAGGCGACGTCCACGGGCTGCCCGTCCAGGGCCTCGAAATCCACCGGCCGGTCGAACCGCGCGAACAGGCCGAACAGCCGGTCGAGACCGGGCAGCTTGCCGTGCGGGATCGCGACGCCCTCGCCGATCCCGGTCGAGCCGAGGCGCTCGCGCTGGAGCAGCGTGTCGAAGACGGGCCGCTCCTCGAGCGCCGGCAACCGACGCACCGCCTGTGCCGCGAGCTCCTGAAGCACCTGCTTCTTGGCGCGCGCACGCAGGGACGACACGACCGATTCGGGGTCGAGGAATTCCAGAATTGGCATCGATCGACCGTTGCCCCGTCACCCGTCCGCGTCGGAACGGGCCTCGTCGCAGAGGCGTCTCGCACCACGCCCCCGACTATCAATGGGCCGAAGAACGGGCCGGTTCCGGCTCCGTTCCCACGGTCCACACGCGTCAGTCGACGGCGCCCGGCGGGTCCACCCAGCCGATCGCACCGTCGCTACGCCGGTATACGACGTTGACGCGCCCGGTGCCAGCGTGGACGAACACAACCACTGGGGATCCCGTCATGTCGAGGGCGGTGACCGCCTCGCCGATGGTGCGGCGTTGCAGGGTCTTGGTGCTCTCGGCGACGATCGGCGGGTGGGCGTCACCGTCCTCCGGCTCGTCGTCGTCCGCCTCCTCGGGTGCGGCGAACACCGCGTAGGCGGCCTCGATCGCCGCGGATTCGCTCGGGCCGCTGGCATGCTGCTTCAACCGATGCTTGTAGCGACGCAGGCGCGTCTCGAGCTTGTCGGCGGTCTGCTCGAAGCTCGACCGGGCATCGTGGGACACGCCCACAGCCTCGATGGTCAGACCCGACGCCAGATGGAGCACGCAACCCGTCCGGTACGCGGTTCCGTCGCGCCTGAGCGTGACGTGGCCGGTGCAGGAATCGTTCATGTGCGAGTCGAGGTATTTGTCGAGCGTCGCGGACATCCGCTCGTCGATACGGCCGCGCAGACTCTCTCCGAGATCCACGCCGTGGCCTGTGACCCGCAACGATCCCATGCTGCCTCCCCCGTGCGATTCAGTCCCCGGAATTAGAGAGCCGGCTTGCGCTAAGTCAACGGAGGCGCGCCCGTTCCGTCCGAACCGGCGCTTAACCCTGGGTTCAGCCGGCCTCCCGGTATACAGGCACCGTTCCGCCACTTGAGACGCAGGCCTGCATGACCACCGCCGACGGATTCGCCGCCGCTCCCACCCGCCGCGCCGTATTGGCCGGGGCCGTGGGCACCGCCGCGAGTTTTCTGCCGGCGATTCCGGGAGCGACCGCGGCGGATCAGGGCGCCAACCCTGCGACCACCCTGCCCGGTGCCGGCGCGCCGTTCGAGGCCAACACCCTGATCGACGTCGCCCGCGCCCGGGCCGCAGCCCCCTACGTCGCGCCCAGGACCGACGACGTGCCGGCGGTGCTGAAGGGCCTGTCCCGGGATGCCTACGAGGCGATCCACCCGGTGCCCGGCCGCGCCATCTGGACCGACCGCGATTTCGGCTACGCGTTCGAGCCGCTGCTGCGCGGCTCGATCTTCGACACGCCGGTCTCGCTGTTCGTGGTGGAGAACGGGCTGGTCCAGCCCATCCCCTACGACAAGGACAGCCTGATCGCCGCCAACATCGCCCTGCCGGACCTGACCGCCGACACCGCCTTCTCGGGTTTCCGCCTGCGCGCCCGGTTCGGCGACGGCGGCGACCTGTCGAACTTCGCGCTGTTCCAGGGCGCCTCGTTCTTCCGCCTGGTGGCCGAGGGCCAGGATTTCGGCATCAACGCCCGGGCGCTCGCCCTGCGACCGGCCGATTCCCGCGGCGAGGAATTCCCGCTGTTCCGGGCCCTGTTCATCGAGGCACCCGCGCCCGGGCAGCCGATCACCGTCCACGCGCTGGTCGAGTCGGAATCCGCCGCCGCCGCGTTCCGGCTGACGCTGACGCCGGGCAAGGAGGCCTCCGTGGCCGGGATCGACGGGACCGTGTTCGCCCGGGCCGAGCTCGACCATATCGGGCTCGGCGGCATGCAGGGCAGCTACCTGTTCGGTCCCCTCGACCGGCAGAAGGTCGACGATCTGCGCGCCGCCGCCTTCTCGGTGGAGGGGCTGGCGATCCGCAACGGCTACGGCGAGCCGATCTGGCGCCCGGTGCACAATCCCGAGGCCTTGCAGGTCTCGGCCTTCCTCGACCGGGGGCCGAAGGGGTTCGGCCTGATGCAGCGCGCCCGCGCCTACGCCGATTTCGAGGACGACCGGCGGCACTGGGAGCAGCGCCCGTCCCTGTGGATCGAGCCGCAGGACGATTGGAGCGAGGGCGCGGTGACGCTCTTGGAGATCCCCAGCGATTCCGAGCTGAACGAGAACGTCTTCGCCTATTGGCGCCCGAAGGCGAAGCTCGCCAAGGGCGGCGAGATGCGCTTCCTCTGCCGCCAGCACTGGTCCAAGGGCTGGCCCGATCCGCTGCCGCCGGAGCTCGCCCGGGTGAAGGACAGCCGCGCCGGCCGCGGCAGCTCCGGCAACCGCCGCCTGTTCGCGGTCGATTTCGAGGGCGACGGGCTGACCCGGCCGGACGAGATCGAGATCGCGCTCACTGCCTCGACCGGGACGATCACCCGGCAAGACCGCTTCCACTATCCAGAGCGCCGGACCCTGCGGGTGTTGTTCGAGCTCGATCCCGGCAGCGAGCGGGCGAGCGAATTGCGTCTGGGGCTCCGGCGCGGCCAGGAAAGAGCCAGCGAGACCTGGCTGTACCGCTGGACGCCGTGATTTCCTTTCGCCCATCACTCCGAGGATCACACCCGACCGTGCACCTGGACGAGACCATCACCCTGCCGCCGCCCGCATCCCGACCGGATGCCGGCCCCGCGCGGTCCGAGAATACCGCTGCGATGCCGCCGGAAGCGCCCCTGGCGATGCCGGTGCAGGATCTCGCGCGCTGGGATCGCACAGCGGCCCACCGGCCGGTGCGCAAGCCGAAAAGTCCGTGGGCGGCCCGGCTGTTCGTGTTCGGCGGCGCCCTGGCGCTCACCGGCTACGGCGGCTGGCAGATGGTCGAGACTGTGTCCGTCTCCGGCAGCCCGACCGCCCTCCAGCTCGTCCTGGTGGTGCTGTTCTGCCTGACCTTCTCGTGGATCGCGCTGGCCTTCACCAGCGGCCTGCTCGGCTTCGCGATGCTGCTGCGCCGGCCGCGCCCGAACCCGGTCCCGGCCGCGCTCCACACCCGGACCGCCGTGCTGATGCCGGTCTACAACGAGGCCACCGCCCGGACCTTCGCCGGCGTCGAGGCCATGCGCGAAGCCGTGGAGGCCACCGGGCTCGGCGACCATTTCGACTGGTTCGTGCTCTCGGATTCGACGCAAGCCGATGCCTGGATCGCCGAGGAGCGCGCCTTCCTCGAACTGCGCCGCCGCCTCGGCCCCGGCGCCCGGCTGTATTACCGCCACCGGCCCAAGAACCATCACCGCAAGGCCGGCAATATCGGCGACTTCGTCACCCGCTGGGGCGGCCATTACGACCACATGCTGGTGCTCGACGCCGACAGCCTGATGAGCGGCGCGGCGATCGTCGCGCTCGCCGCCGCCATGGAGGCCGACCCGGATGCCGGCATCATCCAGACCCTGCCGCTGATCATCAACCGCAACACCCTGTTCGCCCGCCTCCAGCAATTCGCCGCCCGAATCTACGGGCCGGTGATCGCCGCCGGGCTGTCGGCCTGGTCGGGCCGCGACGGCAATTACTGGGGCCACAACGCCATCATCCGCACCCGCGCCTTCGCGCAAGCCTGCGGCCTGCCCGACCTGCCCGGAAAGCCGCCCTTCGGCGGCCACATCCTGTCCCATGATTTCGTCGAGGCGGCGCTGATCCGCCGGGCCGGCTGGGCGGTCTACATGCTGCACCGCCTGCCGGGCTCCTACGAGGAGAGCCCACCCTCGCTGATCGACGTGGCGGTGCGCGACCGGCGCTGGGCGCAGGGCAACCTCCAGCATGCAAGGGTGATCGGCGCCGCCGGCCTGCACCCGGCGACCCGCCAGCACTTCGCCACCGGCATCGCCGGCTACCTCGCCTCCCCGCTCTGGCTGTGCCAGCTCGTGGTGGGTATCCTGCTCGTCCTGCAGACCGCCACCGAGCGACCGGACTATTTCGGCGGCGCCGGGTTCTCGCCGGTCTTCCCGAGGTTCGATCCGGTCCGCGCGCTCCAGCTGTTCGGCCTGACCATGGCGGTGCTGCTGGCGCCGAAATTCCTCGGCCTGATCCTGGCCCTCCTCGACGGGCCGGTGCGCCGGGCCTGCGGCGGCGCCGGCCGGCTGGTCCTGTCGAGCCTGGTCGAGATCCTGCTCTCGGCCCTGGTCGCCCCGGTGGCGATGGTGATCCAGTCCGGCTCGGTGATGGGCATCCTGCTCGGCCGCGACACCGGCTGGAACCCGCAGCGCCGGGACGACGGTTCGATCCCGATGCGCGACATCGTCGCCCGGCACCGCTGGCACATGGTCTTCGGCCTCGTCGCCGGAATCGCAGCCTTCGCGCTCGCGACCTCGCTGTTCCTGTGGATGAGCCCGACGATCGTGGGCCTCGTGCTGGCGATCCCGATCTCCTGGGCGAGCGGCCAGCTCGGCCTCGGCCTCGCCCTCAAGCGCCGCCTTCTGCTCGCCACCCCCGAGGAGGCGTCGCCGCCGGAGATCGCCACCCGGGCCGGCGCCCTGGCTGCCCGCAACGCCGCCCAGGGCCTCGACGAGGCCGATGCCCTGGCGGCCCTCCACGCCGACCCCGCCCTGGCCGAGGCTCACGCGACCATGTTGCCCGCCGGCCTGTCCCGCCCCCGCGGCGCCATCGACCCGGACCAGACGCTGGCCACCGCCAAGATCTGCGAAGCCGAGACTGTCGCCGAGGCCCGGGCCTGGCTCTCGCCCAAGGAGCGCATGGCGCTGCTGCACGACCGCGCCCTCCTCGACCGGCTGGTGCGGCTGGATTAGGGCGGCGCCGCCGAGGGGGTGAGGGGATCGGGTGGGAGGGGCGCCGATCGGGATTCGGCAAGATTTCCTGGTGTTCCGATCGGCGACCGCGCCAGCGCAGCCCTCCATCCACGTTGAACACCACTCACCACGGTTGCGCTGAACCCTGCGCGAAGCCACAACCGCCCGGTGCAGCGCAACCGTGCCAATCTGGCCGATGTCGGCTCTTTCCTGGCGATCGCGAAGCATCGCAGCTTCCGGCGCGCCGGTCTCGAACTGGGCGTCAGCGCTTCGGCGCTGAGCCATGCCCTGAAGGGGTTGGAGACGCGGCTCGGGGTCCGCCTGCTCAACCGGACGAACCGGAGCGTCACGCTCACCGCCGCCGGCGAGGAGCTGTTCGCCGCGGTGGATGCCCCGTTCGCCTCCATCGGCTCGGCGGTCGAGGCACTGAACCGCCATCGCGGTGCGCCGGCGGGCCGGATCCGGCTCAACGTCCTGGAACATGCGAGCGTCCTCCTGCTCGCCCCGGTTCTGCCGATCTTCCTCGCCCGCTATCCGGACGTCGAGATCGACATTCGCGTGTCGAACCACCTGATCGACGTGGTCGAGGCCGGGGCCGATGCCGGGATCCGCTACGGTGACACGGTGCCGGAGGACATGATCGCTCAGCGCCTGTCCGCCGACATCCGCTGGCGCGTCGTGGGCGCGCCCGCCTATCTGGAGGCGGTCGGCGTGCCCAAGGTGCCGGGCGACCTGCGCAGCCACCGCTGCCTGCGGATCCGCCTCGGCAACGACCAGATCTATCATTGGGAATTCGAGAAAGCCGACGCGACCGTGGCGATCGATGTGCCGGGCGCCCTGACCCTCGACAGCACCGAGCTTGTGGTCGCCCTCGCCCGTGCCGGGGCGGGGCTCGCCTACCTGCCGGAGCCCAGCGTGGCGCCGCTGATCAGCAACGGCGCCCTGCGGACCGTCCTGGACGATTGGTCCCCCGCGGGCGCAGGATTCCACATCTACTATCCGGGCCGGCGCCAGCTCCCGACCGGCCTGCGCCTGCTGATCGCCCTCATCCGCGAGTTGCGTCCCCTCGGCCTGTAGCGGGCAGCCACCGGCCCGCGCACGATGAGCACTGCTCATCGCTGCAATGAGGCGCTGGGTCCTCACGGGCCCCTGCCGCCGCCGCTACATCGGTCCCGACGCGACGATCCGCTCAGAACCGATGAGGTCAGGCCATGTCCAACGCCAACCGCTTTCCCGGCAAAACCGCCTTCATTACCGGGGCCGCCAGCGGCATCGGACGGGCGACGGCCATCGCCTTCGCCCGGGAGGGCGCCCGCGTCGCCATCCTCGACCGGACCGAAGCCGCCCTCCAGCAGACCGCGGACGCGATCCGGGAAGCGGGCGCCGACGTTCTGGTTCTCGCCGGCGACGTCGCGCTGCCGGAGCAGGTCGAGGCCGCGGTGGCGCGCACCGTCGAGACCTTCAGCCGGATCGACATCGCGTTCAACAATGCCGGGGTCGAGAATATCGCTGCCCCCGTGGCGGACATCACCCTCGAGGACTGGGACCGCATCCTCGACATCAACCTGCGCGGGACGTTCCTGTGCATGAAGCACGAGATCACCCAGATGCTGCGCCAGGGCGGCGGCGTGGTGGTCAACACCGCGTCGGGGGCGGGCATCCGGGGCGTCACCGGCGGCGCGAGCTACGCGGCGTCGAAACACGCCATCATCGGACTCACCAAATCGGCCGCGCTCGATTACGCTAAGGCCAACATCCGGGTGAACGCGATCCTGCCCGGCAATATCGAGACGCCGATGATGGACCGTTTCACCGGCGGCGACATCCAGAAGGCGATCGACCTGGAGCCGGTCGGCCGGCTCGGCAAACCCGAGGAAATTGCCGAGGCCGTGCTGTTGATGAGTTCCGACCTCGGCGCCTTCGTCACCGGCGCGTCGATCTCGGTCGATGGCGGTTGGTCGCTCTGAACAGGTCCTGACGGTGATCGAAGGAGACATCCCATGGAGATCAAGCGCAGCGGATCGCAGCCCTCGGGGGCCGGCCCGTCCGACTGGTTCAGCGGCACCGTCCGGATCGACCCGCTCTTCTCCGCGCCGGATCCCGCCCGGGTCGCGGGGGCGCATGTGACCTTCGAGCCGGGGGCACGCACCAACTGGCACACGCACCCGCTCGGCCAGACGCTGATCGTCACCTTCGGCCGCGGCTGGGTGCAGCGGGAGGGCGGCCCGATCCAAGACATCGCAGCCGGCGACGTGGTCTGGTTCGAGCCTGGCGAGAGGCACTGGCACGGCGCCACCGCGGCGACGGCGATGAGCCATATCGCGATCCAGGAGCGCCTGGACGGCACAGCGGTGACGTGGCTGGAACCGGTGAGCGACGACCAGTATCGCGTCGGGTGAGCCGGCGGCTGGCCCTCGTGATCGCCGCAGGACCCGGATGGAGGACAGCGCGGATCGAGAGGTCACCGGCCCGAGGCGGACCGGCCGGCGGCCGTCGTCAGGAGTGATTAACCAACGGCTCCTAGGGTCGGCCGATCCAAACGGAGCTCTCCATGACCCTGTTGCTCGCGTTCCTGCTGCTGCCCCTCGCCATCGCCATCGTGCTGGCCCGCGGCGAACCGGTGCGCACCATCAGCTGCCTCGGCGCCATGGGGGTCGGCTGCTTCATCGCCTGCTGGAGTGTGATGGGTCTGCTGCGTCACCGGACCTGAGCCGGGAGCCTCACAAAAATCCGCCGGCGCGCGGCACCCCCGCGAGACTGCGCCCGGCCCTGGCGACGAGTTGCGCGAACGCCATCGCCGCCGCCGTCGCCTGCGCCTGGGACGGAAAATCGCGCCGGGACTCGACCACCGTCTCCTCGGTCTCGTTCACGAGGACCCAGGACCAGTGCGACCGGTTGCTGGCGCGAATCTCGAAGCGCACGGGCTGCTCGCCGATTCACAACGTGCCGCCAAAAACTCAGCACGCGCGGGTGACGAGGTGATGACGGCCACCGATGCCGGCGGGGGATCTGGAGGCTGAGATGCTCTCATTGCGCTCAGCCGCTTGAGTGTCTGAATCTGTACGCACGCGTGAATGTCGCACCGGATCCCTTGACCGGGGTAGCCGGAATGGGTTCGATCCACCCGCGCTCAACGCGGGCGTCTTGCATCGCTTTGCAGCCTCCGCGCCCCGCTATCCGATCGTCACCCCGATTCCTGCGCGCGTAGGTGCTCGGTTCGATCGGAGTCCACTCCCGTCACCTGTTGCCCTCGTCAGCGGATGTCTGTGCGGCATCGCTTGCTGGGGCGACGAAGCGGATCGAATCAATGGCGGACGGCAGCGGATCCTCGGTCGACCGGTCGCGCCGAACACTCCAGAACCTCGCCAAAACGCTGGGCTGCGCGCCTGAAACATTCTTCGGCGAAACGGCCCCCAAATACCTCGCGGACGCCGAAGAATTGCTCCAGCTCATGCTGTCGATCACGGATTCTTCGCAGCGACGTCGCGTTCTGGATTTCGCCCAAACCGTCAAAGCCGCCTCCGATGCGCGGATTGGCGACGCCTGACCGGCTTCTCCCGGGCGCCTTGCATCCGACGGCGCGGGGGCTATGGCAGGGCCCCGCCCTTCGCCTGCCGGAGCCCGCATGACATCCGTGAACGCGCTGATCGCCGAAGAACTCGGGGTCGGGGAGGCGCAGGTCGCCGCCGCCGTGGCGTTGCTCGATGGCGGCGCCACCGTCCCGTTCATCGCCCGCTACCGCAAGGAGAACACCGGCGGTCTCGACGACGCGCAGTTGCGCAAGCTCGACGAGCGGCTCGGCTACCTGCGCGACCTCAACGAGCGCCGCGCCACCATCGTGGAGAGCATCCGCGCCCAGGGAAAACTGACGCCGGCGCTCGCCGCCGCCCTCGCCGCCGCCGACACCAAGGCGCGGCTGGAGGATCTCTACCTGCCCTACCGGCCCAAGCGCCGCTCGAAGGCCCAGACCGCCCGGGAGGCCGGCCTCGAACCCCTGGCCCAGGCGCTGCTGGCGAAGCCCGAGATCGCGCCCGAGCGGACGGCGGCGGCGTTCGTTTCCGCTGAGAAAGGCATCGCCGACACAGAGGCCGCCCTGGAGGGCGCCAAGGCGATCCTGATCGAGCATGTCGCCGAGGATGCCGACTTGGTCGGCCGCCTGCGCGCGGATTTCTGGCGGAGCGGTCAGCTCGCATCGAAAATGCGCAAGGGCAAAGCCGCCGAGGGCGCGAAGTTTTCAGATTACTTCGCGTGGAGCGAGCGGCTGGAGCGGATGCCGTCGCATCGGATCCTGGCGATCTTTCGCGGGGAACGCGAAGGCGTGCTCGATGTCGATCTCACCGCCGAAGGCGAGGATTCGGAGCCCGGGAAGCCCGGCCCGTTCGAGACCGCGATCTGCAGCCGGCATCGTATCGCGGCCCGGGGTCGGCCGGGGGATGCCTGGCTGATGGAGGTCGTGCGCACCGCCTGGCGGACCAAGATCCGGACCGGGATCAAGCAGGACCTGCGCACCCGCCTGTTCGAGCGCGCCGAGGACGAGGCCGTGAAGGTTTTTGCCGGCAACCTCAAGGATCTGCTGCTCGCCGCCCCCGCTGGCGGGCGGGCGACGCTGGGGCTCGATCCCGGCTACCGGAACGGCGTGAAGGTCGCGGTGGCGGATGCGACCGGCCGGATCGTGGCGGTCGAGACCACCTACCCGCACGAGCCGCAGCGGCGCTGGAAGGAGGCGGTGGCGAGCCTCGGTCGGCTGTGCCGCCAGCACCGCGTCGAGCTGATCGCCATCGGCAACGGCACCGCGTCTCGGGAGACCGAGCGGCTGGCCGCCGAAATCGTGGCAGCTAATCCCGACCTGACGCTGGCGAAGGTCACGGTCTCGGAGGCCGGCGCCTCGGTCTACTCGGCCTCGGAGATCGCCTCGCGGGAACTGCCCGATCTCGACGTGTCCCATCGCGGCGCCGCCTCGATCGCCCGCCGGCTCCAGGATCCGCTCGCCGAACTGGTGAAGATCGATCCGAAATCGATCGGGGTCGGGCAGTACCAGCACGATGTCAGCGAGACGAAGCTGTCGCGCCAGCTCTCGGCGGTGGTCGAGGATGCGGTGAACGCGGTGGGCGTCGACGTGAACACCGCCTCCCCTGCCCTGCTGGCTCAGGTCTCGGGTCTCGGCACGTCGATGGCCGACCGGATCGTGGCGCACCGCGACGCCAACGGTCCGTTCCGGACGCGGACGGCCCTCAAGAAGGTGCAGGGTCTCGGGCCGAAAACCTTCGAGCTGGCCGCCGGCTTCCTGCGCATCCAGGGTGGCGGCGATCCGCTCGACGCCTCCGGGGTCCATCCCGAATCCTATCCCGTGGTGCGCCGGATCCTGCAGGCGACCAAGAGCGACATCCGCGTGCTGCTCGGCAACACCGCGACCCTGAGCCAGCTCTCGCCCGAAGCCTTCGCCGACGACCGCTTCGGCCCCCCGACCGTGCGCGACATCATCAGTGAGCTGGAAAAGCCCGGCCGCGATCCGCGCCCGGCCTTCAAGACGGCGAGTTTTCAGGAGGGTGTGGAGACCATCGGCGATCTCCGGCCCGGCATGCAGCTCGAAGGCGTGGTCACCAACGTCGCTGCGTTCGGCGCCTTCGTGGATATCGGCGTCCACCAGGACGGCTTGGTCCACATCTCCGCGATGGCGCGCCGGCGCATCGCCTCGCCCGCCGAGGTGGTCCGGACCGGCGAGGTCATCCGGGTCCTGGTGCTGAGCGTCGATGTCCCGCGCAAGCGCATCGCCCTGTCGATGCGGCTCGACGATCCGATCGAGCCGGGATCACAGGCGCGGCGCACCAGCGAACCGTCGCCCGACCCGCGCCGGATGCAATCCAACCCGACGCCGGCAACCGGCGGCGGGGCCCTGGCGGACGCGCTCCGGCGGGCGGGGGCCTCCCCATCCAAAAGAAACTGAACCGGACGCGCAAACGGAAACGGCCGGGGCGTGGCCCCGGCCGTTCCGACTTCGATGCGGCTGATGCTCAGCGCAGCAGCTGCAGGATGCCCTGCTGGGCCTGGTTCGCCAGCGACAGGGCCGAGATGCCCAGCGACTGACGGGTCGACAGGGCCTGCGAGTTCGCAGCCTCCTGGTTCAGGTCCGCCGCCGTCAGGTTCGACGCGCCCGTGTCGAGCACGTTGATCAGGTTCTTGCTGAAGTCCTGGCGGTTCTGCACCACCGACAGGTTCGAACCGAAGGTCGAAGCGTCGGTGCGCAGCTGGCTGGAGGCGGTCGTCAACTTGCCCAGGGTGGTGTTGATGTCGCCGTTGAGCAGGAAGCTGCCCTGCCCGACCGTCGAGGTCTTGGCCGAGGTCGTGGTGATCGAGGTCAGGCCCAGGCCGCTCGAGGTCTCGTCGGTCGCGCTGACCGTGAGGTTCGAGTTGCCCTTCGGGTTGAAGTTGATCGTCAGGTTGTTGTTGTCGCCCTTGCCGTTGATCAGGTTCGTGCCGTTGAAGCTCGAATCGCCGGCGAGCTGATCGATCTGGGTCAGCAGGCTGTTGTACTGCGAGGCGAGCGTCGCCCGGGCCGAGACGCCCGACACGCTCAGGTCCGAGCTCTGGCCGGCCGCAGCGGTCGTGCCGTAGGTCGGGCCGGAGGAGGCGGTGCCACCCGAGAAGCCCAGCGCGGTCTGGTCGGCCGAGCTCTTGAATTCCACGTCCGAAGACGCGTTCATCACGATCTTGGTGCCGTCGGTGCTCTTGGAGAAGCTGCCGGCGCCGACCGCGGTGTTGAGCTTGGTCAGGGCCTGGTCGAGGGTGTCGGTCGAGGCCAGCGCGACGGTGGTCGCCGAGCCGTTGACGTAGAGGTTGAGCGTGGTGTTGGCGGCCGGCGCCGAGTAGGCGGTCGAGGCGGTGCCGGTGGTGGTGATCTGGGTGGACAGCGCCTGGTTGGCGACCGACTTGGCCTGATCGACCAGCTTCTGGATCGAGGTGATGCCCTGGTTGGCGGCCTGGATCGACTGGATCCCGTTGGAGATACCGTCGAGCAGGTTGCCGAGATCGCCCGAGCGCTGGCTGAGGGACTGCGAGGTGAAGAAGCTCACCGGGTTGTCGAGGGCCGAGGAGACCTTCAGGCCGGTGGAGAGCCGGTTCTGAGTGGTCGCGGTCAGCGACGCCGTGTCCTGCAGGGAGAGCAGGTTCTGGCGGGTGGCGGCGGTGAGGGTGACGCTGGAAGACATCGGGTCGATCCTTTTGATCGCGAAGCCGTCTTATTGGCGGCTCCCGCGGTGTATCGCCCGGCGACTTGCTGAGACCTTAATTCGATCTTCCAAAAAATGTATCTGCGCGACATCGTTAATGAGTCTTTTCCGGAGACGAACAGCAATCGTTCGATCTCTTGCTCTCACTCTATATCAAGATGGCGATCGTTTTATTTCTGGCGGCAACGCGATCAAGTCCGGATTGCTTAGTAAGACGACTTAGCGGTCGACTGATATTCGGCCGTCAAATGTTAAGTCGATTCATTTGATAGCGCCTGCGGCCGGCCCGAGCTTCGCCATCCGGGCCCAGACCCTGCTGCCCAAAGGCCGATCACGGGCGGCCCTCAATCGCGGGACGAACAGGATCGTTGCGGGCAGCCGACTGCCGCGTCACGGGTTCTGACGCCCTCGGGATCCGCTGAACAGCGTGCGCAGGATCCAGCGACCAGCACCGGGCTCGGAGCGGGCGGCGCCGGACGGTGAGAGCCGTTCAGCGCGTCAGACTAAGGATTTCTCGCCCCTGCGCCTGGCGCGATCGGGCGCATCTCCAGCGACGTCGCAACCCCTTCGCGCGAGCGCGGACGCTCCGCCGATCCCAGACCGAATTCGCTACCTTGTGCTACCGTCGGGGCCGCGTCTCAGGCCTGCCCCTCGGACAGCCAGGCCCGCCACATCCCCCGGAACGCCGCATCGACATCGGCGGCCAGGGCGGTGTGGTCCATCAGCGGGCTGGCATGCAGGCGCTCGCGCAGCCCCTCCCGAACCGTCCGCAAGCGCGCACGGTCGCAGGCCAGATCCCGGGCGATCGCCACGTAATCCGCCTGGCTGTCGGCGATCAGCTCCGGCAGGCCCATCGCGGTGAGCACCGAGACGCCGGTGCGCGCCGCCGCGTGGCCGCCGCGCAGGGTCACGAACGGCACGCCCATCGACAGGGTGTCGTAGCTCGTCGTGCCGCCGTTATACGGGTACGGATCCAGGGCGATATCCACCCGGTGGTAGAGCTCGTGGTAGCCGCTGTTGACCCGCGGCTGGAAGATCACCCGATCGAGGGGCAGGCCCGCCGCGGTGAGACGCGTCTCGACGGCTTCACGGACCTCCGGCGTGCCGATGTCGCCCACCACCATGAACAGCCGCGCATCCGGGACCGCCGACAGGATCGCGGCCCAGGTCGTCAGCGCGTCGTCGCAGACCTTGGTCAGGCGATTGAAGCAGCCGAAGGTGATGTGGCCGGCATCCTCGAACGGCGCGCGCGCGCGCACCGGCGGCAGATCGTCGACACCGGCATAGGTGGCGGTCACCCGCGGCAGGCGCCAGAGCCGCTCGGCATGCAGGGGCTCGGCGAGGCCGGGCGGATCAGTGATCGGGTCCGTGAGGCGATAATCCATCGCCGTCAGGCCGGTGGTTCCGGGATGCCCGATCCAGGTCACCTGCACGGGCGCGGGCTTGCGGGCGAACACCAGCAGGCGATTGCCGGCACTGTGCCCGGACAGGTCGACCAGGATGTCGATGGCGTCGGCCTCGATCCGGTCGGCCGCCTCGTCGTCGTCGAGGCCGGCGAGGTTGAGCCAGCCGTCGAACAGCGGCTTGAGCCGCTCCGAGACCGCGTCCTCGCTCGCATGCGTCATGTAGGCCAGCGCCGTGATGCCGTCCCGGTCGATGGCGCGCAGATACGGCTCGAAGAAGCGGACGAGGGCGTGGTTGCAGAAATCGCCCGAGACGAAGCCGACGCGCAGGCGGCGATCCGGGTCGCGATCGTTGGCGAAGGGGCGGCGGCGAAGCAGCGGGTCCGCGTAGCGGCGGCCATAGGCCAGCGCGTCGGCGGCGTATTCCGCGTGCGGGATGTCTGCGGCGTAGAGCTTGGCGAACAGGCGGTTGGAGGCGACGAACAGCTTGGACGGATCGAGGCTCAGGGCGCGGTCGAAGGCCTCCACGGCCTCGCCCAGACGGCCGAGGGCCAGCAGGGCGCTGCCGCGGTTGCTGTGGGCGCCGGCATTGCCGGGCTCCAGGACGATCGCGCGCTCGGCGTGCCGCAGGGCCTCGCCGTACCGGAACCGGCGCTGGTAGACGCCTGCGAGGTTGGCATGCGCCATCGCCAAGTCGGGATCGAGTTCGAGGGCCTTCTCCAGGGCGGAGATGGCGCCGTCGTGGTCGCCGCGGTTGGTGAGGACCGAGCTGAGGCCGCTGAAGAACAGCGGGTTCTTGGGCTCGCGGTAGAGCGCGATGCTGATCAGGTCATAGGCGAGTTCGGGCCGGTTGGTGCGGGCCGCGATGGCGCCGGCGAGGTAGGTCGCATGGGCGTGGGTGTCGTCGAGGAGCAGCACGAGATCGAGCAGCGCCTCCGCCGGGCGGTGCTCGCCCCGGTCGTAGCGGAGCTGAGCGGCCGCGAAGGTGCTCGCAATGAAGGTCGCGTTCAGCGCTTGCGCCTCGGGGCCGAAGCTCTGCGCCTTGTAGCGCTCCAGGATCGCCCGCGCGTCGGGCTGCCGGTCGACGGCGAGCAGGGCGGTGGCGAGCGCCAGCCAATAGCCCGGACGCTCGGGCGCACCCCGCAGCGCCGTGACGAAATGGGTGACGGCCTTCTCCGGGGCGGTTCGCGCCGCGATCTGGCCGAGCTCGTAATGCGCTTCGGGATGGTCAGGCTCGGCACCGAGCACGCGGCGCAGGCTGGATTCGGCCCGGTCGAATCGCCCGGAG
The DNA here is from genome assembly GCF_022829635.1 of Methylobacterium sp. E-066. Classification (GTDB taxonomy): domain Bacteria; phylum Pseudomonadota; class Alphaproteobacteria; order Rhizobiales; family Beijerinckiaceae; genus Methylobacterium. Next base: position 203,604 of record NZ_JAKSYO010000172.1, read on the forward strand.
GCGCGGTGGTCTCGAGCCTTGGCCAGGCTGCGCATGGAGGCAGCGTCCCGGGGCGCACCGGTTGCCCGCCCGCCATATTGATCGAGCATTCCACGCCCTCCCGTCGCGCGGAGATTGCGAATGCAGGGTTAAGGACGCGTAAATCCGGCCGGGATTTGCGTTATCGGGCGTATCGACGGCTCGTCCTGGTGCCGGAGCTCGGGCCCGGGGCGTGCAAAGATGAGTTGCTGCGCCGGGCTCGCTAGATGTTCGGTCCCACCAATCCGGTCGGCTAGAATAGTGGTTCGCACATTGGCGGCCGACGCATCCAGGGACTACGGGGCCCGAGGAAGCAGAGAGGGTTCGTGCACGACGGCCTCGCGGGGTCGATCGCGACGTTCGGCGCTCGAAGTTGCTGCATCATGGCTACCGGCACGCGCTACGCAACCATGTGCCAGCTGCTACGCCGGAGAGGCCGGTTCGGCAGCGGATGGGTCTGCTGTTCCCCTCCCGCCGCGTCGGCGTTCGGCTCGCTGTATCGGATCCACCGGCGGGAGCCGCCGCGCGTGGACGAGGCGGTCTCGCATTTATCCCAGGCTGGCGGAAGGGGTGGGACAATCGCCCGCAACTTCTCGAACCAACGAAATCAATGACTTGGAACAAGCGCCTGATGTTGCGGTGTAGCACCCAGGTGTAGCAGAAAACAACACCCTGCCAATCGATGATCAGCTAATCAGCCCGGTGAATCCGCTTGAAGCAGCTGTGACATTGGGGGAGGGTTCGGAATTCGAACTTATGGATTCGATGCCACGTCGACAGGGCTGTCCTCACCCCGGTATCAAGACGCCGCTACACATCCGCAGCCCTGATTGACGACCATCGACAAGCTAATAAGCATTTCCCCGTGCGCATGCTGCTCGGTGGCCACGATACGCGAGGCTCCGCAAGCCGCGTACGAAGGTGCTGATTTGCCTAGTGCTTCTACAGAAGCCCAGTGATATCGCTTTTTCTGATGCGAAAGCCCTCGAAGACGCCCCTACGCCATCGCGAACGCGTAACAGGACTCCGAACCTTTTCCCCCAGTGAAACCGGTTTCACCAGCCAGAACGCCCAGCTCGATCCCCTTTGGATAGACCGTGTGCGTTTAGATGTGCCGACCATCGCAATTCGCCGCACAGTGGGTGATCTTTATGAATACCTCCAAGATCGAAAAGAGATTGGATCATTTCGGTTTGGACTAACACCGACCGGTATGCACACAATTACGTTCCAGCCAAAGGAATGGCTCTTCAGCGCAAAGCTATCTTTCTGGCGGGTCCGGCCGGAAACGGATGGTACAAAACAGCGTGGCCCGCATCGGCTCCATGCCTACCGCGGTAACGCCGAGGTGATCCTCAATCCAACGCGTCTATTTGCTCATTTGGCTGCCGAGGTGTCAGCTGGAAGAGTACCCACGCTTACGTCCTATGAACTGCAAGCGTGGCCCGATCGCACCCACACGCTGCGGGAGCAAACCCTAGACGGGTCAGACAATGTCATCCCGGAAAATCTCATTGCGGCAGCCATTCGCTTAAATTGGCCGCAATTCGTTCAGGACTACGCTGACGGAGTTACTCGGTGTTTGGAAGAGAAAATCGGCCTTGTTCACGATGTCGGTGGCGATTGGGAAACCGCACCAGATAAAGACGAGTCGCTGTTGGTTATGCCAGCGGCCGCAACCTGGAGCCTCCGGCAAGTCGAGCATTATCAAGAGTACAAAACCGTCAATGCGATCGAGGTCGTTCGACGCGTTGAGCCCTACGCTCTAAGCTTGAGCCGGAGCATCCGAGTTCGACAATACCAAAATTACGTGCGTACCGAAACTATGCGTCAGGACAACGCCCGATCCCTTTCAATGAGCTTAGATCGCCAAGGTGCGTACCTGGTCCTTTACGCTAAGACACTCGATCGCGTGCGCGTCGAGGTCCGGTTCCAAAAAGAGCCCGCTGCTATTTCAGGCCTGCAGTCTACAGGGTACGCCAGACGCCCAAATGGGATGGCCGAACTACTCAGCGGGACTTCCGCAGAGGCGGCGAAACGTTTGGCACGATGGGTGGCAGAGTTTCAGGAATGTATCCCGCGGGGAGCACCGGCTCATAAGCTTGTCATGCTTATTGATCACTTATCAGCCGTGTGTGGGAGTGGGCCCCTCCTTACCAAAGTATTGAGCATCCTGCTCGCTCACGGCGGGATCATCCCGACCGGACATGCCGACCTTGATCACCTAGTCCCTCAATTGATCAGACGGCGGCTGCTAATTCGGGTCCGATCGACCCAGACGCGCAATGTGGCTCATTACCGCCTACGCACCGACTTTGCTGGAATGATGCGTTCGATCAGGGATCTTGGCCAAGCAGGTCCGAGGCCGACGGAGAAACACTATCCGCCGTAATTTTATGGCGATCCGAACTTGGATGCCTGCTCAATCCTAGTCAAAATCAGGAGTTTTTTGGCGAAACCCTTTCCGGATCTTTCCGCATATATATAGCGGAAAGCCTTTTCACAGCTAGGGCCCATATGTTTGGTGCACGTTCGTTGAAATCCGCAAAGCTTCGGATTTTTAATCCGATCTGATCAACCCAGTGAAACCGGTTTCACTGAACCTCTACCGTCCGCAATGTCTCCAAACCGGAACAGCAGCTTGGGGTTGGGAGCGGCCCTTGGGTTTGCGCCTCGAAGCAGATGTTCCGCCACAGACCTCAACCGTTCGAGCCAATAGAAATCCTGGCGCCAGTCGCCCTGGGGCCGAAGTTACCTCGATGTCATGGCCCCGAACGCCGGCTGCAGCGACACACGCGCCGCGATAAATCGGTTGGCACTACGAACTTATGCCGGTTCGGCCCTCAACCCGAGACCTGAATTTGGAATTCTTCGCACTTAAGTGCATCCTGCCCAGGCACCGGGCCGGCTCGTCATGAACAATAAGACGAGACGATCGGCCGTGGAGGAACCATGAACGAGATCGTCAAGCCCGACTCCCTGCTCGTCGCTCAGGCCGAGAGCCTGACCGAGACCTTCTTCGGCGGTTGCCCGCATGATTGCCCGGACACGTGCTCGATGCTGTTCGAGGTCAAGGACGGGGAGTTGCTGAGCGTCCGCGGCAACCCGGACCACCCGATGACCCGCGGTGGCCTCTGCGTGAAGCTGAAGGATTACGAGAAGCGCCACTACCACCCGGACCGGCTGCTCTACCCAATGAAGCGGGTCGGCCCGAAAGGCTCCAAGCAGTTCGAGCGGATCACCTGGGACGAGGCGCTCGACACCATCGTGACGCGCTGGAAAGCGATCATCGACCAGTACGGGCCCGAGGCCATCGCGCCCTACAGCTACCTCGGCAACCAGGGCCTCGTGCACGGGCTGAACGGCGGCGACGCCTTCTTCAACCGCATGGGCGCCACCGTGACCGAGCGCACCTTCTGCGGCGAGGGCTCGTGCACGGCCTGGCTCCTCACGGTCGGCCCGACGGCCGGGCTCGATCCAGACAGCTACATCCACTCCAAGTACATCGTGATCTGGGCTTGCAACTCGGTCAGCACGAACCTGCACCACTGGGCCATCGTCAAGGACGCTCAGAGACAAGGCGCCAAGGTCGTCGTCATCGACACCTACGCTTCGCGCACGGCCAAGGCCGCTGACTGGCACATCGCACCGAAGCCCGGCACGGACGGCGCGCTTGCCATGGCGCTCATCAACTCAATCATCGAGCAGGGCCTCGTCGACCAGGACTATGTCGATAACTACACGGTCGGCTTCGAAGAACTGAAGGAGCGGGCCGCTCCGCGTACGCCGGAGTGGGCCGCCGAGATCACCGGCGTCCCGGCCGAGGACATCCGCAAGCTCGCCCGCGAGATGGCGACCGAGCAGCCGGTCGGCATCCGCATGGGCGTGGCGCTGGAGCGTCATTACGGCGGCGGCCAGACCATCCGGGCGGTGTCGTCCATCCCGGCCCTGACGGGTGCCTGGCGCCACGTCGGCGGCGGCGTCACGCAATTCGGCGTCTGGGAGCATCCCTACAAGTTCGACGTGATGTGCCGGCCCGACCTGATCCCGGAGGGGACCCGCGTCATCAGCAACCTTCAGATCGGACGCGCGCTCACCGGCGAGCTGAAGCTCGACCCGCCGATCATGTCGATGATGTGCTGGAACTCGAACCCCGTCACGCAGGCGCCCGAGACCGACAAGATCGTCGCCGGGCTGATGCGCGAGGACCTGTTCATGGTCTCGGCCGAGCACTTCATCTCCGACACGTCATCCTATGCCGACATCGTGCTTCCCGCCACGATGGGCGCGGAGATGGAGGACATGATCCTGTCCTGGGGCCACCTCTACCTGACCTACAACACCAAATGCGCGGATGCGCCCGGCGAGGCCGTCCCGAACAACGAGATCTTCCGCCAGCTCGCCGCCCGGCTCGGCTTCGAGGAAGAGAACTTCAAGTGGACCGACACGGAGTGCCTGGAGCACTACGTCGATTGGAACGCCCCGGCCTGCGAGGGCATCGACCTCCAGTACATGCGCGAGCACGGCTTCGCCCGCCTCAAGGTCGGCACGCCGGACGACCGCGCCCCGCACCGGGAGGGCAACTTCCCAACGCCGACCGGCAAGTGCATGTTCATGGTCGAAGGCGCCACGAACTTCGTCGCCCCGCCGTTCCGGCAGATGTACGAGGGCTTCCAGCCCGGCGAGGCACTTGATCCGCTGCCCGACTACCTCGGCCCGCGCGAGTCCCACACCAACAACCCAGAACTTGCCAAGCGCTTCCCGCTCAACATCGTCTCGCCCAAGAGCCACTACTTCCTGAACTCCTGCTACGCGAACATGGAGGACAAGCAGAAGGGCCAGGGCAAGCAGTTCGTGATGATCTGTCAGGCCGACGCCGATGTGCGCGGCATCCGGGATGGCGACCGGGTGCAGGTCGCCAACGACCGCGGCGCCTTCAAGGGCGTGGCGCGCATCACCGAGGACGTGAAGGCCGGCATCGTGGTCGCGACGCTAGGCTACTGGCGCCAGCTCAACGAGGGCACGGTCAACAGCATCTCGTCGGGGGCCTTCACCGACATGGGCCATGCCCCGTCGTTCTCGGACAACCTCGTCGAGGTCGCCCGGGCGAACTAGGCTCATGCACTATCGGCTGGGAGGCAAATTGATAACAAGCGCAAGCGCCCTGCGGGGCGCTTGTTTTCCGTTGGGTGGCCTATTCATGGTCCTCGCCGACAGCGAAACTACGAAGCACAAATAGTCGTCGATAGCTTTGCATGTTCGGTATCCGGCGATCGAGTTTGCTGCTCACTCTTTGCGGACGTTCGGAGCGGGTACCGAGCATTAGACTTTTACAGCTAGGCCGGTACGTGACCGATACTTGCCGTATCCTCCGATGCAACGCCATTCTTGCGGTGGCGAAAGTCGCTTAACGCCCGGTAGACCTGAAGGCGCGCCCGCATCACGGAACCGAGTGGCCGGTGAGCCGCGAGGCTGTGGGCCGGGCGGAAGGTCATCACCTCGTCGAAGTAGCGCACGCGGCCCGGCGCATAGGCTTCCTGGCGCGGCAGGCGCAGCGTCGCGACGGTGCGGTAAGGGCTGATCGAGACCGGCCAGTCAACCGAGGCGTCCTCGATGGGCTGCTGCTCAGCATCGGCCCAAAGCTGGGCCTTCAGCTCGAACATCACCTCGTGGTCTTGGAAGAATGCCACCGTCGCGTGGCGGAAGCCGTCCTCGTCCTGGTGCGGGTCGAGACGCCATTCGGATAAGGCGCGCTGGCTTTCCGTCGACGGCACGACGCCGAGCTTGGCAACGTAATCGCCGAAGCGGACCGGCGCCTGGCTGAAGTAGCTGTCGGCGAGGGGGTGGCTGTAGGGATGGCCGAAGAAGTCGGCGAGGGCGCTCTCCGTCCCGAAGGCGTGCAGTGCCCGGTTGAGGTTGCGCATGGTCGACGAGACCACACTCTTGACCCCTTCCGGCAATCCCGTGGACTTGCCGATGACGGTGCCGTCCCGCAGGAAGCCGGCCGCCGTCCCCGACGGAAAGGTGGTACCCGTCGCGAGGACGAAGTCCTGGGTGTCGACGGCGTGGCCGGGCAGCTTCTCGCCGGGGACGTCGAACACCTTGATGGACATGCCGCGGTGGGTGGAGACCCGATCGCCCAGGGTCTCGCCCGGACCCTGGGCGAAGCGCACCGCCACGGGGTGGGTGCCGGGGCTGGCGAAGAGCCCTTGCGCCAGTTCGGGCGGCAGGCCGGCGGCGATCGTCAACTCGCCGGTGACGCAGGCCGAGCTCTTGGCGTGGCTGGCGCGCACGGCATGGTGCTCGCGTGCCTCGACGGTCTCCGATTGCTGCGTCATGCCGTTGATGATGCCGTCGATGGTCTCCTGCTCGTCCGCGGCGGGCTTCTCGATGTCGGGTGCGTATCGAAGGTAGGTCATGATCTTCCTCACGGTGATCGGGGAACTGAAGCGGACCGCGGCCGGAAAGAGCGCAGCGTGTTCGAGGTTCGAAGTATCGAATCGCAAAACGGCATCCCCTTCCGAAAACCGAGGGGGCCGGGGGCCGTTCCCGACCAAGGACGGCTTCGCGTCCGTCGAAAGTCTGCTTGGGTTCGGCTGCGCTATGAGTTGACTAACAAGCGCTGCTTCGTTTTCGCAGCAATAGAAGACCGGACCATGGACCGGCTCCAGGGCGGAGGCGGCAAGCTCGGCCGAGATGCTCGACGACCCGTGGACGACCGTGGGCTCGGGTGTGCACAAGCCATTTCAAGGCGCATCCTTCCCAACCGTTTCAAGGATTACACGCGCCGTTTCGGCAGGCTGATCCCAATGCGGGAAGTGGCCGCAGCGCTCGAACCAGTGCAGATGGGCTGACGGGAAGGCGACCCGGGCGCGTGCAGCCTGACGCGGCAGCAGCAGGTGGTCTTGGCGGCCCCAGCCTATGGTGACGAGGCCGGGGGTCTTTGCGGAACCCTGCTGCAACGGCCCGCGTGCCAGCTCACGCAGCATCGCATCGAACACCGGTGTGGCCGCCAGGCTCTGCAACTCCCCTGCGACAAGCTGCGGTGGCAGCACCCACGGACGGGCCGACAGTTGGGTTAGCAGCAGCGTACGGGTGACGGCGTGGCGCGACAGGCCGGGATGGAAGGGCCGTAGCAACCGAACCAGGCGTATCGATGCCGCGAGCGTCCAGTGTAACCAACGCGTTTCCCACCCGCGCCAGAAACCGCCGGGATCAAGCGCCACGCAGTGCCGACCGATGCCCCGCCGCGCCAGTTCTAGAACCAGCCGCCCCCCCACCGAACTGCCGACAAGGTCCGCTGTCGTCAGGCCTTGCGACTGCACGAAGCCGGCAAGGGCGTCCGCAAAGGCCTCCACCGTCTGCCGGCCCGCGAGCGGGGCCGATCTGCCATGCCCCGGCAGGTCGACTAAGATCAGTTCGCGCGATCCGCGCAATGCGGTCAAGAGCGGATCCCAGGTGCGGAGATTGGCTCCCAGTCCATGGACCATCAGTAGCGGCCGGCCCGTGCCGAGGCGTTCGGAATGTAGGAACATGATGGCATTGTCCTTCAATGTTCGCGCTGCAGTCCGAACATTGGTCGGTCGCAGATTTCGTCAGGCCGTGAGTGCCAATTAGGTCCGCGGGCCCCTCGTATCGGACGCTTCGAGGCCGCGTCGCCGGTCTGATAGCCAGCTACGCGGCGCGGGGCCGACCGTACTTTGCAGTTTTGCAAGCGCCGGATGTCACCGGGAAGACCCTACCGGAGTTCGCCACGAGAGAGCTGCGCTTCCAATGCTCGCGGAGACGTAGACGTCACGTCCGCGCCAACTCAGATGCCGGCGTACCAAGCGTAGCCCTGGTCCTCCCAGTAGCCGCCCTTGCCTTCGCCGAGGTGGGCGAAGCTCTCGACCACCTCGATGCGCATCACGTACTTCGCCTGCTTGTAGCCGAGGTTGCGTTCCACGCGCAGGCGCAGCGGGGCGCCATTCGAGACCGGAAGCGCTTGCCCGTTCATGTCGTAGGCGAGGATCGTCTGCGGGTGGAACGCGTCGACGAGGTCGATGCTCTCGTAGTACCGGACCGGCGATCCGCCGCTGACCGCGGTGTCCTCCGACGCCTGTTGGCCGCCAGCATCCTTCCTGCTCTCCCCGCTGCCCGATTGCTTGGTCATGCTCGGGTTGGCATTGCCGGCGGGGGCCTCGTCGGTCTCCTCACCCTCTCCCCCGCCTTCGAGTGCATTGCCCTGGTCCATGGTGTCGGCGCAGTGGAACACCACGTAGCGCCCCTCGGGCTTGAGCTTGGCCCGGGACAGGAGGTCAGCGAGCGGTACCCCAGTCCACTTACCGATGGCGCTCCAGCCCTCGACGCAGTCGTGCCGGGTGACCTGGGTGCGGGCGGGAAGTTTGCGGAGGTCCGCCAGGGACAGCTTGAAGGGCGCCTCTACGAGGCCATCGACCTCCAGGTGGTACTTGGCGAACTTGGCCTTCGCGAGGGCCTTGTAGGCCTTGTCCGGCGGGTCCTCGGTGCCGTTCGGCTTGAACCACGGCGAGATGTCCGCCTCGGCATATTCTGGGGCTAGAGTCCGGTCGGTGAGGAGCAGGCGCTGGACGAACAGGTTGGCGTCCTCGCCGGTCTGAAGGGTACGCTTGAACCACTCGGCGTTACCGAGGCGGTCGCACCCGCCGAGCATGGCCGCCGCGGCCATGGCGGAAGCCCCCGTCAGGAGGGCGCGTCGGCTGGGAAGGCGGCTCATGCGCGGGTCTCCCCAGTGACGGGTGCCGCCTCGATCTTGCGCTCGATCACGAACCAGCCGGTGAGCATGCCGCGCATGTTGTTCCAGAAGCCCGAGAGCAGGACGAGGGCGACGTGAACGATCACGAACAGGACCAGCAGGGCCGCCACGACGAAGTGGACCGTGCGGGCCGACTGGCGCCCGTCGAACAGTGTCAACAGAAACGGGAAGGCCGCGTCCATCGCCGGGGACATCGCGAGGCCGGCCAGGACCTGCACCGGCAGGAGCACGAACAGCACGACGAGGTAGGTCAGCTTCTGGATGACGTTGTAGCGCTTGGCCTCGTCGCCTTGCGGGAAGCGCAGCGTCAGGTGCTCCCACACCGACGTACCGAAGTGCCGGATCTGGTCGCGCGATGGGATCACGCGGAACCGGAGCTGCCCGCTGACCAACCCATAGAGCACGTAGGCGAGGCCGTTCAGGACGAAGGCCCAGGCGAAGAAAAAGTGCCAGGACCGGCCGCCGGTGAGGTCTTGGTCGCTCGGCAGGGTCGACCAGGCCGGAAAGCCGCGGTCGGCGGCCTCGCCGTTGGAGCCGACCGAGGAGCCGAGCCAACCCGTTGTATCGAAGCCGTGTCCGAATACCGTCGTCACACCCTTGGGCGGGTCATCCTCGGTGGAGGACATCGCCATCAGTGGCGTGTCGAAGGTCGAGACCTTGCCCCAGTACAAGGCCGGGTGGGCGTTGAAGATCTGTAATCCGCTCATCAGCAGGACCAGGAGGCAGACCGCGTTGACCCAATGGGTGAGGCGGATCACGACGGGATGCCGGAACATCCATCGGCGGCGTTCGACCTCGCCCGTGTCGGGCGCGGAGCGCGTCAGGTAGGTGCGAGGCAAACGGTCGTCCTCGGAATGTCGGTCGTCCAGGGCGGAGGCCCCCGTAACGGAGCCTCCGGAAGCGTCGCCGATCACATGCCGCGGTTCATCATCCGCTTCTTCATCATGCGGCGCTTCATCATCTGCTTACGCATCATGCGCTTCTTCATCATCATCCGGTCGCTCTGCATCATCCGGACCTGGGTGACGCCGCTCTCGGACTGGAGGCCGTTGACGGACATCGGGGCGGCGGAGGCCGAACCGGTCGCGAGTGCGATGCCGCCAAGGGCGGTCAATGCGGAGAGGGCGAGTGTGAACTTCTTCATGCAAGATTTCCTGGAGTGCTGAATGCCATATTCAACCTTCGTCACAACAGAAATTTTTCGGCATTGTTCCAATATATAAAATCTTGTCAATTGATGGTTATTTGCCTTTCGGCCAAGCGGTAGCGTGTACCGAAGCAGAGCCTTCGGCACGAACATTCTTGGGTCGTCTGTAGGCGGTACGACATCCGCTGATTTTAAGTTTCAGATTTTAACACCGGCGGTCAGGATGCCGCGCATGACTGCCCGAGCCATTGCAAGCAGCTCCGCCGGGTTTACTGCCCGGCTCGCAACCCCGAGGTGAACGGCGACGAAGCGGCGCCGAACGCGTCAAGAACCTTCGGCGCCCCCGCTTTCGACCGCATCGTCAGGGCCGTCCTCTTCGCCCTGGGCAGGGCCGCCCTGGACGAGGCCGAGCGCGAGGCCCAGTGGAGGCGGCAGCGCGACAGCCTGCGCCCCGTCGAGATCCCCGCCCTGAGGTCGGTACACGGTGGCGACTTCGACGGCATGGACCCCAGCGATCCGGAAAGATTTCGAGGCGCACCGAGGGATCGGATCGATTGCATGGAAAGGCATCGAAACCGAGCGAGGCCCCTTGTCGACCGGGCCTCGTCGCTCGTTGAAAGCGACTGCCCCCCATGCCACAGGATGCCATGTCCAGTCCGCCCACCCGCAGCGCCGCCTCCAACGAGATGCCCGACGCCCGGGACCAGGCGAACGCCGCCGACGGGACGGGCGCACGCCGTGCCGGATACCGGGGGGCGACCCCGTGAGCAATCATCCCGCCTTGGTGGGTTATCCGGTCCGGCTCAGATCGAGCGTAGGCGACGCGAACGCGTCCGTGCGGCCGATCTGGTCGGACGTAGGCGGATCGAGGCGACCCACGCCTCGCCACGGCAATCTCCAAAGCTCGCATGACGGGAAAGCCAACAGCGCATGGTAGCCGCTCTTGGCTGCCATGCGCCTGCTCCTACAGTGCAGCGCATCCCGCGCGGCGGACCTACTCGATCGCTGGGTCCGCCGCCGTCGAAACAGCGTGCATAGTGGGAATAGGAGCCTTTTCCACCATGTCGATGGCGCGAATGACCTGGCTATTTTCATCTTGGCCGTTCATCATGGATTCGCACAAGCGAGGGGCTGCAAGCGTCCCGACCGTCCAGAAAGAACCCGGAACGTGACGACCTCGCTCGGACAACGACTTCGCGACCTTGAGGCCTCGCCACCAATATCGTGGGGGCAGACGGGAGCGAACGCGCGCCCGAACCTGCATGGCTTGCTTCGCTACCCCGCCATGATGGTCCCTCGGATGCAGGGCGACATCATTGATGCGATCCTAGGCTCGACAGGACCTGATTGCCGGGTCGTAGATCCCTTTGTCGGCTCCGGCACAGTCATGACCGAAGCGCTCCTGCGCGGCCTCGATTTCACCGGCGTGGACATCAATCCCCTCGCGGTCCTGGTCTGCGAGGCGAAGGCGGCGATCGACGACGGCGCGAACGTCGAGGGCGCGGCCCAGACCATCCTGCTGGCCATCCGCGCGGACGATGCGTTCAGCGTCGACGTGGCGTTCCCAGGCCTTTCGAAGTGGTTCGACGAGCCCGCCGCCGTAAGGTTGTCCCGCATCCGCCGCGCGATCATGTCCGTCGAAGATCAGCCATCGCGAAAGGTCATGTGGACCGCGTTCGCCGAGACGATCCGCGTGTGCTCGAACAGCCGTACCAGCACCTACAAGCTCCATCTTCGAAGCCCCCACGATCGCGTCGACGCCGACCGCATCACCTCGGTGTTCGAGGCGAACCTCTGCCAGACGCTCCAGAGGATCGGCGCGTATCGCACGCTTATCGCCGATCGCGCCCGGCGAAGCCCGGACATCCAACTCATCTGCGACGACGTCCGAAGGGCATCCGTTGGCCGGCCCGGCTCAGTGCACCAGATCCTGGTGACCTCGCCACCTTACGGCGATAACGGCACCACGATCCCCTACGGCCAATTCTCCTACCTCGCCATACGCTGGATACCGGCGTGCGACCTCCACGCCCGAGCCAAGCCGCTGACCGCGAGCACTCACAGCCTGGATACCGCCAGTCTCGGAGGCTCCCTGAAGGAGGCGAGATCCAAGGCCGACAAGGTGAAGGGGATCTCGCCGAGCCTCGACGCCTTCATCGAGGCCGCCGACGCGGATGGGCGTGGGTCACGGATCCGTAAGGTCGCCAACTTCATGGCCGACTTCCTAGAAGCCCTCAGGCATCTGAGGGAAACCTCCCCTGGCAGCGCCCATTGGGTCCTTACCACCGGAAACAGGACCGCCGCCGGCCTGCTCGTTCCGTTCGATGCGATCTGTAACGAGATGGCGTGCTATCTCGGTGGCAAATCGGTAGCCTCGCTGCATCGGCGAGTGCCGGGTAAGCGTATGCCATCGAGGAATAATATGGGCGCAATGATCACGTCGGAGACGACCACCGTCGTCGAGTTCGCTTGAGCGAGGAAGAGCCCTCCCCAGCGCTCCGTATCGGTGCGCACGTCCTAATCCAGCTCGGCAGCGAACTTGTCACCGACGTCGAGCAAGCCATCCTCGAATGCGTGAAGAACGCCTACGACGCGGACTCCCCGAGTTGCAGGATCGAGGTCTCCACGACCGAGGTCGGCGTGAGGGTCGAGCCGGGGTCCTCGGATGCGTTGGGACGTTTCCGCAGGAATGCCAAGAACGTTCGCGTCGAGATCCGGGACGCGGGAGGCGATCCTGTTGCCGAGGATGCCGTGCTCGCATCCGGAACAGCGATCACGCGACACCTCAGGTATACCGGACGCGTCACCATCGAGGATAGTGGCGAAGGCCTGACACGTGCGCAGCTTCGATCCTCATGGCTCGTCATCAGCGGATCCGTCAAGCGTGTCACGGAGGGACCGAAACCCAAGACCGTCAAGCTCCGCACTCCTCTCGGCGACAAGGGTCTCGGTCGGCTGGGATCGATGAAGCTAGGCGACATCCTCTTGATCGAGACGGCCACCTCGAAGGACGGACCGCTTGAGGTAGCGCAATTCAGGTGGGCGGATTGCGAGACGGCCCGGACCGTCGACCAGATCCCAGTCATGATGACCACCGAACCGAACCCAGGAATGTTCAAGGGCACCCGGGTGTCGGTGCTAGGGCTTCACAACCTGAAGGAGTGGACCGAGGGGAATCGCGCCACCCAGATCACACGCGGCCTGGCACGCCTCATCTCCCCGTTTGAGGCCAAGGCGACGTTCAGGGTGACGCTCGGGATCAACGGCCCGGAGCAATCCCTCACCACCGTGACCGATGACGTGCTGAATAAGGCCATCGCGCAATTCACGTTCGACTGGATCAGGGACAAGGATACGGGCGTCCTGCGGTTGGTTTCAACGGCGAAGTTCAGGAGGCGGCTGTTCGCGCCAACCCGAAAAGGCAAGATGAAGGACAAGTCTGCGGAGGCGTTTCTTCCTGACAATGGCAAAGCATTCTCGGAGTTTCTTCTGAAATACCCAAGAATGAAACAGTATGATACCGTATCCTTCCCTCAGGACGGCTCCTGGTTTGCCGTCCTAACGAACACCACGCCATGGGTCGAACTGATTGTCGCGAAGGATGAGCCCGTTGAGGATCCGGGGCCTTTCGAAGGCGCCTTCTATTATTACCACCTGGAAACCTCTGGATCCGAGGACCTGCAATCGCAATCGATAATGCCCCTCGACAGGGAGCTCATCCGGGAAATGGCCGGCGTGACGATCCTGAGGGACGGGTTTCGGGTGCGCTCGCAAGGCGACTGGCTCGGTCTCGCGGAGGGTATGACCTCCGGCAGCACATACCAGATGAGGGTCAACAACACCGTCGGCTATTTCAACCTGACGGGCGAGCACAACTACCGCTTGACGGAAAAATCGGACCGCGAGGGGTTCGTCGAGAACGCCGCGTTTCGCGGTTTTATGCAAGTTGCATTGCGGTGCCGCATCTTCGCCAACGAAGCGCTTGAGAACGTCAGGCGCGGCTTCGACGATCATCACCGCAACGAAATCAGGAACAGTGTCAAGAAAGGACCGATCACGGCCGAGGCGTCGCTCGACTTGATGGAGCGCGGCAGGCGAACCGCCGAGGATGCGAAGGTGCTGGCGGAAACCGCTGCCGACTTCCTGTCGGACGAGATCGCCGAGCTGGAAAAGCAATCGGCGGCGGAGGACCGGTCCGACCTGACGGCGAAGGCCCTGCGAGTGGCGAGGGATGCCTACGTCGCGTTCCGGGACGTAGAAAGCCGTCTCAAGCCCGACGAGGACTCCCATGCCGCCCTGCGGATCCTTCAGCTACAGCTCGACGAGAACAAGGACCGGATTTCGTCGCTGTTCGAGGCTGCGGCCGTCGGTATGAGTGCCCGCGGCCTCGCCCACGAGCTTCGGACACACCTCACGGAGATCCAGCAACGGGTAGTCCTTCTGGAGAAGTCCGCGAAGTCGTCCGGCATCGACGCGACCCTCCTCCCGAACCTCCGTGCCATCCGCGGCGCCTGCACCGAGATCAGGAAGGCGGCAGCGTTGATCGATCCGATGATGCCCAGGGTTAGGGCCGCCAAGGAAACATTCTCCCTGGAAACCTTCGTCACCGAGTACCTGTCCAACAGGGCCGCCACGTTCGAGCGGGCCGGTATCCGCACCGAGGTGACCACTCGGCAAGGCCCGACGATCCGCACCAACAGGAGCCGCCTTTTGCAGGTTCTCGACAACCTCGTCCGGAATTCGACCTACTGGCTCTCGCGAGGGGAGGCCGAGGCAGGCATCGTCCGGGAAAAGGTCGTAGCCGTCGAGATCGGACCCACCGGCTTCATCGTGTCCGACACGGGACCCGGGGTAGCGCCCCGGTACGAGGACTCGTTGTTCGAGATCTTCGTGACGGGCAAGACCGACGGCGCCACGGGCCAGGGCCTTGGGCTCTTCATCGCTCAGAACCTTCTTCAGGCTGAGGGCTGCGACATCGTCCTTCTTCCCGACCGGAACCCAGAGGGCCGCCTGTACCGGTTCGGCGTCAACCTCAGTCCCGTCATCGTCGAGGGTCGTTAACCGTGTTGGATGTCAGGGCCGTTCTCACCAGCCTCGGATCCAGCCGCGTGGTTTGGATCGACGACTATTTCAACGAGACGCCCGCCCGTCTCGCGGCGATGCTCCTCGACAATGTCGAGGTCACCCAGACGTGTGGGTTTCCCGAAGCCGAGCCCTTCGTGGAACTGCGCGACAACCTCCTGGAAGAAGCGAAAGTCGATCTGACCGAGATCCTCGACGGTGCCGGGGCTGAGAGGAACCGGCAAATCAAGGCCATCTTCTTCGACGCGCTGAGGAGCATGGGAGAGGCGGGCAAGGAACTCTCGTCGTCCACGATCGAGAAGGTCTGCGACCTGCTCGACGTCAAGGCGGCCGACCGGTGGGATTTCGGCCATGCCTTCGTCGAGATGAGGAAGCTTTGCGCAGCCGGCGACGCACACGTCAGCTATGTGGTCGACCTGAACAACGCGAGGGGTTCGAAGACCGAGGGCGTAGACATCCTCATCGCCCTCGCCGTGGCCGGCTCGAAGGGGACGGCCTTCATCCTCACCCACGACGTCACCGCGGCCGCCGAGGAGACCAAGGAGATCGAGCTTCGTGCGCTGATACAGGAAGGCGCTACGAACCCGAAGACCCTGGACATCCCGATCTGCGTCATCGCCAAGGAGCGGCTCGCCGACGAGACGACCGGGGTCGGACCCCAAGAGGCGTTGATGGTCGCCGTCAAGCGCGCCGGCCTGCGTCGGAGCGTTCACGAGGTCCTTTGGCATGCGCGGGACCATCTCGCCGATGCGTTCGAGCAGGCGGCTTCCGGATTGGTCGGTATTCCGGCCGATCAACTCGAATTCCATGTGGTCGATCGCGCCTTCAAGGAGGGTGCTTCGGAACTGCATGTCGTCGAGCGCGCCCTTACCGCCCACCTCTCCCGCAGCCTGCGCGTGCTGTTCGGAACGCAACCGGAAATCCAGGCGAGCGCGGAAAGGATGCGCTCTCTCCGCACCGTCCCCCTACCGCCGGGGGACTTGGCGCCCGATCCTCGGCTCGCGGATTTTCGAAAGGCCGAGGTCTGGGAATCCGACGACTTGATCAACGTCTCCCTGGCGCCCATCACCTGCGGCGATGTCTTCGAGATGGACCTTGAGGAACAGGTGACCAGGGCCTTCAAGAAGAAGTTCCTGCTCTTGGGGCAACCCTGCGACATTTCCTTGCGACCGGGCCAATCCCGGCAGCAGGATACGGGATATCTCGTCTTCCTTCAGGACATAACCGGGAAGCCGAAGACCAGGACGGACCCGAAGGCTCCGCGCCTTCCGTTCATCCTCGACGGCATCCAGTACGCCTGCGATTTCCGCACGGCGACCAATGTCAGGCTTTCCATCCTAGACCTCGCATCCTTCCGCCCGGACGGTCGTGTCCGCGTCGATGCGGGGCATGGACCGCCCAAGGGCATGCTCCAAGGGCAGAACGACGTCTACTCAGCGAGAACATCGGCAGCCGACGCCGCTCTCAAGACGCCCTGGCAGCGCCCTCCGGCAGGAAGGCAACCGGTGTCCCTCGATCCCGCGCTCCAACTCACGTTCTCTACGGGCGACAATTTCAAGCACGTCTTCAGGGGCGTCCGCGAGCCTGTAGCGACGGCGACGCCCGACGGCAGGACGGTAGCCGCACCGGATCGCGTGACATGGAGGCTGAGGCGGTGCGGGCGAATCAGGATGCCTTACGCGGCGGCCCTACTGGACGACTACGTGAGCGTGACCAGCCGGCAGGCCTTCGACCTGGATTACCTCGGGGGGGTCGGCGAGGGGTCCCCTGCGGATCCGGAACCGATCGAGGATCCCGATTTGGAGGAAGGCCTGGGCATCTAGACGGCGTCGCCCGTCACGCTTGTTTCCACGTGTCCGACCGCCGGCTGCCGCGATGATGCACCCATCCCCATGCCGAAGTAGAGCCGTGCGATGCCGAACCGCCCATCTCCGCGAGGCCTGTGTCATGCCGACCGGAAACCGTCGCACAGGTTATAGGCCAGTACCCGACAATCCGCTGGGCAGACCACCGGAGCGCCGAGGGTCCCCAGGTAGCGTGAGAAGGCCGTGAGCATCGACGCCACGCTCAGCCAGAACCAATCCGGCGTGGGGTCCGTCACCGCGTCGAGGACCGCCCGGAGGCGATCCCGGACCGAAGGGTGATCGGTCGAGTTATCCCAAAGGGGGCGGGGCGTCACCGCCAGGATCGTGAGTTGCGCGATGAGGATACCGAGGATCCGCTTGGCCCTGACCGATCCGTGTAGGTCAGGGTGATGCTGTCGCTCATAATCCTCGGCCCCGTCGAGCATCAGGCCGAGCGCCCAAGCATCGCAGGCGAGTTCTTCCTTCAGGATGTCATCCGGCGCATCGCCTGCGGCCTCGAACAGCGCATGCCGTATCTCATGCGCGAACACGTATGCACCGGCCATGCAAACGAGGTCGAAGGCAGCCTTTTCACCGGCGACGGGCAGCTTCAATCCAACCTCGGGAAATGGCACGTCCGCCGGCCAATCGAAATCGTTCAGGGAACGGACCTTGGAGAGTTTGCCGACCTCGCCGAGAACACCGTCGAAATCGGCATCCAGCCCGGCCTGAGTGGGGTCGGTGTTCCACGCGAGCGGATCGAACGCGCGATGGTTCTGCGAGGCATCCTTCAGCGGATCGCTATACGCCTCGATGGCCCGCCAAGCGGCGTAGCCGGTCAGCCATATCTGGCGAAGGGCGATTTCGTTGACCTGGATGGTGCCATAAAGTTGGTGGAGCAGAAACTTCTCCGCATCGAGCAGTCGGACCCTGTCGACCTGCTGTCCCCAAAGCGTCCGGAGTTCCGTCTCGCGTTCGGGTACCGCTCCACCGAACAGGGTGTCCACCGCTACAGATACATCCATTCCCACCTCCGTCGCCATCCGATGATGTACCGGTCGAAGAGGCTACCCGCAACGAACGGGATCATGGGACGACGTGGCACCGACCCGGCATGAATGCTCAATCGCGTTCATGGATCCGGAAGCAGCCCCCGGACCGTGGAGACGAAAATAGGGTCTATCTGTGCAGGGCGGTGTACGAGCGGACCCTAGGTCGAGCGAGGCAGGCGGCAGGTCGGAGCCCACCATTGAGCGTGGGTTCGTCGGAATGGCCGGGGGTGCGGCTCCGGCGTAGCGCTCCGGCGGCATGCCGGTGAAACCGGTTTCACTGACCTCGTCTAGCGGCTTCCCCCATGTGATCGCCCGGCAGGATCCCGCGCATCAGCGATCAGTCAGGTGTGAGAGATCCAGCCCATCGTAGCGGATGCGTCGCATCTGCTCTTGAAGCACAGGGGCGGTTATGCGCCCGCTCCCATAGTGTTCTTCCATTCCGCCTCGAACCCATCCACCCAAGGCCGTCACGACATCGGGCGGCACGCTCGCCTCGCGCATCGCATCTCGAAAGGTGTGCCGAAAAGAATGAAAAGCGTTGCGGTCACGCTTCACCTCCTCCGCATCTAGGAAGCGCGAAAACCATTTTGAGAAAGGGCTGAAATAGCCATCGGCACCGCGCACGATGTCTGGGAACAGTCTCTCTCCTCGGGCATTGCGCATTCTCTCCACGTACTCAACGAAGCCAACCTGCTCCAGCATGGGATGCACTGGCACGTAGCGCTCGCCTGCCTCCGTCTTCACACGCTTGCGGTCCGCTTCGTCAACATCGTCGCCGTCCGCAGTGATAAAGATGCAGAGGACGCCCTGGAACAGACGCACGTCGCTGGTTTGTAACTGCGCGATCTCGCCTTGGCGCATTCCGGTGTAGAGCCCAAGCAGCGGTATCCAGAAACGCCCGCGACGCGGTTTGTTCGGTCCCGGCTTTGCGTATCCATTCTCGTCATCCTGGCAGCCTGTATAGAGCGGCGCTTGGAACATCGCCGTGAGTTCCGCGGCAGTGAACGGATCGCGTCGGCGGCGCTTCTTCACCCCCTTCAGCGCGAGGCCCTTGGCCGGGTTCTGCGAGATCCAGCCTTCCTTCTCGACAAAGTTGAAGAGCGTGGCCAGGGAGGTGAGATAGTGGTTCACGGTCGTATCGCGCAGCCGATCCGCAGCCGGCATTTCCTGCTTCGCAACCTCCACTAACGTCTTCCCAGGAAAGCGTTTGCTGGCATTCGGTGGTAACGCCTGCACAGTCGAACGGAACGACTTGCAGTCCTCCCGGCCAATATCACGTATGGACCGCTCAGCCCCAAACAGCTCACTCGCGAGGCGAAACACGACATCGTAGGTCTGTTGCGATTTGGCGATGAGGGTGGCTCGATGTGGCTCGGCTCGGAAGGAAGCTATCGCCTGTGCCAAAGTTCGAGAATTCGGTATCGTCTTAGGCGCGAATGCCGGGTCGAACGCCATTTCTCGGAAGTCGTCTGATAGGCGCGCCCTGCTGCGGCGAAGATCCTCCAACTGTCCCCGGCGTAGCAATGCCAGCAACTGACGGAATTGAGCGGAAGCTGCATCCTCGCGCGCCACCACGAAGGGCATACGCGATTGGGAGGTGCGAATTGGATCGAGCGGGCGCCGCACGAGGCGAACGTCGTGCGCCTGGAGAAGGCGAACGGCAGTCTGATACGCGGCATCAAGGCCAAGGTCGTCAGGGTCTGTAAGGTCGTTTTCGTCTTGAGCGAGCGTGATAAGCGCTTCAGCCCGATCCTGGGGCACTGCTACCTCGTGCCGTCTTTCTCGCTCTGCATCAATAGTGTCGAACCACGTGAGCACCATTCCGCGGATGGCGGCCTCCGTTAGTGACGTAAGGGCCACGTTTCCAACGATTTCCAACCCGTCTGTTGCAGCCCGATCGCGAAGGGCGCGACACTGCTTGTCAAAGGCGTCGGCTTCGTCGCGGACACGCCTTTTGGCCTCCGCAAGGTCGGCTGTGTGGAGCGTCTTCCACACCTGCTCTTTTCCCCACGCAGTTATGAGATCACGGGGAACCTTGGCCTTGAAGTACCAGTTTGCGCTACCTTTGCGCTGCGCCAGATAGGTGTGACGGCTCACGTCGCTCATGCTCCCGGATAGCACCACGGGGTAGCAGCCGCCTAGTCGCAAGCCATTGATATCTGTGAGCTTCGTGGAAAATCAGCCACTTAGCGGAGTGCTGGCGGAAGGGGTGGGATTCGAACCCACGGTGGAGTTGCCCCCACGGCGGTTTTCAAGACCGCTGCCTTAAACCACTCGGCCACCCTTCCCGGCCGCGCCTGCGGCCCTCCGGTTATGGCTGCCCTGGTCGCCGCGTCAACCGCAGAACGCCCGGTTGACCTGTCACGCCATTCCGCATATCTCACCGCCACGCCCGGGGCCGCCAAGTCGGCGCGGGTGCTGTCCGGTTGTGGCTTTCAGGCCGCCCGGCGCGGTGGGGGATAGTTTAACGGTAGAACGGTGGACTCTGACTCCTCTAGTCCTGGTTCGAATCCAGGTCCCCCAGCCACCTAAGTTTTCGGCCTTTCAGCCGTATCGATAGCCAGCCTGAACCCGACCGCAGTTTCTGCATGTAAAATGCGCGACTGCCCCATCCGGTACAACGGATGATGTCTCGGTCCGGAAGGTCGAGCGTGCGTCTTTCCACGGAGGCAGGCACGGCACTGTTTATCCGATCCGTCGGGCCCGTATCCTTCCGACCAAACGCCAGCTTCGTCCTGCGCGAGTCCGCCGCCCGGTGCGTTTCAAGGATCGGCTGCCGTCCCTCGAACAGATCGGCGCGATACAATATTAACGACGCCTCCAACTAATTCCATCGATCCGTCCGTATTGTCTACGCAGATCATCACGCACCAGTTAGTTCAGCAGCAACCTTAAATACGCAGGCGTGGACTTGCCCACTTCACAACGACCGGCATCGAGATAAGCTTTCCGCGGATCGTGATTCGATTCTGGTCTGTTGAGGGCAAGCTTATGATGCGGCGTTTCCTGGTTGCCGTCTGCGCGGCGGGCTCCGTTGCTATGGTCGGCCTAGCGCCGATGCCCGCGCAGGCGCAGAGCGCCGGCGCCATCTTCGGTGGGCTGGCCGGGGGCGTGCTGGGCGGCGTCATCGCCGGCTCGATCGCCGCGCAGGCGGCTCGGGAGCGGCCGGTGGTGGTCTACCACGTTCCCAGGCGCACGGTCCGGGTCATCCACGAGGTGCGTCATGCGCCGCGCCGGAAGGTTGCGCGCCAGCGTCCGATGCCGCCGGCCGCCGGCCCGTCCGGAGCGCAGGTGGTGAACGCGTCGGCCGATCCGTTCGCCTCGCCGCAGGGCAGCGCCACCACCTCCGTGAACCAGACCCGCTGAGCCGTCCCGCCCCCGCCGCACGCCGGACCGACCGCATGTCCCGATCGAAGGTTGCCTGGGCTTTCCTGTTGGCTGTCGGCCTTGCGGTGCCGCCGGCCGCGGCGTCGCCAGCTCCACCGAACCTCACGGTCGACAAGACCTTCGGAAAGGTGGCCGGCTGGTCGATCGGCTACAGCGAGAGCCTCGGCGGCTGCCTCGCGGCGGCGAGTTACGGGGACGGCACGACCCTGTGGTTCGGCTTCGGCGGCGCGCGCGGCTCATCCTACCTCGCGCTCACGAACGCTAAATGGCGCTCGCTGGAGGTCGGGGGGCAGTACGACATCCAGATGATCGCCGGTCATGAGAAGTGGCGCGGCACCTTCACGGGCTTCGAGCGCGGGGAGGCCCACGGGCTGTTCCAGTCGGGCCTCAAGGAGCGGTTCGTCGCCGATCTGTCCAATGCCGGCAGCATCAGCGTGATCTTCCAGGGGCGGCAGATCGCGGTCTTGTCCCTCGTCGGGTCCACGGAGGCGTTCGACGCCGTGATGGGCTGCCAGAAGGACGTGATCAGTGCCGCCGCCAAGGAGGCGCCGGGGCTGACGAAACCGCGCAAGCTCGAGGCCGGCATGGTGAGCACCGGGACTGGCTTCTACGTCTCGGAGCGCGGGCACCTGCTTACCAACAACCACGTCGTCGAATCCTGCTCGGACTTTTCCGTCCGGCAGCCCGGCCGTCCCTTACTGACGGCGCGGCTCGTGGCGCGGGACGCGACCAACGACTTGGCGGTGCTGGCCACCGATACCCCGCAGAAGGCCGTGCCGCCCCTGTCGGTCCGGGCGCGGCTCGGCGAGAACGTCTATGTCTACGGCTACCCGCAGAGCGATGTCCTGGCCTCCACCGGCAACTTCACCATCGGCAACGTGACGGCCACCGCAGGATCGGGCGACGACACGCGCAAGATCCAGATCTCCGCGCCGGTTCACCAGGGCAATAGCGGCGGCCCCGCGCTCGACCAGTACGGGAACGTCATCGGGGTGGTCCAATCCAAGCAGGTGGCCTTCGCCTCGGGTGACGTGCCGCAGAACGTGAACTTCGCGATCAAGTCGACGATCGCCCTGAATTTTCTGGAGGCGAACGGTGTCGAGGCTCCGATCACCGTACGCACCACCGACCCGATGGACGGTGCCGGGATCGCCGAGAAGGCCCGGGATTTCACGGTTCAGGTCGTCTGCCACTGAACGCGGGCGACTCGGTCGGGGCGAGCGCTGGGCGGGCCGGCATGTGAGGCGCGCGGGCGACAGGTCCTCCTGTCTGAGGGCTTGAGGTCCACAGCCGAAAAATCCGCGACGCCTCATGACGGGCGACCGAGCGTCGACGCCCCGTTGACGTGCAGCGGCGGCGATGCCTAACAATCAGGCCATGCGCCGGTGCCTGCCCCAGATGGTCCAAGGCCGCGCGATCATCGGGATGGTCGCGCTCTACGCGCTGTTGATTCAGGCCTTCCTCGGCTTCGCAACGCCGGCCCATGCCTTCGGGTCCCCCGGCGCGGTTCTGTGCGCCGAGCACGATTCCGGCACGCCCGATGACGGGGCGGCTCCGCTCCATGCCCATCCGTGCTGCACATTGGTGCAGGCGGTCGGCGTGGCGCTGCCCCCGTCCGAGCCGGTCGCCGTCGCGTGGCCGTTCGCGCCGGCTCTGCGCCTGGCCTGGCGACCGGAAGCCGAGCGACCGAAGACCGGTCCACCGCCTTCAGCCACCTCTGCCCGAGGTCCGCCCGCCGCCTGACGATCCCGCTTTCCGATCGTTCAGGCCCGGACTGTTCCCATGTCGATTCTCCTGCACGGCAGCGCCCCCGCTTTCGGGGCCGTCGCCGCTTTGCGTGCCTCCCGCGAGGCCGTCTATCGCGCCGTGTGGCGCTGGCACTTCTATGCCGGCCTGCTGTGCCTGCCGTTCCTGATCAGCCTGTCGGCGACCGGGGCGCTCTACCTGTTCAAGGACGAGATCAACGGCAGCCTGTTCGCCTACCGGACCCGCGTGGTCATCCAGGCGACGGCGCCCCTCGGGCCGGACCGGCTGATCTTCAACGCCCTGCAAGTGGAGCCGGACGCGGTACCGGTTTCCTACACGGACCCCGCCGCGCCCGACGCCTCGGCCGTGGTCACCCTGTCGAAGGACGGCCGCAAGCGCCTCGTCTACCTCGACCCGTATACCGGCTCCGTGCTCGACCGCGTCGACCGCGACGGCGAGTTCATGATGGTCGTGCGCGGGCTGCACAGCCTCAGCTATTTCGGCCCCTTCGCCAACGCATTGGTCGAGGTGGTGGCGGGCTTCGCGATCGTTCTCGTGATCACGGGCCTGTATCTCTGGTGGCCGCGCGGCCAGACCGGCGGCGTCGTCAGCCTGCGCGGGACCCCGAACCGCCGGGTCTGGTGGCGGGACCTGCACGCCGTGACCGGGCTCGTGGCCGGGGGCGGCCTGCTGTTCCTGGCGATCACCGGGCTGCCCTGGTCGATCTGGTGGGGGCAGCAGCTGCGTACCTGGTCGAACGCCGCCGGGCTCGGCCAGCCCGCGATCCTGTGGGCCAACCGTCCGGTCTCGAAGGTGCCGATGCGGGCGCGGCTGCCGGATGCCGGCTGGACCCTGCAGGACGCGCCGGTGCCGCGCTCGCAGCCGGCTGCCAGGGCTGCGGAGCCCATCGGGATCGATCAGGCTGCTGCGATCGTCACCCGGCTGGGGATGCCGCGGGGCTACGAATTGGCTCTGCCGGTCGGCGCCGATGGCGTCTACGCCGCGGCGGCCTACCCGCATGATGTCGCCCAGCAGCGGCTGATCTCCCTCGATCAATATACCGGCGCGCCCCTGGTCGACGTGCACTTTGCCGAGCTCGGCCCGGTCGGGCGGGCGGTCCAGTACGGGATCGGGATCCACAAGGGCGAGCATTGGGGCCGGGCCAACCAGCTCGCCATGCTGGCCTTCTGCCTCGCCACGATCCTGCTCGCCGTCACCGCCGCCACGATGTGGTGGAAGCGCCGCCCGGCCGGCGGCCTCGGCGTGCCGCCCTGGCCGCGGGATCGGCGCGTGGTCGCGACCGTGACCCTGGTGATCGCCGCGCTCGGGGTGCTGTTTCCCCTGACCGGGTTGGCGATCCTGGGGATGATCGGGCTCGATCTGGCCGTGCAGATGGTCCGCAGGCGCGAGGCGGCCTGATCTGACGATAGCGGGCTCGATGCCCGTGTCGACCGACCGCATGACTCTGCACAGGCGGCCCGGCTTCCTCGGGACCGGGCTGATCCTGCTCGCCCTGTGGGTGCAGGCCCTCGCGCCGGCGGCCGCCCTGCGGATGGCGCTGGCCGTGCCCGGGCTGCAAGGCGCGATCCTGTGCGGTCACCCACCGGCAGGCGATGAAATCGGCGCCTCGGTGGACCAGCCGATGGCGCCGCCAACCTGCGACGTGTGCCGGCTGTGCCGCGCCGGGATGGTCCCCCCGCCCAATCCGGAAGCTCCCGGTCTCGCCCGCCTGCTGCGCTGGGTCGCGCCGGTCTGGCCGATCCCGCCCCCGTCCCATCCGAAGTTGGCGCCGCGCGTCGCAGGCCAACCGCGCGCGCCACCCGTCCCCGCCTGATCACGGCTTCCATTCGGGCGGCGACCGCGCCGTCCGGCCCCACGACCGATCAGACGAGACTTTTGAGATGTCGATCCACCAGGCCGCATCGCGGTTCGGCACGCTGGCCGTGCTCCTCGCCGGCACCGCCATACCCGCAACGGCGCAGCAAGCCGTCACGCTGGACGAGCTCTCCGTCGAAGGCGAGGCCGGTCCTGGCGCCGGCCAACCCGCCATCGCCGTGCCGTTCGGCGTGGCCGCGCCCCAGGGCTCGGCCCCCTCGGTGATCGAGCACCCGGTCGGCCAGGTCGTTACCGGAATCGGGCGCGACAACACCATCACGAACCGGCCGGCGACCAGCATCGGCTCGGTGCTGGTGAACAGCCCCGGCGTCACCGTCCGCCAGGGCAATGGCGGACGCGACGTGATCATCTCGATCCGCGGCAACAACGCCCGCTCCACCGGCGTGATCAAGAACACCGTGGTGCTGGAGGACGGTTTCATCCTCACGCAGCCGGACGGCGCGTCCCGCTTCGACCTGACCGACCCGCGGGCCTACAGCCGCATCGACGTGTTCCGCGGCCCGCAATCGCCCCTGTTCGGCAACTACGCCACGGGCGGCGCCATCGCGTTCCGCACCCGCACCGGCCGGGAGATCGACGGCTACGAGATCGGGACCGACGCCGGCAGCTTCGGCTACCTCAGCAATTATTTCACCGTCGGCAAGGCCAGCGGCCCGTTCGAGATCAGCCTGTTCGCCAGCGATGTGCGCAGCAACGGCTATCAGGACCACGCCAGCTTCGACACGCAGACCATCAATCTTCTGGCGAGCTACACGCCGACGCCGGACAATCGCTTCACCCTGAAGGTGATCAACAGCACGCTCGACACCAATCTCGCCGCCCGTTCCTCGCTGGCACAGTACCGGATCAACCCGTACCAGCGGGGCTGCGCCGCGGCCGCGACCGCGGCGCCCGGCTGCACGACCTTCAGCCTGTTCCGCAACGGCGCCTTCGGGGCGACGGTGCCGGTGACCGCGGACGAGGGCGGGTTCGGGCGCAAGGACCGGCGGACCATCGTGGCGGCGCGCTGGGAACACGACATCGACGCGTTCACCACCTGGCGCACGCAGCTCGGCTTCGACGAGCGCAACTTCAACCAGCCCGTGTACACGAATGCGTATCTCGGCTCGTTCCCGGCCTGGAATTTCCTCACCGACGTGACCCGGCGCGGCGACCTGTTCGGCCTGCCGGCGGTGGGCTACGTGGCGCTCGCCTACAACACGATCGACATCCACACGCCGACCTACAACCTGACGCCGTTCGGCGCGTCTCGCCTCGGGGCGCTGATCGGCGTTCAGGATGCGGCACAGTCCAATCTCGGCGGCCGGGCGCGGCTCGAACTCGCCCTGTCCGAAAGCTGGACCGGCGTTTTGGGCATCAGCGCCGAGAGCACCGCCATCACCGGGCGCAACCTCGCCTGCAGCTACGCGGCCGCTGGCACGACCCGGACGGTGGCGAATGCCGACCGCAATTTCCTCAACGTCGCCCCCGAACTCGCCCTGGTCTACCGGCCGGACGACGCCTGGGCGTTCCGCGGCCGGGTCGCGACCGGCTACACCACGCCGGCGGCGGGCAACCTGTTCGTCACCCCGGCGGGGCTGCCCGGCAACAACACCCAGCTTCAGACCCAGAAGAATCTCGGCTTCGACCTCGGGGCGGATTGGAGCCCGACCGAGACCCTGCGCCTCAGCGTGACCGGCTTCTACGAGTTCTTCCGCAACGAGCTGGTCTCGCAATCGCCGGGTGCGGGGCTCCTGGCCTACACGTTCAACGCGCCGGCCTCCGAGCACCGGGGCCTCGAAGTCGGGGCCGACTGGGCCTTCGCGCCGGGCTGGCGCGGGGTCCTGGCCTACACGTTCGATGACCAGATCTACACGCGCTACACCGAGCAGCTGAGCGCCGGCAGCCTCACCCGCCTGTTCGACCGGGCGGGCAACCGGATCCCCGGCGTGCCGGCCCATCAGCTCCTGGCGCGCGTCGGCTACGATGTGCCCACCGGGCCGCTCGCCGGGCTCGGGGCCTTCGTCGAGACCGTGGTGCAGGGCGATTTTGACATCGACAACGCCAACCTGTTGAAGGCCCCGGGCTACGCGATCGTCAACGCCAACGTCCACTACGCCACGGAGCTGACCGGCGGCTACGCGAAGCGGCTGAACCTCTACCTGGAAGTGCGCAACCTGTTCGACACGACCTACGTCGCCTCGGCCCAGAACCTCGCCAACTCGATCAGCGGGGCGACCGGCCTCCAGAACGGCGCCGGGGTGCTGGCGGCCACCACCGGGTCCGTGTTCGCGGGTGCGCCACGCAACATCGTCGGGGGATTCCGTCTGGCATTCTGATAACCGCGTCCACGGGTCCGCCGTGGTGCCCTGGTCGAGCTTGCACTAAGCTCCGGATCCGAACGCCGGATCGGTGCGGGCGCGCGGCCCGGTCTGCGCGGCGAGGCGCGATGACGAAAAAAACCGGCGCGGTGATCGGATGAGGCGGCGGACCATCATTGCCGGGCTGTCGTGCGCCGTGGCGGGCTGGCCGCTGGCGCCACGGGCGCAGGAGCAGGCTCGGGTGGCGGCGCTCTGGCCATTCGTGGACGGCGGCGCCGAGGGTCGCTCGCTGGCGCGCGCCTTCCGGTCGGCCCTGGGGGAGCACGGCCAAACGAACCTGCAGGTCGATGATCGCTGGGGCGGCGCGGATGTCGAGCGCACCCGTGCGCTGGCGGCCGAGATCGTAAAGGCGAATCCGCAGGTGATCTTCGCGTTCCTCAATGCGCAGCTCTCCGCGGTGTCCGCGCTGACAAAGACGATCCCGATCATCTTCGTCGGCGCCTCCGACCCGGTCGGGTCCGGTTATGTCGCGAGCCGGCAGAGACCCGGCGGCAACATCACGGGCTTCACCCTGTACGAGGCGTCGCTGGCGGGGAAATGGCTGGCGGCGCTCAAGGAAGCGGCACCGACGCTCCGCCACGTCACGCTGCTCTCCAACGCGAACACCGAAGTGCGGCGCGGCAATTTTTACACGGAGGCGCTCGGGACCACCGGGACCGCCCTCGGCTTGGAGACCGCGGTGGTCATGGTCAGCGCCGCAGACGCGATCGACCCGGTCATCGCCGCCCTCGGCCAGCGGGGAGATGCGGGGCTGATCGTGGCCCCCGGCACCTTCAGCGAAGCGAACGGCGACCGCATCGTCGCCCTGACGGCCGAGCATCGCGTTCCGACGGTGTTCGCGATCCGCCGCTTCGCGCATCGCGGCGGCCTGATGTCGTACGGCCCCGACCCAGCCGACGCGGTCCGTCGCGCAGCCTCCTACGTGGATCGCATCCTCCATGGCGAGAAACCGGCAGCGCTTCCGGTGCAGGCGCCGACGAAGTTCGACTTCATCGTCAACCTGAAGACGGCGCAGGCCCTGGGACTGACGATCTCATCGGCGCTGCTCGCCCAAGCGGACGAGATCGTCGAATGACGGCGACCGCTACGGTCTCGGCTGCCTCGGACCGGACCATCCCGGCCGAGCGGTTTCGCCTTCCGCTCGCGGGAAAGTTCGCCGTCGCCTTCGTAGGCCTCGTGACGCTGGTCCTGCTCATCAACGGCGCCGTCGACCTGTTCCTCAACTACGGCGACGCCAAGCGGACCGCCATCGAGGTCCAGCGCGAGAAGGCGCACGCGGCCGCGGAGCGGGTCGAGTCCTTCATCTCCGAGATCGAGAGCCAGATCGGCTGGACGACCCGGGCCGAGTGGCGCCGCATCTCCCCGGAGCAGCAGCGCTACGACTTCATCCGGCTGCTGCGGCAGGCGCCCGCCATCACGGAGGTCGCCTATCTCGATCCGAGCGGCAAGGAACAGCTGCGGGTCTCGCGCCTCGAACCGGACGTCGTCGGCAGCGGCAAGGATTTCTCCACCGCGCCGCGCTTCACCCGGGCGATCGCCGACAAGGTCTGGTTCGGCCCGGTCTATTTCCGGCGGGGATCGGAGCCGTACATGACCGTGTCGGTGGCCCATGCCGGGCGCGACCCGGGCGTGACCGTGGCCGAGGTCAACCTGAAGCTGATCTGGGACGTGGTCAGTGCCATCCACGATGGTTCGGGCGGCTATGCGTTCGTGGTGACGGCGACCGGACGGCTGATCGCCCACCCGGATCTCAGTCTCGTCCTGCGCGACACCGACCTGTCGACCCTGCCGGAAGTGGCAGCCGCGCTTTCGGCCCGCCGGTCCGGCGCCCATCCGGACGCGACGGATTATGAGATCACCACCGCGCTGGACGGCGGTTCCGTGCTCGCGGCCCATGCCACCATCCCGCGGGTCGACTGGATCGTGTTCGTGCAGCGGCCTCTCGGTGAAGCGATGGCGCCGCTCTATGCCTCGGTGGTCCAGACCTTGTCGCTGATGGGCCTCGGCGTGATGCTTGCGACCGTCGCCGGGACCTTCCTGGCCCACCGCATGGTCGTGCCGATCCGCCAGCTCGAAGACGGCGCGGAGCGCTTCGGTGCCGGCGACCTCTCGGAGCGCATCGTGATCCGCACCGGCGACGAGATCGAGACGCTCGCGCACCGCTTCAACCTGATGGCGAGCCGCGTCCAGGAATCCTACGAGACTCTGGAGGCCAAGGTCGAGGAACGGACCCGCGACCTGAACAAGTCCCTGGACGACCTCCAGAAGGCGCAGAGCCGCCTGGTCCAGTCCGAGAAGCTCGCCTCCCTGGGGCAGCTCACGGCCGGGATCGCGCACGAGATCAAGAACCCCCTCAACTTCGTGAACAACTTCGCCTCCCTGTCGAGCGAGCTGGTCGACGAGTTGCAGGAGGTGCTCGAGCCCGCGAGCCTCGATCCGAAGATCCGCGCGGAGGTCGATGAGATCGCCGACCTGTTGAAGGGCAATCTCGGCAAGGTCGTGCAGCACGGCAAGCGCGCCGATTCGATCATTAAGAACATGCTGCTGCACTCGCGTTCCGGGTCCGGCGAGCATCGTCCCGTCGAGATCAACGCCCTGGTCGATGAGAGCCTGAACCTGGCCTATCACGGTGCCCGGGCGGCGCAGCCGAGCTTCAACATCACCCTGGTCCGCGACCTGGATCCGGCAGCCGGCACGGCGGATGTCTACCCGCAGGAATTGACCCGCGTTCTCCTGAACTTGATGTCGAACGGGTTCTACGCCACCGAGAAAAGGAAGACTGAGCGAACCGAGCCGGACTACGCGCCGACCCTGTCGGTGACCACCCGCAATCGTGGCGACAGCATCGAGATCCGCGTGCGGGACAACGGCACCGGCATCCCGGACAGCGTCAAGGCCAAGATGTTCGACCCGTTCTTCACCACCAAGCCGGCCGGAGAAGGGACGGGTCTCGGCCTGTCCCTGAGCCATGATATCCTGGTCAAGCAGCATGGCGGCTCGATCGATGTCGCCACCGAGCCCGGCCAGTTCACCGAATTCACGATCACGCTGCCCCGCAACGGCGCGACGCATGCCCAGCCGATCATCGCCCAAGCCAAGAGCGAACCATGAACGTCCTCATCCTCGTCGTGGACGATGAGCCCGACGTCACCGACCTGTTCCGGCAGCAATTCCGCCGCGAGCTCCGCGCCGGGCGGTTCGCGATGGAGTTCGCGCATTCCGCCCCCGAGGCCCTGGCCTGCGTAAACGCGTCGGACGGGGCGAGCCTGATCCTGATGTTCTCCGACATCAACATGCCGGGCATGACCGGTTTGGAGCTCCTGCCGCTGGTGCGGGCCGCACGCCCCGATGTCCCGGTGATCATGATCACGGCCTATGGCGACGCCGAAACCCGCGAGAAGGCGCTGACCGGGGGCGCGGCGGGCCTGATCACCAAGCCGATCGACTTCGACCTGCTGCGGGCCGAGATCGAAAGCCGCCTGGGCTCCGCCGCGGGGCCGGCATGATCCCCGACGTGCCGCCCGCGAAGATCCTTGTCGTCGACGACGAGCCGGATCTCGAGGCGTTGATCACCCAGAAATTCCGACGCCAGATCCGGGATGGGCAGGTGACCTTCCTGTTCGCGCATGACGGTCACGAGGCCCTGGATCTCCTGGCCGAGAATCGCGACGTCGACATGGTCGTGTCGGACATCAACATGCCCGGCATGGATGGGCTGACGCTGCTCGCCAAGCTCCAGGAATCCGACGACAGGCCCTCGACCATCATCGTCTCGGCCTACGGCGACATGGCCAATATCCGCACCGCCATGAACCGCGGGGCCTTCGACTTCCTCACGAAACCGATCGATTTCACCGACCTCGAGACCACGATCGCGCGGACGCTCCGCCATGTCGGGATCCTGCGCGAGGGCCGGCAGCGGCAGGCACTGGCCGAGCGCGCCCACGCCTCCCTGGCGCGGTACTTCTCGCCCAATCTCGCCGAACGCCTGGCGGGCGACGCGTCGGGATTGGAACTCGGCGGCGCGCGGCGCGAGGTGGCCTCCCTGTTCACCGACATCGCCGGCTTCACCAGCTTGGTGGAGAGCCTGGACCCGACCCAGCTCGCCGAGATCCTGAACGGCTATTTCGCCGTGATGACCGATCTCGTCTTCGCGCACGAGGGCACCGTTGCCAAGATCGTCGGCGACGCGATCCATGTCCTGTTCGGGGCTCCGGGCGACCAGCCGGACCATGCGGCGCGGGCCGTCGATTGCGCGCTGGCCCTCGACACGGCCTCCGAGGCTTTCCGCCTGCGCTGGCGGGAGCGGGGGATCGAGATCGGCGCGACGCGGATCGGCGTTCATGCCGGGCCGGCCATCGTCGGAAATTTCGGGGGCGGCCGGTATTTCGACTACACGGCCTACGGCGACACCATCAACACCTCCGCCCGCCTGGAGAATGCCAACAAGGCGTTCGGCACCCGGATCTGCGTCAGCCAGAGCGTGGTGATCCGGGCGGAGCAGTTCCGCGGGCGGCCCGTGGGCGACCTCGTCCTGCGCGGGAAGCAGGGAGCATTACGCGCCTTCGAGCCGCTGACCGAGGCCGAGTACGATGCGGCGATGCTCGACCGCTACCTCGACGCCTTCGCCAAGCTGGAGGCCGGCGAAGCCGGCGCCATGCCGGCCTTCGCGGCTCTGGTCGGGTTACGGCCGGACGACGCGTTGGCGGCGTTCCATCTCAAACGCCTGCTCAATGGGGCCTCGGGAACGCGCATCGAGGTCCGTTGAGGGTACCTGCGCTCTCGACCCATCGGCTCTGATCGCCGACACTGCCGATTGCTTGCCACGCCGGTCGAGGGCCCTTCGGGATGTCCCGTCCCCCCAATAGCCGCTTGAGGCGTCGCGACATCCTCGCGAGCCTCGGCGGCGCGGCCGTTTGGCCGACGACCGGATGTGATCAGACCCCGCCGCGGCGCCGGCTCGGCGTCCTCCTGGTCTATGGGGAGACCCATCCGGACGTGCCCGTCATCGTCGAGACCCTCAAGGACAGCCTGCAGAAGCTCGGCTGGATCTGGGGACAGAACCTGACGGTCGATCTGCGGCATGGCGACGGCGACAGTGAAAAGATGCGCCGTCAGGCCGACGAACTCCTGGCGAGCAGACCCGACCTGGTTTTCGCCCAGGGCGTCGTCGGGACGACAGCCTTTCAACAGGCGACCTCGACCATACCGGTGGTATTCATTCAGGTGCAGGATCCCGTCGGCGGCGGTCTGGTCACCAGCCTGGCGCGACCCGGCGGCAACCTCACCGGCGTCACGAATTTCGACTACACCTTCGTCGGCAAGTGGCTGCAGCTCCTGAAGGAACTCAGCCCCGGGGTCACGCGGGCCCGCGCCATCATCAACCCCGATTACCGCGCGCGCTTTGCCGGCTATGCCGCTGAACTCGCGCGGATCGGGCCGCTGTTGAACATCCGCTCCGAAGCCAGCGGCGTGCACGACGTCGCCGAGATCGAGCGCGTGATCTCCACCCTCGCCGACGAGCCCCATGGCGGCCTGATCGTGCTGCCGGACGCGGTGACCGGCGTCTACAGCCGCCAGATCATCGATCTCGCCGCCCAGCACCGTCTGCCCGCGGTCTACGCCTACGCAGCCCAGGTCCGCCTCGGTGGTCTTGCCGCCTACACGACCAGCGTGGCCCGGGACGTCCAGCAAGCCGCCGGCTATATCGACCGGATCCTGAGGGGAGCGGCGGTCGGCGACCTGCCGGTGCAGGCGAGCGAACGGTTCTTGACCGTGATCAATCTCCAAACCGCCGCGGCCCTGGGGCTGTCGATCACGCCATCGCTGCTGGCGAAGGCCGACGAGCTGATCGAGTAGCGAGAGCCGTTAGGTTGGTCGACCGGACCATCGTTCGATCGGCGAGAGAAGGGCGCTCCTGAAGCCG
This sequence comes from Methylobacterium sp. E-066, assembly GCF_022829635.1. GTDB lineage: Bacteria > Pseudomonadota > Alphaproteobacteria > Rhizobiales > Beijerinckiaceae > Methylobacterium. The sequence continues at coordinate 236,835 of NZ_JAKSYO010000172.1, forward strand.
TCGCCGCCGAAGTGGATACCGGTGCGGCGCAAGCGCGCGTCGCGTCAAGGATTTGGAGCCGTTACCGATCCTGAGCAGTCAATAGCTTGGGTCGAATTGATGCCCCTCCCCTCTCGCGGCGGGATTCCGCCCGGCGAAGAATCCGGCCACGGATGATCAACTTACGAAGGCGTATCCAAGGTAGCGTCGGACTTCGATCGGGTCGAAGCTCAGCTTCTCCCGGAGCTTCTTGCGAAGCTTGCTGATGTGGCTTTCGACGACGCTCTCATCGACATCGCTGGAGAAGGCGCCGTAGACCGCGTTGAAGACCTGCTCCTTGGTCAGCCTGCGTCCGCGATTGCGGATCAGGAGCTCGAGAATCTGACGCTCGCGCCGCGGCAAGGCGATCGTCTCCCCATCGATGTCGGGGTCGCGGCCGTCGAAATACACCTTCAGCCGCGCGGTCCGATCCATCACCGCCTTGGCGGTCGAGCGCTGCGAGCGCCGCCAGACGGATTCGGTCCGGGCCATGATCTCACGTACGTGGACCGGCTTGCGGACGACATCGTCGATGCCGGCCGTGAAGAGATCGAGGGTTTCCGTCAGGCAGCGGGTCTCGATCATGGCGATGATCGGCGCCCGGGACCGCTTCTGGATGAGCTCCGGCAGAGCCGGGCGCTGCTCGCAATCGCCGAGGAGGAAGCCCTGGACGGCGTCCAGATCCGGCTCCCGAGCCGTCTGAAGCCAGCCCTTGAAATCGGTTGCCCGTAATCCGACGGCCGAAACGCCTTCTCTGCTGAAGCTGGCGACGTACCCATCGGTCACCATCGGCCGCTCATCCATGATGACGTACACTACTTCGATGCTCCTCTATTATTCATTCCGGTCGGCGACTTCGATTGAGAAAGCCGCCGCGGCTGGTTTACGCGATATCTTCCGATCAAATTGCTAAGTTCTAGGATGAACAGTTATGCTGAAAGTTATTTAGACATATTTTATGGCGTTTTTTCGTCTTGTTAATGGTTTTATGATTATCGCTGAGTCAAATTTGAGTCCGTAAAAAGATACTACTATATTTATTCGCCAGAATTACTATCGTATTGAAGGTTATGATATAGTATTGAGTCGTAATTTAAAATTCTTGCTTTCAAAAACGCATCTTCGACGGGATTTAAGGCGACGATTGCCTATTTTCATAAAGTTTTCCCGTCAGCCGCCAGCAGTGCAGGGGCCTGAAAGCGGTGCCGCGGTTGGTGGCGCATTCGGCACACGCCATCTAGGTAGGAACGATGCCATCGCTTGATCCACCGCCGCACAACTTCCCCCGCGTTCTGATCGCCCACGCGGGTTGGCGATTTCTGGGCGACGGCAACAATTTTTCTCTGTCGCAAATGGTGGGCCTGATCCGCGCATCCGGCAGCGTCAGCCATCAATGGTCGAATGTCCTGCGGTCCAGAACATCTCGTTATGGTTCACGGACAAAGACCTTCATCATGCCGGAGAAGACTTGCCTCTATCAGAAATATCTGCCCGACAACCTCCAGGTAGTCTCGGACAGATTTGCGACGTTTCTGGCTCAGGTAGGCTGGGCTCATTACGTCTTCTCCGATCACGTCAGGCAACAGACTGCCGAAGACCTCTATCACCCGGGTGATAGCCACACGTCGGCCTACGGAGGCTACGAGGCGTCGACCGAGATCGTTCGCGCAATGGGTTTGGACGCGGACGCCTTCCGGCCGACATGGTCGATGAGGCCCGTCGACAGCTTCGATCTCTACGAACCGGATGAGGCTCGCCCGGCGCTGAGCGAACGCGTGATCGCGAACTCGCCGCCGCTGGACGTGACCACCAACGGTCTCAATAACCGGGGGTGCGTGACGCGGATCGTCAATCCTCATGGCGCGCACCACCGGCTTCTGGTCTTCGGCGATTCTTTCGCGAATCTGTATCTCTGCTACGGCATCGCCCTGCACGTTCGCGAAGTCATGTTCGTGCATTCCGTAAGCTTCGACTACGAGATGATCGAGCGCTACCAGCCGGATTACATCGTCGGCGAGATCGCAGAACGGTTTCTGATCGAGGCGCCAGCCGAGGGTGCCTCGCTTGCGTGGATCGTGCAGAGCAAGCTGGTGGACGACATGCTCAGCCCCATGGAGGCTGCGCAATTCGTGGCCAGCTACGAGCCGTTCAAGGAGCTCTACGGTCCGGCGATGATTCCGGTCCTCACGGAGGTTCGCCGTCGGTTCGGCGAGGCTATTACCGGATCGTGAAGGCGACCCCGTTCACCACGGCGGGGCCTTCCGCCCGCAGAACATAAGCAGCATCGATGCAGCACCGGACTGCGATCAGGTCTTTTCGGGGGATGTCCGGGAAATGCTACGATCGACACTGCTGATCGCTGCAAGGGACGCAGGCGATGCCTGACCTCCACTGGCAAGAGGGGCCGGTCCATTGCACCGACCTTATGGACGCGTTCGGCAAGGTGTTCGGCTATGTCGGGCCGTGTTCCAACGGCATGCGCGGGTACGTCGTCCAATCCGGATCCGAATGGCCGCCCCGGCCCGCGGCCTTCACCGACCACGCGGATGCAGAAGCGGCGCGCAGCTGGGTCGAAGCCGAGGTCGCCCGGCGATCGTTCCGGCCGATCCGCGTCACGGAAGGGCCGCCGGATGCGTGAGTGTCACGATGACCCCGCGCGGTCACTGCCCTGCGCCCGGATAGCGGTGAGCCCCGCAGGGAGTTCGCAGACAGCACGTGGGAACGCCACGCCGAGCGGCAGCGTGCTCCCACCGCGAAGGCAGCTCGGGTGCCACATCCGCCAGGTCGTTCACAAAATTGATGAAACTTGCGCCGGTGGCGCTCCCAAGGGGAATCGAACCCCTGTTTTCGCCGTGAGAGGGCGACGTCCTAGACCGCTAGACGATGGGAGCTTTCCGGCGGCGCCCGGGTGCTATAGCCACGCCCCGCCGGGGGAGCAAGGGCCTTCTCGACAGATTCCGTATCGATCGGTGCGGACGGGGCGCGGAGAGGGATTGCGGTGGACGGGATCGACGAGGAACGGGCCGGGATCGTCGTAGAGGGGGGGATCCGGCTCGATCGGGCCCTGGTGGCCCTGTTTCCGGATCTGTCCCGGGCGCGGCTGCAGGATCTGGTGCGCGACGGGCGGGTAAGCCGGGATGGCATCCCGGTGCGCGATCCGTCCGCGAAGGTCGCGGCCGGCGCCCAGATCGTCCTGGAGGTGCCCCCGCCGGCAGATGCGGAACCGGCGGCCGAGGCCGTGGACCTGGCGATCGCCTACGAGGACGACGACCTCGTCGTGATCGACAAGCCGGCGGGCCTGGTGGTGCATCCGGCGCCGGGCCACGAGAGCGGGACCCTGGTCAACGCGCTGATCGCCCATTGCGGGGCGAGCCTGTCCGGGATCGGCGGCGTGCGCCGGCCCGGCATCGTCCATCGCCTCGACAAGGACACGAGCGGCCTGATCGTGGTCGCCAAGAACGACGCGGCTCATCACGGGCTGACGGCGCAGTTCGCCGATCACGGCCGCACCGGGCCGCTGGAGCGAGCCTATGCGGCCCTGGTCTGGGGCGTGCCGCATCCGCGCGCAGGGACGATTCAGGCGAGCCTGGCCCGCTCGCGCCACAACCGGGAGAAGATCGCCGTGGTCTCCGACGAGTCCGGGCGGCACGCCGTGACGCATTACACGGTCGCCGAAACCTATCCGGAGGTCGCCCTCGTGCGATGCCGGCTGGAGACGGGACGAACCCATCAGATCCGCGTCCACCTCGCCCATCGCGGCCATCCGCTCCTGGGCGACCCGGTCTATGGCGGCGCGTTCCGCACCAAGGCGGCGCGGCTGTCGCCGGAGGCGCGCGACGCGCTCACGGCCCTCGGACGGCAAGCCTTGCACGCGGAACTGCTGGGCTTCAGCCACCCGCGCACCGGCGAGACGCTCCGATTCGAGAGCCCGATCCCGCCCGACATCGCCGCGCTCGTGGAGGCCCTCGCGAAAGCTTGAGCCAAGGGAATGAGCCAAGAGAACGCGATTAGAGACCGTGATAAGAAACCGAGTCTATGCCGCGTGCGAAAGATCACGCCGGACCGCGTCACATCGTGACATGGTACGACCATTCAGCCGGTCGCGCGTTGATGCTGACGGGGGAGTCATCAACCGCTACCGGTCCATCCGGGTCACCCGTAAGAGATGGGTGGCCGGGAGGGTCGGCTCAAGAGCGGCCCGAGTGGACGGCACTGTTGCCCGTCGCGTCCGCCCGTCAGGGGGACAAGAGTCCAGGAGAATGCCATGGCCGGTACGCTGCCCGTGCTCGCCAATGAAGGTGGCCTGTCGCGCTACCTCGACGAGATCCGCAAGTTCCCGATGCTGGAGCCGACGGAAGAGTTCACGCTGGCCAAGAGCTGGCGGGATGCTGGCGACCGTGAGGCCGCGCATCGGCTCGTGACCTCGCACCTGCGTCTCGTGGCCAAGATCGCCATGGGCTATCGCGGCTACGGCCTGCCGATCGGCGAGGTCGTGTCCGAGGGCAATGTCGGCCTGATGCAGGCGGTCAAGCGCTTCGATCCCGACAAGGGTTTTCGGCTGGCGACCTACGCGATGTGGTGGATCAAGGCGGCGATCCAGGAATACATCCTGCGCTCGTGGTCCCTCGTGAAGATGGGTACCACCGCCAACCAGAAGAAGCTGTTCTTCAACCTGCGCAAGGCCAAGGGCAAGATCTCGGCGCTGGACGAGGGCGACCTGCGCCCCGATCAGGTCAAGCAGATCGCCACCCGCCTCGGCGTGCCCGAGCAGGACGTGATCGACATGAACCGGCGCCTGTCCGGCGACACGTCGCTCAACGCGCCCCTGCGCGAGGAGGGCGAGGGCGAGTGGCAGGACTGGCTGGTCGACAACGCCCCGAGCCAGGAGACCGTGCTGGCGCGCGAGCAGGAGGGGCAGAACCGCCTCTCGGCCCTGCGCGACGCGCTCGGCGTGCTCAACCCGCGGGAGCGGCGCATCTTCGAGGCGCGGCGGCTCGCGGAGGATCCGATCACGCTGGAGGATCTGTCCGGCGAGTTCGGCGTCTCCCGCGAGCGCGTCCGGCAGATCGAGGTTCGCGCCTTCGAGAAGGTGCAGGAAGCGGTCAAGCGTAACATCGCCAACCGCGAGCTGCCCCGCACCGGCATCGAGGCGCACTGATCGGCAGAGCCGGCGCGCGAGAAGGCATGCCGGATTTTGCGCTACTGCCAGGCGTCGAAGGCGTTCTGCAGCACCTGGGCGCCGGCGCTCCCCTTCTCGAAGGTGAGCACCGCCCGCTTGCCCGAGGTGTAGCGCACGGCGAGATCGAACCAGTTGCGGTGGAGCAGCAGGTCGGTGTTGCGATCGACGTCGTTCTGAAGCGACGACAGACCGATCAAGAACAGGTTGTCCCGAACCCGGACCGGCAGGCCGGAGAGCGGGGAGCCACGGCCATTCTCGTCGTCCTTGGCCTGGAGCAGGCCGACATCCTGCACCGTCCGCGCGACGTCACCCGTCTGACTGAAGACGAGGCTCACCGTGTGCGAGGCCGGCAGCGTCGCGTCGAGGTTGCGCTGGATGGTCATCACCAATGTCTGCCCGGCATCCGGGATCGTCACGGTCGCGACCACGGCATTCTGGAGCGGCTGGCCCTGTTCGCCGTTCACGGTGTCGAGCCGCCACGTCACCCGGCCGTTGGTCTTCGTCGGCTGCGCGTTGTCGGAGCCCGTGGCCTCCTCGATCAGCTCGGCCCGCTGGGCAACGGAGAGGTTCGGCTGAGCCGGCGACGGCGCGGCCCGCGCCGGTGCGCCGGTGTCCTGCCGTGCCGCGGCCCGCGGCGCCGGGGTCGCCTCGCCGCCGACCCGGTCACCGAACTTGGTCTCGGTGTCGGTCTGCTGTGAGTCCGCTGTCTCGGTGCCGTTCGACGGCAGGTTCTGGGGCCGGTCGCGGAGCATGAAGGCCGCTACGGCGATCAACCCGATCACCACCGCCAGCACGCCGCCGACGAAGGCGTTCCTCAGGATGTGGGAACGCCCGGACCGCGGCGGCACCACCTCGATGCGCGGACGCTGGCGGCCATTGCCGGCATCGCCCAAGGAAGCCCCGAGATCCGGATCTTCGGGCGATGCCGGCGGCTCGGGCACGGGCTGCGGCTCTTCGGGCGCGGCCGACGGGCCCGGCCCGGATCGCGGCGACGAGATCGCGATCGGCGCTTCGCGCGGCTCTGGCTCTGCCCTGGGAATGACGCGCGCGAAGGGCGGTATGGCGGCCGGAAGGACCGGCTCCGGAGCCTTCACGGGCTCGGGAACGGCCGGTTCCGGCGGCGACGGCTCCGGGACTTCCGGTGCCGCGGCGGGCGGCGGGCTCGGATCCGGGACCACAACGGCGTCGTTGGCCGGTGCCGGCAGGCCGCCGTGATCGACTTCGAGCCGCTCGATCGCCGTGTCGAGCGCCCGGCGCTCGAGATCGATATCGGCTTCCGACAGGGGCGGATCCAGCGAGCGGAGCTGGCTGATCAGGGCGTTTCGCGCACGGTCATAGACCGCCTTGCGCAAGGCCGGAGATCGGTCGGGCAGCGCATCGAGGGCGCGTGCCAGAAGCGGGTAGTAATCGGCCATGCTGCCCTGGTCCGCCCCTCCGGCCGCCGTCCGGCGAGGCCGGTCGAAGGCCGAGGACCGATGGCCGCTCCCGCCCCCGATGGTCGGTCACGGCCATCGGCCGGTGATGTTGTGTGCCCGCCGCGCGGATCGGCATCCGCGAGCCGGTTCCTCCGATAGGGTACGGGGCGGTCCGTCACAGGGACCGCCGCCCCGCCGTAAGCTGGTTCTAGATCAAGCGGACGCGGGCTGGATACAGGCTGAACAGCAGAAAAGATGCGTCATCAACGGGATAGGGCGCGGAGCCTCAATCCTCGAAGGGGTTGTGCATCAGGATCGTGTCGTCGCGCTCCGGGGAGGTCGACAGCAGCGCCACCGGCGCCCCGATCAGCTCCTCGATCCGGCGGACATACTTGATCGCCTGCGCCGGCAGATCCGCCCAGGAGCGGGCACCCGCGGTCGTCTCGGACCAGCCCGGGATGGTCTCGTAGACCGGCTCGACCCGAGCCTGAGCCGCCTGGCTCGCCGGCAGATGGTCGATCGTCTGCCCGTCCAGCTTGTAGGCGGTGCAGACGCGGATCTCCTCGAACCCGTCGAGGATGTCGAGCTTGGTCAGCGCGATGCCGTGGATGCCGGAGGTCCGCACCGTCTGGCGCACGAGGACCGCGTCGAACCAGCCGCAGCGGCGCTTGCGACCCGTGTTGACGCCGAACTCGCGCCCACGGGCACCGATGGTCTCGCCGATCTCGTCGTGCAGCTCGGTGGGGAACGGCCCTTCGCCGACCCGGGTGGTGTAGGCCTTGGCGATGCCGAGCACGTAGCCGATCGCTCCCGGGCCGAGGCCCGAGCCCGTCGCCGCCTGGGCGGCCACGATGTTGGAGGAGGTGACGAAGGGATAGGTGCCGTGGTCGACGTCGAGCAGCGCACCCTGCGCGCCCTCGAACAGGATGCGCTTGCCGGCCCGGCGCTGGTCGTCGAGGAGCGACCAGACCGTGTCGGCGAAGGGCAGGATCTTGGGGGCGATCGCGGTGAGCTCGGCGAGCAGCGCCTCGGCATTCACCTCTTCGATGCCGAGACCGCGCCGGAGCGCATTGTGGTGGGTCAGCACCCGCTCGATCTTGGCCGGCAGCGCGTCGATATCGGCGAGATCGACAACCCGGATGGCGCGGCGGCCGACCTTGTCCTCGTAGGCCGGCCCGATCCCACGCTTGGTGGTGCCGATCTTGAGGCCCGCATTGGCGGTCTCGCGGAAGTGATCCAATTCGCGGTGAAGCGGGAGGATCAGCGTGGCGTTGTCGGCAATCCGCAGGGATTTCGGCGAGACCTCGACGCCCTGCGCCTTGATCCGCTCGATCTCGTCGACGAGGTGCCAGGGATCGACCACGACGCCGTTGCCGATCACGGAGAGCTTGCCGCCGCGCACGACACCCGAGGGCAGCAGCGCGAGCTTGTAGGTCACCCCGTCGATGACCAGCGTATGGCCGGCATTGTGGCCGCCCTGGAAGCGGACGACGATGTCGGCCTGCTCGGAGAGCCAGTCGACGATCTTGCCCTTGCCCTCGTCGCCCCACTGGGCGCCTACAACGACGACGTTGGCCATGCCTGCCTGCTTACCCGCGACGGAAACCGGGACGGAGCAGCCCACGGGTGCGGGCTGCGTACGTCCTCTGCCGTTTCCGCGATCCGGGCGGCGAAATCAAGCAAGGCCGCCACATGGCAGCCGGCCTGCTTCGGGAACAGCGCCTATTTCGCTTCGGTGCCGGGGCTCCGGCCGGGCAGTTCCTGCGGCTTGATCACCGGCATCGAACCGGATTCGTCGGGCTTCATGACGGTCCCCGTCGTCCCGGTATCCGACGGCTTGATCACACCGTCGTTCTTCTGAAGCTTGTCGCTCAGCGACTGGTCCTTGGGCGGCGCGTCGGCGCTCGGACGGACACGATCCGGCGGAGTCTGGGTGGACGGCGGCAGGGCCGGATCGGTGTCGCGGCCCTTCAACGGCGCGTCCGGGTTCTGGGCATAGGCGGGGACCGCAAACAGGGCCGCCGCGACCGCGGCAAGCAGGATTCTTTTCGACAAGATTGGTCTCCCCTCTCGGAAAACGTGTTCCGAGAGCAACAGCCGGGTGCCGGATCCGTTCCTGTTTACGGCCCGATGGGTCCGCCTCAGCCCTGTCGGGCGGCCGCGATGTAGAGTTCGCGCAGGCGCCGGGTCAGCGGACCGGGACGCCCCTCGCCGATCGACCGGCCGTCGATCTCGACCACCGGCATCACGAAGGCCGAGGCGCTGGTGTAGAATGCCTCCTGGGCCTCGTAGGCCTCGGCCACCGAGATCAACCGCTCCTCGACGCGCAGGTCGGCCTCGGCGGCGAGCTTCAGCACGGAGGCCCGGGTGATGCCGGGCAGAAGCGCCGTCGAGAGCGGCCGCGTAACGAGCACGCGGTCACGGCTGACGATGAAGGCGGTGGAGGACGAGCCCTCGGTCACGGCCCCGTCCTCGACCATCCAGGCCTCGGCGACGCCGGCCTCGGCGGCCTGCTGCTTGGCGAGCACCTGCGCCAGAAGCGCCACCGACTTGATGTCCCGGCGCTTCCAGCGGAGATCCTCAACGGTGATCACCCGGGCGCCGGATTCCGCGAGCGGGTTGGCCAGCACGGTCTTGGCCTGCGTGAACATCACCACGGTCGGCTCGGTCCCGGCCTTCGGGAAGGCGAAGTCGCGCTCGGCCACGCCGCGGGTCACCTGCATATAGACCAGCCCCTCGGTGACGCCGTTGCGCGCGACGAGTTCGGTCTGCAACTTCTCCCATCCGGCCGCATCGTGCGGGTTGCGGATGCCGATCTCGCCGAGCGAGCGATCCAGGCGGGCGAGATGCGCGGCGTTGTCGACGAGCTTGCCGTCGATGATCGCCGAGACCTCGTAGATCCCGTCCGCGAACAGGAAGCCGCGGTCCATGATCGGCACGCGCGCCTCCTCGAAGGGGAGGAATGCGCCGTTGAGGTAGACGATGCGGGACATGGTGTCGGCTCTCTATCCGTCTCTTGCTTTGAAAGTTCAGTGGGTGCTTTGGGTCGGGCCTCTCGGGGACCAACCGAAAGGTTTTCGGGCTCGCTCACCCGGCTGACAACACTCGGCCGCTGCGCGCCCCAAACGAACACGCCAGCCAATCCCGAGATCGGTGTCACCAAGGCGGCAATGGCGTAGACGTTGGTGCCTTGCGCTACGGCATATGCGCCGAGCGCGATTGCTCCGGAAGCGAGAGCCGTGCCGAGAAACAGGCACAGGTGACGATAGATCCGCGCGTGAGAAGCGTCGGCCACCATTGTTCGGAGCCGAGCCCGCCGTTCGTCGTCATCCGTCTCCAAAGCGCGAAAGTACGCATCCAAGAAGCGCGCGCCGCTACCCGGCACGACAGCTTCGAGTTCCGTGACCACGCCGAGATCCGGCCAGACGCCGCTCGACGGCTTTGGCGGCCTCAGCGCCATCTCAGTGTTCGAAGACCTTCGCGAAGAACGCGGCAAAACCGACGCATGCGCCGGAGACGCCGATCAGCAGCGAACCATAGGACAGCAGCCGTGTGAGGCGCTCCTCGCGTGCCAGAAGCTTCTGGACCCAAAGATCCCGCTCCGACTTTTGCTCAGCCAGCGCCACGATACGCTCGGCAGAGCCCGGCAGGACCCGCTCGTATCTCTCCAAGTCGCCCGGTGCAGGGAGTGCGAAGGAATCGGACATCGTGAACTCATAGCACGAGTCAGGTCTGCCCGGTGCGCTCAGACTGCGCCGAACACCCGCGAGAAGATCGTGTCGACATGCTTGAAGTGGTAGCCGAGGTCGAAGCATTCCTCGATCTGCTCGGGGGAGAGCGCCGCCGTCACGTCGGCATCCGCCTTCAGCAGGGCCAGGAAATCGCCCTCGCCGCGCCAGACCGGCATCGCGTTGCGCTGGACCAGCCGGTAGGAATCCTCCCGGGACACGCCGGCCTGGGTGAGGGCCAAGAGCACCCGCTGCGAATGGACCAAGCCGCCCAAGCGGTCGAGGTTCTTCTGCATGTTGGCCGGGTAGATCAGCAGCTTCTCGATGACGCCGGTCATGCGGGCCAGCGCGAAGTCGAGAGTCACGGTGGCGTCGGGGCCGATCATCCGCTCCACGGAGGAGTGGGAGATGTCGCGCTCGTGCCAGAGCGCGACGTTCTCCAGGGCCGGGACGACGTAGCCGCGAACCATCCGGGCGAGACCGGTGATGTTCTCGGTCAGCACCGGGTTGCGCTTGTGCGGCATGGCCGAGGAGCCCTTCTGGCCCTCGGAGAAGAACTCTTCCGCCTCCAAGACCTCCGTGCGCTGGAGGTGGCGGATCTCGATGGCCAGGCGCTCTAGGGACGAGGCGACGACACCCAGCGTCGCGAAGAACATCGCATGGCGATCGCGCGGGATGACCTGGGTGGAGACCGGCTCCGCCGTCAGGCCCATCTTCTCGGCGACGTACTGCTCCACCCGAGGATCGATATTGGCGAAGGTGCCGACCGCGCCGGAGATCGCGCAGGTCGCCACCTCTTCGCGCGCCGCGACGAGGCGGCGCCGGTTGCGCTCGAACTCGGCATAGGCCTGCGCGAGCTTGAGCCCGAAGGTCACCGGCTCGGCATGGATGCCGTGCGAGCGGCCGATGGTGGGCGTGAGCTTGTGCTCCAGCGCCCGGCTCTTGAGGGCCGCCAGCAGTGCGTCGACATCGGCGATCAGGATGTCGGCGGCGCGCACCAGCTGCACGTTGAGGCAGGTATCCAGCACGTCCGAGGAGGTCATGCCCTGGTGGACGAAGCGGGCCTCCGGACCGACGATCTCGGCGAGATGGGTCAGGAACGCGATGACGTCGTGCTTCGTCACCGCTTCGATCGCGTCGATGCGGGCGACATCGAACACCGCGTCCTTGCCCTTGGCCCAGATGGTCTCGGCTGCCGCCTTCGGCACGACGCCGATCTCGGCCAGCGCGGTGGTGGCATGGGCCTCGATCTCGAACCAGATCTTGAAGCGGCTCTCGGGCGACCAGATCGCCGTCATCGTCGGGCGGCTGTAACGGGGGATCATGGGGGCCTCGGCACGGTCGGGACTGCGTGCGTGGCCGGTAGCATGCGCCGGCCCGGCCGCTCAATGCGGTTCGCGCAGGCTTGGACGACGCGATTGGGACGCGCCTCTCAGGGGACCCGGACCCAGCCCGGGCCCATGAGGCGCTCCTGCGGGCGGAAGCGGGACTTGTAATCCATCTTGCGCGAGCCCTCGACCCAGTAGCCGAGGTAGAGATACGGCAACCCGAGCCGGCGGGCCCGGCGGATATGGTCGAGGATCATGAACGTGCCGGGCGAGCGCCCGGCCTCCTCAGGATCGTAGAACGAGTAGACCATCGACAGCCCGTCCGCGAGAACGTCGGTCAGGCAGAAGGCAAGCGGCGGCCCGAAGCCGCGCCCGGTGATCGCCGTGTCGGGGCCGCGCCGCCGGTACGACACGAGATGCGTGTCGACGTGGCTGTCCTCGATCATCATGGCGTAGTCGAGCACCGTCATGTCGACCATGCCGCCATCGCCGTGGCGGGCGTCGAGATAGCGGCGGAACAGGGCGTATTGCTCGGAAGCCGGCCGGTTCGGCTCGGGCGTGCCGATCCAGTCGTCGCTGCGCGCCAGAATCCGCCTCTGGCTGGCGCTCGGCTCAAAATCGTCGACCACCACGCGCACCGAGATGCAGGCCCGGCAGGTCTCGCAGGCCGGCCGATAGGCGATGGTCTGGGAGCGCCGGAACCCGCCCTGGGTCAGGATCTCGTTGAGGTCGCGGGCGCGGCGCCCGACCAAATGGGTGAACACCTTCCGCTCCTCCTGGCCCGGGAGGTACGGGCACGGCGAGGGGGCGGTGAGGTAGAATTGCGGAGTGTCGCGCGGGTGGCTCGTCACGCTCGGTCTTGGCCCTGCACCGGGTGGTCCTCGCGGCGCCGGCAAATCAGTGTACAGGCAGCGCGGCCGGGCTCAATGCCCCCGACCGGCTGCCGAACGAGAATTTCGCCGCGGCTTCGGCACTTCAGCGGGCGTGAACCACGGCCAATCCGAGCAACAGGTCGTGACCCAGCCGGCGATCCGATCGCATCAGCCCGAAGGCGATGTCGAGGAACCAGAGCAGGAAGGTCGAGACCGCGACGTAGAACAGCAGAGCGTGGACGGCGGCCGTAATGAAATCGACCGGCCCGCCCCGCTCGGGAGCGACGACGCGCAGACCCATCAGCCGCTGCCCGATCGTGCTCTGCCTGGCGCCGCCGACCGTGATCGCGCTGTAGATGATGCCGCTCGCCGGCAGGACCGCGAACAGGGTCCAGCCGAGCCCGAACGTCACCACGCCGATCACCGTGATCACCAGCGTCAGCAGGGCGGTGAAGCCGAAGATGAACAGGATGTCGAGGAGGTACGCGACCGTGCGGGCGCCCAGGCTCGCGCGAACGAACGGAATGGGCAACGAGGCCGTGTAACCGGGGGTCTCGAAGCGCTCGGCGTAGCCGGGTTGAGGGTTCTGCATGGTGTCGCGTCCTGCAAGCGAGGCTGCGGAGAAAAAGGTGGGTGCGCCCTGCACCGGCCGCAAGAGCCGTCCGGATCGGGTTCAACGCTCGGCGGGATCGTCGGCCTCGGCATCCGGCGTGTCGAGGTAGAAGCGCTTCAGCAGGTAGAGCGAGGATCCCGACAGGCTGGTGCCCTCGGTGGCCAGGGCGATGAGGGTCGCTCCGGCGTCGAAACGGCAGGTCAGCCAATGCTGCCGGTTGCCCTCGGCGTAATCGACCCGGACCGTATCGGCCGCCGGCCCGGGGGCCGCCCGCAACAACCGGATGCCGGGCTGGGGCGCGACCGCCGGGAGGGCGCGGCGGCACGTCGCGACCCGCTCCCGCCGCAGGGTATCCTGGCAGGCGGCGAGCCCCCCAAGGAAACCCGCCACCACCGCCGCCCCGAGGAGCCAGCGGCGCCGGTGCCTCACGAGGCGTTGCGCAGGCGCTCGGCGACCCGAGGCGCATGATAGGTCAGGATCCCGTCGGCGCCGGCGCGCTTGAAGGAGAGGAGGGCCTCGACCATGGCGCGGTCGCCGTCGAGCCAGCCGTTGCGGGCGGCGGCCTCGATCATCGCGTACTCGCCCGACACCTGATACGCGAAGGTCGGCACCTGGAACTCGTCCCGCACCCGGCGGATGATGTCGAGATAGGGCAGCCCCGGCTTGACCATCACCGAATCCGCGCCCTCCTCCAGGTCGAGGCGGACCTCGCGCAGGGCCTCGGCGGAATTGCCCGGATCCATTTGGTAGGTGCGCTTGTCGCCCACGAGCGCAGCCTTGGTGCCGATCGCGTCGCGGAACGGCCCGTAGAACGCGCTGGCATACTTGGCCGCGTAGGCCATGATCTGCACGTCGAGGAAGCCGGCCTTGTCGAGCCCGGCCCGGATCGCGCCGACGCGCCCGTCCATCATGTCCGAGGGGGCAATGATGTCGGTGCCGGCCTCGGCCTGGATCAGGCTCTGCTCCACCAGAACCGCCACGGTCTCGTCGTTCAGGATGGCGCCGTCCTTCATCAAGCCATCGTGGCCATGGCTGGTATAGGGATCGAGCGCCACGTCGGTCATGATGCCGACCTCAGGGACCGCTCGCTTCACGGCGCGCACCGCCCGACAGACGAGATTGTGGGCGTTGAGCGCCTCCGAGCCCGTCGGATCACGCAGCTCGACCTCGGTGTAGGGGAAAAACGAAACCGCCGGGATCCCCAGCCGCGCGGCCCGCTCGGCGTCGCGCACGATCTCGTCGACGGAGAGCCGCTCGACCCCCGGCATCGACGCGATCGGCTCGCGCCGGCGCTCACCGTCGATCACGAACATCGGCCAGATCAGGTCATCGACGGTGAGCGTGTTCTCGCGGACCAGCCGGCGCGACCAATCCGCCTTGCGGTTGCGGCGCGGACGCTGGGTGATCTTCAGCCCCTCCGGCCGGGCGCTCTCACGAGCGGCCTCCAGGGCGATGGGACGCGGCTCGGGCAAGATGTCTGACATGCGGCTTCGGTATCGTGCGCGCGGTGAAGCGAGGATCGCGCGGCGCATCGGCGCTGGGGACGCCGGACTAGCACAGTGGCCGGGCGCGGCGAAATCAAACCGTTGACGTAGGGCACCGGAACCGCTTCAACCCGGGCCATCCCCCACCATGAACCCGGCCTCCCGACGATGCACCGGCCCATTCCACCCGCGAGCGCACCGTAGTGCCCGGCTCCTTCCCGATCCGGCGCAAGGGGTCTCGTCCGGGCGACGCGCCGACCGATCGGATCGAGCGCGCGCAAGGGCCGGCCCCCGGCACCTGGGACACGGTGCTCGTCTGGTTCATGCGGGTCACGGCGCTGTTCTGGCTGATCAAGAGCATCGGGTCCTGGGCCACGATCCTCGACGTGCTCCCCGGAACGCGTCCCTTCGAGATCGAGCCGTTCGGCCGGCAGGCGGCGATCGTCTACTTCGCCGTGGTGGATGCGTCGGCGGCGATCGGCCTGTGGCTGACGAGCGCCTGGGGCGGCGTGATCTGGTTGCTGGCCGTCACATCCGCGATGACTTTAGCGGTGTTGACCCCGCAACTTGTACCGATGCCGGTGCCGCTGCTCGTATTCGGCCTGACGGTCGTGCTGATGTACTTCCTGCTGTCCTGGATGGCCGCGCAGGAAGCACGGTGAACGAACCGTTCTGATCTTCGCTTCAGTTTGTCTTTACCGCGAAGAGTAAATCGGGAATTCATCCTGTCGCTTAAATCGCCTTTCATTCCCGACCCATAGCTTAGCCATCATCAGCGGCACCGCATCGAACGGAAGCCGCGGCATCAGACGGTGAGGCAGACGATGAAGACCCAGAGCGCCCGAGTCGCGAAGAACGAGACCCCGGAAGAAGTCCCGTCCGCCAAGGGCTCGTACCTGGAGGCGCTCCACTTGGTCGAGCGGCTTCACCGCCGGCTCCTCGACGTGATCAAGGACGAGTTCGAGCGGCGCGGCCGCGAAGACGTCAACAGCGTCCAGGCGCTGCTCCTGTACAATATCGGCGACAAGGAGCTGACCGCGAGCGAGCTGCGGACGAAGGGCTATTATCTCGGCTCCAACGTCTCCTACAACGTCAAGAAGCTGGTCGAGGCCGGCTACCTGCACCACGCCCGGTCGAAGACGGACCGCCGCTCGGTCCGGATCAGCCTCACCGACAAGGGTCGGCAGGTCCACGAGATCATCCAGGGGCTCTACGACAAGCATGCTCGCACGATCGCGCCGATCGGGGGCATCTCGGACGACGATTTCGGCCGGTTGAACACGGCTCTCGGCCGGCTCGAGCGCTTCTGGACCGACCAGATCCGTTATCGGCTCTGATCCGTGCGCGTCACAGGTTCAGGAGACCCGCGATCCCGGCGATGACCGCGTAGGCGAAGCCGGCATTGATGGCGACGCCGAACAGGCCGATCACCAACCCGCCCATCACGACGAGGCCGTCGCGCTCGACGAGGCCGAGGCCCACGAGACAGACGGCGAGCCCCAGAGGGATCTGCCCGACGATCGGCGCGGCCACGATCAGCGCCAGCGCCAGCGCCAACAGGGCGATCCCCATGCCGCGCATGCCCAGCGCGGTTTCGAACACGCTGACCCGGGGGCGCGACCAGCGCTCCAGCCGCCGCAAGATCGGAACCGCCCGGGTGACGGCGCGCCGTACATCGGTGAGCGCGATCGAGCGGCCGAGCAGGATCCGCGGCAGCCACGGCGCCGACATCCCCGCCGCGATCTGAACCGCCACGAGCAGCAGCAGCAGACCGCAGATCAGCGGGATCGGCGGCGGCATCGGCAGGCAGTTCGGCAAGCCGAGCAGCACGACGAGCAATGCGAAGGCGCGGTCCCGCAGGACCGCGACGATGTCGCCCACGGTGAGGCGCTCCCCCTCCTGGCTCGCCAGCACAGTGAGGACGTCTGACGTTCGTGCACCGGCAGTCAAGGATCCGCCAACCTTCGCTGTCCTGGCGCGGGCTCTAGCCGAGATCACCCGGCAGGCCAAGCGCGGGGCGTCCGCGCGATCCCATACCGGATCCGAACCGAAGGATTCACACCTGAGGTCGGGTCGATCTGACTTGAAGTAAATCCTACGTCATCGGAAGCACAATTTTCTGCGACTGGAACCTCTCAGCCGACTTTCTCGCGCAACCCCAAATATCTTTCTGGTGGACCTGTGGTGAATTGCGCTGCACTCTACGTCAATTAACACGAGGTTTACGGACTCGCCATCGGGGACCGTTTCGTGCGCAAGCGCCGGACCGCCAGGAAAAGCTGCAAGCGGACGCGTATAGCTGCTCTGGCGGCCTCGGCGCTCCTCATACAAGAGTCTCCGGCATGCAGCGGCGAGATCGACACGCTGTTGTTCGGCAGCCTCGATGCGGGCGCCGCGACATTTCTCACCGTCGGGGCCAAGCTCGGGCTGGGCTCCCTCGACCACGACGGCTTCACCGTGCTGGCGAGCGTCGGCAGCGGTCGGCAGCGAGAACGCGGCGACTTCGGCCTCCCGCGCACGCGCTATACGTTCAGCGCGGCGGCGGTGCTCGGCTATCAATGGTTCTTCGACTGGGGCGTGGCGGCCATCTTCGCGGGTCCCGAAGGTTCGATCGAGATGCTGGCCGACCCGCGCGCCCTGGCCGCCTCGCCGGCCGCGTATGGCCTGCGCCTGCACGGCGAGATCTGGGCACGCCCGACCGAGAACACGCTCCTCCAGGCGACCGCCATCCTGGGCTCGACGCGCAGCAGCCTGTGGACGCGGCTGGCCTGGGGCTATCGGAGCTGGGACACCTATCTCGGGCCGGAACTCAGCGTCTACGGCGACGAGACCGGCTACCGGAAATGGAATCTCGGTCTGCACGCGACCGATTTCGCCATCGCCCGCTACAGTTTTCGTGTCTCCGGCGGTCTCCAGACCGAGTCGGGCCGGCGACGCGCATCCCCTTACGTGGCCTTGGCAGTCTGGTCGCCCTGGTGAACGGGTTCGGCCGTGAGAGATTCCAGGAAGCGGGCCGCATCCTGCCGAATCTCGGTCCGGCGCGCGTCCCCCATCCCGCGAAGTGTTCGAAACGGCATCGCCATGCGCGGGTTGCCCGCCAGCCTGTCTTCGTTCTCGATCAAAAAGTTCCAGTAGAGGTAGTTGAACGGGCAGGCATCCGGCCCCGCCTTGACCTTCACGTCGTACGCGCAGGTGGCGCAGTAATCCGACATCCGGTCGATATAGGCGCCCGAGGCCGCGTAGGGCTTCGAGCCCATCACGCCCCCGTCGGCCCACAGCACCATGCCGTGGACGTTGGGCAGTTCGACCCATTCGTAGGCGTCGGCGAACACGATCAGATACCATTCCTCCACCTGCGCCGGGTCCAGGCCGGCGATCAGCGCGAAATTGCCGGTCACCATCAGGCGCTGGATGTGGTGGGCGTAGGCGTGGGCCCGGGTCTCCGCGACCACGTTGGCGATGCAGTTGAGCTTTGTCGCGCCCGACCAGTAGAACCAGGGCAGGTCCCGGTTCGCGCCCAGCGCGTTGGTCTCGCGGTATTCGGGCATCCGCGCCCAGTAGACGCCGCGGACATATTCCCGCCAGCCGAGGATCTGCCGGATGAACCCCTCGACGCAGTTGAGCGGCGCCAATCCGTCCCGGTAGGCCCGCTCGGCGGCCCAGCAGACTTCCTCGGCGGTTAGGAGGCCGGCGTTGAGCGGCGGCGAGAGCAGCGCGTGGTAGAGGAACGGCGCACCCGCCTTCATGGCGTCCTGATAATCGCCGAAGGTCGGCAGGCATTCAGCGATGAAATGCTTGAGGGCCGCGAGCGCATCGACCCTGGTCACCGGCCAGGAGAAGGTCGCCAGGTCGCCGAAATGGTCGGCGAACTCCCGCTCGACGAGCGCGATCGCCTCCC
Organism: Methylobacterium sp. E-066; assembly: GCF_022829635.1. Classification (GTDB taxonomy): domain Bacteria; phylum Pseudomonadota; class Alphaproteobacteria; order Rhizobiales; family Beijerinckiaceae; genus Methylobacterium. The sequence goes on from NZ_JAKSYO010000172.1 coordinate 255,370, forward strand.
GGGTGGTCGCGTCCGGCTGAAAGCCGATCCGGTCCGGCAGCCGATGTCCCTTGGGGAGGCGTTTCCGGTTGTCGGGGTCGAAGTTCCAGCGGCCGCCGACGGGCTCGCCACCGTCCATCAGCAGGCCGGTCCGACGGCGCATGCCGCGATAGAACGTCTCCATCCGCAGGTGGTGGCGGCCCTCGGCCCAACGGGCGAAATCCTCGCGCGGACACAGGAAGCGATTGTCCGCGCGGACCTCCACCGGCACGGGCAGCGTCTCGCGCCAGTCCTGCATCATCTCCCAGACCCGCCACTCGCCGGGCTCGGTGACGACGACCCGCGCGGGCGCATGGCGCGCCACCGCGCGTTCCAGTTCGCCGGTGAAGCTGCCGGTGTTGCCGGGATTGGTCAGGCGGACGTAGTCGACCGTGATTCCTTCGGCCTCCAGCTCGGCCGCGAAATGGCGCATGGCGGCGAACAGGAAGGCGATCTTCTGCTTGTGATGGCGGACATAGGTCGCCTCGTCCCGCACCTCGACGATCAGGACGACATCCTGCGCGGGGTCGAGATCGGTCAGGCTCGACACCCGCCGGTTCAGCTGATCGCCGAGGACGAACCGGAGCGTGCGTCCGGTGCGCGATGCGGATTGCGCCGGCACCCGTCAGCCCTTGGTGCGCAAGGTCGCGCGGCCGCCATCGACGCCGATCACCTGGCCGGTGATCCAGCCCGCCTCATCGGAGACCAGGAAGGCCGCGAGCGCCCCGACATCCTCCGGGCGGCCGAGCCGCTGCAGGGCGTGCATCGCGGCGATCCCCTGGGCCAAGGTCTCGTTGCCGGTGATGGCGGCGGCGAGCGGCGTCCGCGTCAGCGACGGCGCGACCACGTTGACGCGGATCTGCGGGGCGAGTTCGGCCGCGAGCGACAGGCCGAGCCCCTCGACGGCGCCCTTGGCCATCGCCACCGAGGCGTGCGCGGGGAAACCCTGCGCGACGGCCACCGTCGAGAACAGCACGATCCCGGCGCCCGCCTCCCCGGCGCCGGCCTTCAGTGCGCCGGCCGCGGCCTGGACCGCCGAGAAGGCGCCGAGCGCGTTGATGCGGAAGTCGTTTTCCGCGTCGGCCCGGGTCAGGCGCCCGAGCGGCCGCAGGTTGATCGTGCCGACCGCGTAGACCAAGCCGGCGAGCGCAGGCCCGGCCGCCTCACTGGCGGCGGCGAAGAAATCCGGATCGCCGACATCGCCCGCCGTGACCGTCGTCTCGCCGAGTTCTTCGGCCGCACGCGACAGGCGCTCGCCGTCCCGGGCCGCGAGATGGAGGGCATAGCCACGGGCCCGCAACGCCCGGGCGGTGGCGAGGCCGATGCCACCCGTTCCGCCGTAGATCAGAACCTGTCGCACGTGCGGTCCTCTTGCTACCCAACCTGCTCCGGACAAAGTAAGGCCGGCGGCGCCCCCGGGCAGGCGGCAGGCCGCCCCGCTCCACGTTCACAAGGTCGCAGGCGGCAAGCATGAAGTTCGCGTTCGCCGGCATCGACTTCCTGGGCGGCGTGTTCGAGGGCCTGGTCGAGGCCGGCTGGAGGCCGATCAAACTGTTCACCCGGCCCTGCGACGGGATCTACGACCACAACGACGTGCTGGTCGCCCGCGCCCGTTCGATGCGGCTGCCGATCCAGCTGTCGCGCATCCGCGAGCGCGACATCGAGGCCCTGCAGGCCGAGCATGGCAAGGATTGGGCGCTCGTGGTGGCTGGCTATCCCTGGCTGGTGAAGGGCTGGCGTGGCCGCGCCGCCTACGGTTTGAACATCCACCCCTCCCCGCTACCGACCGGGCGCGGGCCCTATCCGCTGTTCCGGGCGGTGCTCGACCGTTACGAGACCTGGGGGGTCACCGCCCACGTGCTCGCCGATGGCTTCGACACCGGCGATATCCTGGCCCAGGACATCTTCAGCCTTGAGGCCATCGAGTCCCACGAGACCGTGCTGGCCAAGTGCCAGATGGCGGCTCGGCGGCTCGCCAGCGGACCGCTCGGCAAGGAGCTGCCCGCCCGCTGGCGCCGCGCCGAGCCGCAGGGCGACGGCTCCTACTGGCCCCGAGCGACCGATGCCGACCGGACCCTCGATTTCCGGCAGGAGGTGGAGCCGATCCTGCGCCGGGTCCGGGCTTTCGGCACCGTCGAGACGATCGCCCGGCTGGGCGATGCGCGGGTCTACGTGGCCGAGGCGCAGGGCTGGCGCGAGCGCCATGGGCACACGCCGGGGACGGTGGTGCATCGCCACCGCCGGCACGTGGTGATCGCGGCACTGGACGGCTACGTGCAGATCACCCGCTGGTCGCCAGTGCCTTTGGCCGAGGCGGCTCAGGTCGGGCGCTGAGATCGGGGCGCTGAGATCGGGCGGCGAGGTGCCGGGAACACATGCGGGACGGGCGGTGTTTCAGCCGATCCCGACCGTCACGGAGCCTGCCATGTCGACACGCGCAAGTCTCGCCGCAGCCCTCGGGCTTGCCGCGCTGTTCACCGGCACCGCCTTCGCGCAGGGCGTGATCGTCGAACCCGATGATTTCGGCCCGGATGACGAGGTCGTGGTGCGCGACTACATCGTGAGCCGTCCGGTCGGCCCCGGCCCGATCGTCGGCTCGATCCCGCTGCGGCCCGGCACCATCGTGCCGGAGGACGTGCGTCTCGCCCCCTTCACGGATGCGCCGAACCCGCGCCTGCGCCGCTACGGCTATTTCGTAGCGCCCGGCGACAAGGTCGTGGTCGTGGATCCGGCGACCCGCGCGGTGGTGCGCATCTTCGATCGGTGAGACCGGTTCGCATTACGGTCACCGATCCGCTAACACCCCGGGGCAAGCGAATAAGAAACGCGCTCCGGGGGAACGACCATGAAGGCCAAGCCATCCGCGCTGTCGGGCGAGACGCTCCTCGTCTCGGTGCTGCTGCTGTTGTCGGGCGCGATGCTGTTCGAGTGGATCGTCGTCTCGCCCGACAGCCCGGGCTCCGCGCTCCTGCGTGTGATCGGCGCCGCCCTCGCGGCCTTTGTGGCGATCCTGCCGTTCCGCAGGGCGTGAGAGCCGCGCTCACCAGTCGCTGAGAGCCGCGCGCTTCCAACGGTCCGGGGCGACGCAGCGATACTCGAACGCCGCGTCCCAGGCGTGGTCGCCGGGCGTGCAGGCCTCCCGGCTGCTGTGCGGCGGATTCGGTCGCGCCTCCCGGACCGACGCCGCCTGAAGCTGGCCCGCATCGCTCACCCGGAATACCGGCCCGTTTGCCGTCCCGTAGACCAGGTCCTGCCCGTCGAAGCCGAGGGTGCGCCCAAAACTCCCCTCGCGGTTTCCGTCGAGCGCGATCGATTGGCCTGATCCCAGCAGGATCGGCACGCCGGTGAACCGGCCGGCCGCCGTGTCGATCCCGATGCCGTAGGTCCCCTCCCCCTGGAACGAGACGCCCCGGTCGGTGACCGAACCGGTGAGGTTGCCCATCAGGATGCCGTAACCGGTATGGGCGCCCGGCACCCCGCCGGTGGAGATCTGCAAGCCGACCCGCTGGCGATTGCGGTCCGTCGTCGGCGATTGCGCCGAGACGTCGATCTCGGCGCCGATGCAGGAGGCGACCGGATCGGCCTCGTCGGTCATGTCCACGCAGTTGAAATTGCCCGCCCAGGACGGCCCGACCGGCCCGATCCCGTTGGCCTCCTTGAAGATCGTGCCGTTGACGGCGACGTTCTGCGCCCCCGTGCTGGCGAGGCTGCGATTGTGCAGTTCCCCCGTGATCGTCCACTCGTAGCCGGCATTGTGCGGCCCCGTGGAGCCGAGCGCCCAGAGCGCCTTGTAGGTGTGACCGGGCTCGCCCGTTCCGTCCGGGATGTGCCGATCGACCCGCAGGGTCGAGACCGGGTCGAAGCCCGGCGGCCGGTTCCACAGGAAGGCGCGGCCGCCATCGAGGCCGGGCAGGCCGCTGCCCTGGACATCGCGAGAGAAGCCCGGCGGCCAGGCGAGCGGCGGCGCGAGGGCCGGCGGCTGGCCGGGCGCCTCGGCACAGACGGCAGCCGGCATGCCGGCCAGGACGAGACCGATCGGGATCGTGAGGCCGAGGCGAATGCACATGATCGTCTCCGAATGTCCGGTGCAGGCCAAAAGTCGGTCAGGGCTATGCGCCCAGCCTGACCGGTCGGCGCCGGGAAAGCCATGACCCACGCGGCTGGATGGGAGCCGGCACTCGAACCGCGCGTTTGGATCCCACGGCCTGCCGTGCTCTGATGAGTCCCCGAGCGAGAAAAGGAGAGCGACCCGTGTCGAAGTCGCTGCGATTCCTGCGGAACTGGTTTCTGCTGTCGATTCCGGTCGGGCTGTTCGTCGGGCGGTTCATCAAGGCCGGCAAGGGACCGCCGTTGCGCGACGACGAGCGTCGGTAGGATTCGCGGCTCATCATCGGCGGGACGGAGCGTGTGGGCCATGCTGCTCCCGGCACGCGACTCCCGGCACGCGACCGTTCCGGTCATAGCCTCAGAACCGTCGGCCCATACTTTATTTTCCTACAAATATAGATTTGATCAATCTATCATTAGCGTTTTCGGCGCAATTTTACTGACATCGCGCCGTCTTGGCCGATATCGCCAGGGTCATTCGGCCATGCCCCGCAACGCCCGGCCTCCGATCGGCTTCGTTGAGCGACGCGCCAGCGCCCGAACAGTGACGGCGCTTCTGGCCTACGCCCAGCACCCGGACGGGTCGCGGTTCCCCTGCCGGGTCCAGAATCTCTCCGACGGCGGCGCGATGCTGGAATTCCTGGGTTCACACGTGGTCACGCTGGAGACGGCCTTCGACCTCGTGCTGGCCAATTCCGACATGCGCTACGCCGTGAAGCTGATCTGGCGGAAGGAGCGGACCGCCGTGGTGTTGTTTTGTGTGTGAAGGCTTGGGCGGCTGGAACCATTCTCAGCCGACCCAATCCGGCACGGTGTCTTCGGTAAATCGGTGGACGAGATAGATGCCGCGGTGCACGTCATGGCCGAGTCCGGCCTCTGCGCCCTACGGCAAGGACCGGCCGACGAGCTGCCGGACGAGTCCGAGGTGCATTTCTGGCGCCTCGGCTTCGTGGGTGCCGCGTACGAGGCCAGGGACATGGCGCTTGGCCTTGGCGCGCCTGTAGCGAATTGCTGACGATGAAATCGCCCGCCCTGCTGACTGGCGGGTGACACCGGGATTCGGGAAAACGCCCGCTATAGCTCTTAGCGTCGAAGCATACAGGCGTCTGGTCGTCGAATCAGTGGGCCTGAAGCTGAGCAAACAGTCCGGCAAGCTCCACCGGAATAAGACGGGCCCTACGAAGCGCTCTAAGCAACCTTGGTGGGTTGACTAAGTTTGCCCCCCGAAGGTCCTTTGCGCTATAGGCAAGAGATCATGCCCTTGCCGATTTATGACCCAATCGGGTACATCTATCGATTGACCAAAAGTATAATTAACCGTGATCTTTTTGGTTGACTGTAGGGAAGCTTCCCCAGCTTCGATCAAATTGACAATAGTATCTGTAATTTTTTGCAAATCATCTTTCGACTGCATCCGCAACAAATGCTCATCTCCAGATGTGATAGAGATGCCGGGGATCGAGGGCGCAGTATTGTTTTCTAAGAGCAGACTGTAGATATTCAGCGGGTCCAACATATAATTTTCAAAGCTATATCGGCCGATTACAAAAATTTGATCGGAAGCAACGTTATTAACATCCCTATCGATCACCCCTAAAAACATACCTTTCAACGGCTCTTGACCGAATTTAGCTGTCCACTGCGGAACAACGGTTGCCCCTCCAGAAACCTTTTTCTTACCAGATCCAAGTGAAGCAGGCATAAAAACAATGGATGGAGTGGGTTTTATTGCCATCGGATCGCGACTAGGACCATAATTTGACAAAATATCACGAACCGCTTCATAAAAATTTACATCATCTTCGTCTTCGACAAAAACAAACTTAGATGATTTCGAGACTGTGACGAGGCCGGCAGTCAAAATTGAGATAATATCTGACCTCGAAGATACTTCTGTAATTTCATTATTGCCCCGTTCTAGTTGAAAGACAGAACCATCTGGGGCCAATGCGACCGTAGATGGCGAATGAGAACTCATTATGACCCGAATGCCATGTTTTTTGACAAGTACCTCATCTATAACATCCATAAACTGCAATATCATGGATGGATGCAGATGAGCGTCTGGCTCATCAAGCAATAAAAGCTTCGGAAAGATTCCGTCTTTATTAGAGCCGTAAAGCCAAAGAACTAGCTGAATTATCACCTTTTCGCCTGACGACAAATCCGTCACTTCAATCGTATTGCCGTCAAATCGATCTTTCAATTTAAACTTATAATCGCGAGTTATTGAAACATCTTTTGGTGAAATCACTTCGTATGGAAATCCGGCGGTCTTAAGAGCTTCGTTGACGACATCCCACGGCGCTGGCCCTAACGAATTACCTGCGCGATCCAACCCAGGTGTTTCGCGCTCCATAGCTTCAAGCGAACGAAGTCTATAGTTATAAAAAACAAATCCAATAACAGAAGTGGCATCCAAATTGTTTAGGATCCAATCAAAATTATCACTTAGTAGCTCGTCAACTTGCTCGGGCGTCATGCTTTGAGGGTTTCGGCCCTTGAACAGTTCTAAAGCTTTGCTGCTAGCAGCAGCTTGATTAGGCTCATAGAACTGCTGACCATTCACACTCATCATTGCAAGATTTACAAGATTTTGCCTCTGCTGTGCCATTGAAGTTAGCGAAATTGCCGGCCCATCGCTAAATCTTCCTACGCTTGGAATGTAAGCTACATCACCAGCACTGTATGACCCGCCGGATGTCTGCACCCGAACTGGCAATCCGACTCCGGGCAGAAAGCTTTTGCTGAAATAATACGACAAAATTTCAAGTAATTGGGTTTTTCCAGACCCGTTCTTACCGGTCAGTATCGCAAAACCGGGAATATTGTTCCAGGTTATATTTTTAATCGATTTATATCCTTTATCGTCGATGGCATTCATCTGGATGTTAAATGGCTCGACGACTTTACTCATAATCGAAGCTCCCGACGTGCGTAAAACGGCTGGCGGCCACCTTGTTTGATTCGCGGTGTTTGGACCAGCGCTTCGAATAACCACCCGGCGATATTCACACTGCGGCGATCTGTTACCCAGGATGTTACCCGGTGAGATAGTCTCAACGCCGGGCATCCTAGCAAGTGGTTGAAAATAATGGTGAGCGCGCTGGGACTCGAACCCAGGACCTACAGATTAAAAGTCCGTTGCTCTACCAGCTGAGCTACGCGCTCGCGTCCGGGACCGCCCTGCGGCGGCCGCGCGGGGACGGCGCGTTCGCAATAGGTGAGCGGGGCCGGGGGGTCAACACGGGGTTGTGGGTGGCGCTATGCCCCGTCGCCGCGGGCGCGCTCGACCACGCCCTTTGCCTCGGCGAAGGCGGCGTCCGGGTCGAGGGTCGTGGTGTCGAGCCGGACCGCGTCGTCGGCCATGCGCAACGGTGCGGCGGCCCGGGAGGCGTCGCGGGCGTCGCGGGCCTCGATGTCGGCCAGGATCGCCGCGAAGGTCGCGGCCTCGCCGCGGCCGGCGAGCTCCAGGTGGCGGCGGCGGGCGCGCTCCTCGGACGAGGCGGTGATGTAGAGCTTCACGCTGGCGTCCGGGCAGACCACCGTGCCGATATCGCGTCCGTCCAGGACGGCGCCCTTGGGATCGGCCGCGAAGCGCCGCTGCCAGGCCAGCAGGGCGGCGCGGACCTCCGGCACCGCCGAAATCCGCGAGGCGGCCTCGCCCATGGCGCGCGCGCGCAGGCGCGGATCGTCCAGCCTGCCGGCGTCGAGGGCGTGCGCGGCCCGGGACGCGGCCTCGGGATCGTCGAGGGACAGGCCGGCATCGATCAGCGCCAGCGCCACCGCGCGGTAGAGGAGCCCCGTGTCGAGATGCGGCAGGCCGTAATGGACGGCGAGCCGCTTGGCCAGGGTCCCCTTGCCCGAAGCGGCCGGGCCGTCGATCGCGATGACGAGCGGCATGATGCTAGGTCCCGATCCGGCCGCCGAGGGCCTGCATGGATGGCAGGAAGCTCGGGAAGCTCGTGGCAATCATCGCGCCATCGTCCACCGTGACGGGGGCCTTCGTGGCGAGCCCCATCACCAGGAACGCCATGGCGATCCGGTGATCGAGATGGGTCGCCACCGTGCCGCCGCCGGGCGCGGCCGTGCCGTCGCCCTCGACCACGAGGTCGTCGCCCTCCACGCTGTGGCGAACGCCGTTGGCGGCGAGCCCCGCCGCCACGGCCGCGAGGCGGTCCGATTCCTTCACCCGCAATTCGTGCAGGCCGTTCATCCGGGTGCGGCCTTCGGCGAAGCTCGCCGCCACCGCCAGCACCGGGTACTCGTCGATCATCGCGGGCGCCCGCTCGGCCGGGACGTCGACGCCTGTGAGGCGGCTCGCGCGCACGCGCAGGTCGGCGACGGTCTCGCCGCCCTCCTCCCGCTCGGCCACGCGCTCGATCTGCGCGCCCATCTCCAGCAGGGTGGTGATCAGCCCGGTCCGCAGCGGGTTCATCATCACCCCCTCAATCACCACGTCGGAGCCGGGCACGATCAGCGCCGCCACCAGGGGGAACGCCGCCGAGGACGGATCGGCCGGCACGACCACGTCGGTGCCACGTAGGGTCGGCTGTCCGGTAAGCGACACCTTGCGGCCGTGGCCGCCCGGCCCGTGCGGCTCGACGCGAACCTCCGCGCCGAACAGGCGCAGCATCCGCTCGGTGTGGTCGCGGGTGGCGGCCGCCTCGATCACCGTGGTGGTGCCGGGGGCGTTGAGGCCGGCGAGCAGCACCGCGGACTTGATCTGCGCCGAGGCGGCGGGCGTCTCGTAGGTGATCGGAATCGCCTCGTTCAGGCCGCGCAGGGTCAGCGGCACGCGCCCGCCCTCGGCTTCGGACAGGACCTGCGCGCCCATGCGGGTGAGCGGGTCGAGGATCCGGCGCATGGGGCGCGAGCGCAGGGAGGCGTCACCGTCGAAGGTCGCGGTGACGGGCTGGCCGCCGACGACGCCCATCATCAGCCGCGAGCCGGTGCCGGCATTGCCGAAATCCAGAACCTCGGTCGGGTCGGTGAGGCCGCCGATGCCGACGCCGCGCACCACCCAGCGCCCCTCGCCGAGGCGCTCGATTCCGGCGCCGAGTGCCTTCGCGGCGGCGGCGGTGCGCAGCACGTCGTCGCCCTCGAGCAGGCCTTCGACCCGGGTCTCGCCCAGGCTCAGCAGCCCCAGGATCATGGCCCGGTGGGAGATCGACTTGTCGCCCGGCGGACGCAGGCGCCCGGTGAGCGGCGTGCCCGGTGCGGCGGTGAGAGGCTGGGGAGGCGAATCGTGCGACACGGGGCGTCCGTTCGGGAAATTGGGGTGGGCCGGGATCCGGCGCGTCGCGCGGGGGCGCCGCGGCGCTGCAATCGGACCGTGAACTGGCGGCGCGGTTAACACGCGTACCGGCCCGCGTCATCCATCGCACCCGGTCGGCCGCCCTCGTGAAACGGGGGTCTGCGCCTCGATTGACAGGGGTCGAGGCCCCGACTAACGCGCCCGTCTTCCGACAACAGCAGAGACGACGAGGTGCCCGCCCGTGGCCCGACCCGAACTTGGCCTGAAGCGCCAATGCATGAGTTGCGGTGCGAAGTTCTACGACCTCGCCCGCGATCCCGCCGCCTGCCCGAAATGCGGTGCGGTCTACCAGGCGGCGACGAGCCGCGTCGCGGCGCCGGCCCTGGCGCGGGGGCCTGCCGAGGCCGAGGACGAGGATGACACGGACGAGAAGGCTCCGGACCTCGTCTCGCTGGACGAGGTCGAGGCCCCGGAGGACGAGGCGGATCCGACGCCCGAGGACGACACCGCCGAGGACGGGGATTCGGCCGCGGATGAAACCTTCCTCGAGGAGGAGGATTCCGGCGACGACGTCTCCGACCTGATCGACGGCGATATCGAATCCGACGAAGAAAGCTGAGCCCCGTTTGCGCCCACCCCGCGAAGAGCCCGCGACGAGTCCGAGAGGGGTGGGCATTTCCGCGAAGAACCCGCAAAAAAGGGGTTGAGTCCGCCGCGAGAGCCGCCTATAGAACCGGCCTCGCCGGACGCCAGCCGGTCGGCGAGACCCCGCGGGACCCAAACCGCGGCGGACAAGTGGGGCCTTAGCTCAGCTGGGAGAGCGCTTCCATGGCATGGAAGAGGTCATCGGTTCGATCCCGTTAGGCTCCACCATTCTTCCTTCAGCGTGACGCGGCCGGTCCCGGCCGGCGCCGCTGGGAAACTCTGAAACTCCTGATCCAGCGACCGACCGGCTCACCGGGTCAGGTGCCCGAGCGGCAGGGCGGTCGTGTACTTCACTTGGCCGAGCGCGAAGCTCGAGCGGATGTTGGCCACCCCCGGAATGCGGGTGAGGTGGTCGAGCACCAGACGCTGGTACTGGCCGAGATCCTCCACCACCACCCGCAGCATGTAGTCGGCCTCGCCGCTCATCAGGTAGCATTCCATCACCTCGGGGCGGCTGCGAACCGCCTCGTCGAAGGCCTGGAGGGCGGCCTGGGTCTGCTTCTCCAGGGAGACGTGGACGAAGACGTTCACGGCGAGCCCGAGGCTCATCGGATCCACCACCGCGACGCAGCCCCGGATGATCCCGGCCTCCTTCAGGTCGTTGACCCGGCGCCAGCACGGGGAGGTCGAGAGCCCGACCTGCTCGGCGAGGTCGGCGATGCTGATCTCGCTGTCCTGTTGCAGGCGTTCGAGGATGCGCAGGCTGGCGGCGTCGAGATGAGCCGGTCGGGAGACCATTTTTTTGTTCTCCGGTTTGCCGTGGGCATAGCATGCCGCCGATCGCGGGACGGCAGGAAAGTTTTGGCGGCGGCCATCGATGTGGGCGCCCGTTTCGGCATGCACCCACCGTCATTGCGAGCGCAGCGAAGCAACCCAGTGCGGCGAGCGTTCGCAGGCCGTAGCGGTTCCCTGGGTTGCTTCGCTGCGCTCGCAATGACGGCAAGGGAGGATTTAACCGGACGTCGCATCGGAGGCCGGTCGATGCCTCGGCACCAACGGCGGTACGATCGACCATCCTCAACCGCATATCCGGCAAAACATGCCAATCATCCGCCCTCGATAACAAAAATTCGGCATGTCGCCCCGCGCGGCAATCCGTATGCTCCGATCAAAAGCTGGGAGCCGCGCCGATGAACGCCATACCGCCGAGGACGACGATCGCGCGGTCCGCCGAGGTCGATCACGATCCGGCCGAGACGCAGGATTGGCTGGCCGCCCTCGAATCGCTGTTCCGCACGGAGGGCGCGGCCCGGGCGCGGTTCATCCTCGACCGGCTGGAGCGGCGCTCGAAGGAGATCGGCATCCTCGACGAGGCCCTGCCCTACTCGCCGTATCGGAACACGGTTCCCCTGGAGAAGCAGCCGCGCTACCCGGGCGATCTCGACATCGAGGAGCGCCTGACCTCGATCATGCGCTGGAACGCGCTCGCCATGGTGGTGCGCGCCAACATGGCCTACGGCGAGCTCGGCGGGCACGTGGCGAGCTACGCCTCGGCGGCGGAGCTGTTCGAGGTCGGGTTCAACCACTTCTTCAAGGGCGGCCCGGATGGCGACCTCGTCTACTTCCAGCCGCACTCGGCGCCGGGCGTCTACGCCCGCGCCTTCCTGGAGGGGCGGCTCTCCGAGGAGCAGCTGAAGCATTACCGCCAGGAGATCGCCGGCGACGGCCTATGCTCCTATCCGCATCCCTGGCTGATGCCGGATTTCTGGCAGGTCCCCACCGGCTCGATGGGCATCGGCCCGATCCACGCGGTCTACCAGGCGCGGTTCATGCGCTATCTCGGCCATCGCGGCCTGGCCGACACCTCCGCCCGGCACGTCTGGGGCGTGTTCGGCGACGGCGAGATGGACGAGCCGGAATCGATCGGCGGCCTCGCGCTGGCTGCGCGGGAGAAGCTCGACAACCTCACCTTCGTGATCAACTGCAACCTGCAGCGGCTGGACGGCCCGGTGCGCGGCAACGGCCAGATCATCCAGGAGCTGGAGAGCCTGTTCCGCGGGGCGGGCTGGAACGTCATCAAGGTGCTGTGGGGCTCCGAGTGGGACGGGATTTTTGCTCGTGACACCAACCACGCCCTGCTGCGCCGCTTCGCCGACACCGTGGACGGCAAGTACCAGACGCTCGGCGCCAAGGACGGCGCCTACAACCTCGCGCATTTCTTCGGGGAGGACGAGGAGGTCCGCGAACTCGTCGCCCACATGTCGGATGCCGACGTGGACAAGCTGAAGCGCGGCGGCCACGATTTCCGCAAGCTCTACGCGGCCTTCGCCGCCGCCAAGGCCACCAAGGGGCGGCCGACGGTGATCCTGGCCAAGACCAAGAAGGGCTACGGCATGGGCGGCGCGGGCGAATCGCGCATGACCGCCCACCAGGCCAAGAAGCTCGACGTGGATGCGTTGCGCGCCTTCCGGGACCGCTTCGCCCTGCCGCTCTCCGACGCGCAGGTGGAGGGCCTGGCCTTCTACAAACCGGCCGAGGACGGCGCGGAGATGCGCTACCTGCGCGAGCGCCGCGAGATGCTGGGGGGCGTCCTGCCGGCCCGCCGCCGCACCGCGCCGACCGTGACGGTGCCGCCGCTCTCGACCTATGCGGGTTTCGCCCTGGAGGCGGCCGGCAAGGAGATGTCGACCACCACCGCGGTGGTCCGGCTCTTCGGCAACCTGCTGAAGCACAAGGATCTCGGGCCGCGCGTCGTCCCGATCGTCGCCGACGAAGCGCGCACCTTCGGCATGGCCAACCTGTTCCGGCAGGTCGGGATCTACGCCCCCGAGGGGCAGCTCTACGAGCCGGAGGATGCCGGCTCGATGCTCTACTACCGCGAGGCGCGCGACGGTCAGCTCCTGGAGGAAGGCATCACCGAGGCCGGGGCGATCTCGTCCTGGACCGCGGCGGCCACCGCCTACAGCGTCCACGGCCTGTCGATGCTGCCGTTCTACATCTACTACTCGATGTTCGGCTTCCAGCGGGTCGGCGACCTGATCTGGGCGGCGGCCGACCAGCGCGCGCGCGGTTTTCTAATCGGTGCCACGGCGGGCCGCACCACGCTGGGCGGCGAGGGCCTGCAGCACCAAGACGGCTCGAGCCACCTCGCGGCCGCCGGGATCCCGAACTGCCGGGCCTACGATCCGGCCTTCGCCTACGAGGTGGCGGTGATCGTCGATCGCGGCGCCCGGGCGATGATGGAAGAGGGCGAGGACGCCTTCTACTACCTCACCGCCATGAACGAGAACTACGCCCAGCCCTCCATGCCGGAGGGGGCTGAGGCCGGCATCCTGAAGGGGATGTACCGCCTGTCGGGGCCGGATTCGGGGCCTGCCGCGGTGCGGCTGCTGGGCTCCGGGGCGATCCTGCCCGAGGTGATCGCGGCCGCCGGCCTGCTGGCGCAGGATTGGGGGATCGCGGCCGAGCTGTTCAGCGTCACCAGCTTCAGCGAGTTGGCGCGGGATGCGCGCGAGACCGAGCGCCAAGCGATGCTGCACCCGGAGGCCGAGGCGCCGGTGAGCCACGTGGCCGCCCTGCTGCCGGGCGCGACGCCGATCGTGGCGGCGACCGACTACGTCCGGGCCTACCCGCAGCTGATCGCCTCCTATGTTGGGGCCCGGTTCGTGACGCTGGGCACCGACGGGTTCGGCCGCAGCGACACCCGCAACGCGCTCCGCCGCTTCTTCGAGGTGGATCGGCAGCACGTGGTGGTGGCCGCCCTGCACGCGCTCGCCGAAGCCGGCACGGTGCCCCGCGCCACGGTCGCCGAGGCGATCCGGCGCTATGGCATCGACGCGGACACGCCGGCGCCCTGGACGATCTGAGGGGCTGCCCCCCCGACCCGAGCAACTCCAACCCGCGCCCTCATCCTGAGGTGGCGGAGCGAAGCGGAGCCCTCGAAGGAGCCCTCCAGCCGGCCGCGCGATCCCTGGAGGCCTCCTTCGAGGCTGCTGCGCAGCACCTCAGGATGAGGGGGTGGGTGGGGGATCCACCGGAAGTCACGACGCCTCGGAAGGCCCGACTCCGGACCTCCGCCCCCCAAAAACAGTCCGCCCCAGACAAGCCACGGAAACCCGCCCGATGAGCGCCGCGCTGCAGATCGCCCTTCCGGATATCGGCGATTACCGGGACGTGCCGGTGATCGAACTCCTGGTGAAGCCGGGCGACCGTCTCGCCGTGGACGACCTGATCCTCAGCATCGAATCCGACAAGGCGACCATGGAGGTCCCCTCCCCGGTGGCCGGCACCGTGCGGGAATTGCTGGTCGCGGTGGGCTCGAAGGTCTCGGAGGGCACGCCGATTCTTGTGGTCGAGCCGGCCGAGGGCGGCGAGGCGGCACCGGCGCTGGAAGCGCCGCAACCGGAGCCGGCTGCCGGTGTCGGACAGGGCGCGGGTCCCCTCTCCCGTGCGGGAGAGGGACAGGGTGAGGGACCAGCCCTCTCCGGACACGGCGCATCCCTCACCCCAGCCCTCTCCCGCACGGGAGAGGGGGACCGTCGCGCCCCGGCCCAGCCGTCCAACGACGATCAGCGGCCCATCACGCAGCGCGACGTCCACGCCAGCCCGTCCGTGCGCCAGCTCGCCCGCGAGCTCGGGATCACCCTCGACCGGGTGCCCGCCACCGGCCCCAAGGGGCGGATCCTGCGGGAGGATTTGCACGCCTTCGTCAAAGCGGCGCTCCAGGCCCCGGCCCACGCGCCGGCCGCGCCCTCGGGCATCGGCGCCGGCCTGCCGCCCTGGCCGCAGGTGGATTTCGAAAAATTCGGCCCGGTGCGGCGGGAGCCCCTGTCGCGGATCCAGACGATCTCCGGAGCCAATCTCAGCCGCAACTGGCTGACCATCCCGCACGTGACCAATTTCGACCGGGCCGACGTCACGGAGATCGAGGCGTTCCGGGTCGGGCTCAATAAGGAAACGCGTACGCCGCCGGCGCGGGTCACCATGGTGGCCTTCCTGATCAAGGCCGCCGCCCTCGCCCTGCGGGCCTATCCGCGCTTCAACACCTCCCTGGAGGGCTCCGACCTCGTCCTCAAGGACTACGTCCATGTCGGCTTCGCGGTGGACACCCCGAAGGGCCTGATGGTGCCGGTGGTACGCGACTGCGACCGCAAGGGCCTGATCGCGATCGCCACCGAGATGGCGGCGCTCGCCGACAAGGCCCGGGCCGGCAGCCTCTCGGGCGCGGACATGCAGGGCGGGTGCTTCTCGGTGTCGTCGCTGGGCGGCATCGGCGGCGACGGCTTCACCCCGATCATCAACGCCCCCGAGGTCGCGATCCTGGGCGCGGCGCGCTCGCGCACGGAGGCGGTCTGGGACGGAAACGCCTTCCAGCCGCGGCTGATCCTGCCGCTCAGCCTGTCCTGGGACCACCGGGTGGTGGACGGCGTCGCCGCCGCCCGCTTCCTCGGCCACATCGCGTCGGTGCTGTCGGATTTGCGCCGGGCGCTGCTGTGACGGCGATGATGGGTGCGCCGCTCTCTCCTCCCCCTTGCGGGGAGGAGTTGGAGGTGGGGGTGGTGCCGGAAGAGGCGCAACGGTGCCTCCTGCACCACCCCCACCCCTGACCCCTCCCCGCAAGGGGGAGGGGAAAACCCTGGCAGCCCCGATGCCTTCCGCCCATCCCCCTAGACTGTGATCGCCGCTGCCATGCCCGAGACCCGCGAGATCCGCGTCCCCGATATCGGCGACTTTTCCGGCGTGCCGGTGATCGAGATCCCGGTGGCGCCGGGGGAGACAATCGCCCGCGACCAGACCCTGCTCATCGTCGAGTCCGACAAGGCGACCCTCGACATCCCCGCCCCGGTCGCCGGCCGCTTGGTCGAGATGCTGGTCGGCCTCGGCGACACCGTCTCGGCCGGAACGCTGATCGCCCGGGTGGCCGTCGAAGCGGAAACGGTCGCGCCCGTGGCGGCGCCCACCGACGCGCCGGCAGAAGACTCCTGCGACGTGCTGGTGATCGGCGGCGGGCCCGGCGGCTACGCAGCGGCGTTCCGGGCCGCCGATCTCGGGCAGCGCGTGATCCTGGTGGAGCGCGAGGCCAGGCTCGGCGGCGTCTGCCTGAATGTCGGCTGCATCCCGTCGAAGGCACTGCTCCACGTCGCCGCCGTCACCGAAGAAGCCGGGCGGCTGTCCGCCCACGGGATCAGCTTCGGCGCACCGACCGTCGATCTCGACAAGCTGCGGGCGTTCAAGGCCGGCACCGTGCGGCGCCTGACCGACGGGCTCAGCCACATGGCGCGCCAGCGCAAGGTCGAGACCGTGCGCGGTACCGCGCGCTTCACCGGGCCGAACGCGGTCTCGGTGGCGCTGCAGACGGGCGGCAGCCGCGCGATCGGGTTCAAGAGCGCCATCGTGGCGGCGGGCTCATCGCCGGTCAGCCTGCCGATGCTGCCCGACGACCCGCGGATCGTGAATTCCACGGGGGCGCTGGAGCTGCCCTTCGTGCCCCGCCGCCTGCTGGTGATCGGCGGCGGCATCATCGGCCTGGAGATGGCGACGGTCTACAGCGCGCTCGGCGCCCGGGTCGACGTGGTCGAGCGCCTGCCGAACCTCCTGGAAGGGGTCGACCGGGACTTGGTGGCGGTCTGGACCAAGCGCAACGCCCACCGGTTCGACCGCATCCGCACCGGCGCCGAGGTCGTCTCGGCCGCCGCCACCCCGGACGGCATCGCCGTGACCCTGGCAGGCGAGGCGGAGCCGCAGATCTACGACCTCGTGCTCCAGGCGGCCGGCCGGCGGCCGAACGGCGACGCTCTGGGCCTCGACGCGGCGGGCGTTGCCGTGGAGCGGGGCTTCGTGCCGGTGGACGCGCAGATGCGCACCAGCGTGCCCCACATCCTGGCGGTGGGCGATCTCGTCGGGCAGCCGATGCTCGCCCACAAGGCGGTGCATCAGGGCCACGTCGCCGCCGAGGTGGCTGTCGGCCACAAGGCGGGGTTCGACGCGACGGTGATTCCCTCGGTGGCCTATACCGATCCGGAAATCGCCTGGGCCGGCCTGACCGAGACCGCCGCCAAGGCCGCCGGGCGGGCGGTCGAGGTGGCGCGCTTCCCCTGGGCGGCCTCGGGCCGGGCCATCGCCAACGGCGCCGATTACGGCCTGACCAAGTTGCTGTTCGACGCGGAGACCAAGCGGATCGTCGGCGGCGCCATCGTCGGCCCGAGCGCGGGCGACATGCTCGGCGAGATCGTGCTCGCCATCGAGATGGGCGCCGACGCGACGGATATCGGCCGCACAATCCACCCGCACCCGACGCTCGGCGAGACCATCGGACTCGCCGCCGAGGCCGCGCTCGGCCTCTGCACCGACCTGCCCCCGGCGCGGCGCTAGCAGGCTCGACCCCACGGCGCGGTTTGGATAAACCGGCTGCCGCGAGGCCGGGGACGGCTCGGCTGAGCCGGCCCGTCCGCACAACAACAGGACGCCTCCATCCCGGGGGGATTCGGGCCGAGACGATGCGGTGTGCCGAATTAGCCGTTCCGGGACGTTCCGATGCCAAAGCTCACCTTCAGCGCGCTTGATCCGCGGGCGGTCCGACGCTGCGTGGCCTTCCTGGTCCGGCGCGACTGGGCGCTCCATCTCGGCCTCGCGGCGGTGCTGGCGGGGATCCCGATGAGGCCCGCCGCCGCCCAACCGCAGGCCGCCCTGATCGCGTCCCTGCAGAGCCGCGTGCTGGCGGCGCACAGCGCGACCCTGGCGCTGGAGAGCTGGTGCGCCGACCACAAGCTCGCCGGCGACCCGCATCTCGTCGCCCGGCGCATGGACGTGGCCGACAAGCCGCTCACCGCCGCGCAGCGCGCCCGCCTGGCGATCGGCCCCGACGAGCCGGTGCGCTACCGCCGGGTCCGTTTGGCCTGCGGCGACCGGGTTCTGTCGGAGGCCGACAACTGGTACGTCCCGGCGCGCCTGACGCCCGAGATGAACGCGACCCTGGACGGCACCCGCACGCCCTTCGGCCGGGTCGTGCGCCCGCTGGAGCCGACCCGTCAGACCCTTGAAGTCCGCCCCTTCCCGCAGGCCGCGGCACCCGGCCCCGACGACCCGCTGTTCGAGGTCGACGCGGTGCTCTCCACGGGCTCCGGCCAACCGTTCTGCGAGGTCGCCGAGACCTATCTGGGCGGTGCGCTGCCCGAAGCTTCGCGGTAAGAGTGCCTCAAACGGCCGGTTCGGGAGGAACGAGGATGCGTCGCGCGGTCTTGGCTTTGCTCGCTTCGATGCCGGTCTGCGGCCCGGCCCTGGCCGCCGATCCGGCCGGCCTCTGGCTCACCGAGACCGGCAGTTCCCGGGTGAAGGTCGCCCCCTGCGGCGGCGGCTATTGCGGCACCATCGTCAGCGCCCCCGGAAAGGCCCTCGACGCCAAGAACCCGGACCCGGCCTTGCGGGGCCGCAGCGTCGTCGGCGTCCAGATCCTCGACGCAAGGCAGGCGGATGGATCGGGCTACAGCGGCTCGCTCTACAACCCGAACGACGGAAAGACCTATTCCGGCTCCCTGCGGCTGACCGGCCCGAACGCCCTCGAAGTCTCGGGCTGCGTGATGAGCGTGTTCTGCAAGCGCCAGACCTGGACCCGGGTGAACTGACCACCGCCCACGATGACGCAGTCGCGGGCTCGTGACGGATCAATTGTGCACGACCGAAGCTTCCCTCTCGACAGAGACAGGGACCTTCATGACCAAGATGATTTTCGCCGCCGCCATCGCGACCTGCTTGGTCGGACCGGCCTCCGCCCAGGTGATCGAATCCCCGACCGGCACCGTGGTGGTCGTGCCGCCCGGCGCCCCCGGGGTGGTGACATCGCAGTCGAACGCGACCGGTGCCGAGGGCGCCATCACCTACTCGCCGACGGGACAGCCGGCGGATTCGATCGCCAACGATTCCGCCGCCGCCGGCAACGCCAACCAGCCCTCGCGTGTCGCGCCCCAGGGTGGCGGCGGCGGGAAGTAGGCGACACCGCTTTGCCCCGGACGCGGTTTCTGTGTCCGGGGCGAGGTTGTCATCGCGCGTGCAGCGAAGCGATCCCGGTCACGCTCGATTATGGGATCGCGTGCCGCCCTGGGTTGCTTCGCTACGCTCGCAATGACGGTGCGGTCGCGACCGACCGGCGGATATCCAACGCACGGGCTACGTTGCTTACACATCTGCGGACGAAGCGCGGGTCCCCTCGCCCCGCTTGCGGGGAGAGGCCCGCACGGACCTCGTCGTCCGTGCGGGAAGCGCAGGCGAAGCCGGAGCGGCGGTGAGGGGGCGGTTCAGAACGAGGCGCGCGTCCGGAACCGCCCCCTCACCCTCGGCTGCCGCCTCGCTTCGGCGACGACGAGGTCGCCGAAGCCCTCTCCCCGCAAGCGGGGCGAGGGGATACCCGCACCGAGGCTGGAGCCAAAGCACGGGCCGTCGCGCAAAAAGGGCCGAACTCGATCTGTGAATCCGATAGCCCGTGCGGGAGAGGGGACCCGCGCCACATCCGGAAATGTGAGAATCCGATAGCCCGCACAGGAGAGGGAGCCTGCGGCGCCCCGGGGTGACGGGGTTGGGCGCTGCGACCTGTTCGTCACGTCCGCAGCACCGGAAGACCGCCCCTCACGCTTCCTTGTCCGGACGCCCCGCGAGCCGGCCCGGCAGGCCGGTCAGGCGGTCCTTCATCGCCAGCACCTTCTGGACCTTGGCGCCGAGGGTGAGGAGCTGGACCAGGCGCTCGGTGTCGAGGCGGCGCACGTCGGCGTACCAACCCGCAAAGAGCTCGAACAGGTCGTGCATCTCCCGGAGCCGGCCTTGCGCGTGGCGCTCCGCCTCGGACTCGGCGTCCTGCATCAGCAACTCGCGCAGCAGGGTCAGGGTCGGGTCGATCTCGCGCTTCTTGCGCTCCTCGACCAGGGTGCGGACGATCTGCCAGATGTCCTCCGGGGTGGCGAAGTAGTCCCGCCGGTCCCCGGGCACGTGCAGGAGCCGCACGAGGTTCCAGGCCTGCAGCTCCTTGAGCCCCATGCTGACGTTGGAGCGCGAGACACCCAGACGCTCCACGATCTCGTCGGCGTTGAGCGGCCGCTCGGCCACGAACAGCAGGGCGTAGATCTGCCCCACGGTCCGGTTGATGCCCCAGCGCGAGCCCATCTCGCCGAAATGCAGCACGAAGGTCTGGATCAGGGGAGGCAGGTGCACGGCGGCGATCCGTCGAACGGTTTTAGGCCCCTCGGGAATGCGGGGGGGTGTTGCCGGCTTATCAGCTCTTGAGCCAGAACCGGAGGAGCGTCGCCACGGCGCCGAGGCCGAGGATGCTCCCGGCCCAGAGGCCCACGAACCAGGCGAGGCGTTTCCAGAGCGGGAGCGGGGTTGCGGGGGCCATCAGTGATACCCGTGCGCGTCGACCTTGCCGCGGAACACCCAGTAGGAATACGCGGTGTAGATCAGGATGATCGGGATCAGGACCGAGGCGCCGACCAGCATGAACATCTGGCTCGCCTCGGGGGCGGCGGCCTGCCAGATCGTGATCCGCCCCGGCACCACGTCGGGGAAGATGCTGATCCCGAGCCCCAGGAACGACAGGGCGAACAGGCCGAGCGCGATCAGGAACGGCGCCCGCTCGCCCCCGCCCCGCAGGGTCCGCCACAGGGCGACGGCGGCGAGCGCGACCAGCAGCGGCACCTGCGCCGAGACCAGGACGTTCGGCATCGCCAGCCAGCGCTCGAAGTAGCGCCCCTGCAGGAACGGCGTCGCGGCGCTGACCAGCGCGATCGCCGCCACGGTGGCGATGGTCAGGCGCTGGGCGAACCGGCGGGCCTGGAGCTGGAGCAGCCCTTCCGTGCGCATCACCAGCCAGGTCGCCCCGAGCAGCGCGTAGGCGACCACGAGGCTGACGCCGACCAGCAGGCTGAACGGCGTCAGCCAGTCCCACCAACCGCCGGCATAGGCCCGGCCCTCGACCGCGATGCCCTGGAGCAGTGCGCCCAGCGCGATCCCCTGGGCCAGGGCCGCCACCACGGAGCCGCCCGTGAAGGCCACATCCCAGGCCGCCCGGTGGCCGGGATCGCGCCAGCGGAACTCGAAGGCGACGCCGCGAAAAATCAGCCCGAGCAGCATGGCGATGATCGGCGCGTAGAGCGCCGGCAGGATCACCGCGTAGGCCAGCGGGAAGGCCGCGAACAGCCCACCGCCGCCCAGAACCAGCCAGGTCTCGTTGCCGTCCCAGACCGGGGCGACCGAGTTCATCGCGGTGTCGCGCTCCGGCCCCGGCCGCAGGGCCGGGAACAGGATGCCGATGCCGAGATCGAAGCCGTCCATGACGATGTAGGCGAAGACCGCGAAGGCGATCACGAACGCCCAGATCACGGTGAGATCGACGCTGTAGACCATGGCTGCTGCCTCACTCGGCCGGCTGGAGGTGGCGGTCGGGATCGACCGACGGGGCGGGGGTGATGCCGGCGGTGCGGATCGGCGCGCCGGGCTCGATCCCGCTCTCGCCTTCATGGGGCGGCTGGGCCATCAGGCGCAGGATGTACAGAACCCCCATGGCGAAGACGGAAAAATAGATCACCACGAACGCGGTGAGCGAGGCGGCCACCGCCGGGCCGTGGAGCGGCGAGGCGGATTGCGCGGTCCGCAGCAGGCCGTAGACCGTGTAGGGCTGGCGCCCGACCTCGGTGGTGATCCAGCCGGCGAGCACCGCCACGAAGCCGGCCGGGCCCATGGCGACCGCGAAGCGGTGCAGCGGGCGCCACCGGTAGAGCGCCCCGCGCCAGCGGGCGAGCAGGCTGATCGCGCCGAGGAGCAGCATCAGCATGCCGAGCCCGACCATGATGCGGAACGACCAGAACACGATCGGCACCGGCGGCCAGTCCTTCCGGGGCAGGCTGTCGAGGCCGGCGAGCGGCGCGTCCAGGCTGTGCTTGAGCACCAGCGAGGACAGCTTCGGGATCTCCACCGCGTAGCGGATCGTGCCGGCCTCCTGGTCGGGCAGGCCGAACAGCACCAGCGGCGCGCCGTCCGGATGGCTCTGGAAGTGGCCCTCCATGGCCATGACCTTGGCGGGCTGGTGCTCGAGGGTGTTGAGCCCGTGCGCGTCGCCGGCAAAGATCTGGACCGGCGCCACCAGGGCGGCCATCCACATCGCCATCGAGAACATCGTCCGGGCCGCCGGGTTGGCCCGGTCGCGCAGCAGGTGCCAGGCGCCGACCGCGCCGACCACCAGGGCGGTCGTCAGGTAGGCCGCCAGCACCATGTGGACGAGGCGGAACGGGAAGGACGGGTTGAACACGATCGCCCACCAGTCCAGCGGCACGAACTGGCCCTCGGCGTTGGTGCCGTAGCCCGCCGGCGTCTGCATCCAGGAATTCACCGACAGGATCCAGAACGCCGAGAAGAAGGTCCCGAACGCCACCATCAGGGTCGCGGCGAAGTGCAGCCGCGGCCCGACCTTGCTCATGCCGAACAGCATCACCCCGAGGAAGCCCGCCTCCAGGAAGAAGGCCGACAGCACCTCGTAGGCCATCATCGGGCCGAGCACCGGCCCGGTCTTGTCGGAGAAGACCGACCAGTTGGTGCCGAACTGGTAGGACATCACCAGGCCGGAGACGACGCCCATGGCGAACGCGATGGCGAAGATCTTCAACCAGTACTTGAACAGGTCCATGAAGACCTGCCGGCCGGTGGCGAGAAACAGGCCCTCCAGCACGGCGAGGAAGCTCGCGAGCCCGATCGAGAAGGCCGGGAACACGATGTGGAACGCCACCGTGAAGCCGAACTGGATGCGGGCGAGGATCAGGGGATCGAGGGTGTCGAGCACGATGGGTCTCCCGGCTCGGGATCTGCGACTCGGCTTATAGCAATTTCAGAAATTTCTGAAAAGTCGATAATCACAGGACAGTCGCGGCGGGCGTGCAGGCCTGGACGCGCGCGGCCGGACACGGCAGGTTCGGGGCGATTCCCCGAACGATCGGGCGCTTGCAAGCACGGTGCCCGCCCTCGGGCCACCGCGCCGCGCGACACGCCGCTCCCCGGACACCACGAGACCCGTCGCCCCATGGCCGAACCCGTTGCCGCCGCCTTCCTCGACGCGCCCGTCGACCTCGCTGCCGCGCTCTCGGAACGCATCCGCGGCATCGGGACGAGCCAGATCGGGCTGGTGGCGGATCGCGGCCGGGACGACCCGGACGTGGTCAAGCTCTGGATCGGCGAGGGCGACCTGCCGACGCCGCCCTTCATCGTCGAGGCGGCGCACCGGGCGATGCAGGCCGGGCATACCCGCTACACCACCTCGCTCGGCCTGCCGGCCCTGCGGGCAGCGCTCAGTGCCTACCATGCCCGGCACTGGGGCGTGGACGTCCCGGCCGACCGCTTCGCCGTCACGGCCGGCGGCATGAACGCGATCATGCAGGCGGCCCAGGCCCTGCTGGAGCCGGGCGACGAGATCATCATCCCCTCCCCGGCCTGGCCGAACCTGGCCGAGGCGGTCCGCATCACCGGCGGCGTGCCGGTGACCGTGCCCTACCGGATCCAGCCGGATGGGCGCTTCACGCTGCCGCTCGCCGACATCGAAGCGGCACTGACGCCGCGCACCCGGGTGATCATGGTCAACTCGCCCTCGAACCCGACGGGTTGGACCATGCCGCTGCCCGAGATGACGGCCTTGCGCGACCTCGCCCGCGCGCGCGGCCTGTGGATCTTGTCGGACGAGGTCTACGCGCACTTCACCTACGGCAACCAGATCGCGCCGTCCTTCCTGCAGATCTGCACGGAGGACGACCGGCTGATCGTGACCAACACCTTCTCGAAGAACTGGGCGATGACCGGCTGGCGTGCCGGCTGGGTGATCTTTCCCCGGGGCCTGGCGCCGACCTTCGCCAAGCTCGGCCAGTACAGCACCACCTCGATCCCGACCTTCATCCAGCACGCCTGCGTGGCGGCCCTCGACGAGGGCGACGGCTTCATCCGCACCATGGTCGACCGCTGCGCCGAGGCGAGGGCGATCCTGGTCGAGGGGCTCGCGCGCCTGCCCGGCGTGACCGTGGCGGCGCCGGACGGCGCCTTCTACCTCATGCCCCGGATCGCCGGCGACGAGCCGAGCCTCGAACTCGCCTACCGCCTGCTGCGCGACGCCAAGGTCGGCGTCGCCCCGGGCACCGCCTTCGGCCCCGCGGGCGAAGGCCTGGTCCGCATCTGCTTCGCCATCAGCCCGGACCTGGCGCGGGAGGCGGTGCGGCGGTTGTCGGGGGTGTTGGGGCGGGGTTCGGCCGGGCGGTCGAACTGATCCGGAGGGCGGCGTTTCAGCTCCGGCGTAAGAGTGGGGATCCCCTCTGCCTCGCTCGCAGGGCTGCCGGCTCCCCACATCGTCGGATGAAGCGCGGGTCCCCTCTCCCGTGCGGGAGAGGGACAGGGTGAGGGATGCGCGCTTTCCGGAAGAACCAGTCCCCTCACCCCAACCCTCTCCCGCACGGGAGAGGGAGTCCCTCGCGTCTCACTGACGCCGATGTGAGCCTCACAGCGAGGGAGGACCGCGCGTCTGTCAGACCGCCGCCCGCCCCCAGCAAATAAACCTCACCGCCCCCAGCGCAGCACCAGCGCATCGTTCCGCCGCGCCAGCTCGATCAGCGCCGCGCGCGTGTCGGGATGGAGCGGCTGGAGCGGCAGGCGGGCGGTCTCGTGGGCGATGATGCCGCCCTCGGCCATCAGCGCCTTGCAGGCGAGCAGCCCGCATTGCCGGTTCTCGTGGTTGATCAGCGGCAGCCAGCGCGCGTAGGCGTCGAGCGCCTCGCTCCGGCGGCCGGCCGCGTAGGCGTCGGTGATCTGGCGGATGCCGTCCGGATAGGCGCCGCCGGTCATCGCCCCGGTGGCGCCGGCATCGAGATCGGCCATCAGGGTGATCGCCTCCTCGCCATCCCAGGGGCCGACCACCGCGTCGCCGCCCTGCGCGATCAGCTCGCGCAGCTTGCCCGCCGCCCCGGGGGTCTCGATCTTGAAGTAGGAGACGTTTTCGATCTCCCGGGCCATGCGGGCCAGGAACGCGGCCGAGAGCGGCGTGCCCGCCACCGGCGCGTCCTGGATCATGATCGGGATCGCGATCGCGTCCGAGACGCCGCGGAAGAAGTCGTAGATGCCGAGCTCCGGCACCCGGATCGTGGCGCCGTGATAGGGCGGCATGACCATCACCATGGCGGCCCCGGCTTCTTGCGCCCGGCGCGAGCGCTCGGCGCAGACCTGCGTGGCGAAATGCGTGGTCGTCACGATCACCGGCACCCGGCCGGCGACGTGGTCGAGCACCGCGTGCATCACGGTCTCGCGCTCGGCGTCGGTGAGGACGAACTGCTCGGAAAAGTTGGCCAGGATGCAGAGGCCGTGGCTGCCGGCGTCGATCATGAAGTCGATCGCCCGGCGCTGCCCGTCGAGGTCGAGGTTGCCCGCGGCATCGAACACCGTGGGGGCGACCGGGAAGACGCCCCGGTAGGGCTGGGCAGGCGAACTCATGCGCGATCCTCCACCGGGGCGGGCCGCGCGCGCCGGCTCACAGGAAAAGACCGATCCGGGCCGCTCCGGGGCCACGCGGCCGCCCCGGATCGGCGAAACGCCGGCACTGTGCCGAAGGATCATCCGAGATCAACGCCCGTCCCGGCGCGGGCTCGACAAAAGCCGCGATGTGTTTGCGCGGCGCCGGTACGGATGGCGCAAGCCTTACGCCGACAGGATCAGCAGGATGAGCTTGCTCACCACGGGGCCGACATTCACGAACCAGTGCTCGACATCGACCCGGATCGTCGCCGTGTCGCCGCCCTCCAGGGTGATGACTTCCCGGGTCGTATGGATCTCCAGGCGTCCCGACAGGATGTGAAAGATCTCGCGGCTTCCGGCCTTGTGCGCGGCGAACCGGCTCGACGTGGCGCCGGGCGGCACCGTGTAGTGCAGCAGCTCGACCTCGGATGACGGGCGCGCCAGGGCGAGGCGCTCGATGCCGGTCGCCTCGTCGAAGAACCGCAGGTTCTCGCCCGTGCGCGTGATCTCCACGGGCTGGCGCTCGACGAGGTCCGCGAGCTCGCAGCCCAGGCCGCGGGCGATGGCCAGGGCATTGCGCAGGGTCGGGCTGAGCAGGCCGCGCTCGACCCGCGACAGGGCGGCGGCGGAGACGCCGCTGGTCTCGGCGAGCTGATCCAGGGTGACGCCGAGCTGGGTGCGGCGGGTGCGCACCGCGTTGCCGAACAGGATGTCCTGCGCCTGCGTCTCGCCGGTCACGCCCGCCCTCCCCTTGACTCATGCAGATATGCAAAAATAATTGCTGATCTGCAATTCCACGACTCGTTTATGCCCCTGCTCCTGCCCGCCCTCCTCAGCGCCCTGCCGGTCGTCACCGTCCTGCTGGCCCTGGCGCTGGGCCTGCGATCCCTGAGCGCCGCCCTGCTCGGCACCGCCGCCGCCGGCCTGGCGATCGGGCTGGGCTTTCCGATTCCCCCGGCCGCCATACCGGACATCCTGATCCACTGGCTGCCCATCCTGGCGGAAGTCCTGCTCATCGTCGCCGGCGGCCTGCTCCTGTCCGAGACCCTGCGCCATGCCGGGGCGCAGGCCGCGCTGGCGGATTGGCTCCGCGGACGAGCGGGGCACGGGGTCGGGGCGGTGCTGCTCGTGGTCCACGGCATTACGCCCTTCGCCGAATCGGTGACGGGCTTCGGCATCGGCGTCACCATCGGGATTCCCCTGCTCGCGTGCTTCGGCCTGCCGGCCCGCACGGTGGCGGTGATCGGGCTGCTCGGCCTCTGCGCGGTCCCGTGGGGCTCGATGGCGCCGGGGACGCTGATCGCCGCCACCCTGGCCGACATCCCGTTCCAGGCGCTCGGCGTCCGGTCCGCCTGCCTCAGCGTCATCCCCTTCGCGGTCACGGGCGTCGTGGCGGCCTGGCTCGCCAGCGCCCCGGACGGCCGCGGCCGAGCCGTGTGGCAGGGCATCCTCTCCGGGCTGGTGCTGACGCTTGCGGTGACGGCGGTCAACGCGGTGATCGGGACACCGCCGGCCGGAGCGCTCGGGGCGCTGGTTGTGATCGCGCTTCACCTCCTCTGGGCACCGCAGCGGGGGCGCGTGAGCCTCGGGGCGAGCGGGCTTCGGGCCGTCCAGGCCTACGGCGTGCTGCTCGGGGGCGTGTTGATCGCCGGCGGGCTCACCACGACGCTTGCCGGCTTGTCCGGGGCATGGCGCTATCTCGCCTCTCCGGCACTCTGGCTGTTCGTGGCGACGGCCTGGTTCGCGCGCGGCGTGCCGCCCGCGCCTCCGTTGCGGAAAGCCTGGACCGCGTGGGTGCAGGTGGCGCCGGTCACCGGCCTGTTCATCGGGCTCGGCGTGCTGATGGCGGTCTCGGGGATGGCCGCCTTCCTGGCCCGGACGCTGGCCGGGGCCGGGACGGCCTATCTGGCCGCCGCCCCGTTCGTGGCGGCGGCGGGTGGCTTCGTGACCGGGTCCAACAGCGGCGCCAACGCCATGTTCGCCGCCACCCAGGCGGCGATCGCCCGCGCGCTGGGCGTCGATGTCCTGTGGTTCATGGCGGTCCACAACGTCGCCGCGGCGTTTCTGCTGATGGCCTCGCCCGGCAAGATCGAGATGGCGGTCCAGCTCGCCGGGGGCGAGGCCGCGCGCCAGCGGCGCTGGATCCAGACCACGATCCTCGGCGTCGCCGCCGTGGTCGTCGTCGCGCTCGCCGCGGCGAATGTGGGTCTCGCGACGCTGCGATGACATCCGGCCAGAAGCCCGATCTCGGCCCGAAGAAAATATTCTTCCTTACCAACAGCTTGAAGGCCCGATCGACGCTCGACCGTCCCCCCTGTCATCCCAAAGGCGCGAAGTGGAGCCGGGGAGCCGGAAACAGTCTTGGATCAAGGTCTTGGCCCATCAGCGACTCACGCTGCCGGGCCGGTTCGCCCCGCGCCGAATGCCGGGCCGGTTCACGGACCGGAAGAACCAATCCGCGAGAATTCCGCAGCATCTTGGAAGACCTTGCTTTCCGGCGATGGACCTGCGCCGGGGCGGCGTAGGCGCCAACGGCCACGCTTGGTATAGGACACGTGGTTTGGCGCCGTCGGTGACGACTCGGCGACGAGCCGCCCCGTTTTCCCGTCCCGACCCAGTCGTCCCGGCCTTCCGAACAGGCGGTCCGGGTGAGGTTCGAGACGATCGATCTGGAGTTCATCGTGATGCGTATTGTTTCCGCCTCCGTCGCGGCCGTTTTCGCCGCAGCCGCGCTTCTCCTCGGCGCGCCGGCGCGGGCCGACGACCTCGACGCGATCCGCGCCGCCAAGACCCTGCGGATCGGCACCGAGGGGACCTACGCGCCGTTCAGCTTCCACGACGCCTCCGGGGCGCTGGTTGGCTTCGACGTGGAGATCGGCCGCAAGGTCGCCGAGAAGCTCGGTGTCACGCCGCAGTTCGTCGAGGGCAAGTGGGACGGCCTGATCGCCGGGCTCGACGCCAAGCGCTACGACGTGGTGATCAACCAAGTCAGCATCACCAAGGAGCGCCAGGCGAAGTTCGACTTCTCCGAGCCGTATATCCGCTCCCGCGCCGTGGTGATCACCCGGGCCGACAACACCGCGATCAAGTCTTTCGCCGACCTGAAGGGCAAGAAGTCCGCCCAGAGCCTGAGCAGCAACTTCGCGCGGCTCGCCACCGAGGCCGGGGCCGAGCTGGTCGGCACCGACGGGTTCGACCAGTCGATCCAGTTGGTCGTCACCGGCCGCGCCGATGCCACCCTCAACGACAACGTGTCGTTCCTCGACTTCCACAAGAAGCAGCCGAACGCGCCGGTGAAGATCGTCGCCCAGAAGGACGACGCGGACGCCTCCGGCATCCTCCTGCGCAAGAACAACCCCGCCCTGAAGGCGGCCATCGACAAGGCGCTCGCGGAGATCAAGGCGGACGGCAGCTACGCGGCGATCGCGCAGACGTATTTCGGGGCGGACGTTTCGCAGTAGATACGCGCCCTCCCCTTCTGGGGGTGACGACGTGCCCATATCGGTCCACGCAGATCGCGACATGCCCCCTCTCCCGTGCGGGAGAGGGTCGGGGTGAGGGACCGGGGTCTTCCGGAGAGGTCGCATCCCTCACCCTGTCCCTCTCCCGCACGGGAGAGGGGACCCGCCTCACATCCGGATGCCCTTGCTTCTGCTGGTCGCAGCGGGGCGCGCGCGTGTCATGCCTGGACAGGGTGTCATTCCGAGGCGTGGATGGTCCGCAACGCGGTGCGGGAATCGGCCCGCCCCCGATAGAGCCGGCAAAATCCCGCGCGGCCCGCGCCGCAAACCCGTATAGACCCTCGCCCGATCCTGCAGGAAACACCGTCCCGTGCCGCACTGGCTCGACCTCATGCTCCAGTCGCTCGGGCCGCTGCTCGAAGCCTGTCTCCGGTTCACGATACCGCTGACGCTGATCGCCTTCGTGCTCGGGCTGAGCCTCGCCCTGGTGATCGCCCTCACGCGGCTGTTCGGGCCGCGGCCGCTGGCGGCCCTGGCCTGGACCTATGTCTGGATTTTTCGCGGCACACCGCTCCTCGTCCAGCTGTTCGTGATCTTCTACGGCCTGCCGAGCGTCGGCATCCTGATCGATGCGTTTCCGGCCGCGGTGATCGGCTTCACCCTCAATATCGGCGCCTACGCGTCCGAGATCGTGCGCGCCGCGATCGCGTCGATCCCGAAGGGGCAGTGGGAGGCCGCCTACGCCACCGGCATGACCCCGGCCCAGGCGATGCGCCGCACGATCCTGCCGCAGGCGGCGCGGGTGGCGGTGCCGTCCCTGTCCAACACCTTCATCGCCCTGGTGAAGGATACCTCGCTCGCCGCCGCCATCACGGTGCCGGAGATGTTCCAGGCGGCCCAGCGCATCGTCGCAGTCACCTACGAGCCGCTGATCCTCTATGTCGAGGCGGCGCTCATCTACCTCGTGCTGTGCTCCGCCCTGTCCTGGCTCCAGAGCCGGCTGGAGCGGCGGCTCGGACGCTATGGCGGCTATCTGGAGGCCCGGGCATGATCGCCCTCCAGGCCATCGAAAAGCGCTTCGGCGACACTCCGATCCTGCGCGGCATCGACCTGACGGTGCCGGAGGGCCAGGTCACGGCGCTGATCGGGCCGTCCGGCTCGGGCAAGTCGACGCTGCTGCGCTGCGTGAACCTGCTGGAGATCCCGCAGGCCGGCACGCTCGTGCTCGGCGATCAGCGCCTCGACTTCCGGCCCGGCGCGCCGCCGGCCCGGCGGGACGTGCTCGCGGTGCGCCGCCAGACCGGCATGGTGTTCCAGAATTTCCAGCTGTTTCCCCACCGCACGGTGATCGAGAACATCACCGAGGGGCTGATCACGGTCGGCAAATGGCCGAAGGCGGCGGCGCGGGTCCGGGCGCTGGAATTGCTGGAGCGGGTCGGCCTCGCCCACAAGGCCGAGGCCTGGCCGGCGAGCCTCTCCGGCGGCCAGCAGCAGCGCGTGGCGATCGCCCGGGCGCTGGCCCCCTCCCCGCGCCTGCTGCTCTGCGACGAGCCGACTTCGGCGCTGGATCCCGAGCTCGCCGCCGAGGTGGTGGACGTGCTGGCCGGCCTCGCCCGCGAGGGCATGACCATGCTGATGGCGACCCACGACCTGCGCCTCGCCCGGCGGGTCGCCGACGCGGTGGTGTTCCTCGACGGCGGCACCTTCGTGGAGCAGGGCCCGCCCGCCGAGCTGTTCGCCCGGCCCGCCGATCCGCGCACCCGCCGCTTCGTCCAGACGCTGCTCGGCGAGGTCGGGGGCTGAGCGTCGGCTGGACAGGCAGCGCAGGCTCAGGAGGTCGTCGCAGGCCATGCCGCAGCCGGGCGAGGACCGGACGTCGACCGATACGTCCGAGATGATCATGCGATATCGGACAGATCAAACCTCATCCCGAAAGATGGAGATCAGGCGTCTGACTCGATCGTCAGCACCGTTCCGGTGCAAATGCGGTCGTTCGCGTGGGATCGTATCCGCATGACGCGCCAATGCATCGAAAAGCCCAATGGTAAGAAATTTACATTGGATCGAAGACGGCATTCGGACGCACTTTTCTGTCAAATTCTTACGTTGCAGCGACCGAAACCAGGCCTTAGCGGAGGTGGGTTGTCGGCTACGTCCAGGGCGTCGACGATTGAGGGACCGCTTGTGCCCTGGCCCGATACGCATGAGACCCCGTGGCACAGCTTCAGCAGGCCGATCTGGGCAACCGCCTTCTCCGGGCGCTCGCACCGGACGATTTCTTGGCGCTGCAGCCCGCGTTGCGCCCGGAAGACATGGCCGTCCGGCAGATCCTGATCGCCCCCAAAACGAAGATCGAGACCGCCTACTTCGTGGAGACCGGCATCGTCTCCGTGACGAACGACGGCGCGCGCGGCCGGGTGGAGATCGGGCTGATCGGCCGTGAAGGTTTGGTCGGGGCCGCCCCCGTCCTGCTCGGTGACGACCGCACCCCCTACACACATTTCGTGCAGGCGCCCGGCCACATGCTGTCGATCGATGCGCGCGTGCTGCTCGGGGTGGTGGAGGCACGTCCGGCCATGCGCCTCGTGCTGCTCCGCTACATCCACACCCACTTCGCCCAGACCGCGCAGACGGCCTTCGCCAATGCGCGGGGCAACACCCCGATGCGGCTGGCCCGGTGGTTGCTGATGTACCAGGACCGGAGCGACGGCGACGCCGTGATGGTCACGCACGAGTTCATGTCGCTGATGCTGGGCGTCGAACGGCCCGGTGTGACGGCCGCCCTGAGACGGCTTGAGCGGGACGGCTTCGTGCGCACGCACCGCGGCCTCGTCGAGATCATCGACCGCGAGGGCCTGCTCGACCTCGCGGGCGACAGCTACGGCACGGCCGAGGCCGAGTATGACCGTCTGATCGGTGGGTTCGGTGCCGGAATCCGCAGCAACTTGGTGGCGTCGTCTTAGAGCCGTTGATTCAACGCCCTCGCTAACGCCGAACCGGTATCCACTTCGGCGGCGCGTGCTGTAGCGGCCGCCAGGATCGATGGCGGCTTCTCCCGCGTTCTTCCAGTGAGCGTGCCGCCCAAGGAGGATCGTCGTGGGACTCAGTGCTTTCGTTTTCTTCGTCGTGCCCTGGATGCTCGTCGCGGCCTGGCTGTTCCGGTCATCGGGCGGTTTCCGGATGGGCGTGCCAGCGACGCCCTGGCGCGCGTTGACGGACTTTCCGGATCCTCAGCGAGACCAGCGGACCATGGTCGACACCAGCACCGTACCGAAAGGCGCGGCGACGGATACCGATGACGACAAGCATCGGCCGTTCCAGGCGGGGTGAGCCCGGCGAGGCATCCGACCAGCTCTTATGGATCACCCGCTGGGTGGCGGCCGTCGTTACCGGATGCGATGCCGGGACACCTGTGTCGGCGGCCCTTTCGATAGCGGGATCGCCTCGACCCGGCTGCCTCGATCGCGACGTTGGTCGCGATGGTCGCCGAGGGAGTCGGCAACGGAGCGGTGGAGAATTACCGAGTACGAGCCCACAGGGTCGTAGGAAACGCTCGACCGCCTCCCTTTTTCCCGCCCTATGATCCTGAGGGCCCTCGGCCGGTCATTCCGTGGCTTCAACGGGCGACCCGGCAGCTGGATGTCGGGTCGCATCCCGGCAGCGAGACAGTCCTACCCGAATGCGCGCAAAAGCCCGGTCGCTTGCGGCTTTGTTTGGCCCCGGAACTGGCTCTGACGAGCCTGCTCGCGCTTCCGCACCTTGGCGATGTCGAACTGCTTCTGCATCTCCATCATGGCTTCCATTTCAAATCCGAACGTCTTTTCGATTTTGAAAGCCAGTTCAGCAGATAGACTGGTCTTCTCACTCAGGAAATCGGACAGCGATTGGCGGGTGACGCCGAGAAGGGCGGCCGCGGCCATCACGGTCAAATTGCGGGGTTCGACGATATTGCGGCGCATAAAAGCGCCCGGATGGCATGGATTCTTCAACGCGTAGGGAATGCCCATCATATTTTCCTTACAACAGCGTTGGACTAGGGTTTCTTCGTTGATCAGCACAAATCCAGCGACAGTGATCGGGTCTCTCCGCGGATGCTCCTCAACATCCAGAACTGTTCTGGTTCGTCCTAAGCACCAAGAGGGATCTGAGAGAGACACCTCGATGCAACGCTCCAAATCCGCTCAAGTTGCATCGTCGTTCACGCTCTCAGCCGATCGTATCGGACAACAATATCAACGCGCCGGAATTTTTATACTGCAGCATTCGCATGACTATAACTTATCGTATCACTCACATCAAACGACGTCTTATCTTGATGGTCCTCCAGCGAGCAGCGCGCAAATTATAAATCACAACATCGCCGGTCAATCGATATACAACACAAATCAAGCCGTCGAAGAATTTCGCAATCGGTACTATTGTGAGCATAATTTTAGATCTATAGACAGAAATTAATAAGCACGAGGCAGGTTATCGAACCCAATTTAGATCGAACGACGAACAATGCGTTCGGGAGCAGGTCGCTTTTAAACGGTGCGCGAGGAGCATCGCCCTCAAGCTGGCCCCATCCGAAGTGTTGGACGAGGCGTGGAGCCGCTCGCGGGCTGGCTGACGATCACCACTTGGAACAGCGCGCTCTCGCGACCGCCGCGCCTGCCACAGGTTATCTCCAGGCCTGAGCTGAGGAATCAGGGCTGCGGCGATCCATCCGGGAAATCCTGCGCCCTCCGCCGGTTGCCTGACGATCCGGCCGTGACGCCGGAGGCAACCGAGAGGACCGGGCCTTGCCTGAAGCGACGTATCCGCCCCTCGACGTGCTCAAGCCCGTGGCCGAGGGCGTCTGGATCGTCGACAGCGGTCCCCTGCGGATCCTCGGGATGCCGCTTCCCGTCCGGATGACGGTGATCCGGCTCGGCGACGGCAGCCTGTGGCTCCACTCGCCGACGCGCTACGATGCGGCCCTGCACCGGGCGATCGCGGCGCTGGGGCCGATCCGCCACCTCGTCGCGCCCAATATCGCCCATTGGACCTTCCTGAAGGACTGGCAGAGCCATTGCCCGGACGCCTTGACCTGGGCCGCCCCGAACCTGCGCCAACGCCGCCAGGTCCGCCGCGCCGGCCTGCGGATCGACCGCGTGCTCGACGATGGGGCGCCGCCCGAATGGGCCTCGGACCTGCGCCAGATCGTGGTCCCGGGCGGCCTCGGCTTCCGCGAGGTCGCGTTCTTCCATGGGCGCAGCCGGACGCTTGTTCTGACCGATCTCGTGCTCAACCTGGAGCCGGCCAAGATGCCGGCGCTCCTGCGGCCGCTGCTGCGCCTGGCCGGCATGACCGCGCCGGGGGGCCAGCCGCCGCCCTATCTGCGCCTCGTGATCAAGCTGCGCCGGCGCGATGCCGCGCGGGCCGCGGCGGAACTCGTCGCGCTCAAGCCCGACGCCGTGATCTTCGCGCACGGGCTGTGGTTCGCCCAGGGTGGCACCGACCGCCTGCGACGCTCGCTGCGCTGGCTCGGCGATTTTTCTTAATGATGCAGAGACTTAACGGCCCTCCCCGGCCGGATCCGGCGCCTCGGCATCCTCCTCCGTGCCGGAGCCGTCCAGGGACTTGGCCAGCTCCATCAGCACCTCTTCGACCATGGGCGGCCACGGCACCCTCTCCTCGTCGAGGAGCCGCGCGGCGCCGACCAGGGCGTTGATCTGCTCCTCGTAGACCGGCCGCTGGACCAGCTGCGCGTACCGGACCCGGGCAGCCAGGGCGGTCGCGAGGCGCTGGACTTCTGCGATCCGTGCGCTCGACGCGCCGGCGCCATCCCGGTTGCCCATCCCTCACCCCTCTCGAATCCGCGCGGGGTCTAGATAGGCCCCAGGACAGGGCCACGGGGCAATCCCGTCGGCGCGCTCAGCTCGACCGGCGCGCATCCTCAATGAGGCGGGGCGCGACCTCGGCGAGGAGCTTCCGCTTTCCGGACCTGTGGCGGACGAAGTCGTCGAGGGGCTTGCAGGCCGGCAGGCCGGGCGCGTCGCTCGGTGCTGCGACGGCGGCGACCTCCGGTGGTGACGCATCCTCCGTCAACTCGACCCGCTGGCCGATCAGATAGGCTTCCAGATCGATGAGCCGGTGGCGCAACCGCCAGATGTCGTTCTCGACGCCGTTCAATTGAACCAGCAGATCGGACACGGTCCCCTCACGGGCCGCGATGGCGGCCAGGACACTGGCCCGCTCGTTCAGCAGCACCGCCTTGACGGTCGGGTTCATGGTGAGCCCCTCGATCGTGAGGGTGCCACTAACCGGCGCTCCAGCTTGGCCGGCAAGCCTCAATAGGGCTTAGTCGATACCCCGGATGGTGGGGCCGTGATCCCAGCCAGCCGAGCGCCACGCGAAGGTGATCCTTGCATCCCGCTCATGCGCGAGAACGGAACTTTCGACCGGCAGGTGCGTCAGTTCCACGCAGATAAAAAGCGCCGGGAGGTACCTATGCGCGCGCCACTCAAGATCGCCACGCTCGTCGTTCTGGCCCTGGGCACGCAGCCCGTCTGGGCCCAACCCGTGAGCCAGACGGGAACCGGCGGTGGCCCGGCCACGGCCGCGAAAGCACCCCACACTGCGGCCACCGGCCAGACGGTGCCGAACCCCGGCGCGCTCGGACCCAACGAGACCGGCAGCATCGAGCGGCGCAGCCCGCTCGAGCAGCGCAACGACGCGATCACCCGCGGCATCTGCATCGGCTGCGCGCGCCAGTAGCGGTCTCCGGAATGCAGGGCGACCGGATCGCCCCGCTAGCGCGTCGTGCCAGATATCGGAACCGGCACAACGCGCTAGCTTTTTGATTGGCATCGTCTCTTTCCGAAAGCCGGCGGCCACCTTTCGGGACGATGCTCTAGCTCTCCGCCCGCAGGCTCTTGATGATGCGGCTAGCGATCTTGCGCACGGCCGCGTCGTCCCGCTCCGCACCCTCGGCCCGGTCCCATAGGTGGTCCAGGCTGCGGTCGAGCTCGTCCAGCAGCTCCGGATGGCGCTGGGCGAGGAAGCGGATCGTGCCGAACAGCAGGTGCTCGGTCGCCATCTCGTGCCGACGGGCGTCGGCGACTTGGTCCAGCGGGGCGGGCGTTGAATCGGTCATGGCGGATCAACGAGCCGCGCCTGCACCGGTTCAGCGGCGCCCGCGCGGTGCGACGCCGCGGAGCCCGCCCCCCCCGACGGCCTGGGTCTGGATGGCGCGGCCCGGAACTGCGCCGCCCGGCGCGCGGTTTGACGCGGCACGACAGGGAGAAAACCGATGGTTGATGCCGCCCAGATTCAGGAACACGCCGAGGTTGTTGGCTCGGACGGGGCCCATGTCGGCACCGTCGATCACATCGACAAAGGCGAGATCAAGCTGACCAAGCGCGATGCAGCGGCGGGCGGCCTGCACCACTACATCCCGCTCGATTTCGTCCGGGCCGTCGAGGGCGGCAAGGTCCATCTCGACCGGCCGGCCGACGAGGTGAAGCGCGAGTGGTCGACCTCCTGACCGGCGGCGTCAGCGCCGGAGACCGCCGATCCAGGCGGTGAGCGGCTCCACGAACGCCGCCCAGGTCCGGGACCAGACGGTCCCGGTCCGGCCATCCTGCGTCGGTCCGGCGGCCATCAGCGAGGCCACGAAGGCATCCTCCTGGGCCTTGCATTCGTCGAGGGCGTTGCGCTCGTCCCCGGCCCGGCTCTGGCCGGGCGGCTGGTGGGCGTAGGATTCCCGCAGGCAGCGGTGCCAAGCCAGTTCGAGCGCGCGCGGATCGGCCGGCGCGGCCGCCATCGCAACCGACCCGACATCGATCAGCACGAGCATCGCGAGAGGGCTGAGCACGGGCATGCGCATCCCGCTCTTATGCCCGATTCGCCGATCCTTTGCCTAGAACGAACGAGCAACAGTGGCGCGATCGGGAGCCTCCCCGACCGCGCGCGGCGCTAACCCTTTGCGATCACGCCGGACTCGGCAACGCGCCGGTGCTGCGTCGGCTTTCTGTGTCCGGGCCGCCGAACTGCAACAGCTTCCGGTCCGCAGGCCCTGTATGCGGGAGAGGTCGGCGCGGTGTTTCGAGACGCGGGGCTCATGATGGACAAGTGGGTGCTGAGCCTGGTGCGACTTGCAGCCTGGATCCTCGTCGCGGCGATCGTCGCGATCACGCTGGTGCCGATCGGCCTGCGCCCGGTGGTGACGGCCAATCCGAGTTTCGAGCGGGCGGCCGCCTACGCGCTGGCCGGGCTGCTGTTGACCCTGGGCTACCCGCGGCGCTGGCCCTGGATTCTGCTCGGCGCCGTCCTGCTGGCCGGCGGCCTGGAAGCCGGTCAGACGCTGACCGGCACCCGCCACGGCCGGTTCGACGATTTCCTGGTGAAGGCGGCGGCTGCCGTCGCTGGCGGGATCGTCGGTCTCGCGGTCGCCTCCTGGACGGCCCGCCACCTGCAGGCCCGCACGAGCGGCTGAGGCGGAAACCGCCGAGCTTCCGGGACGTTGTCGTCCCGGGCTCTCATGCGAGGTACTGCGATGTTCGGCGCAGGCAAGCTCACGGGGCGGTTCTGGTTTCGCAGAACCTGGACGGGCAAGCTGATCCTGCTCGTCGAGGAAGAGAAGCCGCGGTGGTTCAGCCGCCGACATCTGACCAAGCTGCGCTGGCGCGACGCGCGGCTGCTCGATCTGGCCGAGGCGCCGATGCGCACGCTGATGAATCTGGAGCGCAGCTACCGGGCGGATTACGCGTCGAGCGCGACGCCGCCGAGCAAGCGCGGGGCGATCCCGACGCCGATCGCGCGCGCCGCCAACGCCTGAGCGCAAGGGCGCGGGCCGAGCATGAAGGGCAAGGCTCGGCCCGCCTGTCGTTCGGCTTCCTGCCCCGCGAAGCCGGAGCGACGCTTCGAGAGACCACGGCGCCGTTAAGACTTCCTGAACGGCGCCGCCGCGCGGTCGATCCGCGCAAGTTGCCTAGGGCATGGGCAGAATAGCGCTGTGCCGGGCCCGCTGTTGCGGGATAACCACTTTATGCTGGTATTCAACAGATACTTTGACCAACAACAGGGGCGATCACCTGTTTTTGCTCAGATAGGCGCTTGACTGGCGGCAGATAGAGCGATGTTCATCGCGCAGTTCCGCATCGAGAGCCGCCCATGGAAGACAACACCGCGTTTCCGCAAGACGATCAGGTCGATGTCATCGCTCTGACCGCCGACATCGTGTCGGCTTACGTGTCCAACAACTCCGTGCCGATGCCCGAACTGCCGACCCTGCTGGCGCGTGTTCACGAGGCCCTGAGCGGCCTGGGTCAGGTCGGCGCGCCCGCCGAGCCGGAGCCGAAGAAGATCACCTCCGGCCAGGTCCGGAAGTCGATCACGCCCGACGCGCTGATCAGCTTCATCGACGGCAAGCCGTACAAGACGCTGAAGCGGCACCTCACGGGGCACGGCCTGACCATCGAGACGTATCGGGAGCGCTTCGGGCTGCCGCGCGACTACCCGACGACGGCCGCCAACTACTCGGCCATGCGCGCCGAGTTCGCCCGGACCGCGGGCCTCGGCCACAAGCGCCGGAAGTCGCCCCCGAAATCCGCCGAGACCGGCGAGGCGCCGGCGAAAGCCGCCCGAGCCCGAAAGCCCGCGTAGGGTTACACGCGGTCCGGAAACCGGCGACAAATCGGAAGTCCTCACGCGGTGACGACTTCCGATCATCGGGCTTTCGCGGTAGATCGGCTGGCCAGGATCGGCATTCGAACCGACCGGCCGCGAGGAAACCCGAGATGAACCGCACGCGATACGCCGCGGCGACCCTCTGATGCCGTCCGGAACCGATCCCGGCGCGGGCGACCGGGCCGCCCTGTTCGGCGCGACCCGCGCGACCGCCTGCCTCTCCGCTATCGAACTCTTCGTCGCCGGATCGCCGAACCGGCGCTCCCGGAGCCTGCGCCCGCACCCGTGAGCGGCCCGGAGACGGCCGCCGACGAGGAGGATCACCATGGCCGAGTCTGAACTCGAACGCTCGGCGATGCGCCGCATCGGGTGGCGGCTCGTGCCGTTCCTGATCCTCGCCTATTTCGTGTCCTTCCTGGACCGGGTGAATGTCGGCTTCGCGGCCATCCAGATGAACCACGATGTCGGGCTGACCGCGACCGTGTTCGGCTGGGGCGCCGGGATCTTCTTCCTCGGCTATTTCTTGATGGAGGTGCCCAGCAACCTGATGCTGGAGCGTTTCGGGGCGCGGCTCTGGATCGCCCGGATCATGGCGACCTGGGGCGTCATCTCCATGGCCATGGCGCTGGTGCAGGGGCCGTGGTCGTTCATCGGCCTGCGCTTTCTGCTCGGCGTCGCCGAGGCCGGGTTCTTCCCGGGCGTGATCCTGTACCTGACCTACTGGTTCCCCTCGGCCTACCGGGCGCGGATCGTCGGCATCTTCATGATCTCGATCCCGATCTCGTCGTTCCTGGGCTCGCCGATCTCCGGGGCGCTGCTCGGCCTCAGCGGCTGGGGGCTCGCCGGCTGGCAATGGCTGTTCATCCTGGAGGGCCTGCCCGCACTCCTGATGGCGGGCGCCGTGCTGTGGTTCCTGCCCGACGGGCCGCGGCACGCGGGGTGGCTGCCCCCCGCCGAGCGGGACTGGCTGGAGGGACGCCTGAGGGAGGAATCGGCCCGGAACGCCGCCCGCACCGGCGGGACCGGCTCGCCGTCGCTGGGGACCATGCTGCGCGACCGCCGGCTGATCCTGTTCGCCGCGATCTATTTCGGTTCGACCGCCAGCAGCTACGGCCTGACCTTCTGGACGCCGCAGATCGTCAAGAGCTACGGCCTGACCAATGTCGAGACCGGCCTCTTGAACAGCATCCCCTACGGCGTCGCCTCCGTGGCGATGATCCTGTGGGGCCGGCACAGCGACCAGGTCGGCGAGCGGCGCTGGCACCTCGCCATCCCGTTCCTGGTCCTGGCGGCGGGGCTCGCGGGCGGCACGGTCCTGTCCGGCATCCTGCCGCTGGTCGGCGCGCTGACCGTGGCGGCGGTGGGCGTCTACATGCTGAAGGGGCCGTTCTGGGCCCTGGCGACCGAGGAGCTGCCGCCGGCCGCGGCCGCAGCCAGCATCGCGGCGATCAACGCGGTCGGCAATCTCGGCGGCTTCCTCGGCCCCTACCTGATCGGCGCGATCAAGGACGGCACCGGCAGCTTCACCCTGGCCCTGACGCCGCTGATCCTGTTCGCCCTGATCTCGGCCGGGCTGTCGCTCGTCCCGGGCCGGGCGCGCGCCGTACCGGCTGTACCGGGGACCGCGCCGGCCCGCTGACCGCCGGCTTATGCTAGAGCTTGCGGACAGTGGGTTTGTGGAGGCGACGGCGTGCGTGCTGGGTCCCGATTGTCCGAGCGTTGGTTCAACCTCGCCCTCTGGCTCGTCGCGCTGCTGTTCGCGTGGTTCCTGATCGGGCTGGGCTCCCTGGTCGTCGGCGACCTGCCGCAGGTGGAGCAGCGCTACACGCTCGAGCAGTTCCTCGAACCCGACCAGGCCCGGGCCTCGACCGAGACGCTGAAGCAGATCCGCCGGGAGATGGACGACACCCGGCGCCGGACCGGGCGGGACCAGCTCGCCCTGGAGGCGGCCCAGGCGGCGTCCGAGGGCGCCCGCGAGACCTTCGCCAACTGGTTGAAGACTCGGGACGCGACCCAGCGGGTCGACCAGGATCCCGGCCTGATCGACCGCACGAAGCAGCTCGACGCACTGAAAGATGCCGAGCGGGCGGTCGAGGACCGGCTGACCGAGTTGGCCCAGGCGCAAGCCGACCTGTCCGAGCGGGAGCAGGACCAGATCCGCGTGGACAATGCCCTGCGCGCGGCGGCCCAGCAAAAACTCGACGCGGCTGAGCGCGGCCAGGAGCTGCGGGTGTTCGGCTACCGGCTCGCCCTGACGCTGCCGCTGCTGGTGCTCGCCGGATGGCTGCTGATGAAGCGGCGGCACACGCGCAACTGGCCGTTCGTCTGGGGCTTCGCCTTCGCCGCCGCCTTCGCGTTCTTCGTCGAGCTGGTGCCGTACATGCCGAGCTACGGCGGCTACGTGCAGTACGGCGTCGGCGTGGTCGTCACGCTGGTCGGCGGACGCGCGGCGATCAACGCGCTCCACGCCTACCGGGCGCGCCAGGCGCAGGTCGAAGCGCGGCCCGACGCGGAGCGCCGCACCGAGATCGCCACCGATCAGGCCCTGGCCCGGCTCGCCAAGAAGGTCTGCCCGGGCTGCGAGCGGCCGGCGGCGCTCGGCGATCCGAACACGAATTTCTGCCCCCATTGCGGGCTCGGCCTGTTCGAGGATTGCCCCGCCTGCACGCAGCGCAAGAGCACCTTCGAGCGCTTCTGCCACGCCTGCGGCACCCCGGGCGCGGGCGCCGCGTTGCCGGCCGCCTAGAGCATCATCCCGAAAGGTGGTTGCTGCCTTTCGGAAAAAGATGATGCAAAACCAAGGTTATAGCGCATCGTCCCGGTTCCGATATCCGGGACGATGCGCTAGGGCGAAGCCCTCACTCGGCGGAGACCGGCACCGGCCGTCCGACCACCCGGCTCAGCACCCGCCCGAGCTGGTCCGCGGAATAGGGCTTGTGCAGCAGCTCGAAGCCGTGGGTACCCTCCTGGGCCAGGACGTGGCTGTAGCCGGAGGTCAGCAGCACCGGCAGGTCCGGCAGCCGGCGCGCCAGCTCCTGGGCCAGCGCCAGCCCGCCCATGCCGGGCATGACCACATCGGAGAACACCACCTCGAACCCGCCGCCGTCCCGGCCGAGCCGCTCCAGCGCCGCCTCGGCGTTGGCCGCCCAGACGGTCTCGTAGCCGAGATCCTGCAGGATCTGGGTGGCGAACTGGCCGACCTCGACATTGTCCTCGACCACCAGGACCCGCTGCCCTGCGCCGAGGGGCAGGATCGGCGCCGGGGCGGTCTCGGCCGCGTCGACCGCGCGATCCACGTCCACCTGCGGGAGATACAGGGTGAAGGTCGCCCCCTGCCCCGGCGCGCTGGTGACGTCAACGTTGCCGCCCGATTGCTTGGCGAAGCCGAACACCTGGGACAGGCCGAGCCCGGTGCCCTTGCCGACCTCCTTGGTGGTGAAGAACGGCTCGAACAGGCGGCCGAGATCGGCCTCCGAGATCCCGGCGCCGGTATCGGTCAGCGACACCGCCGCGAAGGCGGTGTCCGCCCCGGCATGGCCGCGGATCGCCGGCATGGTGCGGTTGCCCGCCAGCCGCAGGGTCAGGGTCCCCTCCCCGTCCATGGCGTCCCGGGCGTTGACCGCCATGTTGACCAGGGCGGTCTCGAACTGGCTGACATCGGCCCGGATGTAGCAGGGCGCGTCCGGCACCTCGGCGACCACCCGGACCCGGGCGCCGATCACCGTATCGAGCATGTCGGCGATGCCGCGGACCTTCTGGCCGACATGGAACACCTCGGGCTTCAGCGCCTGCCGGCGCGCGAAAGCGAGGAGCTGGCCGGTGAGCTTGGCGGCGCGGTCGACCGTGTCGGAGACGGCATCGAGGTAGCGGGCCTTGCGCGCCTCCGGCAGGTCGGGCCGGCGCAGGAAGTCCACGGACGAGCGGATGATCGTCAGCAGGTTGTTGAAATCATGCGCCACGCCGCCGGTGAGCTGGCCGACCGCCTCCATCTTCTGCGACTGGCGCAGGGCGTCCTCGGTCCGCATCAGCTCGCTGGTCCGCTCGGCGACGCGCTGCTCCAGCGTGTCGGTCAGGGTGCGCAGCATCATGATGGCGCGGTCGCGCTCGGCCTCGACGGCCCGGCGGTCCTCGACGTTGATCAGCACCCCCGGGAAGCTGAGCGGCGTCCCGTCCGGCGCGAGATCGACCCGGCCGTTGGCCTCGATCCAGTAATATTTTCCGTCGGTGCGCCGGACCCGGTACTGATGCGCGTAGGCGCCGCCGCGGGCGATCACCTCGTTGATCGCCGCGATCAGCCCCTGGCGATCCTCCGGATGAACCGTGGCGATCACCTGCTCCAGGCTGAGCCCGACCCGCCCGAGGGCCGGATCGAGGCCGAAGCTGCGGGCGAAGGCCTCGTCCACAGTGAACTCGTCGGCCTGCAGATCCCACACCCAGGTGCCGATGATCGCGCCCGCCGACAGGGCGAGCTGGATCCGGTCGGCGTAGAGCTGGGCCAGCGCCTGGCTCGCCTTCAGCTGCTGCTCGGCCAGCACGCGCTCGGTGGTCTCGACCACGACGGCGATGACCCCGGCCGGCTCGCCGGCCTCGTCGAGCACCGGCGAGTAATCGAGATTCATCCAGACCTGCTCGGGCCGGCCGTAGCGGTGCAGGGTGAGTTCCTGGTCCTTGTAGGACAGGGTGCCGCCGGCGAGCCCGACCCGCATGACGTTGTCGTTGAAATCGGCCACCTCGGGCCAGCCCTCGCGCACCTTCGAGCCGAGGAGTTGCGGATGCCGCCCGCCCGCGAAGGCCGAGTAGGCATCGTTGTAGATCATGATGCCGTCCGGTCCCCAGAGCAGCACGATCGGCACCGGCGACAGCAGCACGGTGCTGACCGCGGAGCGCAGGCTCTGGGACCAGGTCTCGATCGGGCCGAGCGGGGTGGTCGCCCAGTCATAGGCTCGGACGATCGCGCCGAGCTCGCCGCCCCCGGGCAGAAATGCGGCCGTGGCGCTCATGGCTGGCCCGGCCCGTGCGGTCGCGCGGACGCCCACGCCCGGTCGCGGGTCTCGCCGCCGTGCAGCGCCGCCCGCGATACGGGCTTCGGCAAGATCGATAGAGGTCCGCGTAGAGCCATGGCAGCGGCATCGCCCGTGGGGGCAAGTCTTACAAGCATGCGGTCGGCTGTGCCCGCATGTTTTCGTCCAGAGGCGCCATTCTGAGACCTGCCTGCCACAGTGCGGATCGACGGCTTCGGACCGGAGGCGGAGAGCCGGATGCCTGGGGCGAACGCGCATCCCGGCGGTTCGGTCGCAAAATCGGCCGGCTGTTCGACGCCATGACTGTGCCGGGGGGCATCACGACGCCCGAGGGAACGCCGCGCGGCCTGAACCGTCTTCTCTGGTTTGCGGCCGCGCTTGCTGGCCGCCGGGGGCGTTCATAGATGCCGTCGATGAGCGCGATCCCCTTCGACAACAGCTACGCCCGCCTGCCTGAGCGTTTCTACGCCGCCCGAGCGCCCACACCCGTGGCGGCGCCGCGGCTGATCCGGCTCAACCGGGCGCTCGCCGAAGACCTCGGCCTCGATCCGGACTGGCTCGCCGGCCCCGAGGGGGTGGCGGCGCTGGCCGGAAACCAGGTTCCCGAGGGCGCGACGCCCCTGGCCGCCGCCTATGCCGGGCACCAGTTCGGGCAGTTCGTGCCGCAGCTCGGCGACGGCCGGGCGGTTCTCTTGGGCGAGGTTGTCGACCGGTCGGGACAGCGTCGCGACATCCAGCTGAAGGGCTCCGGCCCGACACCGTTCTCCCGGCGGGGCGACGGCCGCGCAGCGCTCGGGCCGGTGCTGCGCGAGTACCTCGTCAGCGAGGCCATGGCGGCGCTCGGCATCC
Source organism: Methylobacterium sp. E-066 (assembly GCF_022829635.1). Lineage (GTDB taxonomy): Bacteria > Pseudomonadota > Alphaproteobacteria > Rhizobiales > Beijerinckiaceae > Methylobacterium. The sequence goes on from NZ_JAKSYO010000172.1 coordinate 299,898, forward strand.
CGACCACGCGGGCGCTCGCCGCCGTGGCGACGGGCGAACCGGTGGTGCGCGAGACCCTGCTGCCCGGAGCCGTGCTGACCCGCGTGGCGGCGAGCCATATCCGGGTCGGCACCTTCCAGTTCTTCGCTGTCCGGGGCGATGTCGAGGGCCTGCGGGCGCTCGCCGACCATGTACTGGCCCGGCACTATCCCGAGGCGGCCGGCGCGGAGAAACCGTACCGGGCGCTGCTCGAAGGCGTCGTCGCCCGCCAGGCCGCGCTGATGGCGCGCTGGCTGCTGGTCGGCTTCGTCCACGGGGTGATGAACACCGACAACATGTCGATGGCCGGCGAGACGATCGATTACGGCCCCTGCGCCTTCCTGGACGCCTACGATCCCCGGACGGTGTTCAGCTCGATCGACCAGCACGGGCGCTATGCCTACGGCGAGCAGCCGCGCATCGCCCTGTGGAACCTGACGCGCCTGGCCGAGACCCTGCTGCCGCTGCTGGCCGCCGACGAGACCGAGGCGGTCGCCGAGGCCGAGGCGGCGCTCGCCGGCTACGCGCCGCGCTTCGAGGCCGCCTACCACAGCGGCCTCAACGCCAAGCTCGGGCTCACCGATCTGCGCGATGGTGACCCGGCGCTGGCCGGCGACCTGCTCAAGCGGATGGCCGAGAACCAGGCCGATTTCACCCGCACCTTCCGGGCCCTGTGCGCCGCCGCCTCGAACCCGGAGGCCGACAGCGCCGTGCGCGACCTGTTCGTCGATCCGACCGCCTATGACGGCTGGGCCTCGAACTGGCGCCAGCGCCTCGCTCAGGAGGCCCGCGCCCCTGCCGCAGCCGAGGCTGCGATGCGCCAGGTCAACCCGGCCTTCATCCCGCGCAACCATCGCGTCGAGGCGATGATCGCCGCGGCTCTGGAGCGCGACGACTTCGCGCCGTTCGAGGAGCTGCTGACGGTGCTGTCCCGCCCCTACGACGACCAGCCCGCCATGGCCCACTACGCCGAGGCGCCCGAGGGCGGCGGGGTCGGCTACCGGACGTTCTGTGGCACCTGAGCCGGCGCAACCTTCATAAGTGCGGCCACGCATAGATCTCGTGGATGCTGTCACCGTCCTGGAACCAGTGCATCCGGGTTGCGGGGTTGAAGCCGTGCTCCCGGTAGGAGGCGGCGATCCCTGAAACGAGCGCCTGCGCCGCGAGCCGATCCGGAATCTCGTAGGCCAGAAGTCGCGGATGGCCCACACCCGCCTGTGCCCGGTCGCGAAGTAAGATGGAATAAGAGTTCATCTTTGTTGCACCTCAGACGTCATGATGCACGAAAGCAGAAGTCTGAGGCACCCCGCTTGTTCAACGGCGCCCTGAGTCAAGGTTAATGGATTTTAAGACAAAATCCGACATTTTATCTAGCGAAAGACTCGTCCGTACGTTTCTGCACCATCCCCAGACCGTATCGGCTCGGCGGCGTCAGGGGCCTGGATTCCCTTCCTAGAATGGGCTACCCGCCTGCCCGGGGCGGTACGTGCCGCCCTGGGGCGTGGAAACCCCTGTTTGACGGTTTGGTGCCGACCGCGACGGCACCGGAATCCTTGACTGCGTGGTCGGGGAGCCTGCGGCGCATGTCCAGGTGTTCCGGCACTAAAGGTCGTAGGGACCGTTCAAACACGGTTTTCCAACTCCCCGACTGAGGGTGGTTGAGGAGGCTTGTCCGCGGGGACGTACCGCAGACACCAGCCTGTCGGAGAGGTAGCCCATGGGCTCCGACGATCCCGAGCTGCGCGCGCGCCAGCTTGCCGCCCTGCGCGCGGCCTACGAGGCCTGTGCTGCCCAAGCCGACGACCGCGCCGGCAGCGGCGTCGCGCTCCATGCCCGGGCGCTGCTGGGGCGGATCCTGGCGCTGCTGGGCGAGCTGAAGGACCACGCCGACCCCGGACGCTGACACTCGGCCCGGCGCGTGCCGGATGCTACCGTCCTGCGGATGAGCTTGGGTCCGATGATCGCGTGACGGGCCGGTGCCGTGGAATCGCGATTTCGCGCGTTCGCCTTTAAGGGCCCCAGTCGCGGCCGAGGGAGACTTGCTGATGCGAAGACTCGCGCAGGCCCTATGCCTTCTCTGCGAAGTTTCAGCCTGGACCGGCGCCACCCGGGCGCTCGCCGCCGAAGAGCCCGCGCAGGCGACGGGCGACGCCATCCGCCCCGAACCGGCCCAGGCGCACAAGGTCGTCTTCTCCTGCCCCAAGGACCAGACCCTGACCGTCGCGTTCGTCACCGCAGGCCAAGCGGAGCAAGCCGTGGTCCAGCCGCCGAGCGGCTCCGCCGTGACGCTCCCAATTCAGCCGAGCGGTTCCGGCTTCCGCTATGCGGACGAGACGTACGAATTGCGCGGCAAGGGCCAGGAGGTGATCTGGACCGACGCGTCCAAGCGCCCGATCGTGTGCACCGAGCAGATGCCGGCCCCCTCCGGCACGACACCGCGATAGCGCGCCGGCCTCCTGTGCTCTCGGAACCGGCATCCCTTCCGACGGAGAGGCCACCGAAAGCGGCGCCGCCGCGGCGCCGAACCCAGGCCCGCAAAGCGGATGTCAGCCACGTGCCTTGAAGGTACGGATCGGCCTCAAATTTAATCCCGATCGAAATCGAACGCGTCGGCATTTACCGAAAGCCATAATACATGGATAATAGCAATATCTGGGGCGATCCAGACTTATGTTGATTTTGACGAGCTATAGTTACATAGGTAGACTCGATGACGCCTGAGAGACCGCGGCTCGCGATTATAATAAATTGCTACAATTACGAAAATTATGTCCGGCATTCGATCGAGAGCGTCGTTTCTCAGGATACAACACACTGCGATGTGATTGTCATCGATGACGGGTCCACGGACCGATCGTGGGATGAGATTGAGAAATTCGGCCTTCGATCGTTCCGGAAAGAGAACGGCGGCCAAGTGAGCGCGTGCCGATACGGTGTCTCCAAGACAGACGCGCCTTTCGTACTGTTCCTGGATGCCGACGACGAGCTGATTCCCGGCGCAATACAGAAAATCATCCTCCATCTCGACGAAGGAGTCGCGAAGCTTCAGTTCCCTCTGCTTCGGATCGACAGCACCGGATCCGTCGTCGGCCCCGCCTTTCCGAAACTGGCCGACGCGCGCGACCGCGGCCTCTTCGTCGATGCAATCGAGAAGGCCGGCACCTACATCACTCCGCCGACCTCGGGCAATGTGTTCCGCAGGGATCTGTGCACGCTGCTGGACGACGCGCATTACGACTCCGCGGTCGACGGCATCATGCTGCTGGCCGCTCCGTTCTACGGCGATGTCGTGAGTCTTTCCGAGCCGCTCGGACGCTATCGGCTGCACAACAGGAACAAATCCGGCAGCAACCGGGTGCCGGCGCCGACGCTGCTCAGACGGCACCAGAAGCGATTTGTCGATCGCCTGTCCCATCTGAGAACGATATTAATCGAGAAGGATGGAAAATGTAATATCGGCGACTCGACCAAAATGTATATGTATGCTCGGTACAGAAATTACATCGATATCATTGAATTCCGACGCATCACATGGAGGAGCGCCATCGTTACGGCGACATCTTTCCCGAGCTGGTACAATCCGATCAAGCGCCTATCGGTCGTCGTGTTTTTGCTCGCGTGTTTGGTTCTGCCGCTCAGTACGATCCGATCGCTCCTCGAGGCACGTCTGACCAGGACTTGGCGGCCGGTGGTATCGAACATCCGCACGTTGGGCATGGCCCGGTCCGGCTGACGGCGCATTGTCGGATCGCCTATTCGAGCCGGTTCTTTACGGCTGCGCATGCACCTAGAGGGTTCATGCGGCCATCCATGCGCATCCCGACTCGACGGCTCAGCCGTGCACAGCCAACGATCCCTGCGCGACCGTGGGGGACCCATGTCGAACTCGAATCTGATCCGCGCGGCGGTCCGAAGGCGGGCTCCGATCCCTGCGCTGAGCAAACTCAGTTACTAGATCAAGTATTTCTTGGACTTCTCACAATATATTCGGTATTCATGAAATATCATTCCCGCACGCGGTAGTCATTCAAGACGCGTGTTTGCCAATACGTTCGGATCTCCCTTGAATGCAGGCACTTGAACGACGCGGGCCGGAAGGCATATGCGATCCGGATGCCTGCTGACGGCCCGAAATATGCGTCCTGACCCTTCAGAGACCTGACGATCGGCATGACGGACGCGATGACGATCTTCCATCGGAGCACCACGGGGGGCACGCCACTTGGCCTCGTCGTCGTCCGGTCCTGCAGGACGCGCCGGCTCCCGGCGGCGGCGCGCTAAACGATGGGCTCCTCCCCCTCCGAACCGCGTGACGTGGTCGTCATCGGCGCAGGCGTCATCGGCCTGTCCGCCGCGCTGGCCCTGCGCGCCCGGGGCCTGTCCGTCACGGTGCTCGACCGCGAGGGCCCGGCGGCCGGGGCCAGCGCCGGCAATGCAGGGGCCTTCGCCTTCACCGACATCCTGCCGCTGGCCTCGCCCGGCATCCTCAAGAAGGCGCCGCGCTGGCTGCTCGACCCGCTCGGGCCGCTCTCGGTGCCGCCGGCCTATGCTCCGCGGATTCTGCCGTGGATGCTGCGCTTCTGGCGGGCCTGCGCGCCGGAGCGCGTCCGCCGGGCGACGGAAGCCCAGGCCGCGCTCATGGATTGTTCGCGGGATGCGCTGGAGCCCTTCCTCACGGCGACGGGCACATCGGCGATGCTGCGCAAGGAGGGCAACCTCCAGGTCTACGAGGGGAGGCCGGAGTTCGAGGCCGCCCTGCCCGGCTGGCACGTGCGCGCGGATCACGGCATCGCCTTCGAGCACCTCGACGCTGCCGCGATGGCGGCGATCCAGCCGGGCCTGTCGCCGCGATTCACCCACGGGACGTTCACGCCCGGCTGGTTCTCGATCGCGGACCCGAAGGACTACGTGCTCGCCCTGGCCGAGCGCCTGCGGGCCGAGGGCGGCACGATCGCGCGCGCCGCTGTGACAGCGCTCCAGCCTACGGGAGACGGCGTCGCCGTCGTGACGCAAGCCGGCACGCGCCACGCCGCGCAGGTCGTGGTCGCGGCCGGGGCTTTCTCGCACCGGATCGCCCGCAGCCTCGGCGAGCGGATCCCGCTGGAGACCGAGCGCGGCTACAACACGACCCTGCCCGAGGGTGCCTTCGACCTGCGCACGCAGGTCACATTCGGCGGCCACGGCTTCGTGGTGACGCGCCTGTCGTCCGGCATCCGGGTCGGCGGCGCGGTGGAACTTGGCGGCCTCGACCGGCCGCCGGACTTCCGGCGCTCGGACGCGATGCTGCGCAAGGCAAAACGCTTCCTGCCGGGCCTGAACACCGAGGGCGGTCGGCCCTGGATGGGGTTTCGCCCGTCGCTGCCCGATTCCCTGCCGGCGATCGGCCATGCCGCGGCCACGCGGCGGGTCGTCTACGCCTTCGGGCACGGCCATCTCGGCCTCACCCAGTCGGCGGGCACCGCCCGCCTCGTCGCCGATCTCGTCACCGGCGCGCCGCCGGCGATCGACCTCGCGCCGTTCTCGCCCCAGCGCTTCCGATAGGGCTCCAGACAGGACTTGCCGCCATGGCCAACCACACCTTCTCCTGCCTCGACGGCCATACCTGCGGCAACCCAGTCCGCCTCGTCTCGGGAGGCGGTCCGATCCTCGAAGGCACGACCATGCTGGAGAAGCGCGCTCATTTCCTGCGCGCCTTCGACTGGATCCGCACCGGGCTGATGTTCGAGCCGCGGGGCCACGACATGATGTCGGGTTCGATCCTGTATCCGCCGACGCGGGCCGATTGCGACGTCGCGATCCTGTTCATCGAGACCAGCGGCTGCCTGCCGATGTGCGGCCACGGCACGATCGGCACGGTCACCATGGCGATCGAGAACGGCCTGGTCACTCCGCGCGAGCCGGGCAAGCTCGCCATCGACGCGCCGGCCGGCAAGGTGGAGGTGACCTACCGGCAGGAGGGCCGCTTCGTGGAGGAGGTGCAGCTGCGCAACGTGCCGGGTTATCTCCACGCCGAGGGCCTGACCGCGCAGGTCGAGGGCATCGGCGAGATCGTGGTGGATGTCGCCTACGGGGGCAACTTCTACGCCATCGTCGAGCCGCAGAAAAACTTCCGGGACATGGCCGAGCATTCCGCCGGCGAGCTCATCGCCCTGTCGCCGCGGCTTCGGGCGGCGCTCAACGCCCAATACGACTTCGTCCATCCCGAGCACCCGGAGATCCGCGGCCTGTCCCACATCCTGTGGACCGGCGCGCCGCGCCATCCCGAGGCCCAGGCCCGCAACGCCGTGTTCTACGGCGACAAGGCGATCGACCGCTCCCCCTGCGGCACCGGTACCTCGGCCCGCATGGCGCAGCTCGCCGCCAAGGGCCGGCTGAAGGCCGGCGATGATTTCGTGCACGAATCGATCATCGGCTCGCTGTTCCGCGGCCGGGTCGAGGCCGCCGCGACAGTAGGCGACAAGCCGGCGATCGTGCCCTCGGTGGCCGGCTGGGCGCGCCAGACCGGCATCAACACGATCTTCATCGACGACCGCGACCCGTTCGCCCACGGCTTCGTGGTGGCGTAGCGCGGCAATTCGATAGGGGGCGGCCGACTTTCGGCAAAAGGACGCTTCAGATCGGGAGAGCCCGAACCGCGGAAGCAGATCCGGGAGAGTGACGGCACCCTCCGTCTCGTATCACGTCCGTCCCCGCGAACCTTCGAGGGGACGGACGCCGCGTCTGGATTCTACCGAAGGAGCCGGCCTATCGCGTGGGGATCAGAAATCCGCACCCGCCGGGGTCGGGAGCGAGGTCCTCTCCTTCGGCCGCTCGGTGATGAGGGCTTCGGTGGTGACGAGCAGGCCCGCCACCGAAGCCGCGTCCTGCAGGGCGGTGCGCACCACCTTGGCCGGATCGACGATGCCGGCCTCGATCAGGTCGCCATAGACCTCGGTCTGCGCATCGAACCCGTAGGTGTCGGAGCCGCTCTCGATGACCTTCGCGACCACGATCGAACCCTCGACGCCGGCATTGGCCGCGATCTGGCGGATGGGCGCTTCGAGGGCCTTGAGCACGATGGCGATGCCGGCCTTCACGTCGGCATTGTCGGTCTTGATGGCGGAGACCACCACCTTCGCGCGCAGCAACGCGGTGCCGCCGCCCGGGACGATGCCCTCCTCGATCGCTGCCCGGGTGGCGTTGAGCGCGTCGTCGACCCGGTCCTTCTTTTCCTTCACTTCGACCTCGGTGGCGCCGCCGACGCGGATCACCGCGACGCCGCCCGCGAGCTTGGCCAGGCGCTCCTGCAATTTCTCCCGATCGTAATCCGAGGTGGTCTCCTCGATCTGCGCCTTGATCTGCGCAATGCGCCCGGCGATCTCCGCCTTGTCGCCGGCGCCGTCGACGATCGTGGTGCTCTCCTTCTCGATGCGCACGCGCTTGGCCTGCCCGAGTTGGGGCAGCGTCACGTTCTCGAGCTTGATGCCCAGATCCTCCGAGATGGTCTGGCCCTTGGTGAGGATGGCGATGTCCTCCAGGATCGCCTTGCGGCGGTCGCCGAAGCCCGGCGCCTTGACGGCCGCGACCTTCAGGCCGCCGCGCAGCCGGTTCACCACCAGCGTCGCCAGAGCCTCGCCCTCGATATCCTCGGCGATGATCAGCAGCGGCCGGCCGGACTGCACGACCGCTTCCAGGATCGGGAGCAGCGGTTGCAGGGTGGAGAGCTTCTTCTCGTGGATGAGGATGTAGGGGTCTTCGAGCTCGGCGATCAGCTTCTCCGCGTTTGTGACGAAGTACGGGGAGAGATAGCCGCGATCGAATTGCAGCCCCTCGACCACGTCGAGCTCGGTCTCGGCGGTCTTGGCCTCCTCGACGGTGATCACGCCCTCGTTGCCGACCTTCTGCACCGCCTCGGCGATGAGCCGGCCGATCTCCTTGTCGCCGTTGGCCGAGATCGTGCCGACCTGGGCGATCGCGTCGGAGGACGTCACCTTGCGGGCGCGCTCGGTGATATCCTTCACCGCGGCGGCAGTGGCGAGGTCGATGCCGCGCTTGAGGTCGAGGGGGTTGAAGTTCGCGGCGACCGCCTTGGCGCCTTCGCGGACGATGGCCTGGGCCAGCACGGTCGCGGTGGTGGTGCCGTCGCCAGCCAAGTCGTTGGTCTTCGAGGCCACCTCGCGCAGGAGCTGGGCGCCGAGATTCTCGAAGCGGTCCTCCAGCTCGATCTCCTTGGCGACGGTGACGCCGTCCTTGGTGATCCGCGGGGCGCCGAAACTCTTCTCGATCACGACGTTGCGGCCCTTCGGACCGAGGGTGACCTTCACGGCATCGGCCAGGATATCGACCCCGCGCAGAAGCCGCTCGCGTGCGTCGCCGGAAAACTTCACGTCCTTTGCAGCCATGTCCAATCTCCCAAGTCTAAGGTTGTGAAGCCTGTTCAGGCCGCGATGACGCCGAGGATGTCGGCTTCCTTGAGGATCAGGAGGTCTTCACCATCGACCTTGATCTCGGTCCCCGACCATTTGCCGAACAGGACGCGGTCCCCGGCTTTGACATCGAGCGGGGTCACCCGACCGGTTTCATCGCGGGCGCCGGGGCCGACGGCGACGACCTCGCCCTCCTGCGGCTTCTCCTTGGCGGTGTCCGGAATGATGATGCCGCCCTTGGTCTTCTCGTCGCTCTCGACGCGGCGCAGCAGCACGCGATCGTGCAGGGGTCGAAGGGCCATCGGGATCGAATCTCCAGTCTGACGAGCCTCCGGCGCGCCCTGATCCAGGCCCGCCGACACCGAATAAGGTGTCCAGAGACGTTCTTTCTGTCAACGGAGATGTTCTTTTAAAAGAACGCGCTTCGGCAGAGTGTTCGAACAGCAGAACCGGTGGGACCGGAAATATTTTCCCGCAGCCGCCCCTACCCGTGCACGCGGTTTGTTAGGGCGCTTCATATCCGGCTCTCGGAGCCTTTCGACCACGCGCTCGCAGTAGCCTGACGGTTCTGACCGGCGTGTATCCCAATCTTCCCCTCATCCTGAGGTGCTGCGCAGCAGCCTCGAAGGAGGCCTTCCGGAATGGCGTGGCTGGCCGGAGTGCTCCTTCGAGGGCTCCGCTCCGCTACGCCACCTTAGGATGAGGTCGAGAAGGGATAGGGTTGGTCAGACAGGCCTTCAGTGAAGCAAAAAGTCCCCGGACACCGCGCGCAGTTCCGCCGGCTTCAGGAGCTGGCCATGCATGACCTTCACGGAATGCACCGGGCCGTCGAGCTGCTCCTGCCAGAAGGCCAGGAACTTCTTCAGTTCGGGAAGATGGGGGAACAGGTCCAGCTGCTGCCAGACGAAGGTCTGGAGAAGATGCGGATAATCGGGGAGGTGATAAAAAATCTCCGCCGTGGTCAGGCTGTAGCCTTCGATCCAGGAAGGACGCTTTTTCGAGGTCGCCATCACCCAACTCGCTGAAGCCGGTTGACCGAGACGGTAAGCTAACCCGGGCGATTTGCCGCCTCAAGGAAACGGTTCGCCATATTCCCGCGTGTCGACAGATGCTTGTGCCACGGGGAAGGCCCGGCGCACGTCCTCCGTCAGCCGGCGCGGAGTTCCTCGACGATCTCCCGCTTGAGCCGGCCGAAGCGTTCGTCGGTCAGCAGCGCCGCATAGCGCCGCGACCGGCCGAACGGCACCGGGATCTCCCGGGCGACGCGGCCGGGCCGGCCGCTCAGGACGAGGATGCGGTCGGCCAGGAACAGCGCCTCCTCGATGTCGTGGGTGACGAACAGCACCGTCGCCCCCGTGGCCTCCCGGGCGATCAGCAGCTGTTCCTGCATCCCGAGCCGCGTCTGGGCATCCAGGGCGCCGAAGGGCTCGTCCATGAGCAGGATGCGCGGCTCCGAGATCCAGGCCCGGGCGATGGCCGCACGCTGCCGCATGCCGCCGGACAGCTCGTAGGGGGCGTGAGTCTCGAAGCCGTCGAGCCCCATCAGGGCGATCAGGCGGGCCGCCCGGGGGCGGTAGAGCGCGGCCGGCACGCCGGCGAGGCGGGGCGCGAAGGTGATGTTGTCGAACACCGACAGCCAGGGGAACAGCAGCGCCTCCTGGAACACGATGCCCCGGTCCGGCCCCGGCTCCCGCACCGGACCGCCCTCCACGACGATACGCCCCGCGCTGGGCTGCTCGAAGCCGCAGAGCAGGTCCAGCACGCTGGACTTGCCGCAGCCGCTGGGTCCCAGAAGGCAGACGAACTCGCCGTCCCGGATCGCGAAGGAGAGGTGCTCCAGGGCCGCAGTGACGCGCCCCGTCCGCCCGTCGACGAAGCGCTTCGCCACATCCTCCAGGACGATCAGCGGGTCAGGTGACGGCGGCGGCAGGGTGGCCTGGAGGTCGGGCGGCAGGATGTGCACGGTCACGGATCAGCCCCTGCCGGCCCAGGGCGTGGCCCAGCGCTGAAGCCCGACGAGGGCGAGGTCGAGGGCGTAGCCGGTGGCGCCCAGGAGCACGATGCCGAGCATGACCACGTCGGTGCGCAGGTAGGCGCCGGCATTGACGACCATCCAGCCCAGCCCGGCCTCCGAGGCGATCATCTCGGCCGCAATCAGGGTGGTCCAGCCGATGCCGAAGGCGAGCCGGACAGTCACGAACAGGTCGGGCAGGATCGCCGGCAGGATCACGAACCGGAACATCGTGAACCCGCGGGCACCGAGCGCGCGCGCCGCCCGCAATTGCTGCCGCCGGACCTGGCTCACGGCGGCGGCCGCCCCGACGACGATCGTCAGGACGGTGGACAGGTAGATCAGCAGGATTTTGGAGGTCTCGCCGATGCCGAACCAGAGGACCACCAGGGGAATCAGGGCGAGCTTCGGCAGCGGGCGCAGGAACTGAACGAACGGGTCGACCAGCGCGCCGAAGACCGGCGCCATGCCCATGGCGATGCCGAGCGGCACCCCCGTGACGATCGCGGCCAGGAATCCGGCCAGCGATCGCGCGAGGCTGAGGAGCACATGATCCCAGAGGGGCGTCTGCCGATAGCCGTCGCGCATCAGGTCGGCCGCCGTCGCGAGGATCTCCGAGGGCGGCGGCACGAGCAGCGCATCGACCAGCGACAGGCGGGACGCCGCCTCCCAGACGAAGACCATGAGCAGCACCGACACCGCACCCAGCAGGGCGCGGTGGGGAAGCGAGAGCCGGCTCACGCGGGAAAGGCGCGGTTGAGCAGGTCGTAGTTCACGAACGGCCCGAAGGAGGCCGGAATGCCGCCGCGCTTGATCTCGCCGCTCTCCGCCAGGAAGTCGGCGGTGTCCGAGAGCGCCTTGAGGAATGGTGCCGCGCTCGCCTTGGCCGTGCGCCCCCAGTATTTCGGGCCGAGCTGCTCTTGGAACGTCGGATAGGACAGGCCGACCAGCGTGTCCCGGACGGCCTCGAAGGGCGCGCCGAAATCCTCGGCCAGGGTTCGGGCCACGCCCTCGGGATCCGCCCTGTAGCGCTCGAACTGGGCCTGCACGGCGCGCAGCCAGGTGACCACGGTCTCGGGGTAGCGCTGGGCGAAGTCCGTCCGCACCACCGCCGAGTTCCAGAAGAAGAAGCCGTGCGGCTGGAGATCGCCGGAGACCAGGAGCTGTCTCCCGCCCGAGCCGAGCAGGTCGCTCCAGAACGGCCCGTTGATGTAGGTGCCGTCGATGTCGCCGCGTTTCCAGGCGGCGATCGTCTCGGGCTGGCCGAGCGGCAGGCGCTTGACCTTCGCGGGATCGAGCCGGTTGATCCGGATCACCGCCTCCAGGGCGAAGGCCATGGTGGAGGACGGCGCCACGGCGATGCGCCTGCCCTCCAGCTGCTTGACCTCCGTGATCTCGGGCCTGACCACGAGCCGCTCGCTGGTCGCCACCACCTCGGGCGAGCCGAGGATCTGGATCGGCAACCCGCGGGAGATGCCCGCCGCGATCGGGGTGCTGCCGAAGATCGCGAGGTCGAGCTTCCCGGCCGCGAGCAGCTGCAGCGCCGGCCCGCCCGACGGAAACGGAATCCACTCGACCCCCGTGCCGAGGGCGGTCTCGAACGCACCGTCATGCTTGCCGATCACCCAGGCCCGGGGCGCCGTGAGGTAGCCGATCCGGACCACCGAAGGCTTCGCACCCTGCTGAGCGCCGCCGGAGGCCGGCAGGGCCCCGGTCCCGAGCGCGCCCGCGCCGAGCGCCAGCACGCGGCGGCGGGACAGGGTCGTGCGATCGCGTGTCATGGGAAGTGCCTTGAATGCGCAGGCGCGCCTGTCCGTTGAGGCCGTGGTCTCGGACGGCGCGGGAAGAACCGGGATGCCGATGCCCGACCGGCTGCTTTCAGCAATCCCGATCCTGCCATCGGTCGAGCCCGACGAAAGGGGTCTTGCTGCGGAAGAAAGCGCGAGGAGGCATCGGCGACATTCTCGCCTAACCACCTCCCAGGTCAACAGAATGTGTTCTTCGTATCAAACGGCCAAGCTGAAAATCTCTGCCCCGTCCAGACCTATATTTGGCATGTCCTTCTTCCGGCGCCGCGTTACGGTGCGGGCGCGGATCTGTGCCGTCGTTGAGTCGTCAAAACCCCGTCGATACCTTCACCACCGGCCGATCTTAGCGAGACCGATCACATCAATGCGATCATACACCTGAGAAGCACAGTGATCCTATAAGCTACCACTGTCGCCTATGGGAAGACAATTGCCGGCGAAGCCAAGCGCCGGGAACGTGATAATCTGCGCCCTCCCGTCCACTGAGGTACCGGTTTTGCCCACGGATCGTATCGTCCTGACCGAGAACATCGCGTCCACGGCCCGTCAGGTCTTCGCGCAGGCGGGCCTCGACGCTGTGCAGCAGCTGTCGCACGCCATCGGCGTCACCGATGCGCCGCGCATCGCCGACACCAACGTGCTCGGGATCCGCTCGCGGACGAAGATCACCCCCGAGCTTCTCGACGCGTTGCCCAACCTGACCGCCATCGGCTGCTTCAGCGTCGGCACCAATCAGGTCGATCTCGAGAGCGCCCGGGCGCGCGGAGTGCCGGTCTTCAACGCGCCGTTCTCGAACACGCGCAGCGTCGCCGAACTGACGATCGGCGAGATCGTCATGCTGCTCCGGCGCATCCTGCCGCGCTCGGCCTCCGCCCACGAGGGCGGATGGGACAAGTCGGCTTCGGGATCCTTCGAGGTCCGCGGCAAGACGCTGGGGATCGTCGGCTACGGCAATATCGGCTCGCAGCTGTCCAATCTCGCCGAAGCGATGGGCATGCGGGTCATCTTCCACGACCTGACCGACAAGCTGCGGCACGGGAACACCGAGCCCGTGGACAGCCTGGAGATCCTGCTCGCCTCCAGCGATGTCGTCAGCCTGCACGTCCCTGAGACGCCGGCGACGCACGGGCTCATGAATGCGGAGCGCATCCGGTCGATGAAGCCCGGGGCCTATCTGATCAACAACAGCCGCGGCACGGTGGTGGATCTGGAGGCTCTGGCGCAGGCGTTGCGGGACGGGCGTCTCGGCGGCGCGGCGATCGACGTGTTTCCGGTCGAGCCGAAATCCAATGCGGAGCGCTTCGTGTCGCCGCTTCAGGGGCTGCCGAACGTCATCCTCACCCCGCATATCGGCGGATCGACCGAGGAGGCGCAGGACCGCATCGGCGCGGAGGTCGCCCGCAAGCTGGTCGATTACGCGCAGACCGGTTCCACCCTCGGCGCCGTCAACTTCCCGCAGGTGCAATTGCCGCCGCGCCTCTCCGGTGCGCGCTTCCTTCACGTGCACCGGAACGTGCCGGGCGTGCTCGGCAAGATCAACGCGATCTTCTCGGGTCGCGCGCTCAACATCGATGCGCAGTACCTGCAGACCGATGGGGAATTCGGCTACGTCGTGGTGGACGCGTCGGTGCAGCTGCCGGAGGCGGGCGCGGTTCTCCAGGCGCTCCGGAGCATCGACGGCACCGTGCGCGCGCGGCACCTCGCGCAACGGGCCGCATGAGCGGCGCGGGCCAAAACCCGTCCTTTCGCGACCGCGGCCCATATTCGGCAGCGCGCTGAAGCTTTGCTTTCCTGAATTCAAAATTTCTGGCAGCTTGTGAGGCCTCGAACGCGGGCGGAGCCGGTCTCCGCCGCCGTCCGGGACCGGGATCGTTCGTCGCCGCGCCGAAGCCGTCCGCGGCCGCCGCCGCGCGACGTCCAAGGGAGACCTTCACATGCCGCTGCCATCGTCAGGGCCACGCTCGACCCTGGCCTCCCTCGCCGTCATCGCGGCGGTCTGCGCCGGCGCCACCGGCGCGTTCGCCTACACCGCGGGCTGGCTCTCGCCCGACCGCCTGACGCCGACGAAGCTGGTCGACGCCCTCGCGCCGCCGAAGGGGCCGGTTCCCGGGTACCGGCGCAACCACGCCAAGGGCATCTGCTTCACGGGCGTGTTCGAGGCCAACGGCAACGGTGCCGCGCTCTCACGCGCCAAGGCCTTCGCAACCGGGCGCCATCCGGCCCTGGGGCGGTTCAACCTCGGAACACCCGATCCCGGCGCGCCGGACGCCACCGTCCGGGTGCGGGGCTTAGGCCTGCAGATCGCCACGGACGATGGCGCTGTGTGGCGCGCCGCCATGATCAACGCGCCGGTCTTCCCGGTCGCCACCCCGGAAGCGTTCTACGAGCTCCTGCGGGTTCCCGCGAGCAAGGAGCCCAACGCCATGGCGGCCTTCGTCGCCGCGCATCCGGACTTCGCCCCGTTCGGCGCCTGGGCCAAGTGCCCCGACTGGACCGCGAGCTACGCGCAGGAGCCCTACAACAGCCTCGACGCCTTCCTGCTCACCAACGCATCTGGGGCCGAGCAGGCGGTGCGCTGGTCGTTCCGCCCGCAGGCGCAGGCCGAGCGGATCACGCCCGACGAACTCGGCAAGCGCGGCGCGGCCTATCTGGAGCGGGAGATCACCGAGCGGGTCGCGGCCGCGCCGCAGCGCTGGAGCCTGATCCTCACTCTCGCCGATCCCGGCGACCCGACCGCGGATCCGAGCCGCGCCTGGCCGGAGGGACGGCGCAGCGTCGAGGCCGGCACTCTGGTGGTCGAGCGTATCGAGCCCGAGGCGGACGGCCCGTGCCGCGACATCAACTTCGATCCGACGATCCTGCCGGACGGTATTAAGGTCTCCGACGACCCGTTTCCGGCGGCGCGCTCGGCGGCCTACGCGCGATCCTACGACCTGCGCACCGCGGAGGCGAAGGATTATTCCAAGCGCACCTCGGAGGCGGGGCGATGACGACCGACCGGACGCGTTTCACAGGCGGCCAGAGGCTCCTGCACTGGTCGATGGCCGTGTGCATCATCGCGATGTTCTTCATCGGGGTCGGCATGGTCTCGACGATTATGCCGACATACGTACCGCTGCTCGCGACCCATAAGACCCTGGGTGTCGCGATCTTCGTCCTCGCCCTGATCCGCCTGGCGGTGCGGGCGCGAAGCGGGACGCCGCCCCTGCCGGCCGACCTGCCGGCCCCGATGAAGCTCGCCGCGCACCTGTCCCATTACGGACTCTACGGGCTGATGTTCGCGATGCCGCTGCTCGGATGGGCGATGCTCTCGGCCGGCGCCTACCCGGTCGTGCTCTACGGCGACATCCGGCTGCCCGCGATCCTACCGCAGAACGCCGCGCTCCATACGCTGCTCTGGAACGCGCATTCCTACCTCGCCTTCGCGTTCTTCGCCCTGGTGCTGACCCATGTCGCGGCGGCGCTGTTCCACGCGCTGGTGCGCCGGGACGGCGTGTTCGAGGCGATGGCTCCCGTCGGATCGCGGAGCGGCGCGCCGTCCCGGTGAGCCGGCGTCCGGCGGTCGGGACGAGGCTCTAGTGGTCGAAATCTGACGGATCAAACCCATGCTCTGGGTCAACTTCCGGCCCATGGCAGACAGTTAGGGTCTGCGTGCAGTGTGCTTACGCCGTTCTCTCATGGTCAGGATAATGCTGACAATTAGTGCTCCAATTGCCAAAAACCAGAAGACCAAGGTAATGTAAGCGGTAGCCGTTGCGCCGATGCACTCACTTTCGTTTATGCGGCAACTCTGTTGAACTCCCCCGTAGAGAAAATACGCAGCCATAGCAACTATAACGCCGTCGAAGGCGACAGTGGGTAGAACCGGCCATCTGTAACGCAGTCCGATAGCGGATGCGAGGATCAGGACCGGCGGCGCAACGAGCACAGACAGAGCTTCGAACATAATCTTCCTTAAAAGAGCGAATGATTGCTTTCCACCCTTCTCGGACGTTGTTGGCGGGTTCCATCCGTTAGATTTTGACCACTAGCGCAGCACGCCCTCCGCCAGGGCGCGCTGGATGCCGCGCACGTCGGCCCCCTTCTTAAGGGTGCGCTCGATAGGCTGGGGCGTGCCCGAGACCCAGATCTTGAGCTCGGCATCGAGGTCGAAGGTGCCGGCCGTCTCCACCGAGAAGCGGACCACCGCCCGGTAGGGAATCGAGGTGAATTCGACCTTGCTGCCGGTGACGCCCTGCACGTCGATCAGGATGATCCGGCGCTCCGTGAACACGAACACGTCGCGGATGATCTTGAACGCCAAGCGCGCCGTCTCGCCGTCGATCAGGATGCCCGCGAGCCGCCGCTCCAGGGATGCGGCATCGACCTCGCTGCCATGGCCGAGCAATCCGTCCAGCAAACCCATGGCTCGCACGCTCGCTTCGCCTGTTCCGGGGCCGACACCATGCCGGCCGGGTTCCGCGCCGGCAACAGGGCGGCGGTCCGAACCGGCCATCCGACGCGTTGGCGTTTCGGAGGGCCGGCGCTAAAGCCCATGGCATGTTCGATGACGCAGCCGCTCGGCGCTATCTCGCGGGACTGGCCCCGGTGGCTCCTGGCTCGGTGCGCTGGCTCATCTATGACCAGGCCCGGCACTGGGTTTCGGTCGTGGACACCGAGATGGCATCGCTGCGGCAGGATTGCGCGCATGTCCTGAGCACTCTGCCGGAGGAGGACCCGAACGCATCCCTGGTCGAGGCGATCCGCGAGTTCCTCGCCGAGGGGCCTGACCGCACTCCGCACGTCATCGCCCTCTCCTGCGCCGTGCTGATGCAGAGCACGGGCGATCTCGATGCGGTCTTCGCTCGGATCCAGTCCGGCGTCATGGCGACCCTTGTCGACGTTGAGGACGTCGTGGTCAGGCCCGTCGCCGCATGACGCGACGGCGGTGCGTGCCCTGACACGGCCTCGCCACCATGGCGACGGCCGCCTGTTTGGGACCAGCAGCGCGGGCTCACGCGGCGTTGCGGAAGGCCGAGGGGGTCATGCCGACTGCGCGGGCGAAGTATCGGGAGAAATAGGCCGGATCCTGGAAGCCCAGCGCGTAGGCGATCTCGGAGACCGGCAGGGTTGAGTAGCGTAGGCCGCGCTTGGCCTCGAGGACAATCCGGTCCGCGATGAGCTGGCCGGGCGTGGTCTCGGCGACGGACCGGCAGGCTGCGCGCAGGCGCCCCGGGGTGGTGCCGAGCCGGTCGCAGTAGGTTTTGAGGTCGATGCCGGTCCGGAAGCTGTTCTCGACCTCCCTGCGGAAGCCGGCGACGATCCGCGTCTGGGCGGCGAGCTGCGTCGGCGCGCCGGTGCCGGCTTCGTCCATCAGCTGCGCCATCTCGATGAGAAGCAGCGTCAGACGGGCTGCCACGGCCGCGCTCCGGGCCGGTGCCGCCCTGGATTGCTCGGCCCAGAGCGCCTCGATCGCGGCGTCGAGCGGGCACGGCGGCGACAGCGCGAGGCTGCGCACCGAACCGAACAGGCCCGACAGGGCCTGCTCCTCGCGCGTCAGCGCGTGGAGGAACGTATCCGAGACGGAAACGACCCGGCCGGCGCTGATCGTCTCGTAGACGAGGCCGTGCACGACGCCGGCCGGGATGATCAGCGCGCAGGGCGCCACGAACGCAGTCGCCTCCCCCTCCGCGGTCACGGTTCCATGCCCGTGCCGGATCAGGAACACCTGGTGCAGGTCCGCATGGGCGTGCGGCGTGATCCGCCACGCCGCAGCCCGACTGCGATCGTCCAGGTCTTCGACGTGCAGGAAGCGATCGTCGGGCGCCTGGGGCGGCTCGCCGTAGAGGAAATAGTGCGGGACGAGGGGTCTCGGCATCGGTGCGTCGGAGGCGGAATCGACACAAAAATACAAGGGAATCGCACGCGTCTCCATCCCCAAGGGCCGCCCGCCGCGGCAGGATGAAGCCGGAGACCGATCCGTCAGAGATCGGCACGAATCGGAGGAAACATGCGAACGCAGGTGGCGATCGTCGGCGCCGGGCCGGCGGGCCTCGTCCTCGCGCATCTCTTGCGGGCGGCGGGCATCGCGAGCGTGGTGATCGAGCGCCGGACGCGCGATTACGTCGAGGGCCGCGTCCGGGCCGGGGTGCTGGAGCAGGGCACCGTCGCGGCGCTCGCCCGGCTCGGTCTCGACCGGCGTCTGCGCGCCGAGGGCCTCGTGCATACCGGCACGACTCTCGCCCTGGACGGGGAGACCTTTCGCATCGACATGGCCGACCTCACCGGCGGCGCCGTCACGATCTACGGCCAGCAGGAGGTAATGCGCGATCTGTTCGACGCGGCCGAGACGCACGGGATGCCGATCGTCTTCGAGGCGGCGGATGTGCAACTGCACGACATCGACAGCGCATCCCCGTCCGTCAGCTACCGGACCGCTGCCGGCACGCAGCATCTCGCCTGCGATGTCGTCGCCGGCTGCGACGGCTCCCACGGGATCTGCCGCCAATTCATCCCCGAGGCGATCCGAAAAACCTTCGAGCGGGTCTATCCGTTCGGCTGGCTCGGCATCCTGGCCGAGGTGCCGCCGGCGGCGCACGAGCTGATCTATGCCAGCCATGCCAACGGCTTCGCGCTGTCGAGCATGCGCTCGCCGACGCGCAGCCGCTACTACATCCAGTGCGGGATCGACGCGCGCATCGAGGATTGGCCGGATGCGCGCTTCTGGGACGAGCTGTGCCTGCGCCTCGGGCCCGAGACCGCCGCAGGCGTCGTGCGCGGGCCGGCCTTCGAGAAGAGCATCGCGCCGCTGCGCAGCTTCGTCGGCGAGCCGATGCAATATGGCCGCCTGTTCCTGGCGGGCGATGCCGCCCATAGCGTGCCGCCCACCGGCGCGAAGGGCATGAACCTCGCCGTGTCGGACGTGCTCATGCTGGCCGAAGCCTTGGAGGGCTTTTACGCCCGGAATGAACGATCCGGCCTCGACGGCTACTCGGCGCGGGCGCTCGCACGGGTCTGGAAGGCCGAGCGCTTCTCCTGGTGGTTCACCGGGCTGACCCACCGCTTCCCAGAGGCGACCGGCTTCGACCGCCGCATGCAGGTGGCCGAATTCGCCTATCTGCGGACCTCGCGCGCGGCCCAGACGGCGTTCGCCGAAAACTACATCGGCCTGCCGCTCGATCCGGACGCCGGACGGCTCTCGCTGGAGGCGCGCCCATGATCCGCGAACCCATGATCCGCGATATGGCACCGGCCACCGACGTGCCGGCCCTGATCGACGCGAGCCCGGTCTCGGGCCTGCAACGCCTGACCTTCGGCCTGTGCTTCCTGATCGTGCTGCTCGACGGGTTCGACACCGCCGCGATCGGCTACGTCGCGCCCTCGCTCATGGCCGAGTGGGGCGTGCCGCGCGGGGCGCTGGCACCGGTGCTCAGCGCCGCCCTGTTCGGCCTCGCGCTGGGGGCGCTCGCGGCCGGCCCCGTGGCCGACCGCTACGGTCGCAAGGCCGTCCTGGTCGCCGCGGTCGCGGAGCTCGGGGCTGCCTGCCTCGCCTCCGCGTTCGCGACGGACATCACATGGCTCTGCATCCTGCGGTTCCTGACCGGCCTCGGCCTAGGGGCGGCGATGCCGAACGCCGTGACGCTGACCAGCGAGTACGTCCCGGCCCGCCGCCGGGCGCTCCTGATCAATCTGATGTTCTCCGGCTTCCCGCTCGGGGCGGCGTTCGGCGGCTTCCTGGCCGCCTGGATGATCCCGGCCTTCGGCTGGCGCAGCGTCCTGATCCTGGGCGGCGTCGCGCCCCTGCTGCTGGCCCTGCTGCTCGGCGCGCTCCTGCCGGAATCGATCCGCCACCTCGTGGCCCACGGGGCGCCGGCGGAGCGCGTGGCGGCGATCCTGCGGCGGGTCGTGCCCGGCGTCGCCCCCGCCGGCCGCTACACCCTCGGCGAAGCGACGCCCAGCGGAGCCGCCCCGGACGGGCCGGGCGGTCTGCGCCTCGTCCTCTCGCCGGCCTACGGTCTCGGCTCGGTGATGCTGTGGATCACCTATTTCTGCGGCCTCACGATCTTCTACGCCCTGGTCAACTGGATGCCGATCCTCTTTCGCGAGACCGGGCTCGATCCGCGCTCGGCGGCCCTGATCGCGGCCCTGTTCCCGCTGGGCGGCATCGGCGCCGTCCTGCTGGGCGCGCTGATGGACCGGCTCGACGCCGACATCGTGGTGGCGACGACCTTCGCGCTGACCGCACTCGCGGTCGCGCTGATCGGGCAGGCGGTCGGGCATCTCGGCCTGCTGATCCCGGCGGTGCTGGTCGCCGGCACCCTGATGAACATGGCGCAATCCTCGCTCCCCGCCCTCGCGGCGGCCTTCTACCCGACGCGGGGACGGGCCACCGGCGTGGCCTGGATGCTGGGGCTCGGCCGCTTCGGCGGCATCGCCGGTTCCTTCCTCGTCGGGGGCTTATCCGACTGGAGCCTGAGCGCGACCTTCGCGGTCGTGGCGATCCCGGCCGCGATCGCCACCCTGGCCATCGTCGTCAAGCGCCTCGCCGGCGGTCGCCCGGGCGGTGCGGCCCCCAAGCCGGCCGAAGCGCTCGGCCACTGACCACCATACGTCACCCCTCACGCCACCCGCCGGACAGGAGGATCCTCATGCCGGATGCCAGACCCTACAGAGCCGAGGATCCGGGCCAGCCGCCCTCGCTGTTCCCGCCCTATCGCTCGACGGCGTTGCGCAGCCCGCGCCAGCCGCTGGTGCGCGTGCCGCAGACGCTCACGGAGATCACCGGGCCGGCCGGCGCCTGGGAGGCGCTGATGGGGCCGGCGCTCGCCGACCTCACCCGCCACGCGCGCGGCCCGGGCGAGGCGATCGGGCAGCGGATCATCGTCTCCGGCCGGGTCCTCGACGAGGACGCCCGACCGGTGCCCGACACCGTCGTGGAGATCTGGCAGGCCAACGCCGCCGGGCGCTACATCCACCGCAACGACCAGTGGAACGCCCCCCTCGATCCGAACTTCACCGGCACGGGCCGCGTGGTCACCGACGCGCAGGGCCGCTACCGCTTCACCACGATCCGGCCCGGCGCCTATCCGTGGGGCAACCATCGCAACGCCTGGCGGCCGGCCCATATCCACCTCTCGCTGCTCGGCCCCGCCTTCGCGACCCGCCTGGTGACCCAGCTCTACTTCCCTGACGACCCGCTCATCGAGATCGATCCGATCGCCAACGCCGTGCCGCTGCCCTACCGCAACCGGCTGGTGGCGCGGTTCGACATCGACACGACCGAGCCGAACCACGCCCTCGGCTACGTCTTCGACATCGTTCTGCGCGGGCGCGACGCGACGCCCTGGGAGCCCTGAGATGACCGACGATCCCATCGGCCTGCCCCGCAATCCGGACCAGCGGCCCGACAACCAGGATCCGGCCCTGTTCGGCCAGACGCCCTGGCAGACGGTCGGCCCGTTCTTCCATTACGGCCTGCCCTGGAAGGGCGGCGCCGACCTCGTCGGCGGCAGCGACATCGGTGCGCGCACCGACCTGTTCCCGGAGGAGCACGACGTCCTCCATCGCGCGCCGCCGCGCGGGCCTGTGCGGGGGGAGGCCATCGCCCTCGTCGGCACGGTGCGCGACGGTGAGGGCCGGCCGGTCCCCGACGCGATGATCGAGATCTGGGGGGCCAACGCCGCCGGGCGCTATCACGGGGCGGCCGACGACCGCGCGGATGTGGCGCTCGACCCCGGGTTCATCGGATTCGGCCGGGCGGCGGTCAGCGCCGAGGGCACCTTCCGGTTCCTCACGGTCAAGCCGGGCCCGGTGCCGCTCCAGGTCGGCGGGAACCGCTGGCAGGCCCCCCACATCGCCGTCGGCGTGTTCGGGCGCGGCCTGCTCAAGCGGCTCGTCACGCGCGTCTACTTCGCCGATGCCGACGCGAATGAAGAGGATCCGATCCTCGCTCTCGTTCCCGAGGCGCGTCGGCAGACCCTGGTCGCGCCCCGCGTCGGTGAGGATCCGCCGACCTACCGGTTCGATATCGTCCTGAGCGGCGACGGCGAGACCGTGTTCTTCGACCTATGACCTTCTCAGCCCTCGATTCCGGCCTGCTCGGGCCTCTCTTCGCCACCGCGGCGATGCGCGCCGTGTTCTCCGACGAAGCGCGCCTCGCCGCGATGCTGCGGGCCGAGGCGGCCCTGGCGCGAGCGGAAGCGGAGGCCGGCCTCGTGCCGGCCGCGCTCGCCGACGCCCTCGACGCGCTCACGCCCGCGGCGCTCGACCTGGAGGCCCTCGGCGCCGGCACCGCGCTCGCGGGCGTGCCGGTGATCCCCTTCGTGGCAGCCGTGCGCAAGCTGCTGCCGGCCGATCTGGAAGCGGGCTTCCACAAGGGCGCCACGACCCAGGACATCGCCGACACCGCCCTGGTCCTGCAGATGCGCGACGGCCTCGACCTGATCGCGGCCGAGAGCGCCGCCGTGCTCGCCGGCCTCCGGCGGATCGCGGAGGCGCATCGCGCCACACCCTGCGCCGGGCGCACCTACGGCCAGCACGCGGCGCCGATCAGCTTCGGCTACAAAGCCGCGACCTGGGCGCTCGGCCTCGCCGAGGTTTTTTCGCACTTGCCGGATCTAAGCGCGCGCTTGCTGACCGCCTCGCTCGGCGGCCCGGTCGGTACGCTGGCGGGCCTCGGTGGGCAGGCGGAGGCGGTGGCTCTGTCCTACGCCGCGCATCTCGGCCTCGCCCCCGAAACGGTGGCCTGGCACAGCCGCCGGGCCCGCATCGCCGAGGCCGGCGCCTGGCTGGCACGGCTGCTCGGCAGCCTGGCGAAGTTCGCCGGCGACGTCGCCCACCTCGCTTCGACGGAGGTCGGCGAGGTGTCGGAGCCGCACGTGCCGGGCCGGGGCGGCTCCTCGGCGATGCCGCACAAGCGCAACCCGGTCTCGGCCACGGTGATCCTCGCCGCCTTCGGCGCATCCAAGGGCCATGCGGCCACGTTGCTCGACGCGATGGCGAGCGCCCACGAGCGCGCGGCTGGCCCCTGGCATGCCGAGTGGCACGCCCTGCCGCAGCTCTTCGGCCTCGCCTCGGGCGCGCTGCGCGAGGCGCGCGCCCTCGCCGAGGGCCTGGTGATCGCACCGGACCGCATGGCCGCCAATCTCGACCTCACCCGCGGCCTGCTCTTCGCCGACGCGGCCGCCGCGGCCTGCGCCCGGACGCTCGGCGCCGGGGCGGCCCACGCCCTGGTGGAGCGCGCGGCCGGAGAGGTCCGCGACACCGGCCGCGACCTGCGCAGCGTCCTGGCCGGGATGCCGGAGACGCACGGCGTCGATCTCGACCGCGCCTTCGACATCGACCGTCCAGTCGCGGCCGCCGCCGCCGCGACCAATCGGGCGCTGGCGCAGCTCGACCGGCTCGCCGCCCGCCTCACCCCTTCGACCCCGGAGCCGACATGCCCCTGATCCCCGTCAACGGCCTCGACATCGCCTACGATCTCACCGGCCCGAGCGGCGCGCCGGTGGTCGCGTTCTCGAACTCGCTCGGCACGACCCGGGCGATGTGGGAAGGCGTCGCCGCCGCCTTGCGCGGGCGCTACCGGGTGCTGCGCTACGACACACGCGGCCACGGCGCCTCCGCCACCCGCGATGCGCCCGCCGAGATCGCGGACCTCGCGGGCGACCTCTTGGGGTTGCTCGACGGGCTCGGCATCGACCGCGCTCATCTCGTCGGGCTCTCGCTCGGCGGCATGACGGTGCAAGCTCTGGCCGCCGCGGCGCCGGACCGGGTCTTGAGCCTGACCCTGATGGCGACCGCCGCCTACATGCCGAGCGAGGCGAGCTGGAACGAGCGTGCCGCCACGGTGCGGGCGCAGGGCACGGCGGCGATCGTCGACGCGACGCTCGGGCGCTGGTTCACGCCCGGCTTCGCCGAGCGGGCGCCGACGGTGGTGGCGCCGATCCGGGAGGCGTTCGCGGCCTGCGATCGGGCCGGCTACGCGGTCGCCTGCGGGGCGATCGGGCGGATGGACCTGAGGCCGGTGCTCGGCCGGATCACGGCGCCGACGCTGGTGATCGCCGGGCGGGACGACCCGGCGACGCCGCCGGCGATGGCCGAGGAGATCTGTGCGGGCATCCCCCAGGCGGAGCTGGTCCTGATTCCGCGGGCCGCACACCTGTTGGCGGTCGAGCACCCGGAGGCGGCGGCAGCCCATCTGCTGGGCTTCCTCGACCGCCATCGGGGCGCAACCGCGTCGGCCGGAGCGGTGCCGTTCGAGACCGGTCTCGCCAACCGCAAGGCCGTCCTCGGCGAGGCGCATGTGGAACGCTCGCTCGCCGCAGCGGGCCCCTTCGCCGGGCCGTGGCAGGATTTCATCACCCGGACCGCGTGGGGCGAGGTCTGGGGCGACCCGCGCCTGCCCTGGAAGACGCGCTCGCTCGTGACCCTGGCGCTGATGGTCGCCCTCGGGCACGAGGAGGAGTTCAAGCTCCATATCCGCCCCGCGCTCGCCAACGGTGTCGATCTAGAGGAGTTGCAGTCGCTGCTCCTCCAGATCGCGATCTACGCCGGCGTACCGGCCGCCAACGGTGCGTTCCGCTGGGTGCGCGACACCCTGGGGGCCGATGCTCGGGTGGTCCCGACGACCTGAGGGGCACGGGACAGGGCGGGCGGACGGCCGCTGCGCGGCGGATCGGTCCGGCGAGCGGAGGTGCATCGAACGCGGGGTCACCTGCAGTCCATTTCGGATCGCAGGCCAAAAATATGCGCCCGCCCACTAGACGACCGGTCTAATCGGGTCTATCTCAGCGTCATGGCACGCCTGAACGCACATACCGACACCCGGCAGGAGATCCTCGACACCGCCTATGGTCTGGTGGGGGCGAAGGGGTTTTCCGGCGTGGGGCTCAACGAGATCCTGGCTACGGCCGGGGTGCCGAAGGGGTCATTCTACCACTATTTCGGCTCGAAGGAGGCTTTCGGCGAGGCACTGCTCGACGACTACTTCGAGACCTATCTGGCCGATCTCGACACGACTCTCGCCGAGCCAGGCCTGAGCCATGCCGAGCGCCTGATGAACTACTGGCGGAAATGGCAGGCGACGCAGGGCAGCGTCGACTACCAGCGCAAGTGCCTGGCGGTGAAGCTCGCCGCGGAAGTCTCGGACCTGTCCGAAACCATGCGCCTCGCCCTCAAGGGCGGGACCGCCGGGATCATCGAGCGGCTGGCCCGGGCGATCGAAGCGGGCGTCGCGGAGGGCTCGCTCACCGTTGCCGGCGAGCCGCATACGACCGCTGAGACGCTCTATCACGTCTGGCTCGGCGCGAGCCTGATGGCGAAGATCGTGCGGACCGACGCACCGTTCGAGGCAGCGATGGCGACGACACGACAGATCCTCGGCCTGTCCTCACGCTGACGCGCGGCAAGACGGAGGCAGCCAGACCTTGCACGCTTGTGCTCGAATAAAAGACGACTGGTCTACTCAAAGGCGATCAACCACACCTTGCCGAGGCCGGCGAGGAACCGGGAATTCAACAAGGAGAAAGCTCATGCCGTACCGCACGACAACGTTTGCCCTCCCCTCCCTCGGCATCGCCGGGTTGGGGGCGGCCCTGATTGGGCCCCCCGCTGCCTCGGCGCAGGAGAGGATCACCCTGGAATCCATCGGCGCCGTCCGCATGGCCAGGGCCGAGGAGATCCGCCGCGCGAACCCGGAAATCCGGTCGGTGGCGACGAGGCCGGCACGCGAGCAGATCGCGGAGCGCCCGTCGAAGGCGCAGTAACGCCGCCCCGTCTTTCCGCAAACGACCCGACGCCCGTCATCCCAACCCGATCAATCCTGGAAACCACGGAGAGCGACGATGAAGATCCTGATGGTGCTGACCTCCCACGACAGCCTCGGCGACACGGGCCGGAAGACCGGCTTCTGGCTGGAGGAGCTTGCCGCCCCCTATTACGTGTTCAAGGATGCGGGTGCGGAGATCGTGCTGGCCTCGCCCCTGGGGGGCCGACCGCCGCTGGACCCGAAGAGCAGCGAGCCGGCTTCCCAGACCGACGCGACGCGCCGGTTCGAGGCGGATGGGGAAGCCCTATCAGCGCTGGCGAACACGACCCGGCTCGATGGCCTCACCCATGAGCCGTTCGACGCCGTGTTCTATCCGGGGGGGCACGGTCCGCTCTGGGACCTCGCCGAGGATCCGGCCTCGATCCGGCTGATCGAGACGACGCTCGGCGCCGGCAAGCCCGTCGCCCTCGTCTGCCATGCCCCCGGTGTCCTCCGCCACGCGAAGGCCCCCGATGGGACGCCCCTCGTCCAGGGCAAGGCGGTGACCGGGTTCACGAACACCGAGGAGGAGGCCGTGGGCCTCACCCAGGTGGTTCCCTTCCTGGTCGAGGACGCGCTCCGCCGGAACGGTGGCCGGTTCTCCAGGGGCGACGACTGGGCGCCCTACGTGGTGGCCGACGGGCTGCTGATCACCGGCCAGAACCCGGCCTCGTCCGGACCCGCCGCCGAGCGTCTCCTCGCGCATCGCGCGAACGGCTGACCACCTCCGAGCCGTCCCGTCTCCAAGCCTTTTTCCCAAGCCGTCCCCGAGCACCTCCGCCCGCGCCTCCGTGCGGTTGGAGACCGGCCCCGGGTCGGTGCTCCCCCCCGAAACGCATCGCGAAGGACACCGACCCATGGCCACCGACATCCTCTTCTCGGACGCGACCCGACTCGCCGAACTGATCCGCACCCGCCAGGTCTCGCCGGTGGAGGTCGTGCAGGCGCATCTCGACCGCATCGCGGCGGTCGATCCCAAGGTCAACGCCATCGTCACCGTGGCGGAGCGGGCACTCGACGATGCCCGCGCGGCCGAGGCCGCGGTTCTGGCCGGCGGCGCGCTCGGGCCCCTGCACGGGGTGCCGTTCACCGTGAAGGATTCGATCGACACCGCCGGCGTCCCGACCCAGCGCGGGTCGCCGATCTTCAAGGGCCGCGTCCCCGAGGCGGATGCCACGAGCGTCGCCCGCCTGAAGGAAGCCGGGGCGATCCTGCTGGCGAAGACGAACCTGCCGGAATTCTCCTACTGGATCGAGAGCGACAACCTGCTCTCGGGCCGGTCGAACAACCCGTGGGACCTGGAACGCACGCCCGGCGGATCGAGCGGTGGGGAATCGGCGGCCATCGCGGCGGGCATGTCGCCGCTCGGTCTCGGGACCGACCTCGCCATCTCGGTCCGGGGTCCGGCCGCGCAGACCGGCATCGTCTCGCTCAAGGCGACCCACGGCCGGGTGCCGATGACGGGGATCTGGCCCCGCGCGCCGCGGCGCTTCTGG
This sequence comes from Methylobacterium sp. E-066, assembly GCF_022829635.1. Lineage (GTDB taxonomy): Bacteria > Pseudomonadota > Alphaproteobacteria > Rhizobiales > Beijerinckiaceae > Methylobacterium. The sequence goes on from NZ_JAKSYO010000172.1 coordinate 327,419, forward strand.
CATGTCGGCCCGATGGCGCGCTCGATCCGCGACCTCGCGCTGGCCTTCTCGCTGCTGTCCGGCCCGGACGGCGAAGACGGCTACGCCTCCCGCACCGTCGCCGCCGATGCCGGTCTGGGCACCGCGCCCGGCCGTCCGCTGCGGGTGGGCTGGCTGGTCGAGCCCGGCTTCGGCCCGATCGATCCCGAGGTCGCCGCGACCGTCCAGGCGGCGGCCGAAGCCCTCAAGGGCGCGGGCTGCCTCGTGGAGGCCGTGCGCATCCCGGCGCTGGAGCGCGATTTCGCCCTCGACGTGTTCAACAAGCTCCACGTCATGGAGATGAAGCCGGCCTTCCGGGAGGCGACCGCCGGTCGACGCCGGGACGAGCTCTACACGATGGCCAAGACCATGCTGGCACTCCCCGACACGTCGATGGACGACTACATCGCGGCCGAACAGGCGGCGGAGCGGCTGCGGGACGGCTACGCCGCGTACTTCCGGCGCTACGACGCGCTGATCACGCCGGTGCTGCCCATCCCGGCCCACAAGCACGGCGTCACCACGTTCGTCATCAACGGCCAAACCGTCGACGCCACCTACCTCCAGGGCGCGACCGTGCCGCTGAACGTCACCGGCCTGCCCGGCCTGTCGATGCGGTTCGGGACGAGCAAGGAGGGACTGCCGATCAACGTCCAGGTCGTGGCCAGCTGGCAGGCCGAGTCGACGATCCTGCAGGTCGCCGCGCTGCTTGAGACGCTGAGCCCGGTTCGCGACCTGCATCCGAGCCTCTAGGCGGCCCTTTGCGGGGATGCCGGGTGCCGGTGTCGGCCCCGTAAGGAACAGTGCGGGGCGCTCCGACCTTGGTTTCACCAGTCGGTGGGCCTCGCAGAGGCTGAGGGCCGGTTTGGACGCGTGAGGCGCACCGGCCGTCATGCCGAGCGCCCAAGGACAGGGAGAACGCCGATGCCGACCTATGTCATCTCGACCGCGAGGGACCTCACGGCCGAACAGCGCGCCGGGATCGTCGCCAGCATCACGGAGATCCATGCGGTCGAGGCGGGCGCGCCGCGCTACTTCGTGCAGGTCATCTTCAACAGGGTCGAGCCCGGGTCGATCTTCATCGGCGGCGAGCCGGCCTCTCCCGATCACGTCTGGGTGCGCGCCGATATCCGGGCGGGCCGTACCCGGGAGCAGAAGGCCAGGATGCTCCGGCGCATCATGGCAGAGACGAGCGGGATCCTCGGCATCTCGGACCAGGACGTCTGGGTCTACATCTCGGACATCCCGGCGCTGGGCGTCCTGGAGTTCGGCCACGTCCTGCCGGAACCGGGCGAGGAAGACGCGTGGCTGGCCGCGTTACCCAGTGCCTTGCGTGAGAAGCTCAGGCAGGCGGCCTGATCTGCAACCGTGCCGGCCCTGCCTCCTCGTCGACGCGACTGCCATAGGTGAAGCGGGCTCATAGGCCCGCTCCGGGGGCCCCTGAAGCGAGGGCCGAACCCGGCGATCGGCATGATGAGCGCCGGCACGGCACGCCGGTCGCATCGATCCCGGGGCCGAAGATCGGGCTGCGAAGAGCCTGAAATGGAAATGGGTCGCCTCGCAAGGCGGCGACCCATCCCATCCGAGCATCGACGTGTCAGATTCGGAACCGACCCGTCATCCGGCCCCGCTCAGGCCGCGTCCGGCATGCGTTCGAGGAACTTGTCCAGGGTGAGCGGATAGTCCCGCACGCGGATCCCGGTGGCATTGTAGACCGCATTCGCCACCGCCGCGCCGACGCCGCAGATGCCGAGCTCGCCCACGCCCTTGGCCTTCATCGGCGACGACATCGGGTCGACCTCGTCGAGGAAGATCACCTCCTGGTGCGGGATGTCGGCATGGACCGGCACCTCGTAGCCGGCGAGGTCGTGGTTGGCGAAGAAGCCGCGCTTCGTGTCGACGGCAAGCTCTTCCATCAGGGCTGCCCCGGTGCCCATGGTCATGCCGCCGATGACCTGGCTGCGGGCCGATTTCGGGTTGAGGATGCGCCCGGCCGCACAGACCGCCAGCATGCGCCGCACCCGGATCTCGGCCGTATCCGCATCGACCCCGACCTCGACGAAGTGAGCGCCGAAGGTCGATTGCTGCTGCTTCTTGGAGAGGTCGCCGAACTCGATGGTGTCCTCGGCGGACAGAGCGCCCTGGGCGGCAGCCTCGCCGAGGGGCACGGCACGGTTCCCGGCGCGCACCTCCCCATCGGCGAACACGGCGTCCGCCGAGTTGATGCCGAGCCGCTGCGCCACCGCCTCCCGGAGCTTCACGCAGGCGGCGTAGACGCCGGCCGTCGACGAGTTGGCCCCGAACTGCCCCCCCGATCCCGAGGAGACCGGGAAGTCCGAGTCGCCCAACCGCACCACGATCTTGTCGAGGGGCAGGCCCATCATCTCGGCGGCGGTCTGGGCGATGATGGTGTAGCTGCCGGTGCCGATATCGGTCATGTCGGTCTCGACCGTCACCGTGCCGGAACCGTCCAGGCGCACCCGCGCGCCGGATTTCAGGACCATGTTGTTGCGGAAGGCGGCGGCCATCCCGATGCCGACGAGCCACTGACCGTCCCGGACCTGGCCGGGCCTCGGGTTGCGCTTGGCCCAGCCGAACGTGTCCGCGCCGAGCCTGAGGCACCCGACGAGGTCGCGGTGGGAGAACGGGCGCTCCGGCGCCTGCGGATCGACCTGGGTGTCGTTGCGGATCCGGAACGCGACCGGGTCGAGACCCAGCTTCTCGGCCATCTCGTCCATGGCGACCTCAAGCACCATCAGGCCGGGCGCTTCTCCGGGCGCGCGCATCGCATTGCCCTCGGGCAGGTCGAGATGGGCGAGCTTCATCGCGGTCAGGCGGTTGGCGCCGGCATACAGGAGCTTGGTCTGGCTCACCGCCGTCTCCGGATCGCCATCGGGGAGGTTCCCGGAGGTGCTCTCGTGGGCGATGGCCGTGATCGTGCCGTCCTTGGTCGCGCCGATGCGCACGCGCTGGATCGTGGCGGGCCGGTGCGTGGTGTTGTTGGCGATCAGCGGGCGGGTCAGCGCCACCTTCACCGGACGCCCGGCCGCCTTGGCGCCGAGCGCGGCGAGAACCGCATCGGCGCGCACGAACAGCTTGCCGCCGAAACCGCCGCCCACGTAGGGCGAATCGATCCGGACGTTCTCCTTGGGGATCCCCAGGATCTTGGCGATGCTGCCGTGGCCCCAGGCGATCATCTGGTTCGAGGTCCAGAGCGTGAGCTTGTCGCCGTCCCAGGCCGCCACGGTGGCGTGGGGCTCCATCATCGCGTGGCTCTCGTCGGCGGTGCTGTAGGTCTCGTCGAGGGTGACCGGCGCCTGCGCGAAGGCGCCCTCGAAGTCGCCGACCCGCTCCTCGCCATCGCCGCCGCTGCCCTCGCCGCTGTCGCTCGGGACGGGCGGTGCGCCCTTCGCCTCAACCGCGAGGTCGAACTTGCCGGCCTCGGCGGCGTAGTCGACCGTGACCAGGAAGGCGGCCGCCCGCGCCTGCTCGAAGGTCTCGGCTACCACCACCGCGATGGCCTGATGGTAGTGCTGGACCGTGTCGCCGCCGAACAAGTAGGCGGTGTTCATCATGCCGCGTTCGAGCCGCGGGGTCTCCAGGGTGGTGACGACGGCCAGCACGCCGGGGGCGCGCTTCGCGTCCTCGACATGGATCGCACGGACGCGCCCCTTGCTGATGCCGGCGCCGAGCACGTAGCCGTAGGCCTGGTTCGGCACGACGTCGTGGCGCTCGTAGGCATAGGCCGCGGTGCCGGTGGTCTTGTACTTGCCGTCGATCCGCTCGGTCGGCTTGCCCACGACCTTGAGCTGGTCGATGGGGTTCTGGCCGGCGGGGGTGTCGAACTTCATGGCTCAGGCCCTCGCTTGGTTGAGCGCCGCACCGAGGGTCCGCTCGGCGAGCTTCAGCTTGTAGGCATTCTCATGGGTGGGCTTGGCCCCGGCGAAGACCGTGTCGGTCACCGCCTTGGCGCCGCGCGGCAGATCGGCCTCCGCCGCTTCGACCCGCCAGGGTTTGTGCGCCACCCCGCCGAAGGCCACGTGCCCGGACCCGTCCTTGCCGAGGATGGCCGCCACCGAGACCAGGGCATAGGCGTAGGAGGCCCGGTCCCGGACCTTGCGATAGATATGCGTGCCGGCCACCGGCTTGGGCAGCGTCACCGCGGTGATGAGCTCGCCGGTCTTGAGCGTCGTGTCGATCTCGGGCTCGTCGCCGGGCAGGCGGTGGAACTCCGCGATCGGGATCTTGCGCTGGGTGCCCTGGGCGTCGACGGTCTCGACGGTGGCGTCGAGGACGCGCATCGCCACGGCCATGTCGCCCGGATGCGTCGCGATGCAGGCGTCGCTGCCGCCGATGACCGCGAGTTGCCGGCTGACTCCGTCGAGGGCCGAGCAGCCGCTGCCGGGCTGGCGCTTATTGCAGGCCTGGGCGGTGTCGTAGAAGTACGGGCAGCGGGTCCGCTGAAGCAGGTTGCCGGCGGTCGTCGCCTTGTTGCGCAGCTGGCCCGAGGCGCCCGCGAGCAGGGCGCGCGACAACACCCCGTAATCCTTCCGCACCCGCGCGTCGGCGGCGAGGTCGGTGTTGCGCACCAGCGCACCGATGCGCAGGCCGCCCTCCGGGGTCGCCTCGATCCGGTCGAGACCGAGCCCGTTCACGTCGACGAGGTGGGCCGGGGTCTCGATCTGCAGCTTCATCAGGTCGAGGAGGTTGGTCCCGCCGGCGATGAACTTGGCCTCCGGCGTGCCGGTGACCGCAGCGGCCGCCTCGGCGGGCGTGCTCGGACGCTCGTAGGTGAAGGACCTCATGCCTGCCTCCCGGCGACTTCGGTCATCGCCTCGACGATGTTGGAATAAGCCCCGCAGCGGCAGATGTTGCCGCTCATGCGCTCGCGGATCTCGGCCTCGCTCACCTCGGTCGGTGCATTCAGGTCGGCGGTGACGTGGCTCGGGATGCCGGCCTTGATCTCGGCGAGCACGGCGACGCCCGAGCAGATCTGACCCGGGGTGCAGTAGCCGCACTGGTAGCCGTCATGCTTGATGAACGCGGCCTGCATCGGATGCAGGTTGTCCGGCTGCCCGAGCCCCTCGATGGTGGTGATCTCGGATCCCTGATGCATCACGGCCAAGGTCAGGCAGGCGTTGATGCGCCGGCCGTCGACGATCATCGTGCAGGCGCCACACTGGCCGTGGTCGCAGCCTTTCTTGGAGCCGGTCAGGTGCAGGTGCTCGCGCGCGGCGTCGAGCAGGCTGGTGCGGATGTCGAGTTCGAGCTCGCGCCGCTGCCCGTTCACGGTCAGTCCGACCTTCGCCATCACCGGCTTGTCGGCGGCGGCGGATCCGGCACGGGCGCCGGACGGAAGCGTGGTGAGGGCTGCGGCGGCGGTCGCGCCGGCGACCATGTCACGTCGACTCATATCGAGGTCTCCAGGTCGTCCCATCATGGTCTCCGAGCCTGTTGCGGGAGATGGCGGGCCAGGGACCGTCCATCGATAGCGGAATGCCCGAGGCAACACGAGCACCTTGGATAGGATCCAAAGTACCGCGCGAGCGTCCGGAGATGAGTGGGTCAAATCGGCCTGGGGCTATGCGCGCCGCGCACGAACGCGGCGCGTTTGCCGGTCGCCGCATCAGGCTTATCCAGCTCGACGCCGCCGAACAGGTCGAGCTGAAGGCGCTGATCGGCGATCGCCGCTGAGACCCTCCACCCCTGCCAAGACCGGAACTGCCGAACCAACGACGGCCCGACCCGCCGCCCGGGCGCAATTAGGCGGCATCCATCCTCCGGCTCGGTCCGGGTGGCCCAACTCTGCCGTGATCACGGCCTGACCTGGGGCTCGCACTCGAACAACCACTTCGACGTGTCGCTCGCCATGTTCACGCACGCGGCCGCGGCGGCCCCGGGCAAGGTCACGGCGATCGACACCCACTGGATCTGGCAGGACGGGGAGGCCCTGACCCGGGAGCCGCTGGCGATCCGCGGCGGCCTCGTGCAGGTGCCGGAACGGCCGG